>CAVOJA010000112.1:0-10435 GCA_963696015.1 uncultured Holophagales bacterium
TGCGCTTCCTCGCCGGGAACTCCACGACGGTCTCTTCCGGTATCACCGTCTACTCCCAGCTCGTGGAACGGGTCCGTCCACGGGTTGCTCGCCCCGCAGACGATGCACGCTGCGCTGCCACAGGCCGCCACCGAGACACGACGGCGCTTGCCGGACCGGGGTTCTCCATCGGGCACCTCCCGCGCCGGACTCATCGGGTATGACTCCGGCCGCGCCGCCACGGTGGCTGCTGACCCCGGTTCCTCTCTACCCTGATCCGTCACCTTTCTCGCAGCGACCCTCTGCCGGTACCGGTTCTGGTGGTCGGCGTGATCCCGGCGTCCGGCCGGACTCTGCTGGTGCCGCCGGTTCGAGCGCCTCTGGCTCTCACGTCGCGCCGACCTCTGGCACGCCTGGCTCCCGTACACGTTGCCCCGGTCGCACGCCCGGCAGATCAAGAACGCCCGCTCGCACCTCTCGCAGCGTCGTCGAAGTCCCGGAACACCAGACGGTTGCAGAAGCCCTCACCGCCGGGCTCGACTTCCGGATCCGTCCGTGAAAACCTGAACACTCCCTCGTTTTGGTTTTCCCGGTCGATAGGCCCCGGCTGCTCGAACAGTCGGGGCCCTTCCCTCGTCCTCCCGACCCCCGGCGCACCCTTCGACATCAGCGATCCGCCCGCCGCCGCTCCGCGGCGGCGGGGATGATGCTGATTACCCTCGCGTCGGCTCCTGTCCAGATTCCCGCGGTTTCCGATGACCGGGGGCAGAGGAGGCTACGACTTCGAGCGAGACACCGCGAAGGCCCGCTTCTGGCGGGCCCCGCGGGCTCGTCCTCGGGACGCGGCTGCAGGCGCAGAGGGCATCGGGAGCCTCCCATTCTGACGGCTCCGGACCATGGTGCGTACGGTTTCCGGAACGAGGTGAGAGCTGATTCCGGAAAGGTGAGGGAACGGGGCCGAGGCCATGGAGGCGCTCCTCACCTCGCGCTCGATAGCGGGGCACGTACTTCCTCTCGTCCTCGCTGCGCTCGCGGAATGTCCCGGAAGCCTGGAGCCCTGCGCGATCGCGTGCGCGGTGGAAGACCCGGTTCCGGCCGCCGACCGCGAGGCGATTGTGCGCGAGGCCGCCGCACGCTCGGGGCCGGAGGCGAGCCGAGCCCGACCGCAGCATCAGGACGGGACGCTCCTCCCCGTCGTCGGTCGACCTTGCTCCCGCCCGTTCCTCGGAGACGGAGTCGACGTGACATCCCCGGTCGAGAATGCGAATGTCGAAAGCTACCCGTTTCTCTCCAGGACCTTCTTCCAGGTCTCCTTTCCCAGGAAGCTACCCGCGACCTCCTCTTCCATTTGCAGGAACCTGCGAAACGGCACCGCGAACGAAAGGAGGTCCTTGTCCACGTGGCGGCGCGTGGAGATGTCCGTCAGACCGATGACCGCGCGAGGCTCGGCGGACCTTCCTTCGGCGTAAGGGATGATGCCCAGCGTCTGGCAACCGGCACCGAAGGGCATGATCACGCCCGGGCCGCCGCCGCGGTCGTAGCTGGCGAGCACGGACAGAGCGGACAGCTGGTCGGCATTGGCCAGGAAGACCACCACCTCAGGGGTCTCGTCACTCGCCAGCTGACCCAGGGGCTTGAAGACGACGTACGTCGCTGGGACTTCCGTCATGGGCAGGGAATCGATGAACCGTCTGGCGGTACCAGGTGATTTGAAGTACCCCTCCCCTTCGTCGAGAGGGGACGAGGTCCGAAAACCAGCCGCCTCCGGTGACCGGGCGAACTCCTTGTTCCCGGTAGAGACATAGCATTCGATGCCTCCGGGGAAATGGACGTACTGATCGCCGAAACCAAGCCCGACTCCACCTCCGAGGCAGCCGAAGGTCCGCCGGTCGAAAACGGCCGTCCGCCCTTTCGTGGCGGCGGCGATGAACATGGTCACCACGCATCCCCAGCGCCCTTCCTTGAATTGCAGCGCCCCCTCCGGCTTCTCCTCCGTGAACGAGATGGCCACCGGCGGATACCGCAGGCCCACGGCCCTGGCCATCCTGCTTTCCATCCGTTCCTCCTTTGCCGACGAGAGATCCCCGCCAGGCCCCGGCGCCCGTCAGGGACCCGGCGCGAAGGACGTGAGGGCTCGGCCCTTCTTTCTGCATCGGCTCGGGGTCATTGTAGCCCCCTGGCCGGCACCTCTCGCTAGCCGCCGGCAGGGCCTTCCGTGTCCGCGGGAGCCGCCGGCGGCGGAGGAGGCGGGGCGTCGCTCCATCCGCCGCCGAGCGCGCGATAGAACGAGACCAGGGCCACGAGCCGGTCGAGGCGCGTCCGCACGAGCGCGGTCTCGGCGGGCAGGAGCAGCTGGAGCGCGTCGAGGACCTCGAAGTACGCCGAGCGGCCCGACTCGTAGCGCAGCGTGGAGAGGCGGACGGCCTCGCGCGTCGCGCGGACGGAGCGCTCGCGCTCCGTCTCCTCCGCGGCGAGCTTCTCGATCGCCACGAGGCTCGTCGAGACCTCCCCGAGGGCGCGCGTGAAGGTCTTCTCGTAGGAGACGAGCGCCTGGTCGAGCCGGGCGCGGGAGACGCGCTCCTCGGCCCGGAGCCGGCCCCCCTGGAAGAGCGGGCCGAAGAGGTTCGCGCCGATCGACCACGTGCGCCCCGCGGCGAGAAGATCGCGAAGGCCCGTGCTCTGCCCGCCCAGGAGCCCGGTGAGGCTCAAGGTGGGATAGAACATCGCGCGCGCCACGCCGACGTCTGCGTTCGCCGCGACGAGCTCCTGCTCGGCGGCCCGCACGTCCGGCCGCCTCAGGAGGAGCGCCGAGGGCAGGCCGGCGGGCACGGCGGGGGGCATCACCTGCTCGGTCAGCGCGGCGCCCCGAGGCACGGGCCCGGGCGGCCGCCCGAGGAGGAGCGTGATCTGGTTCTCCCGCGCCACGATGCGCTGCTCGAGGGAGGGGATCTGGGCCGACGCGTTCGCGAGGAGGGCTTCGGCGCGCGCCGTCTCGAGGGCCGAGGCGGCACCGCCCGCGAGCCTCCGGCTGAAGAGGTCGTACGTGTCCTGGAACGTCGCCCGGGTGCGGCGCGCGACCTCCAGCTCGGCGTCCAGGTCGCGCAGGTCGAAGTACGCGGACGCCACGTCCGCGACGAGAGAGATGACGACTCCTCTGCGCCCCTCCTCGGTGGCCAGGTACCGTGCCCGGGCGGCCTCGTTCAGGCGCCGCACGCGCCCCCAGACGTCCAGCTCCCAGGAGACCGAGGCGTGCGCGGTGGCGAGGTCGCCCGTCGCGTCGCTGGGTGTCGCATAGGTCGAGGTCTTCAGCCGGGCGGCGCCCGCCGAATACCCGATCTCGGGGTAACGGAACGAGCCGGCGATCCCGTAGCGGGCCCGGGATTCCTCGACCCGCGCGGCCGCCAGGCGGACGTCGTAGCCGTTCCGGAGCGCCTCTTCGACGAGCGCGCGGAGGACCGGATCCGCGAACAGGTCCCACCATTGCGTGTCCGCCAGGACGGCGTCCGACGCCGGCGCGGACGATCCGTAGACGCTCTCCGGAGCGGGAAGGACGGGGCGCTTGTAGTTCGGTCCCGCGGTGCAGCCGCCCAGCGCGCCGGCCACGACGAGGGTGATCGCGACGCGCTTCATCGATGAGCCTCCGGGGCGGCGAGGCCGGGCGCTCCCGGACCATGCCCGGCATCCAGCGGAGCCTCGGCCTTGCCGCGCCTCTTCCCGAGCCATCGCTCGACGACGACGAAGAGGGCCGGGATGAGGAAGATCGCGAGGCACGTGGCCGCGAGCATTCCGGCGACGACGACCGTCCCGAGAAGGCGGCGCGCGGCCGCGCCCGCTCCATCCGCGACCCACAACGGCAAGCACCCGAGGATGAACGCGAAGGACGTCATGAGGATGGGGCGCAGGCGGAGCCGGGCCCCGTGCAGCGCGGCCTCGGCGAGGTCCGTCCCCTTCTCGCGCTCCGCCTTCGCGAACTCGACGATCAAAATCGCGTTCTTGGCCGCGAGGCCGATGAGGACGATGAGGCCGATCTGCCCGTAGACGTCGAAGTCGTAGCGGCGAAGGAGGAGGCCGAGGAACCCGCCGAAGACCGCGACCGGCACCGAGAGGAGGACGCTCAGCGGGAGGGACCAGCTTTCGTAAAGGGCCGCGAGGATGAGGAAGACGAAGACGAGAGAGAGCGCGAAGATCCGCCCGGCCGTCCCCGAAGCCTTCTTCTCCTGGTACGAGAGATCGGACCAGTCGTATCCGATCTCGCGCGGGAGGACCTCCGCGGCGACCTGCTCGAGCGCCGCCATCGCCTGGCCGGAGCTGTAGCCCGCGGCCGCGGCTCCCGTGACCTGCGCCGCGCGGAAGAGGTTGAAGCGCTGCGTGTACTCGGGGCCAGAGGTCTGCCGGATCGTCGTGAGCGCCGAGAGCGGCACCATGTCGCCCTGCGCGTTCCGCACGAAGAACGAGCCGATGTCCTCGGGCTTCACGCGGTCCGCGGAGTCCGCCTGCATGAAGACGCGCCACTGCCTCCCGAAGCGGTTGAACTGGTTGACGTAGGTCCCGCCCAGGAACGTCTGGAGGCTCTGGTAGACGTCGGTCACGGGCACGCCCTGCTTGAGCGCCTTGTCCCGGTCGACGTCGACGAAGACCTGCGGGACCGCGGCGCGGAACGTGCTGTTCACGGTGCCGATCTCGGGCCTCTTCCTCGCCGCCTCGAGGAATCTCTGCAGGTTGTCGTCGAGGAGGTCGACCGAGCCGCCCGTCCGGTCCTGGAGCCAGAGCGAGAATCCTCCCGACGCTCCCAGGCCGGGGATGGCGGGAGGCATGAACCCGAAGACCGTCGCTTCGGGGATCTCGGACCGGAAGCGCTTGTTGAGGCGGTCGAGGATGGCCCTGGCGGAGAGGCTGTCGTCGTGGCGCTCGCTCCAGGGGTGGAGCGAGACGAAATAGGTGCCGGTGTACGTCGCCGAGACGTAGGAGAGGATGTTGAAGCCCGCGATCGTGTTGTAGTAGCGGATGCCCTTCGTCTCGGCGAGGATTCCCTCGACCTTGCGGCAGACGGCGTCCGTCCTCTGCAGCGACGCCGCGTCGGGGAGCTGGATGTTGAGGTAGAAGCGGCCCTGGTCCTCCTCGGGAACGAAGCTCGCCGGGATCTTCCTGCCGAGCCCGCCCGCCAGGACCGCGAAGCCGCCGAGGATGAGGAGCGCGATGACGGAGCGGCGGATGAGGAGGCCGGACACCGTGACGTAGCCCCTCGTCGCCCGCTCGAACGCGCGGTTGAAGCCGCCGAAGAACCGCGCGAGGAGGCCCTTCTTCTCCGTCCGCGGCCTCAGGAGCAGCGCCGAGAGCGCGGGTGCGAGGCTGAGCGCGTTGAACGCGGAGATGAGGACGGAGATCGCGATGGTCACCGCGAACTGCCTGTTCAGGCGTCCCTGGATGCCGCCGAGGAACGCGACGGGCAGGAAGACGGACGACAGGATGAGCGCGATCGCGACGACGGGGCCCGACACCTCGCGCATGGCCTGGAGCGTCGCCGCGCGGGGCGTCATCCCCTCCTGGATGTGGTGCTCCACCGCCTCCACGACGACGATCGCGTCGTCCACGACGAGCCCGATCGCCAGGACGAGCCCGAAGAGCGAGAGCGTGTTGATCGAGAAACCCAGGAGGGGGAAGACGGCGAACGTGCCGATGAGCGACACGGGCACCGCGACGAGGGGGATCAGGGTCGCCCGCCAGTTCTGGAGGAACAGGAAGACGACGAGCAGGACGAGGAGGATCGCCTCGACGAGCGTGATGACGATCTCCCGGATCCCCTCGCTGACCGGGGCCGTCGAGTCTACGGAGACGACGTAGTCCATGTCCTCCGGGAATCGCCGCTTGAGCTCCTCCATCGCCTTGCGGACGGAGTCGGCGACGGCGAGCGCGTTGGAGCCCGGCGCCTGGTAGATGCCGATGACCGCCGCCGGTCTCCCGTTCATCCGGCCGATCTGCTTGTACGTGAGCGCGCCGAGCTCGATGCGCGCGACGTCGCCGAGGCGCACGGCGGAGCCGTCCGGGTTGAGGCGGAGGACGATCTTCGCGAACTGCTCCGGCGTCAGGAGCCGTCCCTGGGACCTGACCGCGTACGTGAACTCCTGGCCCTTCGGAGCGGGCTCCGCGCCGACCTGGCCGGCCGGGTTCACCGTGCTCTGCTGCTGGACGGCGTGCGTGAGGTCGCTCACCGTGAGGCCGAGCTTGGCGAGCTGGTCGGGATGGACCCAGATCCGCATCGCGTACTCGGAGGCGCCGAAGTTCGTGATCTGCCCGACGCCGTTGACGCGATAGAGCTGGTCGTTGACGTTGATGAGCGCGTAGTTCCCCAGGAACAGGCCGTCGTACGTCCCCTTCGGCGAGAAGAGGGAGATGAGCATCATCGGCGTGCCCTGCGTCTTGCGGTAGGTGAGCCCGAACTGGCTCACCTCGACCGGGATGCTGGGCAGGGCCTGCGCGACGCGGTTCTGAGCGTTGACCTGGTCGGCGTTGCGGTCCGTGCCGACCTCGAACGTGACCCGGACGGTGATGGTGCCGTCGTTCGCGTTCACGGACTGGAGGTACAGCATGTCCTCCACGCCGTTCATCTGCTGCTCGATCGGCGTGGCGACCGACTGCTCGATCGTCAGCGCGTCGGCGCCCGGGTAGGTGGTCTGGATCTGGATGAGGGGCGGGACGATGTCCGGGAACTGCTCGACGGGGAGGCCGAGCATCGCGACGAGCCCGCCGAGAACCGTCAGGATCGCGATGACGATCGCGACGATGGGACGGTTGATGAACAAGCGGGCCACGGGGTCACCTCCCCGCGCTGGAGGCGAGCGGAGCCGCCGTCGGCGAGGCGGCGCTCGCGCCGGAGGCCGAAGGAGACGAGGCGTCGACCGGGGAGACGGGCGACCCCGTCTTCACGCGCGAGAAGCCTTCGACGACGACGCGCTCGCCGGCACGCAGGCCCTCCTCGATGACCCAGAGGCTCCCGACGCGCTCGGCCGCCCTGACCTTCCGGACCTCGGTCTTGTCATCCGGGCCGACGACGGCGATCTGAAAGGCGCCCTGCATCTCGTTGACGGCGCGCTGGGGGACGAGGATCGCGCCCTCGCGCACCTTCACGACGGCGCGCACCTTCGCGTACTGGCCGGGACGGAGCACGTTCCCGGGGTTCGGGAAGAGCCCTATGGCCGCGATCGTGCCGGTGCGCACGTCGACGTTGCGCCCCGTGAGGAGCACGCGCCCCTTGTGCGGAAAGACGGTGCCGTCCGAAAGGACGAGCTCGAGCTCGGCGTTCTTCATCGCGGGGTCGCGCTCGAGCTCGAGGTACTCCTGCTCGCCCAGCTGGTAGAGGACGCGAAGGGGATCGACCTTCGAGACCGTCGTGAGCACGGTCTGGCCGTTGACGAGGTCGCCCACCTGCTGCTGCGCGATCCCGGCGATGCCGGGGATCGGCGAGGTGACCCGGGTCCACGACAGGTTCAGGCGCGCCTGGGCCACGGCCGCCTCGAGCGCGCCGACCGTCGCCCGCGCGCCGAGCCGCGAGGAGCGGGCGTTGTCGAGCTCCTGCTGGCTGACGGCCCGCTGGACCGCGAGCGGCTCGGCGCGGGCGACGTCGAGGTCCGCCTTGGCGAGCGCCGCCTTCGCCTGCTCGAGGTTGGCTTCCGCCTGCTGAAGCTGCGCCTCGAACTGGCGGGGGTCGATCTCGAACAGGAGCTCGCCCTGCGAGACGACGCCCCCTTCCTTGTAGACGCGCCTCAGCAGGTAGCCCTCCACGTGCGGGCGGATATCGGCGTTGACGTCCCCCTCCGTCGTGCCGATCCACTCCCGGTGAATCGGGACGTCGCGCTGGATCGCGGGGCTCACGACGACCCTGGGCGGGGGAGCGGGCGGCGGCGCCTTCGCGCGAGAGCATGCGAAGGCCGTGAGAGGAAGGGCGAGGACGAGGAAGCGCCTGTTCATGCGAGACCTTCTCCGCGGGGAACGGTGAGGACGGGGCATTCGGCCCCGCGAACGATCGGGTGCGTCGTGGAGCCGAGGACGTGGGGATGGACACCGACGACGAGGAGGTCGGCGGAGGCCTCCTCGGCGATCTTCAGGAGGGCGCGATGCGCCGAGCCCGGGACGACGCGGGTGGAGATGCGCTCCGGAGGGGGTCCGAGGGCGGCGACCGCCCGATCGAGGTGGGCGCGCGCCTCCTCCAGGAGGAGGGGGCGGTAGCGCTCCGGGACGAGGCCATGGCGGCCTTCGTCCGGTAGTTCCCGGACGGCGTGGACGATGACGAGCTCCGCCGAGAGGCGGCGCGCGAGCGCCGCCGCATATCGGAGCGGCACCGGATCGTCGAGATCGGCGCCGCAGACGATCCTGTCGATCGGTCCCCCGGCGTGGCCCGAGCCGCGCACGGTCGCGACGGGCCGGCCGGCCCGGTGCAGCACGCTCTCGGCGATGGAGCCGAGCATCAGCCGCTCGATGCCGCGCCCGCCGTGGGTCCCCATCACGATAATCGAAGCCTCGAGCGCCGCGGCACGCTCCACGATGGCGCTGGCGGGATCGCCTGTGGCGATCTCCGTCCGTGCGGTGAGACCCGCATCGAGGAAACGGCCCTCCAGCGCGGCGAGGAGCGCCCGATCGCCCTCCGCCTCGCCGCGCTCGGCCGCATGCAGGAGAGTGACGGTGGCGCCCGTCGCGCGGGCGAGGGTCGCCGCGAAGCGCGCCGCGCTCCCGGCGAGGTCCGTGAGGTCGACGGCGCACAGGAGGACACCGGACATCAGCGAGCTCTCCCGGGCGCTTCGAGGCCCCGGAACACGAGGTCTCGCAGGAAGCGCGCGTCGGCCTCGGGGGGCGGCGGGTTCTTCTCGTGGATGCGACGGAGGATGAGGTCCCGGGCCGCGCCCGCGATCGCGACCGCCGTCCGCTCGGGATCGGCGCTCCGGAGCTCACCCTTCCGCCGCCCTCTGCGGATGATCGCGACGAGGTGCTCGATGTGCTCCCGGTAGGTCCGGCTCTGGCGCAGCCTGCGATCCTCCGTCGCCTCGCCCGACGCGTAGTAGAGCCGGAAGAAGTCCCGGTTCTCGTCGAAGAAGGCGAACTGCGCGGCGAGGACGAGCTCGATCGCATCGGCGAACGCCAAGCCCTTCTCTCCGGCGGACCGCAGGCGCTCGAGGAGCCGGCCGACCGCCGCCTGGACGGTCTTCTCGAAGATCGCTTCGCGGGAGGGGAAGTAGAGGTAGACAGTACCCTTCGCCACCCCTGCCTCGCGGGCGATGTCCTCGACCGTCGCCCTCACGAGCCCCTTGCGGCCGACCACACGCATCGCGGCGTCGCAGATCGCGCGGCACCGGAACTCCTCGACCACGTGCTTCTTCGTCGGCATGGCTAGCTCAGTAGAATGACCATTGCGTCTTATGAACTGACCAGCGGGTCATTGTCAAGTCCCCGGCGCTCCGGTCCCGGTTCCCGGAGCGACGCCAGGGGTGTCTCACGGGTCCAGCCTCCTCGAGCCGATCACGCCGGAGGGAGCGCCCGCGGCGGACAGAGGCCCGCGGGGATCGGCCCGGGACCCCGGAGGCGGCTGAGCGCTCTCGCCAGCTCCTGGCGCGAGCGGCTCTGTTCGCTGAGCCTGTCGACCGCGGGCTTCTCCGAAGGCGCGTTGAATTCCTGCGGCGCGGCGGGCGACCCTCCCGCGCTTCCGTCCGGACCGTCCCGGAACCTCTCGGACGGCTCATCTTGACGGTTCGTGCGAGGGGCTCTAAGCGAGTCTCTTCGAGCCCCGGTGTCGTCATCGTCGGCACGTGGCAGGACGCCACAGAGGAGCAGCTCCAGCACCTCCGGGCGGCGCTCGCCCTCGAGGGGTTTTCGGCGCACGTCTCCCGAGGGGAGAGCCGCACCATTCTCGTGTGCATCGGCGACGCCTCTCCGATGAACATGGCCGCGCTCCTGGTCCTCCCCGGGGTCGAGTCGGTTACGCCGGTGCGCAAGCCCTACACGCTGGCCGGCTGGGAGTCCTCGGCGGGTCCGACGCTCGTGAGGGTCCCGGGCCGGGGGGGGTGCCGTCGACGTCGGGGGCCAGGCCCTCGTCGTCATAGCCGGTCCCTGCTCGGTGGAGTCCGAGCCCATGCTGCTCGACACGGCGCGCGCGGTGCGCGCCGCGGGCGCGCGGATGCTGCGCGGCGGCGCCTTCAAGCCCCGCACGTCCCCCTACTCCTTCCAGGGGCTCGGGGAGGAGGCGCTCGAGATGCTCGCTCGGGCTCGCGAGGAGACGGGGCTCCCCATCGTGTCCGAGGTGATGGACACGCGCCAGGTGGAGAAGGTGGCCGAGGTCGTGGACGTGCTGCAGGTGGGGGCGCGCAACATGCAGAACTTCCCGCTCCTTACGGAAGTCGGCCGGACCCGCCGCCCCGTCCTCCTGAAGCGGGGGCTTTCGGCGCGCATCGAGGAGCTGCTGATGGCGGCG
>CAVOJA010000113.1:0-4410 GCA_963696015.1 uncultured Holophagales bacterium
CGCCCTGGATCCCCAGCTTCTCGACCTCGCTCTCGGCGAGTCCGCCGTCCACCATCTCGTGGACGAAGTCGGGGTGGATGATGGCCATCTGGTTCAGCGCCTGCACCACCTCGGGGCAGTTGTGGCAGGAGAGGGAGACGAACGTCCGGAGACGAACGGGCCCCTTGAGGTGCCGGATGCGGTTCTGCAGCCCCTCGTCAGGACGCTTCCCGAGCCCCGCGGCGTTCAGGACCGCGAGCACGAGGGAAGAGAACTCGTGTCCTCCCGGGATCCCCTTGAAGAGGATCGACGCGGAGCGCCCTTCCACGGCCACCTCGAACGAGGGAATCGCGGCGGGCTCGCCCTCGACGCGGTGAACGACCTTCCCCGGCGCCGTCGCCGCGACGTCGGCGAGCATCGTGGCGAGCTCGTCCTGCTTCGGGTGGCCGGACGGGCGCTGGCGGAGGACGATCGCGACGGGAAGGTCGCTGTAGAGCTGCTGGAGCTGCGCGGACAGGGAGGCGTCGAGCATCTGGTTTCTCTGTTCCTGTTCGGGTGTGCGCGGGGACGAGCTCCGTTTTCCGAAGGAGCTCCCGCTCGCGCCGAAGTCGGTGGGCCTGAACGGCTGGAGGAGACGCGGCCTCCGTAAGGCCGCGTCCCTTCCACACCGGGTCGGGATCAGATCTTGCCGACGAGGTCGAGGCTGGGCTTGAGGGTCTCCGCGCCCGGGGTCCACTTCGCGGGGCAGACCTCGTTCGGGTGCTTGGCGATGTGCACCGCCGCCTGGACCTTGCGGAGGAGCTCCTTGGCGTCGCGGCCGATGCCGTTGTCGTGGATCTCGACGATCTTGATCTCCCCCTTGGGGTTCACGACGAACGTGCCGCGGTAGGCGAGCCCTTCGTCGTCGATGTGGACGCCGAAGGCCTTCGAGAGGTGATGCGTCGGATCGGCGAGCATCGGGTAGTGAATCTTCTTGATCGTGTCGGAGACGTCGTGCCACGCCTTGTGCGTGAAGTGGGTGTCGGTCGAGACGGAGTAGATCTCGGCGCCGAGCTTCTTGAAGTCGGCGTAGTTGTCAGCCAGGTCGCCCAGCTCCGTCGGGCAGACGAAGGTGAAGTCCGCCGGGTAGAAGAAGAAGATCGACCACTTGCCGGCGAGGTCCTTGTTCGAGATCTCCTTGAAGGCGCCCTCGTGGTAGGCCTGCACCTTGAACTCGGGGATCTGGCTGTTGATGATGCTCATGCTGTTTCTCCTTGCGTCGTCAGGCGGGCGTTAGAGCCTCGCTCTTTAGATTGGATCTAATATAAATCAGATCTCACGAAAAGGAAAGCCCCGTCTCTCGAAGTGTTCGCTCGCCCGCGTCCGGGTCCCGGAGCTACCGGCGCTCCTCCTCGGCCTTCGATCCCGGCGGGCAGAGACGGACGCCGGGAAGGAACTCTCCGTCGGAAAGGGGGGCGGCGGCCAACGGGTACGAGAGGAAGATCCCGTCCGAGTAGACGAGCTCGTCCGGATCGACGCTCCCGCGCTCGACGTCGGCAGTGTCGGGACCGGCTTCCGCGAGACGCCGCAGATAGGACTCCGGGACGCGCGAGACTTCGCGCTCGCCCGCCGACGAGAGGACGTAGTGCTCCCGGCCGGGGCCCGTGTCGTACCGGTACGGCCGTCCCCAGGGGTCCTTCGCCGGGTACCGCCGGAGGTAGATCGGGACGACGCGCGTCCAGAGCCCCCTGCCCGAGGGTGGGTAGACGCCGTAGTCGACGGCGTAGGCCTCGACACCGGTGGCGATCGTCCGGATCTCGCCCATCGCCTTCCGATTCCGACCCGATTCCTCCGGCGTCCGCTCGCGTCTCGGACCGGCGCGCGAGACGATCCGCCACTCGCCGCTCGGCTCGCCTGCGGGCTCTCCCTCGGACTCCGCATAGCCCTCCACGCTCCACGCCCACTCGAAAAGCACCTCGAGGTCGTCCGGGGCGGAGACGGGGAGACGGAACGCGACCTTCCGCGAACCGGGCTCCTCGTCGGGCTCCTCGGCCACGACGGAGAGGACGAGGAGGTCGACCGGACACCCGATCCGCGTCAGCAGGGCGGCAGCGGCCGCGTCGGGGGTCAGGGGCGGGAAGTCGTCCACGGACTGGCCGACGAGCGCCGGGGCCGGGACGACGGCGAGCGAAAGGGCCAGGGCCAACGCGACGCTTCGCATGATCGGCCTCCTCGTTTCGTTCTCAGACCCGCGCGCCCCCCGGTGAGTTCCCCGGCCGCGCGGGACCACGACGCAGGCGATCTGCGAACACCGGAACGCCATCGCCGCCGCCGCCGGAATCGCCTGGAGGTAGAGGATGAACGCCCCCCGGTCGCCGCGCCGAAGACCCCGGCGACGATCACGCACGAGAGGAAGAAGACCTTCACGGCGAACCCGGCAGGCCGTCAGGCTATTCCCATCTCCTCGTTCAGTCGCCTGACCAGGTATTTCCAGGCCAGGTAGTAGACCGCCATGCCGATCGGGATCATCGGCAGGGCGAACTTCAGCTGGATCGCGAAATCGTCGAGGAGCCTCGCGAGGGCCGCCCCTCCGGGGATCAACAGGAGGACGAGGAGCGCGCCGAAGACCCCGAGCGAGAGGCGCGTCCGGCGCCTCACGGCGAGAAAGAGCATGTTCCAGGCTCCCCAGGCGTTCGGGACGACGGCCATGGGGAAGAGGACCGCGCGATCGAGCGGCCGACCCGGCAGCCCGATGACGAACTGGTTCGGCACCTCGAAGTAGTACTGCCGATAGGCGTAGAACGCGACGATGACGAGGAGAAAGAGCGTCGGGACCACGATTCCGGCCATGTAGGCGCGCAGGTAGGGGTGAGGTCGCATGGGTCCCTCCTTCAGAGGTGGAAGACGAGGAGCGAGAGCCATTCGGGGGAGATCAGGAGCGCGCCGGCGACGGCAGCGGCCACGCCGAGATCGAGCCAGGACCAGCGTACGGGGGAGCCGAGCCGGCCCTCGACGAGCGGCCAGAGGTCGCGGGGAGGGGACTCAGCGGCCGACCGCGGGAGCGAAGCCCTGAGGAGGGACCCGAGCCGTTCGTCATCGATCATCGGTCGACCCCCAGCCGGGCGAGCTCGGCCCGCAGGGCCCGGGTGGCGCGGAAGACGCGGGACTTGACGGTGCCGAGGGGAAGGTCGAGGGCGTCGGCGATCTGGGCATGGGGCATCTCCTCGATGAGCGCGAGCGTCGCGACGATCCGCAACTTCGGCGGAAGGGAGCGAAACGCCCGGGCGACCGATTCGGCGACGTGGGGGTCCGGCGCCTCGGGCGCCGGGACGTCGATCTCGATCGGGCTCGTGCCCGGTCTCGAGCGCGCCGACCTGAGGTGATCGAGCGCGGCATTCGACGCGATCCTTCGCATCCACGCCCCGAAGCTCCGCGACCCGTCGAACCGGGCCCGGCCGCGGTACGCCCGCCAGAAGGCCTCGACCACGACGTCTTCGGCCGCCTCACGGTTTCGGACGATCCGAGACGCCCAGCCGAAGACCTCCGCCTGGAACTGCCTGAAGAGCGTCTCGAACGCCTCCCGGTCGCCCTGTACGAATCGTCCGAGGAGGTCGCCGGTCAGAGGGTCGAGCATGGCCTTCTAATCCAACTTACTCCGCCGATAGCCGAGAAGTTCCCTCGGCGGCCGACCCGGTCGTTCGACTGAAAGTGAGCTGCGGGCCGGGTGTCGGCGGGAGGACGCCCCCCCCTATTCGTACCTCAGCGCCTCGATCGGGTCGAGGAGCGCGGCGCGGCGCGCCGGGAAGTAGCCGAAGACGACGCCGATGAGCGCCGAGAAGACGAACGAGAGGAGGTTGATCCAGAGGTTCGGGAGGAACGGCACCTGGATCAGCTTCGCCGCGACGACGGAGACCGCATTCGCGCCGAGGATCCCGACGAGGCCCCCGAAGGAGGAGAGGACGACGGCCTCGATCAGGAACTGAAGGAGGACCTCGTTCTCGACCGCGCCGATCGCGAGGCGGATCCCGATCTCGCGCGTCCGCTCCGTCACCGAGACGAGCATGATGTTCATGATCCCGATGCCGCCGACGAGGAGGCTGATCGCCGCGACGGCCCCGAGGAGCATCGTCATCACTCGGATCGTCCCGGAGAGCGTGTCGGCGATCTGCTTCGTGTCGATGACGCTGAAGTTGTCGTCTTCGCCATCGCCGATCTTCCGCCGTTCGCGCAGGAGGACCTTGATCGCCTCCGTCGCCTTCTCGAGCGACGTCCCGTCCTTCACCGAAACCTGGATCATCGTCACGTCGTCATTGCCGCGGACCCGCCGCTGGACGGTCTTCAGCGGCATGACGACGACGTCGTCCGCGTCCATCCCGAAGCCCCCCTGCCCCTTCGCCTTCAGGAGGCCGATGACCTCGCAGGCGAAGCGCTTCACGCGGATCTCGCTCCCCA
>CAVOJA010000114.1:0-51178 GCA_963696015.1 uncultured Holophagales bacterium
TTCCGTCCCTAATCTTGTGGGAAATGGGTCTAACGAAGAGATGAAGAAAGGGGGAAGCTCCTCGGTACAAGACAGAAACCTCCCCGGCCAGGGAGGAGAGGAGCGTTCCCCATGGCGAACTCTGCGCCGTGCGTCCTTCCGACGCAACCGGTCATTCAGTCCGACCTTCTCGGACTCTTTCGTGGGGCCATCGGTCTGGTGCTCGAGGTGCTCCTGGAGCAGCAGGTCCGAGAGATGGTCGGAGCTCGCCGGTACGAGCGGCTGGGAAGCCGGAAGGACCACCTAAACGGAACCTACATGAGGCGACTGCTGACATCGATGGGCCTGGTGCAGATCGAGGTCCCCCGGACGCGTACCCAGGGCTCTCCCCTGGAGACGATCGGCCGGTACAACCGTCGGACGTCGGAGATCGACGAGATGGTCACGTCGGCGTACGTACAGGGCGTCTCGACCCGGGACATGAGTCGGGTCACGGAGGCTCTGATGGGCGAGGGCGTCGGGCGCTCCACAGTCAGCCGCGTCACGCAGCGGCTGGCCGAGAGCGTCGAGCAGCTGCGCAGCGCCCGGATCACCGAACGCTTCCCCTATCTCTTTCTCGACGCCACCTTCATCAACGCCCGCTGGGCCCGTGCCGTGGAAAACGTGTCGGTCCTGGTGGCCTACGGCGTCGACGACGACGGCAAGCGGCATCTTCTCGCCGTGGAACTCGGCTCGGAGGAGAGCGAGGCGAGCTGGACGGCGCTGCTGGAGGGCGTGCTCGAGCGCGGCCTGTCGGGCCTGCAGCTGGTGGTCTCTGACGCCCACGCCGGGCTGATCAAGGCCGTCCGTCGGCTTCTTCCCGAGGTCCCGCACCAGAGGTGCACCGTCCACCTGATGCGAAACGTGCTGGCCAAGACGCCTCATCGCCTTCGCGGCCGCGTAGGCAGCGAGCTGAGCAAGATCTTCCAGGCGGCCACCCGTCAAAGTGCCCAGAAGGCGCTGGAAGACTTCGCCACCGGACTCGGTGCCCAGATCCCCGAAGCCCTCTCCTGTCTTCGGGACGGATTTGCGGCCGCCACGCGCTTCTTCGACTTCCCTCGGCCGCACTGGCCACGGATCCGCTCCAACAACGGCCTGGAGCGCCTCAACGCCGAGATCAAACAACGCGTCCGCGCCGTCGGCGCCTTCCCCGATCGCGACAGCGCTCTGCGCCTGATCACGGCAGTCGCCCTCGAAACCACAGCTGTCTGGGGCCAACGCCGCTACCTCGACATGGCTCTGCTCGGACAGAAGAATCCGAAAGCCGCATGACGACGTCTTCGTCCTCGCCGACCCTCCTCGTCCAGAGGAAGGGATCGAAGATCCCTTCGATATCGGAATCCCCGGCCCGAGGAGCCCGGGGGTCAAGGGTCGCCGAAGGCGACGGCCGAAGGCCGCTTGCCCTTGACGCCCGGGCCCCGAAGGGCCACCTCGGTCCCTTCCCAGGCTCGACCTTCTCTCAGGATCGTCAACCCGCACCGAGGTCCCTCACGCCGTCTCCGCGAAATCCGCTTCTACACAAAATTCGGGACTTGACCGCACCGAGGCCCTCACGATGAGCGAAATCGCAGGAGGTAACGCGTGAGGGGCTTCCGCCTTATAGACCGTGTGGCCCTACTGGAGGAAGCGGTCAGGTGGCAGATGGCAGAGCGCGACCGAAAAGCCAGCGAGGAGGAGGTTTCGCGCGCTCGCTACCTTCTCAAACTGAAGGAGGAACACGCCGTCCGGACCCCGCTTTTGCGAGCAGCTGTCGAACGAGCGGAGGAGCCGTATCAGGCTCTTCTTATCTCGTCAGCGTGGGCACGCACCCTCGCAGCGCTCAGCATCGGGAAGAACATGCCGCTCACGGCTCTGAACGTTCCGGTTGAAGCCGGACTCCGAGGGTGGACACTTTCGGTCGGCCCTATCGTCATCCTCACGAGAACGGTTCACGCCATGGCGCCGGTGGCAACGGTCTTGAAGGTGGAAGGCACCCTCACGCCCGTCATTACATGGTGGGAAACGGGCACTTCCATTCCGCAGGAGGGTGGGTCTCCGGTGATCTCCGTCAGTGACAGGATGGCGGGCTATAGGACCGTCTTGAATCTGTGCCTGCATATTCGCAGGGGTACGCTCCTGCGAGTCGTTCAGGCCAAGTACCTGCGCCGCATCGGGGGTTCTCCCTTGCGCCGCATTTATCGCCGCTTCGTGGGTTACACCGTGTAGAGGACCCTTTTCGGCAGGTAGCCCGGAGCGGATGTCGTCACTTCTCGGACACCCGTTCCGGGTCCTCTTCTCTCTGCCGCAGTCAGCCGCGGATGACGCCATCCCTCACTCTGACAAAACTCAAACCTTGCGCAGCCGCATGAGTTTCAAGCAGTCCGTCCCCTCTTAGGGAGCATCCGCCTCTCGCACACACCGAAAGCCGTATCCGACGATTGGGTTGGCGGGGTTGTTCCAGAGGCGGTACGAGACTGTCTGGTTTGTGGAGCCGTAGTACCAAGAGCCGCCACGCATCGCATGCCCCATCCCGTGAGCAGGCCCCGCCGGATTCTCTGGCGGCGATACTCCGTAGTAACCGCTATCGTAAAGGTCGGCACACCACTCCCAGACGTTACCCGCCATGTCGTACATGCCGAAGCCGTTCGACGGGAAACTTCCGACCGGGGCCGTTTCCATCCACTGATCCCGCCCTTCCGTGGCACCGCCGCAGCATCCGTCCCGCCCAAAGTTCGCATCGTCGTGCGTCAGGGCGTTTCCCAGTGGGTACCGATGGCTTCGCCTCCCCCCACGCGCCGCGTACTCCCACTCTGCCTCCGTAGGTAGCCGACCTCCCGCCCACCGGCAGAACGTCGCGGAGTCATCCCACGAAACATTTTCGACTGGGTGGCTCTGTTTCAAAGGATCACCGAGGGCCATCCCTTTAGTCGGTGTCGCGCACGCCCCCGCCTCCACGCACGCCCGGTACTGCGCGTTTGTCGTCTCCGTCGCCGCCGCCCGGAAACTCTTCGTCAGAGTCACGCGATGCGCTGGTTTCTCACCAGCCGTGCATTCACTGTCACCGGGAGTGCAGCCCATCGTGAAGGACCCTGCACGAATATGCACCCACTTCACACCGCTCTCCTCGTCAATGCTCCTTCTTGCAAGCGCCGCAGTCGCATTCACGTCAGGTTTAGCCGAGGTGTTCGTCGGTGAACGCGATGGCACAACAGCTTCCGACGATAGCGGCACATCGGCGGCGCCCTTCGTGTCCGCCTCTCGGACGCAACGGAAACCGACATCGGAGGTGCCGGAGGTCGGGTCTTTCCCGGCGCGGTACGAGACACGCAGAAACTCGGAGCGGAGTGCCCAGCTCCCGCCACGCGCCACACGCCTTGCACCAGACGCCGGCCCCGCCGGATTCTGAGTCGGGGATATCCCGTAGTAGTGCTCGTCGAACCGGTCTGCACACCACTCCCACACGTTTCCTGCCATATCGAACAGGCCGAAGCCGTTCGCAGAGAAGCTCCCCACTGGGGACGAATCGGTCCACACATCCCCGGCTTGCGCTCTACCCCCGTAGTTAGCGTCTCTAGCCGACAGTACCTTTCCCCTCGGATACTGGTATCCCTCATATCCACCTCGCGCGGCGTACTCCCATTCGGCTTCAGTCGGCAGGCGCCCGCCCACCCACTGGCAGAACTTCACGGCGTCGCCCCACGACAGGTTCACCACCGGGTGATTTCCTTTCGATGAGTCGTCAAACGCCGTTCGGTCCAATGGCGGCGAGCACGCTCCCGCTTTCACGCACTCTCGGTACTGGGCATTCGTCGTCTCCGTCGCTGCCATCTGGAAGCTTCTCGTCAGCGTTGCGGGGTGCGCCGGGCTCTCATCTGCTTGGCAGGCCGCATCGCCCGGAGTGCAGCCCATCGTGAACGCGCCAGCAGGTATCAGCACCCACTTCAGCGCGGTCCTCTCGTCTGGGCTTTTCTTTGTAGGCGCCTCACTCTCTTTCACCTCGGGCTTCGCGGAGAAACTTACCGGCCTCGGCGACGGCAGGACAGGTGCCACCGTGTCCGGCGACGGCACCGCAGCGTCCTGCGATAAAGGCGAGGCGGTGTCCTCCACCGGTCCCTCTTCGTTCTCGGCCGACGGCACTGGCGACGCCTCGGGCTGTGCCACCTCAGCGGCAACGGTTCGCGGCGCATCTGGCAAATAGAACATCTGCTTCCAGCTCGTCTGGTCACTCGCTCGCATCCAGAAGCCTGCCAGTCCCACGTCTTTTGAAAACTCTTCCACCACGTAGGTAGCTCCGGTCTTGCCGCTAGTCCTGTCCTTTAGGGAGGTCCACCACATGACCACGACCGTCTCATGCTCCCTACCATCGGTCCCCGCTTCTCCCCGAGCCACTATGGCCACGCGCTCATCTGTGACGTCAAACCCGCTCTCCTCAGCGACAGCACGAGACTCGCGCTTGTCTAGATGCACCCATCTGCCCGGACTCAAGGACCGGGGCAGAGAGCCCTGAAGGAGACCTCCGGTCATCTTGCTGGTCAGCAACCAGTCTCCAGAAAGGCCGATGGTCCCCGCCAGTTCCCAGAGAGATTCGCCCCCGCTTTTCACAGCCCCGCTGACTCTCCAGACGGTCGGCTGCTTGGCGTCCGCAACGACCGTCAACTCCATGCGACGAGGCGGGTCCTCTTTCGTTTCCTTCGCCCCCATCGTGTACTTCCGCATCCTTCCGTCCGTCCCCTCAGGAACGACGTAGGGAACCATGTCGATCTCCTCACCAGCCTCCTTCAGGTACTGATACCCCTCAGGAAGCGCCGGAAGCGCAGCTGTGTCGAAGGCAGTACCCGGTGGCACGCTCCTCACATAGCCGAACCGCCACCAACTCACGGCGAAGACCTGTCCGATGCCACCGAAGGGCAGACTTGCCACGAACGCGATCAGGACGGCGAGCAGGAGTCCTCCGAGTACTGCCATAACCCGTGAGAACCGCCGCAACATGACGCTGACGCCCACGACGCAACACAGGAAGCCGGGTACCACCTGCCACGGTGTCCTCCAGAAGCCTTCAACAAGCAGACCGACCCCCAACAGCACCCCGGCACCTCCCCCTGCCAGAAGGACCTTGGGAGACATAGGCACCGCAGCGGTCTTCGTGCGCATAGCGGTAGCGATTGGCGTCGGTGCTCCAGTTGGCATCGGGGGAGGAGGGTCGGTCGCTTCTTGAGAGGGACCAGGCGGAAGCGGAGGATTCGCCACCGTTACAGCCGAGAAAGGTACTGGACGGGGCGCAGGAGGAGGCGTTGGGTCTGGCGTAGCAGTCGCTTCGACCCTCTCAGCCGTGGACTCCGTCCTCACGCGCGGGTCTGTTCCGGATGGACGCTCCACCGCCGGAGGTACTGGCGTCGGACGGGCCTGAGGGGAGGCCCCTACGTCTTCATTCGGCGCGGGCTCAAAGAGCTTCGCACCGCATTTCCCACAGAAACGCGCATCGTCGCGGGCTGGCTTGCCACAAGCTATGCAGAACATTGGCCTTCAATCCTAGTTTTGAAGAGAGATGGAGCGACCGGGGCCGGCGTCATCAGAAAAGACGATCCTCCCTTCCCGATTCTTGACGGTCACTCGTAGTGAGGCCGGTGTTCTCCCCGCGTTGCTCGCACGAATCTGAAAGTGCTCAGGAAGATCGACATCAAGGTCTGTACGGCCCTGACCGAGCGTCATGATATTGAATTCCTGCACTCCGCTTCCGGTAACGACGGAGATTGATGACATTTCAATGCAGGCGAAGAGGGGTAACGGCTGACCCATCATGCTGCATTCGAAGCGGGCGTTGAAACCGGCGCCTGATGATGCAGACGTTGCAGTGCCATCATCCCCTCCCTGCTTCTGTGAAAGCACTCCCCCGACAACGAGAATCAGAGCTAGGACTCCTCCGGCGACATAGAGGATGGTGCGCGGGGACGCTTCTTGAGAGCCCGCCTCCGTCTTCTTGACGCTGACGGAAGGGAGCACGGTCTCCGGCTCCATGGAAGAGCCGGGGTTCGCCTCCGCTTTGCCGTTGAGGGAGGCATAGGGTTGAGCAGGAAGGTCTGGGCTTCCGCTACTCGCCTCTTCAGAAGGGGCCTGAGGCTTTCCGCACGAGTAGCAGAAACGGGCGACCTCGGGAAGAGCTTTACCGCAGTGCTCGCAGAACATCGGGTCTCTCCTCTATCCGATCAGCCACGTCAACTTGCGGCGCGAAGGCCCCACTCTCGTTGGCCCTCCTCCGAACGGTTAGCCTTCCCGTTTCTCATAGAACAGAGCCGCCACACCGAAGAAGCCGAGGAGGAGCGAGTACGTGAGCCCGGCCTGACGATCAGCGACGTTCCCGTGATGAACGATCCGCTGAGAGCCTCCATCGGACACGTAGATGTCGTAGGCCAAGTAGTAGTACGAGGCGAAGAGCGCACTGGCGACAACCAGCGCCCACCCTATCCCGCGAAACGGGAAGGTCGACTTCTGGCCTGCGACCGGGGGAGAAGAGGAGGAGATGCTGGAGCCCGGCACTTGACCTGTGGGCGGTATGCGGTCAAGAGGCGTGCCACAAGCATCGCAGAAGACCATCTCTGAGACGTTCAGATGCTGGCAACGCGGGCAGGGCCTAGGGCCGGCAAAGGGGGGCTGATCGGAACTGGACACGGGTGGCCTCCGCACGAAAATGAATGGCAGCTGACCGAGAATTGCCCCTCGGAAGTCTGGTGCGACAGCGGGGGCATGTCAACGTTCAGACACGTCTTCCCGCAGCCAGCTTGTCTCGCTCACGCTCTTCCCGTCAGAATCCGGCAATGAAACGCGCCGAACTCATCGAACGAGTCTCCCGTGCCTTCGAAGTGGGAGGCCGCGTCGTGAGATTCCTCTCAGACGGCCTTTCAGCGGAACACGAAGAGCGACATGGCGACGCGGGAGCATCGCTACGTTTGACGGCGAGTTAGGCGCAGCGGGTGTTCAGCACGCATTTGATCGCCGAAGGCGCCTTTCATCTGATCTGGGTCGACCCCAGATCGCTTGACTGGCGGAGGGGTTCAGCCTTGTTTCGCGCGGGCTAACAGCGGGCTAACGGGAAGCAAAACAAGAGGCCCCTTTTCAGGGGCCTCTCTAAGTGCTTGACCTGTATGGAATTATGGAGCCGAAAGGCGGACTTGAACCGCCGACCTACTGATTACGAATCAGTTGCTCTACCAACTGAGCTACTTCGGCCCGCTCCCTGCAAAAGATCGCGGCGAGTCGCCGCAAGGGAGGCGCATTCTAGGAGTGAGCCCGGTCGCCGGTCAAGCGATCAGGGATCGATCCAGGGGAGCGATGGAAAACAGAGCGGGCCGATCTTCCGCTCGAGCTCGTAGACGATGTTCTCCCGTGCGTCGATGGAGCGATCCATCAGCTCCTTGCGGACCTTGGAGTCGGGCACTCGGCGGATGGCGGCCTCGGCTTCGTCGAAGAGCGGCCAGGTGAGCGCGTGAAGGACTTCGTGAAACGCGTGACGACGGAGCGCGGCGAGCGACTCCTGCGAGACGAGCTCGGCGTCGAAGCTGACGATCCAGACCTTCCGGTCCTCGGTGCCGCGGTCGGAGCGCTCGATGTCGAGGAGGCCGAACTGATCGTGGACCTCGCCCGGCTGGACGACGAACTCGAGGTCGAGCTTTAGCCGCCTCTTCACGTAATCGAGGGCCTTCCGAACCCGGGCCGTCTGCGTCCTTTTCACGATCGTCCCCCGTTGCAGGCCCATTCTGCCCGATGGAAGCGACCTGGGGGATTCGATTCGACTGTCCGCGCAACTCGCTTGCATACAACAAGTTAACTCACTCGAATCGCCCGCTGGGCGAGGCTGGAAGCCTACGGAAGGCGGATTTTCACGTCCACCGAGCCCGCCGCCCCGGCGGCCTCGACGGGGGTAAAGGAGAGGTCCTTCAGCCTCGCGGCGAGGCCGGAAGGCTCCGACCCGGAGCCTCCGACGAGGCGGACGACGCCGGTGACTCGTCCAGAGCCGTCCAGGTCGAGGCGATAGGAGCCCTCGAACGGTCCCGCGAGGCCGTCGAGTCGAGCGGGGTTCGAGAAGCTGAGAACTCCGGCAGCCTTGCCGACGACCTGGGCCGACGCAGCGATGCGCGTGGCCCCTGCGGCCTGGGGCGCGAGGGCGCGGAGGCGCTTTTCGTCGGAGCCGGCCGCCTTCTGCAGCGAGGCCCCTTCCGCGACGCTCGCGTCTGCGGCGGCGCTCGAGGCGGCGGCCGACGGCGGCGCTGGAGCAGCCGCCGCAAGGGCCGGCGCGTCACGCTCCGGAGCGAAGGCGACGGCTTCCTCTTTCTCGCGCCGGGTTTCGGCCGACGCGACGAGAACGGGTTCCTGCCGCATCTCTCCCTTCGCCTCGTTGGCCCGGCCCTGGTCCGGCACGGCCGCTATGCGCGCGGGAGCTGCGGGGGCTCCGCGTACAGCGGCCGGACTCGTGTCGTCCTTCTTCGGCGACTCGGCGAAGAAGACGTTCACGCGCCCGTCGTCCTCGGGGGCAGGGGCCGGCTGGACCTTCGACGGATTCGTGGCCTCGGCAACGGTCGCCACCGGCTTCGGGGGCGTCATGAGGGTCGAGGTGAGGACGACGGCGACGATCCCGAAGATGAAGACGCCGACTGTGGCGGGCCGGAAGTAGAAGCCGAACCGGTGGAGCGTGGCGGCGAGACCCCTGGTGTCGTCCTCGATCTGCGTTCTGACACGGGTCGACAGGGCGAAGGGGGCTTCCGGGTCCGGTAGCTCTTCGAGCCGGCCGACGAGGCGGGCCATCGCGTCGTAGCGGGCGCGGGCGGTCGGGTCCGAGACGAGAAGGCCCTTCAGCTCGCGTTCCTCTTCGCCCGGAAGGTCCCCGTCGAGAGAACGGGAGATCAGGAGGTCGAGGTCGCCCGTCACGAAGGGACGGGGCTGGGGGTTGGCGCTCACGACAGCTCCTCCATGAGGGCGGCCCGACCGCGGGCGATCCGGCTCCTCACCGTCCCGATCGGGACGTTCAGCACGCGGGCGATGTCGTCGTAGGAGAGGCCCTCGAGGTCGCGCAGGACGACGGCGTGGCGGAACTCCTCGGGGAGGTTGCGGATCGCCTTCCTGAGGTTCGCCCGCTGCTCGAGGGCGACGGCCTGCTCTTCCGGAGAGGCGGCCGGGTCGGGCGCTTCGTCTCCCGGCCACGGCTGGTCGTCCTCGGGGTTGACGCGGGGAGAGACGAAGACCTTCCGCATCCGGGCCAGGGTGCCCTGGCGCGCCTTCGCCCGGTTGAGGGCGATGGTGTAGAGCCAGGTCTTGAGCGAGGCGTCGCCGCGGAACGATTCGAGCCCCCGCCAGGCCCTGAGGAACGTCTCCTGGACGACCTCCTCGGCCTCCCACGGGCCGACGAGGCGGGAGGCCAGAGCGAAGATCATGCCCGAGTAGTGCCGGACGATCAGGTCGAAAGCGGTGAGGTCGCCGCCGAGGAAGCGGGCGACGGCCTTTTCGTCTCCGGGCCACTCCCGGCCCTCGTGGAGGGTTCTCACCGGCATGATCACGGCGGGCATTCTCCCATGCTGACTCCCCCTCGGACCGAGCTGGAAGGCGAGTAGTCGGGACGTCACGGAAGTGTCTCCACGCCCCATGAGACCCGGCGAGAAGAGCCGAAGTTCCCGGATCAGCGTTTTCCGAGGAGTCTCTGTGCCGTCGCCTCGTGGCGAAACCGGAACATCCGGCGGAGGTCGGGCCTCACGACGGCGAGGTCGACGAGACGGCCGCCGAAAAGTGCGAACGGCACCTCGTAGTCGACCCGGTCGAAGAGAGCCTCGTCCTCGAAGACGTGCTCGTGCCGCCACCGGGAGAAGGGCCCCTTCACCTGGACGTCGACGAACCGGACCGGCGGCTCCCACGCTTCGATCCGCGACACCCAGCGGATGGGAAAGCCGAACGGGGAGGCCTCGACGACGATCCGCGCCCCCTCCGCGATTCTCTCGGGGCGCTCGACGACGTGGACCTTCTTCTCGGGGGGTGAGAGCCACTCGAGGACACGGGGGTCCGCGTGAAAGGCGGCGATGGCGTCCTGCGGCACGCCCGGCAGGTCGAGACGGAACTCGAGACGAGGCACGGCAGACGGGCCGTCAGTTCGGGGAAGGACCGGGAGTCGGGGTCGGGGTCGGAGCCGGCGGAGACAGCGGCAGGGGCGGGACGACGATCGCTCGCCGTGTCGGCGCCCGCGCCGTCAGGAGGAAGCCAGCCGCTCCCATCCCTCGCATCGCGGCGGAGGAGGCGTCGTTTCCGATCACGACCGGGAGGGGCCCCTGGGGGGACGACTCACCGATGGTGAGACCGTCGCCGTCGCCGAACGAGAGAACCCGCTTCACCTTCGAATCCGGCTTCTCTCCTCCCTCGGGAATCGGCTCGGAGTAGCCGAAGACGTCGATCGCCTCCTTGAGGCCGATGAGCTTCGGCGTGTTGACGAGCGAGGAACCGGCCACGACGAACGGGACCGCGCTCCTGCCGAAGACCTTGCCGCCGTGGGTGGCTTCGACGAACGAGCTGGAGACGCCCTCGGGAACGATGAAGCTGGAGCTCCTGCCCGGTTCGACGAGGAGCGGGACGACGCGGCCTCCGAAGCGGACGACGGCCCCTGCCGGCAGAGGGCTCGTGATGGTGACGCGGGTTCCCGTCGTGCCGACCCGCGGCTCGAAGTCCAGCCGCGCCTCCTGGCCCGCTGCGGGAAGAGCGAGCGCGAGCAGGACCGCGCAGGCGAAGACCTTCATGTCCCTCACATTAGCCTTACGTTCGAAGGCCCGCAACAGACGTGAGAGGATTCCGTCCGCATGTCGCGACGGAGCCGACGAGCTTGAAGGAGCTGCCGGTAGCCCTCCTCGCGGGCTTTGCCGTTGGCCTGTTCGGTGCGATCCCGCCCGGCCCCGTCAACTTCAACGTCATCCGGAAGGCTTCGCAGGACCAGACGCGCGAGGCGCTCCGCGTCGCGCTCGGTGTGGCGCTCGTCGACACCGTGATCTGCGGTTTCGTGGCCATGGGATTCGGCTGGGTGCTGGAGAAGGTCGTCAACAACCCCTGGACCCGGCTGGGCCTGGCCCTCTTCCTCCTTGCGGGAGGGCTGAAGATCCTCATCTTCGACAGGAAGAAGGACGCGGAACCGGATGGCCCCAGGGCGAGGCTCACGGCCCCGCCCAAGGACGTCTCCGGATTCCGCTTTCCGTTCCTCGTCGGCGTCTTTCAGGGAGCGGCGAACCCGGCCCTCTTCGTGAACTGGACGCTCATCATCTCCTTCCTCGTCGGGCACCGGATTCTCCCGACCGGCCTCCTTCCGGCCGGAGTCTTCGCCGTCGGCGTCGGCGTCGGCGTCTTCGCCTGGTTCGTCATCCTGACCGAGCTCGTCGAAAGGCTGAAAAGCCATCCGGCCGGCGAGTGGATCAAGCAATCCACGTTCGCCGCAGGAGTCCTTCTCCTGGCCTTCGGCCTCTACTTCACCTGGCGGACGGTCTCCGAGTTCGTCTCCGGCGACTGGATTCCGTAGCCGGGCACGCTCCGCTATTTCACCGGGTTCTCGCGCCGCGACAAGGCGATCCGCACCGCCGCCTCGAGGACGACGCCGCAGCTCCCGGGAGTGTGCTCGACCCTGTGGATCTCCGCCTGCATGGCCCAGAGCCACGGGAGCTCCTCGATGAGCTGCGACATCCGGCCGAGGAGCTCGTCGACCCCGCACTCCAGCGGGAGGCCCGCCGTCTCGACGATCTCCCGCACGTCGTGGTCGGTCAGCGGCGTGATCCTCACGACCGGCTCGAGCCCCGGCCGCGAGAGGCGGATGAGGGGGCCGAAGCTCGGGTCGGAAACCACCTCCACGAGCGCGTGGTCCACCGCGACCGAGGTGCCGGTCTCCTTCACCGCTCCCGTCGAGATGCCGAAGAGCTTCAGGAGGGACCACGCCCTCTCCCCTTCCAGCCAGACGACGGCCTCGGTCGAGTCTGCCAGGAGGGCCGTCACCTCCTGACGCGCAGCGCCGGCGTCGACGTCGTCGTACCAGACGAAGTGTCCCCCCGGACGCTGCCGGTGGACTGCGTACTGGACGGCGCGCGAGAGGGCGAGGGCGGCGGACTCGGGAAATCGGTAGGACGGGAAGGCGTGGCGCGACGGGGCGCCGACGGGATCTGCCGCCCCCTCGCCGTGGAGGCGAACGATCCCCGCCTGGCCCATGAGGCAGAGGAGGACGGGCTTGGCGACGCCGGTCTTCCGCTCGGCGCGGAGGACGCCGCGGCGGATGCCGCGCCCGACGACCTTCGGGTCGCAGCCGCCGATGCAGGCGAAGATGACGACGAGGGCGTCGACGCCGTCGTGCTCGACCGCCTCCTCCACCGCCCTCTCGTACTCCTCGACCGTGGCGAGGGCCCCGAGGTCGACGGCGCCCGTCCCCTCGACCGAGAGACCGTTGGCGTCGCAGGCGTCGGCGCAGATCGTCAGGACGCCCCCCGAGTTGCTGATGATGGCGACCCGGTTGCCGCGCGGGAGGGGCTGGCTCGCGAGGAGGAGCGAGACGTCGAACATCTCCTCGAGCGTCTCGGCCCGAATGACCCCCGCCTGCCTGAAGAGGACGTCGACGTTCGTGTCGCTCATCGCGGCCGCGTCGATGTGGGCGCGCGCCGCGGCGGCGCCGGCCCGGCTCCGGGCGCTCTTCACGCAGAGGATCGGCTTCTTGTACGAGAGGCGCCGCGCGACGCGGGCGAAGCGGCGCGGGTTCCCGAACGTCTCGAGGTAGAGGAGGGCGACGTCCGTCGAGACGTCCTCCTCCCAGTACTGGAGGAGGTCGTTGCCCGAGACGTCGGCGCGGTTTCCCGCCGAGACGAACGTCGAGAAGCCGAGGCCGCGCTCGGCGGCGTAGTCGAGGATGACGAGGCCGAGGGCGGCCGAATGCGAGAAGAAGCCGATCCGCCCCTGCGGGACGAGCGCCGGCGCCAGGCTCGCGTTCAGGCGGGTGTCGGGGTGGGTGTTCATCACGCCGAGGCAGTTCGGGCCGACGAGCCGGGCGCCGTGGGAGCGGACGAGCGTGACGAGCTCGCGCTGGAGCGCCGCCCCTTCGGGCCCCGACTCGGCGAAGCCCGAGGTGACGACGAGGAGCGCCTTCGCCCCGGCCCGGAGGGCCTCCTCCGCCACCTCCAGGACCTTCGGCGCCGGGACGGCGACGACCGCGAGGTCGACGCGCTCGGGGAGGTCCGCCATCGAGGGGTAGGCACGGACGCTCTGGACGGAGGCCGTCTGGTTGTTCACGGGGTAGACCGCACCGGTGAAGCCCCCGCGGAGGATGGCGCGGAAGATCATGCTCCCGACGGCCGCCGGGTCCCGCGACGCCCCCACGACCGCGACCGCGCGCGGCTTCAGGAGCGGCACGAGGGAGTTCGCCGCGGCGATCCGGTCGCGCAGCTCCACCCGCTCCCGGAGCGACGCGAGGCCCGAGACGGGGAACTGCACGTGGATGCAGCCGCCCCCTCCCTCGGCCTGGCAGACCTCGAACCCCGAGCCCGTGAAGACGTCGATCATCGCCTGGTTCTCGTAGAGGACTTCGGCCTCGAACCCGACGAAGCCGTACCCCGCCGCGATCCCCGCGAGCCTCTCGAGAAGGAGGGTGCTGATCCCTCGCCCCTGGAACTCGTCGTGGACGAGGAAGGCCACCTCGGCCTTGCCGCCGACGCCGAGAGACGTGTACGTGCCGATGGCCATGACGCGCGCGCCGGGCTCCTGCCCCACGATGGCGAGGAGACTCAGGCGGTCGTGCGGCTCGCCCGAGCACATGAACTCGACCGTGCTGCGTGCGACGTACGCAACTGCGCCCATGAAGCGCATCTGGAGGCTCTCGCGCGAGACGCCCCGCATCAGCGCCTCGACGGCGGGGACGTCGTCGGGCGTGGCGACGCGGAGGAGGACGCTCTCGCCGTTGCGCAGGAGGGCGTACTCGCTGAAGCTCTTTCCGTCGGGAATGATCCGGAACATCCAGCGAACGATTATAGGAGCCGGCTCCGGGACGGGCCCGGCGCCTCAGAGCCAGTAGGGACGCGCCGCCTCGAGGAGCCGGTCGGCCACCTGGAGGTTCCGGTGCCGGATCTCCGCACGGTTCGGGATGTCGACGTCGAGCGGCGAGGGGTCATGGAACTCCGACGGGGGCTCGGAGCCGAGGACGTGGATCCACCGCCTCACCCACTCCGGCGGCAGCTCCTTCGGGACTGGCAGTCCGTTTACGACGAGGTAGAGGAGCGCCCAGACCCGCGGCGTCGACCGGAGCGAGTAGCCCCCGCCAAGCGTGAAGAGGACGCGCCCCGCGGTGAACGTCTCCGCCCACCCGAGGATGCGGTCGAAGATCCTCTCGTAGTCGCGCGTTCCGAGCATCAGGTCGGCGAGCTGGTCGTCGTAGTGCGCGTCGGCCCCCGCCTGGACGACGAGGACGGCCGGCCCGAAGTGCCGGAGCGCGGCGGGGACGACCTCGTCGAGGACCTCGAGGTAGCTCTCCCCCTCGGTGTGCGGCTCCAGCGGGACGTTCAGCTTCAGCCCGAGGCCGAGGCCCGAGCCGAGCTCGCGGACGTCGCCCGTGCCGGGGAAGAGGTACCTCCCCGACTCGTGGAGGCTGATCGTCAGCGTGCGCTTGTCCTCGTAGAGGATCTGCTGGACGCCGTCGCCGTGGTGGACGTCGATGTCGATGTAGGCGACCCAGAGCCCGCGCCGGGTCAGGGACTGGATCGCGATCGCCAGGTCGTTGTAGACGCAGAAGCCCGACGCGAAGTTCCGCCGCGCGTGGTGCAGCCCGCCCCCCAGCTGGAGGACGCGCTTCTCGGTCCCCTCGAGGATCTGGCGCGCGCCGAGCAGCGTCCCGCCCACGTGCCAGCGGGCCGCCTCGTCCATCCCCGGGAAGGCCGGGGTGTCGGGGGTGTCGAGACCGTAGCTCTTCGCGTCGGCGACCGTCCGGCCCGCGCTCAGCGCTTCCACGTGGTCGACGTAATAGTCGTCGTGGACCGTCAGGAGGTCCTCGCGGCGGGCGGCCTGGGGTGCGACCGCGTGGACGTGGTGCCCGAGCGACTCGAGGAGGTCCAGCGTCATCCGGGCCCGCAGCGGGCTGAACGGGTGGTCGTCGCCGAAGGAGTAATCCGCGTACTCGGGACGGTAGATCAGCGAGGGCATGGCTTGTCGGGTGGCCAGACGACCTCGAACCCCGCCTCGCGGAGCTCCCGAGCCAGCGGGCGCGTCTCGATCGAGCCGACGCGGAGCACGGCCCGGATGCGCTCCGGCCCCTCGGGGGACGTGAGGATGGAGTGGATGTTGAGCCCCCGCTCGCTCATGAAGGCGGTGAGCCTCGCGAGCTCGCCCGGCCGGTCCGGGAGGCGGATCTCCAGGCGGCCGGAGGGCTTGTCGACGCCGGTCATCCGGATGAGGGCGTCGAGGAGGTCGATCCCGGTGATGATCCCGACGACGCGCCCGTCGTCGACGACGGGGAGGCACCCGATCTTCCGCTCGCGCATGACCCGGGCCGCGTCCTCCACGGCGTCTTCCGCGTTGGCCGTCAGCGGCTCTTTGCACATGATCGCGGAGACGGCACTGTCCGCGGGGAACGGGACGGGAGCGAGCGCCGAGGTCGCGAGCCTGAGGTCGCGGTCGGTGATCACGCCGACGAGGCGCTCCCCGTCGAGGACCGCCAGGTGCCGGAACCCCCTCTCCCTCATCGTCCTGTAGGCGTCCGCGAGCGTGGTCTCGGGCGGCACGGCCACGACGGGGAACCTCATGATGTCTCGAACGAGCATGGGTCGGCCTCGCTTCCTCGGCCGCCTCCCGGATGAGAGCCCCGTCGGGCAGCGGACGGCGAAAAGTGTAGACCCGCGCGGCGGCCTCCCCGGGCCGGGGAGGCCGCCGCGCGGATCGCGCCGAAGGCTCTACTCTTCCTTGCCGAAGAGCTTCAGGTCCTCCGGGCCCTCCTTCGTCGCCACCTTCTCTTTGCCCTGGACCGTCTGGCGGATCTGCTCGACGACGTCCGGGTTGGCGAGCGTCGTGATGTCTCCGGTGTCCAGCGTGTTCGAGATGGCGGCCAGGACGCGCCGCATGATCTTGCCCGACCTCGTCTTCGGCATGTCGGAGACGATGTGCACCGCCTTCGGCCGCGCGATCTTGCCGATCATCGTCTCGATCGTCGAGACGATCTTGTCGGTGATCTCTTTCGTCGCCGCGTAGCCCGGCTTGAGCGAGATGTAGATCTCGGGGACGCGCCCCTTGACCTCGTCGACGACCGGGACGACCGCGGCCTCGGCGACCTCGACGACCGTGAGGCAGGCCGACTCGAGCTCCTTCGTCCCGAGCCGGTGCCCGGCCACGTTGATGACGTCGTCGACGCGGCCGAGGATCCGGAAGTAGCCGTCGGCGGCGTGCAGCGCCCCGTCCCCCGCGAAGTACGGCCAGTCCTGCCACCTCTTGCTCGTCTTGTCCTTGCAGTACTTCGCGTAGTACTGCCGCGTGAACCGGTCGTGGTCTCCCCAGATCGTCTGCATGATCCCGGGCCACGGGTTCCGGATGCAGAGGTTGCCGGCCCGGCCCGTGCCGGGGGCCATCTCCCTGGCGTTCTCGTCGAGGATGACCGGGTAGATGCCCGGCATCCCGGGCCCGGCGCTGCCCGGCTTCATCAGGTCGAGCGCGGGCTTCGTGCTGCACAGGAAGCCCCCGGTCTCCGTCTGCCACCAGGTGTCGACGATGACCGCCTTCCCCTTCCCGACGACCTCGTAGTACCAGCGCCAGACCTCGGGCTCGATCGGCTCGCCGACCGTCGTCATGTGCTTGAACTTGTAGTTGTACTTCTGCGGCTCGTTGGCTCCCGACTTCCGGAGCATCCGGATGGCCGTCGGCGACGTGTGGAAGATGTTCACGTCGAGCCGCTCCGCGATCCGCCAGGGACGGCCGGCGTCGGGATAGTTCGGGGTCCCCTCGAAGATGACCGCGGACGCGCCGACGGCGAGAGGCCCGTAGACGATGTACGAGTGCCCGGTGATCCAGCCGATGTCCGCCATGCACCAGTAGACGTCCTCCGGGTGGATATCCTGGATGTACTTGGAGGTGCCCGCCGTGTAGGCGAGGTACCCCCCCGTCCGGTGCTGGCAGCCCTTCGGCTTGCCGGTGGTGCCGCTCGTGTACATCAGGAAGAGCGGGTGCTCCGCGTCCAGAGGAATCGGCTCGACGCGGGCGCGGTGGAAGTCCTTCAGGACCTCGTCGACGAAGAAGTCGCGTCCCGCGACCATCGGCGTCGCCGACGTGTACTTCTCTCCGTAGCGCTTCCAGACCAGGACCTTGTCGATCTTCTGGCCTTCCTTCTCCGCGGTCGCCACGGCGATCTCGGCGCTCGCCTTGTGGTCGATCATCTTGCCGCTGCGGTAGTAGCCGTCCATGTAGATGAGGACGCGGCTCCCGGAGTCGGCGGCGCGCAGGCCGCACGCCTCGCCGCTGAACCCGCCGAAGACGACCGAGTGGATGATTCCGAGCCGGGCGCAGGCGAGCATCGTGATCGGGAGCTCGGCGACCATCGGCATGTGGATCGTGACGCGGTCGCCGGTCTTGAGGCCGGCGAAGTCGCGTAGCAGCGCCGCGAACTCGTTGACCCGCGCGTACAGCTCCTGGTAGGTGATCGCGATCGGGTCCTCGTCCTCCGGCTCCGGGACGAAGATGAGCGCCGCCTTGTTCTTGTACTTCGCCAGGTGCCGGTCGACGCAGTTGTACGAGGCGTTGATCTTGCCGCCGACGAACCATTTCCAGAACGGCGGGTCCTGCGTGTCGAGGACGGTGTGCCACCGCTCGTACCAGGTGAGGAGCTCGGCGTACTCCTCGAAGCACCTCGGGAAGTTCTTCTCGGCGAACCGCTCGTTGATCTCCGGGTCGGCCATGTTCGCCTGCGTGATGAACGTGACGGGAGGCCTGTAGGTGTCCTCCTCCTTCCAGTGGGAGGCAATCTGGGCCTCGCTCGTCTCGGTGACCGCCGGTGCCTTCCTGTCGCCCGGGTTCTCGGGAGTGCCGTCGCTCATGGGCCGATCCTCCTCGCCAGTCCGTAGGGTGGGCAGTTTGTACCTGAAACTGCCGGTCCGAGTCCACCGCAGAAACGCACCGGATCCCCGCCGGCGATACCGCCGGCCCGGGAGAGGCGCGCAGGCGGATCGCGTTTACGCGGATGCTGCTTCCCGAAACTAATCGTTGACACCGGCTCCGCCGGGCCTATGCTTTTGCGCTCAGAAGCGGACAACGAACGCCCTGGCGGCGCGCCCGACGGCGCGCGAACGGAACGGTGCAGCACCCTTCCGGCTCCGTGCCGGATCGGACGGCACATTCGTGAAAGGAGAGGAAAGACCATGAAGAGAATCCTCCGGCACGGGGCGAACGCCATGCTGGCCCTCTCGCTCCTCCTACCCGCGGGGCTCGCCACCGCCCAGGCGGTCATCAAGGTCAACGACGACGTGAGCTTCAAGCTCGGGTTCCTGCTCCAGGGCCAGGGAGACTGGACGGAGAACGCGGCGAACGACACGACGTCACAGAACCTCTACGTCCGCCGGGTCCGCCTCCTCGTCGGCGGCCAGGTCGCCAAGAATGTGACGTTCTTCTTCGAGACCGACAGCCCGAACCTGGGCAAGGTCGTGAACGGGGCGAAGGTCACGTCCGGGATGGTCGTCCAGGACGCCTTCGTCTCCTGGAAGCTCTCCGACGCGTTCACGCTCGACGGCGGCCTCATCCTGACCGGCATCGCGCACAACTCCCTCCAGAGCGCGGCGAGCCTCGTGCCGGTCGACTACGGCCCGCACTCGTTCCTCTTCACCGGCCCCGCCGCGCTCAACAACGTCGTCGGCCGCGACACCGGCTTCCAGGCCCGCGGCTACCTCGCGGACAAGAAGCTCGAGTATCGCGTCGGGATCTGGCAGGGAAGCCGCGACGCGGCGAGCCGCAACGCCTTCCGGGAGACGGCCCGCGTCCAGTACAACTTCCTCGAGGCGGACACCGGCTTCTTCTACACGGGCACGAGCCTGGGCAAGAAGAAGATCTTCGCGATCGGCGGCGGCTACGACGTCCAGAAGGACTACACGTCCTACGCGGCCGACGCCTACTACGACCACCCGCTCGGCCCCGGCGCCCTCAGCGCCCAGCTCGACTACATCCACTACGACGGCGGCGACTTCCTGAAGAACGCCAACGGCACGCCTTCCCTGCCGAAGCAGGACGTCATCTACGCCGAGGCCGGCTACTACCTCCCCAAGGCGAAGGTCATGCCGTTCTTCACCTACGGGAACAAGGACCTCTCCTCCACGGACGCGGGCGACGAGAGCCGCTGGTCCGTCGGTCTGGGCTACATGGCGGTCGGCCACAACTGCAACATCAAGGCGGCCTACGGACAGGTCGACCCCAAGGTCGGGAAGAGCGCCTCCCAGTTCACCGTCCAGCTGCAGGGCTACTACTTCTGACCGGCGGCCTCGAGCCGCATCCGGGCAAGGCCCGCCGCCTCCCGGCGGCGGGCCTTGCCGTACCATCCTCACGAAGGGAACCGAAGGGATGCTCCTGGGCCTCCTGGCCGACCTCCACGCGAATCGGGAAGCCCTCGAGGCCTGCCTGTCCGACGCCCGCTCGCGCGGCATCCGGGACTACATCTTCCTCGGCGACTACGTCGGCTACGGCGCCGACCCGGAATGGGTCGTCCGGACCGTCATGGACCACGTGGCCTCCGGCTCGCGCGCGCTCCTCGGCAACCACGACGCCGCGGTCGCCTCGAGCGTGTCCGGCCTGCAGGCGTCCGCGGAGGACTCCATCGAATGGACCCGGGGCGAGCTGGGGCGCGAGGAGCGCGCGTTCCTCGCCTCGCTCCCCCTCAGGATCGAGGATTCCGGCCGGCTCTTCGTCCACGCCGAAGCCGCCTCGCCGGCGCGCTGGACCTACGTCCGCGAGGCGACGGACGCGGTCCGGAGCATGCGGGCCACCGACTGCCGCACCACGTTCTGCGGGCACGTCCACCGTCCCGCCCTCTACAGCATGTCGGAGATGTGGAACAACGTCTCCGAGATGTGGAAGGCGACGCCCTTCCGGCCGTCCCCGGCGGTCGGAATCCCCCTGACGAGGCAGCGGCGGTGGCTCTCCGTCGTCGGCTCCGTCGGCCAGCCCCGGGACGGGAACCCCGCGGCCGCCTGGGCCCAGCTCGACACGGAGACGAACGAGATCACCTTCCTCAGAACTCCCTACGACGTCGAGCGCGCGGCTGCGAAGATACTGGAAGCGGGACTGCCCGAGGTCCTCGCCGAGCGCCTCCATGTGGGAAGGTGACCTGCCGTGATCATCTCGAGGCTTCAGCGCGGGATGACGCTGGACGGATTCGTGGTCGGAGAGCTGATCCACGAAGGGGGCATGGCGACGCTTCGAGCCGTCACCAGGCCGGACGTCGACTTCCCCGTCCTGATGAAGGTGCCGAAGCTCCTCGAAGGGATGGACCCGGCGGCGATCGTCGGCTTCGAGATGGAGCAGATGATCCTCCCCCGGGTCTCCGGGCCCCACGTCCCGCGCTTCGTCGCGAACGGCGACTTCACGACCCAGCCCTTCATCGTCATGGAGAGGATCCCCGGCGCCTCGCTCATCGCCTGCCTCGAGAGGCTGCCTCTCCCCTTCGAAGAGGTCGCCGCGATCGGGGCCCGGATCGCGACCGCGCTCCACGACCTCCACCGGCAGCACGTCGTGCACCTCGACGTGAAACCATCGAACGTCCTCTTCCGGCCCTCCGGCGAGGCGGTGCTCGTCGACTTCGGGCTCTCCCACCACGACCAGCTCCCGGACCTTCTCAAGGAGCAGTTCCGGCTGCCGTACGGCACCGGCCCCTACATGTCGCCCGAGCAGATCCTCGGGAACCGCAGCGACCCCCGGAGCGACTTCTTCTCCCTCGGCGTCCTCCTTTACTTCTTCTCGACCGGCGTGCGGCCTTTCCTCGAGCCGAAGAGCCGCAGAGCCCTCCAGCGGCGCCTCTGGCGCGACCCCGCGCCGCCGCGCAAGCTTCGCGCCGAATACCCCCCCTGGCTGCAGGAGATCGTCCTGCGCTGTCTCGAGGTCGACCCCGGCCGGCGCCCCGCGACGGGGGCCCATCTCGCCTTCGACCTGACGCACACGGCCCAGGTGAAGCTCACCGGGCGCTCGGAGAAGCTCCGCCGCGACCCCTGGCGCCTCGCGCTGCGCCGCCGGTTCCGGGAGCGTCCTGCCGCGCCGCCGACACGGGGCGACGTTGCGGCCCAGATCTCGACGGCGCCGCTGGTCGCGGTCGCCGTCGACCTCGCCGAGAGCTCCGAGGCCCTCTTCGAGGCGATCCGCGTCACCGTTCGCCAGGTCCTTCATACGATTCCCGACGCGCGGGTCGTCTGCCTGAACGTCCTGAAACACCGCCGCATCGCCCTCGACCAGACCCTGGACGAGGAGGGCCGGAACAAGCACCTCCTCCGGCTCCTCCAGCTGCGCCACTGGGCGCACCCGCTCGGGCTCGACGACGACCGGATCACCTTCCACGTCCTCGAGGCGACCAACGTCGCGGCCGCGCTCCTCGAGTACGCGCGGACGAACCACGTCGACCACGTCGTCCTCGGTGCGCGCACGAGCTCGCTCAAGCGCGACCTCCTGGGGAGCGTCTCGGGAGAGGTCGCGGCGCAGGCCCCCTGCACCGTCACCGTCGTCCGGCCGCCGCGCGCCTCCCGCGGGGCCGGCGACGAGAGCGCGGCCCCCGCCCCCGATCCCGTGACGGACGAGGCCCTGCGGTAACGCGAGCCTTCCGGCCCTCCGGATCGCGTAAACGCGAACACTGCCTCGCGCGCTTCTCCTCTTGACTTCAGGGTGCCCGTCAGGAATCCTCCGCGCTCAGTAGAAAAATCGGACCTCGCGCATCGGACCCCTTGTCCGAGGAGGTGAGCGGGAATGGACTCGAGTCGGGACTTTCCGACGTTCCGCGACAGGCCGCCCAGCGACCGGGTTGCGGTGCGTGCGCCCGGCGCCGCGTCCTCCACGCCGCGCACCGGTGCCGCCCCGGCCGCCGCCGGACCCGACGAAGAAGGCGAGGCCTCCGTTGCCTGATCGGGCGACGCGCCACGACGAAGAAGGAGGAGGAGCACCGTGAGTGGACAGAATCGGGTAGCCCGGGGGATGGGTCAGGCATCGAGGAGGACCGCATGAGCCAGATTTCCGCCGCCGCGTCGGACGGCCACGCACCGATCACGGCAGCCGCCGAACGTCGCGTGATCATCGCGTCGTCGGTCGGCACCGTCTTCGAGTGGTACGACTTCTACCTGTACGCGACGCTCGCGCCGTTCTTCGCGGCCCTGTTCTTCCCGAAGGGAAACGACACGGCCGCGCTCCTCTCGGCGTTCGCGACCTACGCCGCCGGCTTCCTCGTGCGGCCGTTCGGCGCCGTCTTCTTCGGCCGGATCGGCGACCTCGTCGGCCGCAAGTACACCTTCCTCGTCACGATCCTCGTCATGGGCTCGGCCACGGCCGCGGTCGGCTTCCTGCCCACCTACGACAAGGTCGGCATGGTGGCGCCGATCCTCCTCGTGACGCTCCGCTGCCTGCAGGGCCTCGCGCTCGGCGGCGAGTACGGCGGCGCGGCGACCTACGTCGCCGAGCACGCCCCGGACGGGAAGCGCGGCTACTCCACGAGCTGGATCCAGACGACGGCAACCGTCGGCTTCTTCCTCGCGCTCTTCGTCATCGGCATCTGCCGGGCGACGATGGACGCCGAATACTTCAAGACGTTCGGCTGGAGGATTCCCTTCGTCATCTCGCTGGTCCTCCTCGGCATCTCGGTCTACATCCGGCTGAAGCTCGAGGAGTCGCCCGTCTTCCTCCGCATGAAGCGGAAGGGGAAGGCATCCCTGTCGCCCATCGTCGACAGCTTCCTCAAGTACCCGAACAACAAGTACGTCGCGCTCGCGCTCTTCGGCGCGACCGCGGGCCAGGGCGTCGTCTGGTACACGGGGCAGTTCTGGGCGCTCTTCTTCCTGACGATCACGCTCAAGGTCGACTACCTGACCGCCTACACGCTGATCGCCGTGTCGCTCCTCCTCGGGACGCCGTTCTTCGTCGTCTTCGGCTCCCTCTCGGACAGGATCGGCCGCCGGAACATCATCCTTTTCGGCTGCCTCATCGCGGCCGTGACGTACTTCCCGCTCTTCAAGGGGCTGACCCGGTACGTGAACCCGCCGCTCGCCGCCTACCAGAAGGCGACGACGATCTCGGTGGCGGCCACGGACTGCAGCTTCCACGTCTTCGTCACCCCGGGTACGAAGTTCACCCCGTGCGACAAGACGAAGGATTTCCTGACGAAGAACGGCCTCTCGTTCGAGTCGGTCGCGGCGGAAGGCGTCGACGATGTCGTCACCCACATCAAGACGGCGACGGCCGAGAAGAAGCTCACTGGCTTCGACGAGGCGGCGTACAAGGCCGCGCTCGCCGAGACCGGCTACCCGGACAAGTTCGACAAGTCGCAGCTCAACTGGTTCATGGCGATCCTCATCCTGTTCGTCATGATCATCTACGTGACGATGGTCTACGGACCGATCGCCGCGTACCTCGTCGAGCTCTTCCCGACGAGCATCCGCTACACCTCGATGTCCCTCCCGTACCACATCGGCAACGGGTGGTTCGGGGGCATGCTCCCGCTCTTCGCGACGGCGATGGCCGCCGGCGCGGGGAACATCTACTACGGCCTCTGGTACCCGGTCGTCGTCGCGCTCATGACCGTGGTGGTCGGCTTCCTCTTCCTCCACGACACGAAGGGCGTCAAGTTCCACGAGGACGAATAGCCCGGCGAAGAATCACTCTGCCCGGAAAAGGGGGGAGCCATCGACGATGGCTCTCCCCTTCTCTTTCCGGACGGCCGCCGGCACCGTCCGCCCCCCGCGACGCTGCCTTCGCGGCCTCGCTCGAGGCTTCCCGGCGTACGATCCCCGGCGGGCCCGGGCCCCCGAACGATGCTGACGACACGCCTCTTCCGCGGCCTCGGGCTCACGACCCGCCTCGGCCTCGCCTTCACCGGCATCCTCGTGGCCGCGGCGATCGCGCAGACCGTCCTCTACCTGAGGTTCCAGAACCAGATGCTCGGCGAGGCCGACGCCTCCTACAAGACGCTCGCGACGGCCATCCAGGCCGCCGCCACGCGGATCGGCCCGGGCGGCTCGAAGGACCCGAAAGCCCTCGCGGACTTCCGCGAGCAGCTCAAGGCGAAAGGCGTCCGGGAGATCCGGATCAAGCAGGGAGGCCTCCTCCTCCCGGAGACCCCGGCCCCCGAGCCCTCGGGCGGCAGGAAACACAGGCCCCGGGCCGGTACGGTGCCCCAGGACATCGAGATCGAGGGCGTCGTCGGAGAAGGGGCCGGCTCCGGCGAGATCATCGTCCCGCTCGTCATCGAGCGGCGCTACCTCGGGCAGGTGACGATCAAGTACTCGCTCGAGAACATCCGGGCCGAGCTCGAGGACAACTTCCGGAGCGGTCTCTACGCCCTCCTCGGCGTCTTCGCCGTCGGCCTCGCCGTCATCCTCGTGGTCACGCGGAACGCGACGCGGCCCGTGGAGGCGGTGGCCGAGGCTGCCCGGCAGGTCGCCGACGGACACCTCGACGTCGTCGTCCCCGTCGACCGCGCCGACGAGGTCGGGCAGCTCGCCATCGCCTTCAACCGGATGACCTCCGCGTTGCGCGAACGGCAGGAACTCCTCGCCCGGCTCGCGGCCGCGGAGAAGAGGGCCGAGATCGGCCACCTCGCCGCGGGCCTCGCGCACGAGATCAAGAACCCGCTCAACGCCCTGTCTCTCGGCCTCGATGTCCTGCGGCGCCGCCACCGCCCCGCCGACGAGGCCGCGGCCGCCGACCAGTCCACGCGCATCGAGGCGCTCCGGGGGGAGATCAACCGCCTCGCGGCTCTCATCAACAGCTTCCTCGCCTTCGGACGCCCCCTCTCGTTCACAATCGCGCCCGTCGATGCGCTGACCCTCGTCCGCGACACCCTCGCGGAGCTCTCGGAGACGGCGGAACGGGCCCGCGTCACGATCGCGTCCAACCTGCCGGAAGAGCTGCCCCGCATCCCCGCCGACGGCTCGCTGCTGAAGTCCGCCGTCTGGAACCTGGTCCAGAACGGCATCCAGACGATGGAGCGGGACGGGGGAAGGCTCTCGGTGACGGCGCACGTCGCCCCCGGGACCCCGGAGGAAGGGCCGCGCCTCGTCTTCTCCTTCGAAGACGAAGGTCCGGGTATCGAGGCGGCCCACCTCGCACGCCTGTTCGAGCCCTGGTTCTCCACGAAGGAGGGGGGCGTGGGGCTGGGTCTGGCGATGGTGAAGCGGATCGTCGAGGAGCACGGCGGCCGGGTGGAGGCCGGCAACCGGGAAGGGGCGCACGGGGCCGTCTTCCGGCTCCGGCTCCCCCTCGCGGTACCGGCTTCGGAGTAACCTCGCCGGGTGAACGACTGCGCCCCGCTCGCGACCCTGCTCGTCGTCGACGACGAGAAGCACCAGCGCGAGTCCCTCCAGATGATCCTCGAGGACGAGGGGTACCGCGTGTCGGCTGCGGCCGACGGCCGGCAGGCCCTCGCCCTCGCGGCCGAGACGCACCCCGAGGTCGTCCTGACCGACCTGAAGATGCCGGGCCTCTCCGGGATGGACCTCGTCCGGGCCCTCTCCGAACACCCGTCCCCGCCCCGCGTCATCCTCATCACCGCCCACGGCTCGGTCGAGCGGGCCCGCGAGGCGCACCGGCTCGGCGCCTTCGACTACATGAGCAAACCGGTCGTCGCCGACGAGCTCCTCTTCCGCGTCGAGCGCGCCCTCGAGAGCCACCGGCTCGCCGAGAAGGCGCTCCACCTCGAGCGGCGGCTCAAGGGAGACGGCCTGGAGACGGCGGTCGGCGAGAGCGCCGCGATGCGCGAGGTCTTCCGCCTCGTCGAGAAGATCGCCCCGACGCAGTCGACCGTCCTCGTGAGGGGGGAGTCGGGCACCGGCAAGGAGCTCGTCGCCCGGGCGATCCACTCGCGCTCCGGCCGCTCGGGCCGCCCGTTCCACGCGATCAACTGCGCCGCCATCCCCGAGAATCTGCTCGAGAGCGAGCTCTTCGGACACGAGAAGGGAAGCTTCACCGGGGCCGACTCCCGCAAAGCGGGCCTCTTCGAGGCCGCGTCCGGCTCGACCCTGTTCCTCGACGAGATCGGCGATCTCTCCCTCCCCCTCCAGGGGAAGATCCTCCGCGCCCTGCAGGAGCGCGAGGTGCGGCGCGTCGGCGGCAACGAGACGATCGCCGTCGACGTGCGTGTCGTGGCCGCCACGAACCGCGACCTCGAGGCGATGATGAAGGCGGGACAGTTCCGCGAGGACCTTTTCTACCGCCTCAACGTCATCCCCATCGTCCTGCCGCCTCTGCGCGAGCGGTCCAGCGACATCCCGGCCCTCGTCCACCGCTTCCTCGAGAAGTCGAACGCCACGCACGGCACCGGCGTCGCGGAGATCGACCCGGGCGTCCTCGACCTTCTCGTCCGCCACCCCTGGCCGGGGAACATCCGGCAGCTGGAGAGCGTCGTCGAGCGGGCCGTCCTCCTCTGCGAAGGGTCGGTCGTGAAGCCCTCGGACCTCCCTCTCGAGATCCGCCTCCAGACCGCTCCCGCCGCACGCCCCTACGGCTTCGAGATCCCGCAGGAGGGCATCGACATCGAGGATCTGGAGCGGCAGCTCATCGTCCAGGCGATGGAGCGCTCGGGCTGGGTCATCGCGCGGGCCGCGCGCCTTCTCGGCCTCACCTACCGCACGCTCCAGTACCGGCTCGAGAAGTTCGGGATCAGGAAACCCGCCTGACGGGATGGAGGCGGGCGTCTCGTCCGCCGGGTGGCCGACGTACCATCCGCAAACCCGACGCGGCCATGGAGGCGTAGACGGTGGAGATGACGTACAGACCCACGACCCTCGGAGAGCTCGTCGAAGCCGGCTACCGCCACCGCTCCGTGAGGGACGAGATGCGCGAGAACCTCCTCGCGATGCTCGCCCGCGGCGAGAACCCCTTCCCCGGCATCCTCGGCTACGACCGGACGGTCGTCCCCGCCCTCGTCAACGCCGTCCTGGCCCGGCACGACCTGATCCTGCTGGGCCTGCGCGGCCAGGCGAAGACGCGCATCCTGCGCGCCCTCGTGAACCTCCTGGACGAGGAGACGCCCGTCATCGCCGGCTCCGAGCTGAACGAGTCGCCCTTCGCGCCGTTCACGAAGTACGCCCGGAGCCTGGCCGCCACGGCCGGCGACGACGTCCCCGTCGCCTGGCTCCCCCGCGAGGCGCGCTACCGCGAGAAGCTCGCGACGCCCGACGTGACGATCGCCGACCTCATCGGCGACGTCGACCCGGTGAAGGCGGCCACGCTGAAGAAGACGTTCGCGGACGAGGAGGTGATCCACTACGGGATCGTCCCCCGGACGAACCGCGGCATTTTCGCCATCAACGAGCTGCCCGACCTGGCGCCGCGCATCCAGGTCGGTCTCCTGAACATCCTCGAAGAGCGTGATCTCCAGATCCGCGGCTTCCCGGTCCGGATCCCGCTCGACATCGTGATGGTCTTCTCGGCGAACCCCGAGGACTACACGAACCGCGGAAACATCATCACGCCGCTCAAGGACCGGATCGCCTCGCAGATCCTCACCCACTACCCGCGCGACGTCGCCACTGCGAAGGCGATCACCGACCAGGAATCGTGGAGCGAGCGAAAGCTCGACGGAATCGAGGTGCGACTGCCCGATTCCTTCAAGACGCTCGTCGAGGAGGTCGCCTTCGCCGCCCGCCGGAGCGACCTCGTCGACCAGGCCTCGGGCGTCTCGGCCCGGATGCCGATCGCGATGCGCGAGCTCCTCGTGTCGAACATGGAGCGGCGCGCCGTCCTCACCGGAGAGAAGGTCGTCGCCCCGCGCCTCGTCGACCTCTTCGCCACGCTGCCGGCCATCACGGGCAAGGTGGAGATGGTCTTCGAGGGCGAGCAGCAGGGGGCCGAGATCGTCGCCCGCAGGCTGATCGGCGACGCGGTCAAGGCCCTCTTCGACGCGACGTTCCCGCCCATCGACGGCCCCCGTGCCCGCGGCGATCGCTCGCGCCGCCGCGAGACCGAGGAAGAGGAGGCCGGACCGTTCGGCCGCGAGAGGAACCCGCCTCCCATCGCCGGCCCCTACGGGCCCGTCGTCAACCACTTCCGCAGCGAGCGCAAGGTCGTCCTCTCCGACGAGACCCCGTTCGAGAGGCACCTCGCCGACCTCGATGCCATCGACGGCCTCGCCGAGCTCGTCGCCTCCCACGCGAAGCCCGTCGACGACTTCGAGCGGGCCTTCCTGATGGAGCTCGTCCTCGAGGGGCTCGTCCTGAGCCTGCGGATCGCGCGCGAGGACCTCGACTCGACCGTCACCTACGCGGAGATGGCCCGGTTGAACCTGATGAGGGGCCGGGGGTAGCCGGGCTCGCCGCCGCGAGCGTGAACCTGCGGGGCGGGTAGACCCGCCGCCGGTCCGCCGTCTCGAAGACGACCTCGAGGACGTGCCTGCCCGGGGCGATTGCGCCGGCGGGAAAGAAAGCCTCGTAGCCGGCTCGCGACGCGTCGCCGACCTCGGGGATGGCCGCCGCGACGTCGGGACGCGCCGTCCGGACGACCCTTTCCGGCATCACCACCACGCCGTCCACGCGAAATTCCACGGGGACGACGAGCCCGCCTCCGCGCTCCTGGCACCAGCCACGGACGAAAAATGGGCTGCCCACGACGGCCCCTTCGGGCGGGTCGTCGACCGAGGAGAGAAGGTCGTCGTCCGTTGCCTTGAATGGGCGGGCATCCGGCGCGACCCCCACATCCCAGATGGTGACCCGGAGGTACCGCGCGCGGCTGATCCGCCGCAGGACGTCGCTCTCGAGACGGAAATCGCGCAGCGGCCGGAGACCGGGAACGCCCCTGTCGTGCGTGACGACGAGTCCTCGCGGCGGGGCGTCGAGGAACCAGCCGGACTTCAGCTCGCGCCAGAGGACCCCGCGAGGCCCGAGCTCCTTCCGGTGCACCCAGAGGCCGGGATCGACGAGGAGCGGCCGTCCGCGCAGCGCGGGGTCTTCCCGAAGCGCCGCCATCGCGGCGACCGGCGGGCTCGGCCGAGAGGCCAGCTCGGCCAGGGGCCGCACCGCCGGAATCGCGACGAACGCCAGCAGCGCCGTACCCAGGACGGCAGCCAGCCAGCGCGCACGCGCGCGAAGCCAGGTCAGAGCGAGCGCGGCCGCGAGCGGCGCCGCCGCCAGGAACGCGATGCCGTACCTCGGCGCCGTCGCCGGGTTGAGTGTGGCGACGGAAAAGACGAGGAGTGGAACGAAGGCCAGGGCGACGAGCCGGGCGGCGCGGGGAGCGACCACCACGCCGGCCCCCGCGAGCCAGAACGCCGCGGCAGGCCACGCCCCGCCGAAGGGGTCGACGAGCCAGCGGGACCAGAGCGCCACCGTCGCGAACGCCGGAAGAGACGGGGCTTCGGACGTCCGGACGTATTCCGCGACGGCCTTCGCCGCCGACAGGTACGGGGCCAGCCCTCCGGACCCCGCGACGACGGGAACGTAGGGGAGGAGCCCGGCGGCGAGCCCGGCCCCCGCTGCCCAGGCCGCCCGGCGAACTCCGAGCCGTGTCGCCAGGGCGCGGAGAGCGACGACGAGCGCGAAGGGAAGGAGGGCGATCGCGACCTGCGGACGGACCCCGGCCGTCGCCCCGACCGCCAGCGCGGCCAGGACGAGCCCTCCGCCGTCCGGCGCCTGGAAGGTGCGCACGAGGAGAAGGACGGCGAGCAGGAACGCCGCGGCACCCAGGGAGTCCGTGAGCGGGCGGACCGAATGGAGCCAGACCGCCGGGACGCACGCCCAGAGAAGCCCCGCCCAGAGCGACTCCTCCTTCCCCGCACCCAGCTCCCGCGCGAGAAGGACGACCAGGACGATCGCCACGATTCCCGCCAGCAGGGCGATTCCGAGCGTCGCACCGAACGGCGAGGCCCCGAGCAGGACGAGCAGGCGGGCGGGAAGGACGAAGAGCGGGTAGCCGGGGGCGTGAGGATGGTTGACACGTACGTCGACACCGTCCCGGGCCGCCCAGAGGAAGAGGATCTCGTCCCACTCCCACGTGTCCCGCGCGAGCGTGAGAAGTCGGAGGACGAAGACGGTCGCGAGCGCCGCCAGCGAAAGGAGGTCCCACCACGGCGGCATCCGCCGGAATCGCGCCAGGACGCCTAGTTCCACCGGACCTTCGCCCCGGGGTAGTGCCGCATCCGGCCACTGCGCGAGCGGAACTGGACCGAGACCACCACTTCGCCTGCGGCACCGGGTGGCCGCGGGACGATTGCTTCGTAGCCGGCCAAAGAGCAGTCCCCCATCTGCGGAAGCGCTGCAGCGACGTCGGGCCTCGGGACGCGGCGAAACGAAGCCGGCTCGACCTCGACGCCACCGACGAGGATCTTCACGAGGAGGTCCTCCCCGGGCTCGCGCGCCCAGCCACGGACGAGCAGCTCTCCCCGGACCTGCTGTCCCTCCACAGGGCCGTCCATGCTCCCGTACAGGAGCGGATCGACGGCCCACGGCGTCGCGACGCCCTCAACCGGCGCCATTCCGAGCGGAGGAGGGAGGGCCACCTCGAACACGACGAGGTCCACCAGCCGCTCCCTCGAGAAGAACGGGAACGCCACGGGTGTCCGGCGCAGGACCGGAAAACCGAACCAGGCCAGGGTCGTCTCCACCTCCCCGGCGTCCTTCTCGAAGGCGATCGCGCAGGCTGTCCGACCACTGCTCGCGGCGAGCGCGGCGTCGAGGCGCTGCAGGTTCAGCGGAGCCTCGAACAGGCCTTCGACCTGGAGCCCGATCATCGGGGCGTCGCGGTCGAGGAGGGACATGAGCCCGTTGGACTTCGGCCCCACGTCGATCCAGACCGGGTTCACGGGTATCACCTTGCGCTCGTCCGGGGAGAGGAAGGCTCGAAGGTTGCGGTCACGCAGGAGGAAGAGCGCGTCCCTCGCCGCGGAGCCGGGAGAGTGGAAGACGGTGGGCCGGCCGCCCCAATCCGAGCGGAGCACGAACACGACGCCCCGCGCGGACTGCGCCGCGGCGAGGAGCAGGAGGGCGGCGGCGGCGACGCGCGGAGCGAGCGGGTGCCTGGAGGCCTGACCGCTTTCCTCGCCGGACGACCGCTGGACGAGCTTCGCGGCGACGAGCGCGACCAGTAGCCCTCCGAGGAGCTCGAGGAAGAGACCGTAGCGGTGATAGCCCGTCCCGAGGCTCCACAGAAGCGCCCCGACGACGACGATGGCCGAGATCGCCCGCAGGAGCGCGTCCTTCCGGAAGGCGACGAGCACGGCGAGGGCCAGCAGCCAGCCGAGCGCGAGTCGGCCCGTCGTCACGGCGAACTCGGAAAGGCGTTCCGGCCGGAGCGCCGAGAGGAGCGGCCAGCCGAGGGACTCGACGGCGGAGGAAGGCCCCCACCGGATGTCCTTGATGTCGAGGAGCGGGTAGAAGGGCGACGCGAAAAGCCTGTTGAAATACGGAAAGACGGGACTCCCGGTCTTCGCGAGCAGGAGAAGCGCGTGAGGGGCCACCGGGAGCGCGATCGCCGCGGCCCCGGCGGCCGCGGCCCCGAGAATCGCCAGGGCTCGGGGCCTCTGGGTCCGCGGGCCGAGCCAGCGGACGAGGGCGACGAGCCCTATGGGGAGCACGAAGACGAGGTTCGTCAGCTTGAGCGCCACCGCCGTGCCGAGGAGAACACCCAGGGCCGCGGTCCTCCGGTGGAGCGGCCGCAGTGGCAGGACGTCGGCCGTCGCAATCCGCGTCGCCTCGAGGAGGACGGGAAGCGAGAAGAGGTCGACCATGTAGCCCGAGACCTCCCAGAGCATTCCCTCGGCCGTCACCGCGAGAAGGACGGCCGCAGCCCGGGCCCGCTCGTCCTTCACCGACGGCGTGAGGAGCCTCCAGAGGATCTGGCCACACCAGACGAGCGCGAGCGCGCTCCCGACCGTGCCGCCCCGATAGCCAAGGACGGCCCGGAACATCGCGGTCACGAGGTCCGCCGCAGGATTCAGGAACGGGAAAAAGTACGGGTAGAAGTCGCCGGGCGGGAACAGGGGTCCCCAGAGACCCCGCTCCCCGTGCATCACGTGATAGTTGAGGGTGTCGTACCCGACGTCCGGAAGCGGGGCACGCAGGGCCCAGAGAACGAGGACCGGAAGCGCGACCGTCAGCCAGAAGATCAGCGGCGGCGACGGACGCTCGTGCGCGCTCTTCCGGACGACCGCGACCGCCACGAGCCCGGCAGCCGCCGAGAGTGCGATCGGCAGGGCGCTCCCCGGCATGAGCCAGAGCGCCTCTCGGGCCATTGCCGTCGCGAACGCGAAGGCGAACAGATCCTCGAGGCGCGGGACCGCCCCGAGGAGACGATCGAGCGACGCGAATCGGAAGGCGTTCGCTCTCAGGCGTCCTCCCCGCTTCGCGCGTCCGTCCGGCCACCGCCCTCGACGCGATCGAGCCGCTCGCGGAGCAGGGCGACGCTCTGCGCCAGCTTTCGATTGCGCGCCTCGAGGCGCGTGAGGGCGACGCTCTGCAGGAGGAGGATCACGAGACCGCCGAAGACGAACGCTCCGAGGATGAGGACCGGCGGGTAGTAGATGCCGACGAAGTCCGCGAGGACGAACTGGATCCGCCGGTGCGCGGCGAAGGCCCCCGCGACGACCGCCGCAGCGAGCCACGTGATCGACTGCCACTCCGTCAGGCGGCGCCGGCGGACGAGCTCGACGACGACGGCGATCGCCGCCAGCGCCAGAATCGCCCCGGCGAGCTGGACCCGCACTTCGTAGCTCGGCATGCCGTTCCTGCTCCTCCCGCGTTCCCCGCTCAGCGCGCCGGGCGCCGCAGCGCCTCGACGACGAGAGCAAACGTCACTTTGACCGGATAGTAGATCGCGGTCCAGCCCCCGAGGGACGAGTGGCCGCCGTCCCGCGCGCGCATCTTCACCGGGACCTCCACGAGGCGCAGTCCCGCGCGGCCCATCAGGAGATTCGACTCCGGCTCCGGGTACTCGTCGGGGTAGACGTCGGCGAGCAACGCGAGCGCCCGGGGTCCGAACGCCCGCAGGCCGGACGTCGGGTCGGTGATACGAAGGCCTCCGAGGACCCTGAGAAGAAAAGTGAGCCACCGGATTCCGCCCCGCCGTAGCCTCGTCGAGCGGTATCCCCCCTCGTCCAGGAAACGGGAACCGACCGCCACGTCCGCGCCCGACGCGAGCAGGCCGTCCACGACCCTGCGCGCCTCCGAGGGCGGATGCTGGCCGTCGCCGTCGAGGCGGACGACGACCCGCGCGCCGGCGCTGCGCGCCCAGAGGAGCCCGGTCTGCTCCGCCGCCGCCACACCCGAGTTGAACGGGAGCTCGATGACGACCACACCGCTCTCGCGGGCGCGGCGGGCCGTGTCATCGGTCGAGCCGTCGCTGACGACGACGATCGTCCAGTCCGGGCAGTCACGTGCCAGCTCCGCGAGGAGCGCGGGGAGCGAGGCCTCCTCGTTCCAGGCGAGGACGAGCGCGACGATTCGAGCGTTACCGTCTTCAGCTGTCACGTGGGCCCTCCGTTCGACCGGCGACGACGAGGCCGAGGAGGAGGAACGTCCCGAACGCGCCCTGGATCAGGAACCGGTCCCAGGTCACGTCCGCGAGGGAGAGGGGATTCCAGTGCACCGCATAGGCCGCGAGAGCGATCGCGGCAGGCCCGAGAAGCAACCCGCCCGCCGCGAGGGCTGCGCGTCGGCGGAGTGCCTCCGGCCGTAGCAGCACGAGGACAAGGAGAATCGGCCAGAGGAGCCCCCACTTCTTCACGTCGACGAGACCAGCGGCGAGGAGAGGAGTCACGGTTGCAAGCCTGCCGGCGATCATCGCAGCCTCGAGGCGCGTCGTGGCGAGGATCGCACCGTAGTCCTCGGTGTAGCGGTTGGGGATCTCGGCTCGCCAGGCGTGGAGGAGCGCGACGGTCGCGCCAAGGAGAACCGCGGCCGCAACGGCGGACCGCAGCATGCGGAGGGCCCGAGCCCGGCGAGCGGCACGCGGCCGTTTCCGCAGGCCCGCAGCCGCCGCGAGCAGGAGTAGTACGGAAAGACCCGACGCGAGAGGGACGCCTTCCGTCTTCGTGAGCACCGCACCGGCGAGCAGCAGGCCGCCCGCGATCCCCGCACCCGATCGGAGCCCGCCGCAGAGAAGGACGGCGAGCGCCCCGCCGAGGAAGGCGGCCAGGGGCACGTCGGCATAGGACCCCTTTGCGCCGCCGTGGTCCGAGAAGGCGAGAAACGGCGTCATCGTAGCGAGCACGGTCGTCACGGCCGCCGCGCGGGCACTCCGCGTCAGAAGCCGGATGATGCGGTGGAGAAGGGCGAGGAATGCGGCGAAGAAAAGGGGAAAGACGGCCCGGCCGGCTCGCTCGTCGACCGGGGCGTCGACGATCTCGAGCCCCGTCACCTGGACGAGCGAAACGAGGGGCGGATACTGCGGATGAGTGACCCAGACCCAGGGGTCCCGGAAGGCCGCCGGTGTTGCCGTCCGCTCGGCTCGCATCTGGCGCACCTGCGGCGCCCAGGTCATCAGGCCGTCCCAGCCCGTGACCGGCGTGGAAAGGGCATGAGCGAGGAGGACTGCGCAGGTGAGCCCGCCGATGGCTCCCGCGACGGCCGAGACCGGGGCTGGCCTTCCGGGCCGGTCCAAAGCAAGCCGGCGCCGCCCGAGGACGAGGGCGGCCGCGAGAGGGACGAGAACGAGGGGCAGGAGAACTCCTCTTCGGAGCGGCAGCCCGACTAGCCTCGACGCCGCGAGAGCCGTGGCGCTGCACCAGGCCGCGCCGAGGAGCCAGGCCGCTCCGAGACGTGCCACGAGCGCCCGGCGGATCGCCCCCGGGAGGAGACCGGAGAGTGCCCAGCCCGGCAGCAGCGGAACCGCGCCCGCAGCCAGGCCGGCGAGAATGGGAGCAACGGCCGGGTCTGCGTTCAGGGGACCGCCCTCCCGGGAACCCGATCGTACGTCCGCGTCCGGCCGTCAGCGGTGCGGAAGACGACCTGGACTTCAACGGGTCCGGCAGGAGTCGATTCGGCCGGCACCTTGACCCGGTAGCCCGACCGGAGGCTCGGCCGAAAACCCGTCACCGCCGCGACGTCGGGGCGCGGATGGCGATCGACCTCCACGAAAGGGACGGGAAGACCCCGAACGAGGACCGCCACCACGTCGCACGGGGTCCCCCCCTTCTCCTGACACCACCCCCGGATCGCGTCTCCCGCGTCCGGGCCACCGTGACTTCGTCGACCGCGCACGGGATCGAGACGTCCACCAGCCCCCGATTCGAAGGGTCGTCGCTCGCAGGGAGCTCCAGCGCCGGGCGGACGATGGGCGGCGTGAGGTCGTTCTCGACGTAGACGGTCGCCTCGGGCCGCAGCGTCGGGGACCCCGGCATCTCCGGGAAGCGCCCCACGAGAATGGGCCGGCGGGGCAGCAGGGCGAGACGCAGGGCGATCGCCGTGACCGCGCCGTCGCCGTAGGGGGCGGCAGCGAGGAGGTAGGCGCCCCGGGGTCCGACGCGCTGCCGCAGCTCTTCCACGGCCTCGACGAAGCCGGCCACCTGCCCCCGCGGCCCTCTCCGCTTCGGCTCGTTCCCCAGCGCCTCCCTGGCTTCGCTGCGGCACGCGCGCAGGCCTCGCACCCAGGACGGAAGAACGGTCAGGAGAGCGATGACCAGGCAGCCGTTCGCCACGAACCCGCGCCAGCCTCCCGGCAGGAGGCCCGCGGTCGAGGCGGCGCGGAACGGGCGCCGGGTGTCGGGCGAAGCGTTCATTCTCTCGGGGGAATGTAGGGGCGACCGCGGACCTTACGAGACGGGACCGCCCGGAACGGCCCGGAACGGGGCTCGTGGCCGTAGGATCTCACACGCATGGACGTCCGCTACGGCGAGCTTCCGCTCGAGCTGCTCCGCGCGCTCTTCACCTTCGAGGAGCTGAAGAAGCTCTTCCTCGACCTCGTCACCCGGCTCGGGGGCGACGTCGAGGAGGCGATGGACGTGATGCGTCGGCTGCAGGAACGGGGCATCCTCGACCCCGGCCTCGACCTCGACGACTTCCTCGCCGCGCTCGAGGAAAAGGGGATCGTCGGACGGGACGAGGACGGCGGGCTCACCCTCGCGGGGACGGGCGAGCGGCAGATCCGGCGGGCCGCGTTCGAGGAGATCTTCTCGTCGCTGCAGAAGTCGGGCGGCGGGCTCCACGCGCTCCCGCGGGCGGGAACGGGAACGGACCTCCTCGAAGAGACGCGCGCCTGGGAGTTCGGCGACGACCTCTCGCGCCTCGACGGAATCCGGACCGTGACGAACGCCGCCCGGCGCGACCCGGAGAACCTCGCGCTGGCGCCGGAAGACTTCGAGGTCTACGAGGTGGAGCACCAGTCGGCCTGTGCCACCGCCATCGCCATCGACATCTCCCACTCGATGATCCTCTACGGCGAGGACCGCTTCACCCCCGCCAAGAAGGTCGCGCTCGCGCTGACCGAGCTGATCCTCTCGAAGTATCCGAAGGACACGATCGACGTCGTCCTCTTCGGCGACGACGCCCGGCAGGTGCCGATCGACTCGCTCTCGAAGGCCCAGGTCGGCCCGTTTCACACGAACACGAAGGCGGGCCTCGCCCTCTGCCGCGGCATCCTCCTCGGGCACCGCTCGCGCAACCGGCAGCTCTTCCTCATCACCGATGGCAAGCCATCGTGCATCCGCGAGAACGGGAAGCTCTACAAGAACCCGTTCGGCCTCGACCTGAAGATCGTCAACCGGACGCTCGACGAGGCGGAGCGCTGCCGCCGCGAGGGGATCCAGCTGACGACCTTCATGCTCGCCACCGACCCGGGGCTCGTCGACTTCGTCGACACGCTCACGAAGGTCGCGCGGGGCCGGGCCTACTACGCCGCCGGTGGCGACCTCGCCTCCTTCGTCTTCCGCGACTACATTCGGAACCGCCGGAAGCTGTTTCGGTAGACGCAACGCGGCGGACGTCCCGCGGTGCGTCAGGCGCGCCGCGCGGCCTCTTAGAATCGTCTCGTGTGCCGGCTCGCCCTGCTGCTCGCAAGTCTCCTCGCCTCGATCGCCTTCTCCTGGCCCCTTCCTTCCCGGCTCGACACCGTGCTGCGCGACCCTTACGACGCCCAGACCCAGGCGTGGGTCGTCGCCTGGGTCAGCCACGCGCTGACGAGCGACCCGTCCTCCCTCTACCAGGCCAACGCCTTCGCCCCCGCCCGCGACGTCCTCGCCTTTTCCGAGCCCCTCCTCGGGTACGGCCTCCTCGCGATTCCGCTGGGCGCGGCCGGGCTCTCGCCGGCGGGCGTCCTCAACGCGCTCTGCATCCTGGTTCTCGGCCTGTCCGTCTTCTCGATCGCAAGCCTCGCCCTGGAGCTGGGAGCCCCTCCCGGCGCGGCCTTCGTAGGCGCGGCTGCCGCGGGTTTCGGGGCGCTCACGACCGTACAGTTCGGTTTCGTCTCGTTCACGGCCTTCGGCGGCATCGCCTGGATGGTGCTCTTCGCCCGGCGCCTTCTCCGCGGCGGAAGCCTGCGCGACGCGGCGAGCCTCGCCGTGGCGACGGCGATAACGGGCTATTTCTCGCTCCACTTCCTCGCATTCGGTCTCGGCACCCTGCTCGTGCTCGGCGGCGCGCATCTCCTCGCCGCCCCGAGGCGCACGCTGCGACACGCGGGCCCCAGGATGGCGGCGGCGTTCGCCCTGGCAGGACTCCTCCTGATTCCTGTTGCCCTACCGCTCCTTCGCGTCAGGGCCAACGAGGGTTTCAAGCGGGACCGCGGCGAGATGTCGAGGTTCTCCGCTTCGCCGATTCACTTCCTCTCGACGACGCCCTACAACCCGGGCCAGGCCTTCCTGCCGGGCAGGAACTACTCGGAGATGGCGCTCTACCCGGGCACGGCCGCGCTCATCCTCGCCTTCGCCGGACTCCTGCTCGTGCGCCGCGCTCCGGCGCTTCCCGCACTCGCCGGCACGGGGGCTCTCGTCGCCGTAGCCGGGGCGCTCGGGGCGATGGGCCTCAACGCTCCGTTCTGGCCCGCGCTCACGTTCCTGGCGCCGCCGCTCTTCGGCGGAATCCGGGTGACCGCGCGTTTCGGCTTCGTCCTCCAGATCGGGATGGGGCTCCTCGCCGCCTGGGGCGCCGGAAAGCTCCTCGTGCTCGCCAGAGACGGAGCGGCCCGCTTTCTCGCGACCGGGGCGCTCCTCGTCCTCGTCGCCGTCGACTCGCGGCAGTCGCTTCCATTTACCTTCCGTCCCGAGAGCGAGCCTTCCCCCGCGGACGCCTTCCTCGCCCGTTCCTTCACCGGGGGTCCGATCCTCCACCTGCCCCTGACCCACTCACCGGTGGAGGCGCGGCTCCTCTACGCCTCGACCCGCGGTTTCCCCTGGATCGTCAACGGCACCCTGAGCTACGTGCCGGCAGGGCACCTGGCCCTCGCGGCCCGGTTCGCGGCGGGTCCTCTCGACACGGCTCTCCTCGCCCGGCTCGAGTCGTGGCCCGTCGGAGTCATCGTCCTTCACGACCACTGGATGCCGCCCGCGAACCGGGCCCCGGTCCTGCTCTTCCTCGACGAGGCCCGGGCCGCCGGGCGGCTCTCCGGGCCGCTCCGGTTCGGTCACGGGAACGGTCAGGACTGGCTGTTCGGCGTCGTGAAGAACGAAGCGGTCGTCCCCCCTTCGGAGCTCGCGGCCCACGACCTCGGGGCCGAGGCGGACGAGTGGGCCATCCGCGTGGAAAGAGCGCGCGATACCGATGCGTCCAGGATCGACGACTCGCTGACCGGTTCGGTGGACAATCCGCCGGAGGGCGAAGCCGTCCAGGGAAAGCTCCTCGTCCGCGGCTGGGCGCGGACCGAGGAAGAGGATCTCGAGGTCTCGTTCCTCATCGACGGCGAGGTCCGGATACCCGCCTCGTTCCGCCGCGTCTCCCGGCCCGACGTCGCGATGGCTCTTCCGCTTCTCGGGACCTGCAACGCGGCGGGCTACGAGGCCGAGTTCCCGTTCGGAGCCGGCGACGAAGGGAAGAGGGAGCTGCAAGCCCTCTTCCGCACCCGGGATGGGCGTTTCCGGCTCTACCCGGTGCGGACATTCGACTGGAGACCGTAGGCCGAGCGCGACGGTCGTGCCTCCGCGAGTACGGGGAGGCTTCCGGCAGGCGTCACCCGGCCGGGAGGAAGAGCACCGTCCGCGCGGCGAGCGAGGCGGGGAGCCGACGGGCGATGGTCCGGCGCAGCTCGGCGGGCGTTCCGCGGAGCGTCAGGTGCGTCAGGACGAGCGCTTCGTTCGCGAAGAGGTCCGCCCTCTCGGCCACGTCGTCGACGTGCAAGTGGCCGTAGTTGCGGGCACGCGGGAGGTCCCCCTCTTCGACGAACGAGCACTCGAGGAGAAAGACCTTCGCCTCGAACGCCTCGCGCGGGGCGGTTTCGAAGATCCCGGCGCCGGTGTCGCCCGAGAAGGCGAAGAGCGGCCGCGGGCTCCGCTTCGTCACTTCCTCGCCGCCCAGGATCGCGGCGCGGATCTCCTCCTCCGGCCGGCCCTGCCACCCGGGGACGAGACGGCGCCTCACCTCCGACGCCACGAATCCAACCGCCGGGACCCGGTGATCGGCACGGAACGCCGAGACGCAGAGGTCCTTGCGGAGGCCGACCGAGTCGCCCGGCCCGAGCCCGTCGACCGTCACGTCGTACGCGACCCCCTCGAGTCCGCCGTGAAGGGCGAGGATCTGCCGCCATGCCGGGACGGCCGCCGGGTCGGTGAAGACGCGGCCGGGCGGCTGGCGCAGGAGGCGCCGCTGGGAGGCCCAGTAGGCCAGGCCGCCGGCGTGGTCGAGGTGGGCGTGGGAGAGGAAGAGATACGGGACGGGGACGACCTCCGCCGGGCTGCGGCCGACGTCGAAGGCGAGGTCGAGCGAGGGGACGTGGAACCAGGTCTCCCGCCCCGCGATCGACACGCCCCGGAACGGGATTCCTGCCAGCGTCAGGGAAAGGGGCGCCCAGCGTTCGCGCTCGCTCACGGTGTCAGGATACCGCCCGCAGAGGCGAGGCCGAGCGGCCTATACTGGACTGAAAAGTCCGACCCGAACTCACCGACCGGGGGCATTGATGGTCCTCTTCAATCACTCGACCCGCGAGCTGACCGCGAAGATCGTCTACTACGGTCCCGGCCTGTGCGGGAAGACGACGAACCTCCGCCTTCTCCACGAGAAGCTCGACCAGGCGACGACGGGCCGCCTCCTCTCGCTCTCGACGGCGCAGGACCGGACGATCTACTTCGACCTCCTGCCGGTCGAGCTCGGCAACGTCAAGGGCTACACCGTGAGGTTCCAGCTCTGCACCGTGCCGGGGCAGGTCTTCTACAACGAGACGCGCAAGCTCGTCCTGAAGGGCGTCGACGGCATCGTCTTCGTCGTCGACTCGCAGTGGTCGATGCTCTCGCACAACCTCGAGTCCTTCCAGAACCTGCGCGAGAACATGGCCGAGCTCGGACAGAGCTTCGACGAGACCGCCGTCGTCATCCAGTACAACAAGCGCGACCTGCCCGGCGTCCTTTCCGTCCAGGCGCTGCAGGAGTCGCTCGGCTTCCAGGAGTTCCCGTTCGTCGAGGCGGTCGCGGCCGACGCCAAGGGGGTCGTCGAGACCTTCAAGCTCGTCTCGAAGATGACCTTCATCCAGATCCTCAAGCGGCTCCAGCGTTCGCCGGACGGCGAGCGGCTCGGGCCCGACTGGGTCGCCCCCTCCCCTCCGGACTCGCAGTCGACGATTCGGGTCCCGCCCGTCAGCGCCCAGCTCCTCGCCCTCACGAGCACCGTCGGTCCCGCCCCGACGCCTCCGACCGATTCGCCCTTCGAGACGACCGGCTCCTGGCCCGGCCTCGCGAAAGGGGAGGTCTTCGGCGACGCGACGATCCCTCCCTTCCCGGTCGAGCCGATGGTCGAGCCGATCGTCGAGCCGATGTTCGAGCCGATGTTCGAGCCGATGGTCGAGCCGATCGTCGAGCCACCTCTCGAGCCCCCGGTCGAGCCGGTCGCAGAGCCCGAACCCGAATCGCAGGCGTCGCAGGACGCGGACGACACGTTCACCGAGCCGCCACCGCCTTCTGCGGCAGAGCCCGAATCAGAGCCGCTCCCCGAGATGGTCCTCGGACCGGTCCCCGAACCCGAGCCGGAAACGGTGACGGAAGCGGAGCCAGAGCCCGTGGAGACGCTGGCACCGGCCGCCGAGACTTCAACCGGGCCCGAGCCCGCTCCCGCGACCAGATCCGGCGGAATCGACTGGCAGCGGGACGCCGGCCGCGAGCCGTCGACCGTCCTGCACGAGAGCGGACTTGGCCTTGCGCCGGACGCGGCGCCCGAGGCTCAGCCCTTGGAGGCCGAGCCCGACGCGGCCCCGCCAGAGCCGCCTCCACCGCCGGCCGTTTCCGAGCTGCCACCGCCGCCACCCCCGCCTCCGGCCCCCGAGCCTCCGCCTCCTCCGCCCGCCGCAGCCGTGTGGGCCGAGGCGTTCGCAGGGCTTTCCGCCCGGCTCGACGAGATGGCCCGCGTCCACGCCGAGGAGTCCACCCGGGTCGAAGCCCTCGCGCGGGAGACCTGGGATGCCGTCGAAGCGATACCGACCACGGTCAGGGAGGCGCTCGGCACGCTGACGCCCATCGCTGCCGTCACGGCGCTGCGCGAGGCGCTCGAGGAGCACACCGCCGAGGTGCGGCCAACGCGCCTCGGACTGATCGACGAGGCCGCCCGCGATTCTGCGCGGAGGCACCGCGAGGAGATCCGGGGCGACGTGGAACGCGCCACAGTCGCCGTGCGAGAGGTCGTGGAGGCGCTGGAAGGCCGGGTGGTCGAGCTCCGCACGTCGCTCGAAGAGCGGCTCGCTTCCATCGAGGCCGCGATCGCGAAGCTCGAGGCCTCGGACCGGCTCGAGGAGCTGCGACGGGAAACCCTCGAGGTGAAGCGCCTCGTGGAATCGAAGCTCGACGAAGCCGGCGGTCAGAGCCGAAGGCTCAGCGGCGTCCTGCGGCGTGCGCTCGAGGAGCTCGACCCTCCGGACAGGGGCTGACTCCGCGGCGCGTCAACCCTGCAGCTTCGCCCGGATCTGGCCCGAGGTCGGCCCGCGCTTGTCGAGCCACGCGCCGAGCCGTTCCTGGTCGGCCGGGCTCTCCCACACGAACTCGGCGCCGGCCTGGTAGACGAGGACCATCCCCGCCCCTCCCGGCCTCGGGGCCGACCCGGCCTTGCACCGCGTGATCCGGATCGAGACGTTCAGGTCGAATTCCCCGAGATCGGCGTGGAGTGTGTAGGTCGACCCGGGGCGCACCGGCCCGGAAAGCTGGAACCGGGCGCCGGTCCGCGAGACGTCCTCCACCTGTGCCTGGATCGTCGACCGGATGACGCCTTCGGCACCTTCCGGAGCCCGGACTCTTGGAGAACGTCTTCTTTCCGAAACCACGGGCTCCTCCGTTTCCGGAACGATCGGGCGAATGCCTCCGCCCGTCAAGTCGCACCTTACGGTCGTCAGCTCGACAAGGTTCCGAGGAAGCGGGGATCCTCCCGCCAGCCGGGCCGCGCGACGACGTGCAGGTCCAGGAAGAACCGCTTTCCGAACGTCTTCTCGATCTCGAGCCGGGCGGCCGTCCCCGCGTCTCTGATGAGCTGCCCGCCGAGCCCGATGACGATTCGCTTGTGGTTCTCCTTGTCGACGACGAGCGTCGCCGTCACGAGCGTCAGGCTCTTCGCCTCGTCGACCTTCCATTCCTCCACGACGACGCCGAGACCGTAGGGGATCTCCTCGCGCGTCCGCTCGAGGAACTTCTCGCGGATCAGCTCGGCGACGCGCGTCTTCTCGTCGGACGTCGTCACGGTCTCGGACGGGTAGAGGTCGTCCTGCTCGGGGAGGTACTTGAGGATCAGCTCCGGCAGCTCGGCGAGCCCGTCGCCCGAGAGGGCCGAGACGGGGACGATCTCGTCGAAGAGCCCGGTCGCCGAGAGCGCGGCCATCCGGGGCAGGAGCTTCGGCTTGGAAACGAGGTCGACCTTGTTCAGGACGCAGATCCGCGGCGAGCTGGCCTTCGCGACCAGCTCGAGGGCGTGGCGATCGCCCGCCCCCTCCCTCTCGGCGACGTCGATGACGAGGACGACGAGGTCGACGTCGAGGATCGCCTCCATCGCCTCGTCGAGCATGGCCCGGTTGAGCCGGTGGAGCGGCCTGTGGAGCCCCGGCGTGTCGACGAAGACGATCTGGCCGTCGGGGCGGTTGAGCATTCCGAGGACGCGGCGCCGCGTCGTCTGCGGCTTGTCGGAAACGATGGCGACCTTCGTCCCGACGAGGGCGTTGACGAGCGTCGACTTCCCCGCGTTCGGCCGTCCCGCGACCGCGACGGTCCCTGCGCGGCGGCTCACGCGACCCCCACGGCCCGCATCACCTTCACGCGGTGGACGCGTGTTCGGTCCGCGTCCTCCACGACGAACCGCAGCCCGCCGTCCTCCACCTCCTCGCCCGGCCTCGGGATGTGTCCGAGGCGCGCCGAGAGGAGGCCGGCGACCGTGTCGTAGTCGCCCGGCGGCAGATCCGCGTCGAAGAGCTGGGCGATCTCGGAGACGCGGACGCGTCCCGCCACGGTGAACGCCCCCTCGGCCAGCGGGATGACGGGGTCGATGGAGTCTTCGTGCTCGTCGGCGATCTCTCCCACAAGTTCCTCCAGGAGGTCTTCCAGCGTGACGACACCCGCGACCGCCCCCCACTCGTCCACCACGATCGCCATGTGCTGGCGGCGGCGGCGAAAGTCGGAGAGGAGCGTCGTGATCGTCTGGGTTTCGGGAGCGAACAGGACCGGCCGGGCCAGCGCGCGCGCATTCAGGGGCGGGACGGGCGTCCGGAGCATCGAGAAGACGTCCTTCACGTGGACGACGCCGATTGGCTTCTCCACGCCCCCCTCGACGAGGGGGATCCGGGTGTGCTTCGTCTTCTCGAAGAGGTCGGCGACCTTCTCGAACGGCAGGTCCGCCTCGGCGACGACCATGTCGGGGCGGGAGGTCATCACCTCGCGCACCGTCCGGTCACCGAAGTCGACGGCCCTCGAAACGAGCTCTTCCTCGTGCTTCTCGAGGATCCCCTCCTCGCGAGCCATGTCCAGGAGCGCTCTCACGTCGGCGTCCTTCTCCGCCTCCTTCTCCGCCGCCGACACCGGCTCGGCGTCCTCTTCGTCGTCGAGGGGCGTCACGAGGCGCGAGAGGAGCGGGTAGAGAGGCGTGGCGAAGAGGAGGACCACCGGGATCAACCAGGAGAAGTCGACGAGGAGGTCCTCGCCGCCCCGGCGCGCCACGGTGCGGATGACGACGGTCTCGATGACGATCCAGCCGAGGAGGATCGAGACCGCCGAGACGAGGAACGGCTCGGGCACCGCGAGCCCCGCGAGCCCCGTGCCGAGCGAGAGGAGCCCGGCGAGGACGGCGCCCTGGGCGGAGAGCCTCACGGCGACGCGCGAGATGCTGACGTTCTCCCGCGCGAGGAGCTTGCCGAACTTCGTCTCCTGCCCCTCCAGGAGCGACTTCCTCCGGATGGACGAGAGGCTCTCGAGCGCCTGCGCGAACGCAGAGAGGAGCGCGTAGAGAAGGACGAACGCGACGGAGAGGACGAAGGCGAGGCCCGTGCCGACGGCGAAGTTCGTCATTCCTCGTCCTCGGGGACGCCGTCGGGGCCGGGTCCGAAGACCTTCTTCACGAGCCGCCCCTGGAGGCGGAACATCGTGCCGTCGTCGGTTTCGTGATCGTGACCGAGGAGGTGGAGGACTCCGTGCGCCAGGAGCAGCTGCACCTCGCGATCGAGAGAGTGGCCGCGCCGGCCCGCCTGCCGCGCGGCGTACGGCACGTCGATGGCGACGTCGCCGAGGAACGCCGGATCCCCCGCCGGGAAGGAGAGGACGTCGGTGGGGCGGTCGATTTTCCGGAACTCGCGGTTCAGCCGGCGCATGCGCGCGTCCCCGCAGAGGAAAACCGACACCGCTGCCCGGCTGCGCGGGACGGCCGCGGCGAGAATCGACTCCGTCCACGCCGCCACGCGGCGCTCGGGAGGGCCCGTTCTTACCGCGGAGGTGACCTCGGCTCGAGGCGCACTGCGCGGGGCGCGAAGCGCTACGCGCGGGGCTCGAGGCGCGGAGCGCGGGGCGCGGGACGCGCGCCGTGCTGGAGGGTCGTGGGCCACGGCCGCCTCACGCCTCTTCCGAGGCGGCCCGGACCCGGCCCTGGACGTCGGGTCCCGGCCGGCCGCTCTCGAAGATGTCGTAGGCGTTCACGATCGCCTGGACGACCGGATGCCTCACGACGTCGCGGTGGTCGAACCGGATGAAGCGGATCGCTTCGACTCCCGAGAGGATCCGCATCGCTTCCTTCAGGCCCGAGACCTTGCCCGGGGGAAGGTCGATCTGCGTGATGTCTCCCGTGATGACCGACTTGGCTCCGAAGCCGAGGCGGGTCAGGAACATCTTCATCTGCTCGGAGGTCGTGTTCTGGGCCTCGTCGAGGATGATGAACGCGTCGTTCAGCGTGCGGCCCCGCATGAAGGCGAGAGGCGCGACCTCGATGATCTGCCGCTCGAGGAGCCGCCCGACCTTCTCGTAGCCGAGGATGTCGTACAGTGCGTCGTAGAGCGGGCGGAGGTAGGGGTTCACCTTCTCGGCGAGGTCGCCCGGCAGGAAGCCGAGCTTCTCGCCCGCCTCCACCGCGGGTCGGCAGAGGACGATGCGGCTGACCTGCTTCTCGAGAAGCGCGGCCGCGGCCATCGCCACCGCGAGATAGGTCTTCCCCGTTCCGGCCGGGCCGATCGCGAAGACGACGTCGCGCTCGCCGATCGCCTGGAGGTACTCCTGCTGGCGCACGTTGCGCGGCGAGACGACTTTGCGGAGGGCGGCGCCCACGGACCGGTTCTCGAAGAAGTCGACCAGGGAGGCGGTGGGGTTTTCCTGGACGATCCGGATCGCGCTCGGGATGTCGACCTTCTTCGGGATGTAGCCCCGGGTGATGAGCCGGGAGAACTCCGAGAGCAGGTGCGACGCCCGTTCGGTCCCCTCGGGGCCACCGGTCAGCGTCACCACGCCACCGCGCGCCGAGATCTCCACGCCGAAGGCGTCTTCGAGAAGCCGCAGGTTTTCGTCGTGGACACCGAAGAGCGCGCTGAGCCCGGACTCGGGAATGTTCAGGGGTATCGGTCCGTGTTGAATAGCGCTGTCTCCTCGTCGAAAGGATAGCGGCGGGCCGGAGGGCGGGTCAAATCGGTAGGGAGCCCATAAGATCCGCCGGTGTTTCGCCTCTACACCGTCGTCTTCCTCTCGGGCGCCGCTCTCATGGGCCTCGAGATCGCCGGGAGCCGTATCATGGCACCCGTCTTCGGCACGTCGATCTTCGTCTGGGGCGCCTTGATCACCACTTTCCTCGCCTCGCTTTCGACCGGGTACGCCCTCGGCGGGAAGATTGCGGACCGTCGGCCGAGCGCCTCCCTCCTCGGCAGCATCCTCATCGCTGCCGGCCTCGCCCTCTGGGTCCTTCTCGCCCGCCCGGCGCCCCTCCTCGCCCTCTGCGCCGCCGCGCACGTCCCGGAGCGCTTCCAGGCGCTCCTGGCCGCGCTCCTCCTCTTCGCCCTCCCGAGCGTCCTGATGGGGACCATCTCCCCGTTCGCCACACGTCTCGCGGCCCGCGACGTCGGGTCGATCGGTCGCACCGCAGGCACCCTCGCCGCCATCTCCACCGCGGGCTCCATCGTCGGCACCTTCGCGATGGCATTCCTCCTGATTCCGGCCTTCCCCATCGAGCCGATCCTGTTCGGCCTCGGAGGCGTCCTCGTCCTTTCCGGCGCCTTTGCCTCGTCGCAGGGGCTCCCGCTCCGCCTCACCGTCGCGGCGGGAGGGCTCCTCGCGGCCGCCGGCGTCTTCGTACTCCGCCCCGAGGCGGTCGCCTCGCCGCTCCCCGGCGGCACCGTCGTCTTCCGGAAGGAGACGGCCTACCACCGCCTTCTCGTCGTCGACCAGGGCCCGCGCCGCGCTCTCTACTTCGACAATTTCGCCCAGGGGATGCTCGACCGCGCTTCGGGAAGGGCCCCCGACTTCCTCTACCCCAACGGCCTCGCGGCGGCTCTCCTGTGGCGACGGGAGCCCCCCCGCAACGCGTTCGTCATCGGCCTCGGGGCCGGGATGCTCCCGCGCTTCTTCTCGGAAAAGGCCCCCGGGATCGCCACGACCACCGTCGAGATCGACCCCGAGGTCGTCCGCGTCGCTCAGAAGTACTTCGAGTTCCGTCCCGACGCCAATGACCGGGTCCTCGTGGGCGACGGCCGTTCGCTCCTCGCCCGCGAGAAGGGCCCGTGGGACGCGATCTTCCTCGACGCCTTCTTCTCCGACAGCGTCCCCTTCCACCTGACGACCCTCGAGTTCTTCGAGCTCTGCCGCGACCGCCTCGCTCCCGGCGGGATCTTCGCGGGGAACCTCGCCGGCCTCACGATGGGTCGGGACCAGCGGCTCTTCTGGGCCGTCGTCCGATCGGCGCAGCGGGTCTTTCCCAACGTCGCCATCCTCTCGCGCGAGCTCGCCGGGGGCGCGACCACGTTCTCGGGGAGTGCCATCCTGGTCGCCTCGATGTCCACCGACCGCCTCTCGAAGGAGCGGGTCTTCGCCGAAGGCGACCGAGTGGCCAAAGCCTTCGGCCACCCCCCCATCGCCGCCTGGGCGCGCACGTTCTACGATGGCGAGCTGAGAACGGAGGGGGTCCCGATGCTCACCGACTCCTACGCCCCGACGGAGGCGATGCAGCACCTGGGGCGCTGACGCGCCGGCCCGGGGCGGTCGGTGGTCAACGTGGGCGTGGCGGCCGCGGCCCGGCGCTCACGAGCGCGACCGTGAGAGGCGTTCCCCCTTCTGACGATCAGGAGACCGGGGTCGCCCGCGGGCCGGTAGAGGAACCGGATCCTGCGCGGGCCGGCCGTCACGCGGAGGACGCGAAAAAGGAGGTTTCCTCCCCAGACCGGCGCCTCCCGACCGTCCACCCAGGCGCGCCAGCCCGCTGCCCAGCGGTCCGTCACGAGGACCCATCCCGCATGCGGCGCGACGATCGAGAGCTCCAGCTCGTCGGGCCGGTAGCGGTGAAGCGTAGTGGCGAGCCCCTGCAACCGGAGAGTCGGCGTGGAGACGGCGGGCGCCTGACCCGGCGCGCACGGCGCTGCGACCTGGGTGCGAGCCGTCATCGCCGCCGGCGAATGAACCACCCGTGTCGCGGCGCCCGCAGCCCTGCTCGCCGCCACAAGGAGGGGCTCCTGACACGCGCCGTGTGGAGCGCCCGTCCCTTTCCTCGCCCCGCGCGCCGGAGCCGACGTGGGCGGTTCCGTCCCACGGCGCCCGCTGGCGCCGTGCCGTGCCCTGCTCGGGCGGGCTTTTCGTGGATCAGCACGACACGATCCCGCAGAGCGCGAGGAGCGGGAGCACGACCAGGGCGACGACGCCGAGGACGAGCACGAAAGGGCGCCGCCTTCGGCTCCGGGCGGAGGGGCGGTGGCGCTGCCGCTCGCAGGCCAAGCCCGGCTTGGCCTGACGCGGTTCAGCTGTGTCCCTCGCCGCGACGCCGCGAGGGGGCGCCTGCTCCGCCCTCCGGGGCCGCCAAGGCCGGCCCGGCCGCCGAACAAGTTGCGGCGGCCCCGAAGGCGTCGTAAGGAGGCGAAGGCCCGATCACTGAGACGGGCCTTCGCGTCGACTAAGGCCTGGCCACGCCGGCCGCGAGCAAGAAGCGGCCGTCGTGCCAGGCGGCACTGCGCGCGCCGACGGCGCGGGCAATGAAGGCGTGTCACGGGCCGATACCCTCGCGCTTCGCGCTCCCGCCCCGGAGGTGAAGCGATGAGCCGCCTCGCAACCGGTCCCCTCCTCCTCGCCCCGTCGGCGCCCTCCGCCCTCGGCCAGGCGATCCCGGACCGTCCCGAGAGGCTGACGTCCGCTTCGATCACGCTCCAGATGCCGAAGGCGAAGGAGGCCAAGGTCCTCCTGAAGAACAAGGTCCCCGCCTACCTCGTCTCCGACCCGACGGGGGGCCCGCTCGTGAGGATCACCGTCTGGTGGCGCGGCGGCGCCTACATGGAGCCTGCCGGCAAGGAAAGGCTCGCGAGCCTCTTCGGATCGCAGCTCGCCGTCGGCGGGACGCAGAAAAGGGATGCGGCGGCGGTCGAGGACCGCCTCGAAGCCCTGGCCGCGACGCTCTCCGCGAGCTGCGGCGAGACGAGCGGCAGCCTCTTCCTCCAGGTCCAGGAGAAGGACCTGGCCGAAGGGTTCGCCCTCCTGACGCAGGCGCTCACGCAGCCCGCGCTCGAGAAAAACCGGCTGGACCCCGCGACGAAGAGCGCGCGGCAGGCGCTCGAGCGGCGCAACGACGCCGTGACGTCGATCGCCCAGGTCCAGATGCCCTACCCCCTCTTCGGCGAGGGGTCCTTCGCCGTCGAGAGGACGACCGCCGCGAGCCTCGAGTCGATCGCGCGAGAGGACCTCCTCGCGTTCCACGAAGGGCTCCTCCACCCCGCGACCTCGCCGTCGCCGTCTCCGGGAAGCTCGACCGCAAGGCGATGGTCGACCTCCTGAACCGGACCGTCGGCGCAATGAAGGCCGGCCCGGCTGCGCGCCCGAGCCCGGAGGTTCCCGCTCCCGGCTTCGCGCGGACGCCCGGCCTCTACGTCGTCGACGAGGACGCCCCGCAGGCGATGCTCCAGCGGGCGTTCCCCGGGATGCGCCGGTCGGACCCCGACTGGTACCCGGCGATGGTCATGAACCACGTCCTCGGCGGCGGCGGCTTCACGGCGAGGCTGATGAAGAAGATCCGCTCCGACGAGGGCTCACCTACGGCGTCAGGCCGACGCTCGGCGAGGGGCCGCACTGGCGGGGCGACCTGACCGGGGGCCTGCAGACGAAGAACGCCACCGTGGCCTACGCCCTCCGCCTCGCCCTCGCCGAGATCGGGAGGCTGAAGGAAGAGCCGCTCACGGACGCGGAGCTCACTTCGGTGAAGGACGACCTCGTCGAGTCGTTCCCGGCCCGCTGAGCGAGCCGCCAGGCCATCGCGAACCGGTTCGCGGAAGAGCACCTCGAGGGGTGGCCCGAGGACTGGTGGGCCGCCTACCGAGAGAGAGTGAAGAACGTGACCGCCGCCGACGTGCAGAGGATGGCGAAGAGGCTCCTCGAGCCGGAGAAGCTGGTCATCCTCGCCGTGGGCAGGGCCGCCGAGATCGAGGCAGGCGACGCCGACCCCCCGTGTGCGCTGAAGGACGCGGCGAAGCTCCCGCTCGCGCGCGTTCCGCTCCGCGACCCACTCACGCTGAAGCCGATTCCCTGACCTCTGCCGTTTCGGCCGGCCGCCTCAGACGGCGGCCGGCCGAGGTTTCGGGGCCGCGGGGAGGGTGACCGTGAAGGTCGTCCCCTCGCCGAAAACGGACTCGACGGCGATCGAGCCGCCCATCCGCTCGCAGAGCTCCTTCGAGATCGCCAGGCCCAGCCCTGTGCCGCCGTGGACCGCCGAGACGGCGGCGTTCGCCTGCTGGAAGGGCCGGAAGATGCGCTCCACGTCGGCCGGCGTCATCCCGCAGCCGGTGTCCCGGACGTGGAGAAGGACGGAACCGTTTCGGGCCGTCGCCCCGAGCGCGACGAGGCCGTTGTGCGTGAATTTCGTAGCGTTCCCGACGAGGTTCAGGAGGACCTGACGGAGCCGCGTCTCGTCGGCGAGAACCCACTTCTCCCCCTCCACGGCGAGGCAGAGGCGGTTGCCGCCCCGCTGGGCGATGGGAAACGCCGCCTCGGCAACGACCCCGAGGACCTTGACCGCATCGACCGGCTCGGGCCTCAGCGGAACGCTCCCGTGCTCGAGCCTCGCGAGGTCGAGGACGTCGTCGAGCAGGGCGAGCTGGTGGAGGGCGAGGTCCTTTACTCGCTCGGCATCGGCCAGGAGCGACGAGCGGCCCGGCGCCGCGAGCTGTTCGCAGAGGAGCTCGGCGTAGCCGAGGACGCAGTTCAGCGGCGTCCGCAGCTCGTGGGCCAGCCAGACGGCGAGCCGCGCCTTGTCGGCGT
>CAVOJA010000115.1:0-19448 GCA_963696015.1 uncultured Holophagales bacterium
TCGTCGGCATCTCGCTCCTTTCGAGCCGGCCTGCGGGCCTGCGCCGTCTCCAGGAGCTCACCGGCGGCGCCGTCCCTTCCAAACCCGACGGAGAAGACCGATGACCCGGACGATCGCACGACTTCGACGTTCCCTCGCATCTCTCGTCGCTGCTGTGACGCTGCTCGCGTCGCCGGGACCCGCCGCGGAGTCCGCGGTTCCGCCCGACGCCGCCGCCGTCATCGAGAGACACGTCGCGTGGCTCGGCGGGTGGAAAGCCCTCGATGGGGTCCGGGACGTCACCTTCGCGGGGACGATCCGGGTCTCGGGTCTCTCGGGCCCCCTCGGCGTCCTCGCCCGCCGGGACGGGAAGCAGAAGACGGAGGTCGACCTGAAGGTCATGAAGGGTGTCGAGGTCCTCGACGGCGGCGGCGGCTGGGAGCAGAACGCGAGCGGGCAGGTGGAGGAGATGGGGCACGACAAGGCCGCCTCCGCGCGCCGCGCGCTCGACCGCACGTTCGGCCGGCACTTTCGCGGCGAAGGGGTGATCACGAGCCTCGCGAGCCCTGAGGAAAAGGACGGGCGGGAGTGGCCGGTCGTTCGCTTCGCCTATCCCGACGGCGATACGTACGACCTGCTCGTCGATCCGGAGACGGGAGAGTCGACGTGGTCGCGGTCCGTGGCCGACGGCCGGACGACCTGGACGAAGCTCTCCGACGTCCGGATGGTGAGCGGACTACGCCTCGCGTTCCGGCAGGAGACGGAAGGCGAGACGGCGCGTCAGGCGCAGACGGTGACGTGGGAGAAGGTGACGGTCAATGCCGGTCTCGACGACGCCCTCTTCGCTCGGCCGTCCACGGGTGCCTCGGTCGTTCGCCTCCCCTCGGGCCGGAATGCGACCGAGTGGCTCGCGGTCGACCTTTACCAGAAGCGCTGGGTCTATCTCCGCGGCGAGGTCAACGGCGTCGCCACCGACATCGTCCTCGACTCGGGCGCGGGAATGACCGTTCTCGACGGTGCGCTCGCGAAGAAGCTGGGGCTCCGCGTCGAGGGAGAGCTGGAAGCGCGGGGCACCGGGGGGAACGTCGGCGCCGGAATCGTCTCGGGGGTGACGGTGAAGCTCGCGGGGATGGAGATCGGCCCGCTCGCGGCGGCCGTCATCGACCTCGCCGGCGTGGGGAAGCGAGTCGGCCGGCCCCTTCCGCTCATCCTCGGCAAGGAGCTCTTCCACGCCCTCGTCGTCGACCTCGACTACCCCGGCTCGCGCATCCGTTTCCTCGACGCCGCGACGTTTCGCTACGACGGCCCGGGACGAACGCTCGACCTCATCCCCGCCGAAGACGGCCACAAGAGCCTGAAGCTCGCCATCGAGGGAGGCGAGCCGGTCGTCGTCGGCCTCGACACGGGGCAGGGAGGCGCCCTCTCGGTCTATCGGCACTCCGCCGACGAACGGGGCTTCCTCTCGGGCCGTCCCGTTTCCGAGAGGCGCTCCGGCGGCGTCGGCGGCGCCACGACGATGAAGGTCGCGACCCTGCGCTCGGTGACGATCGCGGGATACGAGCTTCGGAGCGTGCCGTCCGCCTTCCAGGCGAGCGACGTCCGTGGAGCGTTCGACACGAAGCGGCAGGAAGGGAACCTCGGCGCCGGCATCCTCTCGCGATTCCGCGTCGTCTTCGACTACTCCCGCTCCTGCCTGTGGCTCGAGCCCGGTCCGGACCTCGGCGCGCCGTTCCCGAAGGACGAGAGCGGCCTCGCCCTCCAGTGGGCCGACGGCGCCCTCACGGTGGAGCTCGTCGCGCCCGGAAGCCCGGCCGTCGAGGCCGGCTGGAAGGAAGGCGAGCGCCTCGCCGCTCTCGACGGCGAGCCCGCCGGCGAGAACTGGTGGAACATGTTCACGAAACTCGCCGAGGCGAAGGCGGGAACGGAGGCCCGGTTCACCCTCCTGGACGGGACGGAGCGGAAACTGGTGCTGAAGGAGTACTACATGAACGCGGCGAGGGCCTCGAGAGCCTGCGCGTAGGAGGCGGAGACCTCGGCCTCGTTCGTCCCGGTGACTCCGAGGTCCTCGAGGAGGCCGTCCTCGATGCCGTAGATCCAGCCGTGGACGGCCAGCGACTGGCCGCGCGCCCAGGCGTCCCTGACGACCGTCGTGTTCGTCACGTTCAGGACCTGCTCGACGACGTTCAGCTCGCAGAGGCGGTCGTGCTGCTCCGCCTCGGTTTCGCGCGGCGCGAGGCGCGCCTTGTGCTTGTCGCGCACGTCGCTGACGTGCCTGAGCCAGTTGTCCACGAGGCCGTGCCGGTCGCCCCGGAGCGCGGCGAGGACGCCGCCGCAGCCGTAGTGGCCGCAGACGATGACGTGCGACACGCGCAAGACCGCGACGGCGAAGTGGAGCGCCGAAAGCGCGTTGAGATCGCTGTGGACGAAGACGTTCGCGACGTTCCGATGGACGAACATCTCGCCCGGCATGAGGCCGACGATCTGGTTCGCCGGCACGCGGCTGTCCGAGCAGCCGATCCAGAGGTACGGCGGTGCCTGCTGGCGCGAGAGCCGCGTGAAGAACCCCGGATCGTTCCGGAGCACCTCGGCCGCCCAGGCCCGGTTGTTCTCGAAGAGGCGGGGAAGGTGCTTCATCGCTCTCCGACGAGGGGCAGGAAGTCGATCACCTTCTCGCGGAGCGAAGAGCTCGTCATCGCACGAGCGGCGGGAGGTCCCAGCCCGGCGTCAGGACGTCCGGCTTCTTCGGGGGACTGTTGAGCACCGCGAGGAGGGTCCGGGCGACCGTGTTGCCGTTCGGCCCCGTCGGCCTGTAGCCGATGCCCATGGACGTGATGGTCTGGCAGTCGGCGACCATCTTCTGGTAGCTCTCCTGCCGGTAGCCGGTAGCCGGTGGCGACGGTGACGGACTTCGCGGCGGGGTCGTCGTCGATCGACCCCGGAACGTAGGGACCCCAGAGGCAGTGGATCGCCTTGAAGCCCATCGAGTCCTCGTCGAGCGGGCCGAGCTTCGGGTTCCCCAGCCCTCCGCGCAGGAACATCTCCTTGCCCTCCTCTCCCATCCATATGATGAAGAGGTGATGGACGCCGGCAAGGTCCGCCACGCCTCGAGGAATGGGTACCGCGCGGACGTCGATGCGGGTCTGCATCTTCCGTACTCCCTGTGTGCGGGGTTTAGCACCCTCGGAAGAGGAAGGGCCGTGTCGCCCGTCACCGGCCGTCCGGGTCGAAGTGGGCCGGGTCCCGGCCTGGATCCGGGTCAGGGCTGGCTCGCGAGAGCGCAACGAGCCTGGTCGAGCCTCGAACCGGGCTTCCCGGCGACGCGCTCTTCGAGGCACGTGAGCCGGTGCTGCCCGGGAGCCACCTGGAGGACGAGGGGCGAGCACTCGGCCTCGGTGAGGTGCAGCCGGGGGCCGAATCGGGAGGAGCGTGTCCCGGTCTCGGGCTCGGTGCGGATCGTCAGGAGGCGGCCATCGGCGGTGCGAAGGAAGACGGTCTCGCTGTCGGCATCGCAGCCGCACCCGCCGTACCGGACCCAGAAGGGGACCCCCCGCTCGTAGGCCGACAATGCACAGGCGTCGGCCGCGGACGCGTCGCCATCCGGGGCGACGGTGCCGCACGCGACGGCCCCTGGTCCCGTCCAGGTCCGGACGCGTCCGGCAACCTCCGTACCCGTGGCGCAGCCCACGAAGGAGAGGACGACGAGCCACGGCACGAGGCACTTCACCCAGACCATTCCCCGAGGAGAGTGACCGGGACCAGGGCGACCTAACGTCACGCCGGCCACCCCGGAGCACCAGGCCTGCCCGATCGCTTCTCCTCCCGTCAGGTCTCCTCGAATCCGTCCAGGACGTTCGCCGCGTTCACGCCCAGCTCCTTCGTCGCGTAGCCGCCCTCGAGCAGGAGAACCGTGGGGAGCCCCAGCCGTTCGAGGCGCGTGCCCAGGCGGCGGAAGTCGGTCGCCTGGAGCGCGAACTTCGAGATCGGGTCGCCCGCGTACGCGTCGAGGCCGAGCGAGACGACGAGGGCGTCGGCCGCGTACTCCAGGATTCGGGCACATGCCACTTCGAGCGCGGAGAACCACTCATCGGCCGCGGTCCCGGGGGGCAGGGGCAGGTTCAGGTTGAATCCCTCGCCCGGTCCGTCGCCGGTTTCGTCGGCGTGACCGAGGTAGAAGGGGTACTCGGTGCGCGGATCGCCGTGAATGCTGGCGAAGAGGACGTCGGAGCGGCGATAGAAGATGCCCTGCGTTCCGTTTCCGTGGTGGTAGTCGACGTCGAGGATGGCGACCCGATCGCAACCGCCGACCCGGAGCGATGCTGCCGCGATCGCGGCGTTGTTCAGGAAGCAGTAGCCGCCCATGAAGTCGGCTCCCGCGTGGTGGCCGGGGGGCCGCGTCGCGCAGAAGACGCTTCGCGTGCCCGGGCCGACGAGCCCGGCCGCGCTGACGGCCGCGTCGGCGGCGGCCTTTGCCGCGGCCCACGTGCCCGCCACGAGCGGCGTGCCGTTGTCCATCGAGTAGAGGCCGAGCCGGGCCGTGACGCCGGCCGGCTCGACGTCGCTGCGCAGCGTCCGCACGGGCCACACCGACGGGAACGGCTGGACGGCCGCGTTTGCGGGGTCCGCCTCCAGCCACTGGCTCCAGGCGGACTCGAGGAAGGCGAGGTAGCGGCCAGCGTGGACCAGCGGGAGAAAGGGAGCGCTGTCGTGGGTCGGCGCTCGCAGCTCGTGTCCCCGCGCGATCAGCTCTTCGCGGACGATCGCGGCCCGCTCGGGGACCTCGAAGCAGGGAACGCGTTCACCCCGGAAGAACTCGTACTCCGGGGCGTGCCGTTCGTGGAGGGCCGAAAAGAAGGTGATCACGGGACCATCATAGTGGGGCCCCGGCGCTCGGAAGCTGGGCGGCGCCGGGTTGGCCGGCCGGCGTGGGGCTCCGCACCGGTGCCGTGACCGAGGGCCTCATCGGCTCGACGGACGTCTGGACGTCGGACCCCGCCGAGGTCGCCGCGCTGCACGCCTTCCACGGTGCGAAGTGCGAGGACACGGAGAGCGCGTACGTCGCCCAGGTCTGCGCGCTGCACGAAGTCCCGTTCCTCGCGGTCCGCGTCCTCTCCAACGACGAGGCGGCCTGCCCGATCGGCGAGGCGGACGTGCCGCGGTCGATCGCCGCTGCGGGCCATCGTGCGGCGGCCGCGATCGCTGCCCTGGCCCGCGAGCTCTGGCGTTCGCGGTTGGTCCGGGAGTCACGCCAGCGGCGAGACGAAATCGAAGGCCTTCACGTCGACCAGCCCCTTGTCGGTCAGCTTCAGCTCCGGGATGACCGGAAGGGCGAGGAAGGCGAGGGTCATGAAGGGGTGGTCGACGGAGGTCCCGAGGCTGTGGGCGGCAACGTTCGCCGTGCGCTCGGCAAAGTCGACGTCTTCCATCCGCGAATTGGACATGAGTCCCGCGACGGGAAGGGCCACCTCGGCGAGGACCTGGGCGCCGTCCGCGACGACGATGCCGCCACCGATCTCGGCGGCCCTTCGGACGGCGGTCTCCATGGAGGCGTCGTCGCATCCGCAGACGACGACGTTGTGCGAGTCGTGCGCGACGGAGGAGGCCATGGCGCCGCGGGCGAGGCCGAAGCCGCGCGCGAAGGACACGCCGACGTTGCCGGTGCCGCGATGGCGCTCGACGACGGCGAGCTTGACGAGGTCCCGGGACGGGTCCGCGACGGCGGCGCCGTCGACGACGCGGGCCTCGGCGGTCGCCGAGCCGGTGGCGAGCGAGCCGGGGTGGACCTCGATGACGCGGACATGCGCTCCGGGAGACGCCGCGAGCCTCAGGCGTGTCGCGTCGAAGCCGTCGAGGCGGAACGAGGGTCCCTCCGAGATGCCGCGCGAGGGGACGTCGACGAGGAGCTTCCCGCCCTGCGCGACGCGCTTTCCGCCGAGGACGACGAGGTCGGGGCGGACGTCCTCGAGCGCGGCGAAGGTGACGAGGTCGGCGCGGAAGCCGGGGGCGATCGCCCCGCGGTCGCGGAAGCCGTAGTGCCGCGCGCACGACCACGAGGCGAGGCGGAAGGCGAGGACCGGGTCGAGGCCCATCGCGATGGCGCGCCGCACGTGGTGGTCGACGTGGCCGTGCGCGAGGAGGTCCCACGGGTGGCGGTCGTCGGTGGCGAAGGCGAAGCGCTCGGAGTTCGTCGCGGTGACGAGCGGGAGGAGGTCGTCGAGGTTCTTGGCGGCGGTCCCCTCGCGGATCCAGATCGACATTCCGCGACGCACCTTCTCGGTGGCCTCGTCGCGGCCGAGGCACTCGTGGTCGGTCCGGATTCCCGCGCCGATGTAGGCGTTCAGGTCGAGGCCGGTGAGGAGCGGCGAGTGGCCGTCGATGGGGAGCCCGCGGGAGACGGCGTCTTCGACCTTCGCGCGGACGAGAGGGTCGCCGAAGAGAAAGCCGGGGACGTTCATCATCTCGGCGAGGCCGAGGACGTTCTTCCGCCCGTAGAACGGGGCGAGGTCCTCCGCTCCGAGGGTCGCCCCGGCCGTCTCCAGGTGCGTCGCCGGGACGCACGACGGGAGCATGACGTGGATCTCGACGGGGAGGTCCGCAGCCGACTCGAGGAACGCGTTGAGCCCTTCGGCGCCGCGGACGTTCGCGATCTCGTGCGGGTCGGTGACGACGGCGGCCGTGCCGTGCGCCGCGGCGAGGCGCGCGAAGACGGGGGGCGTCGTCATCGTGGACTCGATGTGGATGTGGGCGTCCCAGAAAGCCGGGGCGAGGAAGGCACCCTTCAGGTCGATCTCGTCCTCGGGGCGGGCCGCGCGGTAGGGGCCGAAGCCGAGGATCCGGTCTCCCGCGACGCCGACGGTCTCCTCGTGGATCTCTCCCGTCAGGACGCTGACGACACGGGCGTTCCGGAAGACGAGGTCGGCGGGGGCCGTGCCACGGGCGGCGTCGACGAACGCGGAGAGGGGGAGCTTTCCAGAGGGCATGGGAGCCTCCGGGCCGTAGCCTAGACCGGGACGGGGCCGGAGGCGAAATCGCCGTCGCCCGCCCGGGAACCGGACACCCGGGACGGCCTTTCGCGTAGCATGAGGACACATCGGAAGGAGGATTCCCCATGTCCGAGCTCACGGAGCTGCTGCCCGGCTCTTTCTGCTGGCCCGAGCTGGCCACGCCCGACTCCGCGAAGGCGAAGGCGTTCTACGGCGGCCTCTTCGGCTGGACTCCCGTCGACGCCCCCTCGTCCGGCGGGACGTACACGTTCCTGCAGCTCCGCGGGCTCGACGTCGCCGCCCTGCGGACCTTGAGCGAAGACGAGAAGGGGAAGGGAATCCCGTCCTACTTCATGACGTACGTCTCCACCGCCTCGGCGGACGCTTCCGCCGCGAAGGCGACGGAGCTGGGTGGGAGGGTCCTGTTCGGGCCTTTCGACGTCGAAGGGATCGGCCGGATGGCGGTCGTCATGGACCCGGGCGGCGTCGCCTTCGCGCTCTGGGAGGCGCGTGGGCACATCGGCGCGCGCCTCGTCGGCGAGGAGAACACCCTCTGCTGGACCGAGCTCGTGACGAAGGACGCCGACGGCGCGAAGGCGTTCTACAGCGGCCTCTTCGGGTGGACCTGGAAGGCTTCGGACGTGAGCGGGCCCACCGAATACCACGAGCTCCAGCGCGAGGGTCAGGCGATCGGCGGGATGCTTCCGATGAAGGGCCAGTGGTGGGGCGACGTTCCGCCCCACTGGATGCCCTACTTCTTCGTGTCGGACTGCGATTCATACGCGGCGAAGGCGGCCGAGCTGGGCGGCGCGGCGGTGGTGCCGCCGACGGACATCCCGCACGTCGGCCGTTTCGCGGTCCTCCGCGACGACCAGGGGGCGCACTTCTCGGTCATCGCGATGGCACCCACGCCGGAAGGGGCGTGAGCGGACGGACCGGAGCGGGACGGCCCCGCCGTCCCGCTCCGCCGCGGGCGCGCGCCGGTGCTACCGTCCTCCCCGGAGGAGATGCGAATGCGCGCGATCGACCTGAGGAGCGACACGGTGACGCGGCCGTCGACCGCGATGCGGGTGGCCATGGCCGAGGCGCTCGTCGGAGACGACGTCTTCGGCGACGACCCGACGGTCCGGGAGCTGGAGGAGGTCGCGGCGGAGCTGCTCGGGAAGGCCGCGGGGCTCTACGTGCCGTCGGGGACGATGTCGAACCAGGCCGCGCTCCTGGCGTGGACGGAGCGGGGCGACGAGGTCTTCCTCCACGAGCGGAGCCACATCCTCCTCTTCGAGCGGGCGGGCGCGGCCGTCATCGGGTCACTGCAGACGCACACGTTCGCCTCCGAGGACGGGATGCTCGACCCGGATACGATGGAGGAGCTCGTCCACACGGGGGAGGACCCGCACAACGCGCGGACCCGCGTGGTCGCCCTCGAGAACACGCACAACCACTGCGGCGGCCGCGTCCTCGACCCGGCCGGGGTCCTCGCGGTACGCCTCTTCTGCGACCGACACGGCCTCGCCCTCCACCTCGACGGCGCGCGGGTCGCGAACGCCGCGGTCGCGAGCGTCCGCTCGCTTGCGGAGCTGGCCGCGCCGTTCGACTCGGTGAGCCTCTGCCTCTCGAAGGGGCTCGGGGCACCGGTCGGCTCGGTCCTCGCCGGCCCGGCCGACTTCGTCGCGCGGGCCCGCCGCGCGCGGAAGATGCTCGGCGGCGGGATGCGCCAGGCGGGGATCCTCGCGGCGGCGGGGCTCTACGCGCTCCGCAACAACGTCTCCCGTCTCGCGGAGGACCACCGCCGCGCCCATGCCCTCGCGGAGAGGCTCGCGACGGTGCCCGGCCTCTCGGTCGATCTCCGCGCGGTGGAGACGAACATGGTTTTCGTCTCCACGAGGCCGTCGGGGCGCCGCGCCGCCGAGGTCGCGAAGCTCTTCTCCGAGGCCGGGGCCCTGTGCCTCGCCGAATCGCCGTGGAGGATCCGTTTCGTCACGCACCTCGACGTGGACGACGCGGACGTGGCGGAGGCGGGCGAGATCGTGGCGCGGACGATGGCCGCTCTCGTGTGACGGGGGGGGCCGCCGATCCCGTGAGCCGAGCCGGAGAGCCTGCGGGCGCGGTCTCCTCCGCGACGGGGAGGGAGCTCTTTGCCGCGGGCTTCGTCACCTTCTCGCTCCTGTACGAAACGCAGCCGGTCCTGCCTCTCATCGCCGGGACGTTCGGCCTCTCCCCGGCCGGGGCCAGCCTTTCAATCTCGGCGGCGACGTTCGCCCTCGCGCTCGGGATGGTGGTGGCGGCTCCCATCTCCGACGCGAAGGGCCGGGTCGGGGTCCTGCGGGTGGCCCTCGTCCTCGCCGCGCTCCTCGGGCTCGTCGTCCCGTTCGCGCCGACGTTCCCCGTCCTCGTCGTCCTCAGAGCCGTACAGGGCCTCGCCCTCGCGGGCGTGCCCGCGGTCGCCATGGCCTATCTCGCCGAGGAGGTGGAGCCGAAGCGGGCCGGCGCCGCGATGGGGCTCTTCATCGCGGGGAACGCGGTGGGCGGGATGGTGGGGCGCCTCGTCGTGGGGCTCCTCTCCGCGACTCTCGGCTGGAAGGGAGGTCTCTGGGGCCTCGCCCTCCTCGACCTCGTCCTGGCCGCCTGGTTCGCGAGGAACGTCCCGCCGTCACGCCGGTTCCGGCCGCGCCCCCTGGAGCGGGCCGCGATTCTCCGCGGGCTCGTCGCGAGCGGGCGTGACCCGGTGCTCCTCGGCCTCTACGCGATGGGGTTCCTCGTCATGGGAAGCTTCGTCACGGTCTACAACTACCTCGCCTTCTCGCTCGAGGGGCCGCCCTGGCGGCTTCCGCCGTCGGTCGTCTCGTGGGTCTTTCTCCTCTACACCGTCGGGGTCTTCACCTCGCTGATCGCCGGGCGCCTCTCGGATCGCGTCGGCCGGCCGCGGGTCCTGATGGCCGGGGCGGCCATCCAGCTCGCAGGAGTCGTTGCGACGCTCGTCGTTCCCCTGCCGCTGAAGCTCCTCGGCCTCGCCCTCTTCACCCTCGGCTTCTTCACCGCCCACGCCGTCGCCTCGGCCGGCGTCGCCCACCGGGGCGGCGCGGAGACGGCGGCCGCGTCGGCGCACTACCTTCTCGCCTACTACATGGGCTCGAGCGCCGTCGGCACGCTCGGCGGGCTCGTCTTCGCGCGCGCCGGGTGGAGCGGGGTCGTGGGGCTCGTGTCCGGGCTCCTCGCGCTGGCCGTGGCGGTGGCTGTGGCGCTCGGGAGGACGGCGCGGGGAGCGGGGCCGGTGAGCGGTCCCGCCCCGGCCGGCTAGAAGGTCCCGGAGTCGACGTCCCGAAGGAACCGGAGGAGCCCTTCGAAGTAGCTCTTCTGGTCGTCGTAGATCGCCAGGTGGCTGCCGTCGGGGCAATGGTGGTAGCGGCCGCGCGCGACGGCGCCCGCCATCCGCTCGAGGTGCGCGGGGTCCATCGTGTCGTGCGTCGCGCCGATCACGAGGGTCGGGACGGTGATCGACGGGAGGTCCTGCGTCCGATCCCAGTCGACGAGCTTGCCGGAGGCGCCCAGCTCACTGGGCCCCTGCATCGGGACGTAGACCTTCGGGTTCAGGTGCCGAAACGCCCTGTTCACCGGCTCGGGCCATTCGGCGGCGGGCATCCTGAGGACGTGGTGCTCGTAGTGGTGGAGGACGAGGAGCTCCATGTAGCGCGGGTGCTCGTGGTTCCCCTCGGCCTCGAGCCGCTGGATCTCCTCGAGAGCCTCCGGGGGCATCGCCGGCATGAGGACGTCCCGCGCGTAGGCGTTGTAGGCCGGCACGCTCGCCATCATGTTGGAGACGACGAGGCCGCGCAGGTGCTCCTGGTGCTTCAGCGCGTACTCGATGGCCAGGATGCCGCCCCACGACTGGCCCAGCAGAAAGAAGTTCCCGTGGTCGAGGCCGAGCGCCGCGCGGACCTGCTCGACTTCGTCGACGAACCGCGGGATCTCCCACAGGCCGGGGTCGTCGGGCTGGTCGCTGTAGGCGGAGCCGAGCTGGTCGTAGTAGTAGTACTCGACGCCGGCGCCAGGGAGCCAGCTGTCGCAGGCCTCGAAGGACTCGTGGGTGATGCCCGGCCCGCCGTGAAGCAGGAGGACCTTCGAGCGGGGGTTGTTTCCCACGCGTTTCGTCCAGACGCGAAACGTGCCGGCGGGCGTCTCCACCGGGATCATCCGGACGCCGCCGGTGAGCGCGTCGACGCGGCCGGTGGAGTCGAGGTAGCTCGCGAACGACACGCCCCCGACGGGCTCGACTCCGTCAGCGCGCGACACGTCCTTCGTCATGAAGCCTCCTGTCCCGATGGGGAACGCCACCGGCCGGGGAGGCGGGTGGCGGGGAAGTGAAAGGTGAGGTGATGGGCGGCAGGGACGATACGGCAGGAAGGGCCGGAATGCGAAGCGCGAATCGAACCGCCGTACCGTCCACTATCCTCCTGGCGTCGGCTTTGATCGGGCCGACGGTGAAGGAGGGCGAGATGCGCCGTCATCTGAGAGCCCTGGCGGTCTTCGCGGTGGGCGTTCCGTCCCTGGCCGGCTGTGCTGCGGGCTCGAGGCCGCCGACGTCGTTCGCCGAGGCGGTGAAGGCCCGGCCCGACGTGACGATCGTCGTGACCGATTCGGGTCTGGGCGGCCTCTCCGTCGTCGCCGACCTCGCCAGGCGGCTCCCGGAGAGCGGCATCGCCCGCTCGGCGCGCATCGTCTTCGTCAACGCCCTCCTCGACGACGCCATCGGCTACAACGACCTGAAGGACGAAGTCGACAAGATCCGCGTCTTCGACGCCGCCCTCGCGGCGATGGAAAGCCGATACCGGCCCGACCTCGTCCTCGTCGCCTGCAACACGCTCTCGGTCTTCTACGGGAAGACGGAACACGCCCGGCGGGGGACGACGGAGACCGTCGGCATCGTCCCGATGGGGGCGGCGCTGATCGAGCGGGCGCTGAAGGAGACACCGGACGCCACGGCGATGATCTTCGCGACGAAGGGGACGATCGACTCGGGCGCCCACCGCCGGCTCCTCCTCGGGAAGGGCGTTCCCGACGCGAGGATCGTCGGACAGCCGTGCCCGAAGCTCACCGGCGCGATCGAGCGGGGCGCCCACAGCGAGGAAACGGCCGGTCGGATCAGAGGGTTCGTGGAAGAGGCGATCAGACGTCTTCCCGAGAAGAAGGGCCCGCTCGTCGCGAGCCTCAACTGCACCCACTTCGGCTACGCCCGGCCGCTCTGGGAGGAGGCCTTCGCCAGCCTCGGCTTTCCGGGGGTGAAGGTCCTCGATCCCAATCCGCTGATGACCGATCTCGTCCTGGACGAAGGATCGCCGCGCCGTCACCCGGAGACGAAGGTGACGGTCGAGGTCGTCTCGAAGACACCGATCACGCCCGACGTGAAGGCCGCCCTCGGCGCCCTCCTCCGGACGACCTCGCCCGCGACGGCGGACGCTCTCGAACGCTATACGCACGCCCCGGACCTCTTCCACGTCGCGATCGAGCCGTCGGCGCTCGTGCGCTGAGGCGCGGCGGGGAGCAGCCCCGACCAGGCGGACGGGTCTTGGGGGGAGGGGCGGGATCGCCCCTGCCGGAAACCTGCCGCGACGCAGCGCGTACGTCGGACCGGGACCCGTCCACGGAGGTCGGTCCGACGAGGGCCGGATGAGAGGTGTCATTTCCGCTGCGGCGGCGCTCGCGACCGTGCTCGCGGTCCTCGGCGGAACGGCGCTGGCTCTGGAGAAGCCGCGTCCCTTCGCCAGCTACGACGAGATGCGCGCGGAGGTGGTGCGCCTCTCGAACGAGAAGATGTCCGCCAAAGCGGCGGCCATCCTCGAGAAGGCGATCGACGCGTATCCCGATCGGCTTCGCGCCAACACGTACACCCTCGCCCAGAAGCGCGTCAGGCTCGGGGAGCCGTAGAACGCCGCAGGGGCTCTCGAGCTCGGTCTCTCCCGTGGAGCCAGGTCCGGCAGGTTCGGCTTCTTCGTCGAGCTCTGGGCTCCGCTGAAACCGCTGCCGCGCTTCGCCCAGATCGAGAAGCGCCGCGAGGCGCGCAGGGCCGAGGCCGAGGAGCTCGTGAAGCCGCGGCGGGACGTCGTCGTTCCCCCCCGGCACCAGGCCGGGTGCGAAGCTCCGACTCTTCATCGCGCTTCACGGCGGGGGCGAGAACGTCGACGCTTTCCGCCCGCACCGGACCTCGCCGCTTCTCGAGGATTGCGGCCCGTGGGAGGGGAAGGAGTCGTGCTGGAAGGACACCCGCTGGACGGGGGGGGGGCCTCGAGAAGCGGGCCGGGAGCTGGAGGATCGTCCAGAAGCACTTCTCGTTCGCCAGGGACGAGGTCCTTGCGGAGGGCCCTCCGCCCGCGGCGACGTAGATCTCGAAGGGAAGGGCGCGTCTTCGGCTAACCTTCGGGGGAGATGCCGTTTCGCTCCCGGACCCTGGCGGTGCTCTTCCTCCTCGGGCGGCCGCTCGTCGCGGGCGAGCCCCCGTTCGCGACGGAGCTGGCGATTGGGTTCGGGTACGAGGGGAGCGCGGCGCAGCGGCCCGTCGTCGTTCTGGACGGGACGCCCTCGTCCGCCTACGACTACACCGCCGACGGGAGGGCGCACGGCGTCGAGGTCGAGGCGACGCGCTGGCTCGCGCCGGTCGCCGACGACGGGAGGACTCCCCTCGCGCTCCTGACGTACGTCGCACGTTCCTCGAGCGCCACGGCGCGGTTCGCCCTGACGGGCACGAGCCGCGACTCGTTCGGGAGCTTCTCGGGGCAGGATTCGGGCCTGGAGGTCCGGCTCGCGGGAGACGGGTCGCTCCGGGAGGCGGACCTCTCGGCCGAGTGGTTCGCCGGCAGGAGCCTCGCCGTGCGCGGAAGCTTCGAGTACGAAAACGAGCGGGAGACGGCCGCGTCGACCTCCGTCGAGCGCCCGTCTGGCCGGGCCGACGTCTCGACGGCCGGGACGCGGGCGTCGAGCGCCACGGGCTCGCTCGGGGTCGCCTTCCGCCTTGGCGAGCACGAGGTGCGCGCCACTGGGAGCTACGGTGAGTCGGACCAGACGCGGGACGATGCCAGCGCGTTTACCGGGAGCGCGCAGCCCTTCTTCTCGACCCTCACCTCGGAGGGGATCGTCCGGCGGGGGGCGCTCGGCATGCGCCTCCTCTTCCTCGATCGGCGTCTCGCCGTCGACGGCTCGTGGAGCTACGCTCTGACGACCTCCTCCTCGGATCTCGCGTCATCCCTCTCCGGCCCCTTCGTCCAGGGAAGGGGCATCGCGCGGGAAGCGGCCATCGAGGCAACCTGGTTCGCCACCCGGCGACTCGGCGTGTCGGCCGGCTTCGGCTACGGGACGAGCGACTCCTCGTCCGGCTCGCCCGGGCAGGTCCGGCCGTCGCGGTCGGAGACGGCGCGGGCGTTCTCCGCACGCGTGAGGTGGTTCGCATCGGAGCGGGTCTCCGCCGTCCTCTCGGCGTCGCGGACGGAGAGCGAGGAGATCGCGCCCCCCGATTCGACGACCTACCAGCGTTTCGAGGAGACCGTCGACCGCGTGACGCTCGGCGGGGCGTTGAGGTTCTGACGTGCACGGGTCGGTCATTCTCCGCGACCTCGCGTGGGTCCTGGCGGCCTCTCTCCCGGTGATCTTCCTCTTCCGGAAGCTGAAGGCGCCTTCCATCGCCGCGTTCCTCGTCACGGGAATGCTCATCGGACCGCACGCGCTCGCCCTCGTGGAGGATCCGGCGCGCGTCAGCGGGATCGCCGAGCTCGGCGTGGCGCTCATCCTCTTCTTCGTCGGTCTGGAGTTCCCCCTCGCGCGGCTCAAGACGATGGGGCGGTCGGCGCTCGTCGGGGGCCCCCTCCAGATGGCCTTCGCCGCGGGCGCAACCGCTGCCGTGCTCCTGGCCTTCGGCGTCCCTGCGCGCGAGGCGGTGTTCGCGGGCCTCCTCGTCTCGGTTTCCTCGACCGCCGTCGTCCTTCCGGTCCTCGCGGCGCGCGACGAGCTCGGCGGCCCCGCAGGGAAGCAGTTCCTCGGCGTCGCGCTCTTCCAGGACCTCGCCGTCATCCCGCTCGTCCTCCTTCTCCCCTCGCTCGCGCCGCAGGGAAACGGGGCGCCCGGTCTGGGGCCGGTCCTGACGAAGGTCGGCGTCGCCGCCGCCGGAACAGTTCTCCTCGTCGCGGTCGCCCGCTTCCTCGTACCGAGGGTCCTCGACCGTTTCGTCCGCGTGGCGGGGGCGGAGACCTTCACGGCCGCGGCCCTCGTCATCGTCCTCGGGATCGTCGCCCTGGTCGAGACCGCGGGCGCTTCGGCGGCGATGGGCGCCTTCGCGGCGGGGATCGTCCTGGCCGAGAGCGAGTCGATCGCCGACGTCTCCTCCACGTTCGCGCCGTTCCGCGACGTCCTCTCGAGCCTCTTCTTCATCTCGGTCGGGATGCTCTTCGACCCGGAGTTCCTGGCCCGTCACCCGGGTCTGGTCGTCGCGGGGGCGGCGTTCGTCGTCGGGGCGAAGCTGCTCACGGCCTACCCGGCGCTGCGGATCGCCAGAGCCGTGCCGAAGACGGCCGTCCGCGCCGCGCTCGCACTGGCGAACATCGGCGAGTTCTCGTTCGTCCTCGCGCTCGCGGGCGGGAAGCTGGGACTCCTCGGAGAGTCTGGGCAGCAGCTCTTCGTGGCGGTGGCCGTCCTGACGATCCTCCTCGTTCCGTTCGTCATCGGGGCCGGGCCGGTGCTCGCGGCGCGCCTGCCCGACGTGGACACGGACCGGGAGCCGGTGACCTCCGAGCTGCGCCGCGGGCACGTCGTCGTCATCGGCTACGGACTGAACGGCAGCAACGTCGCGCGCGTCCTGGGAGAGACGGGGCTGAAGACGGTCGTCGTCGAGGCGGATGCCGACCGTGCCGACAACGCGCGGCGCGACGGCGTGCCGGTCCTCCTCGCGGACGCGACGGGCGTCGAAGGGCTGCTGATGGCGGGCATCGTGCGGGCTCGAGCCGTCGTCGTGACGATTCCCGAACCGGGAGCGAGCCGGAAAGTGGTGCGGATCTGCCGGTCGCGCAACGCCGACGTGCGGATCATCGTCAGGACGCGATACATCCGGGAGGTCGAGGAGCTCCGCAGGGCCGGGGCCGACGAGGTGATCCCGGAGGAGTTCGAGACGTCGATCGAGATCGTCGCGCGCGTCCTTCGCTCGCTCCACGTGCCGGGGAACCTCATCGCGACGCAGATCCGCATCCTCCGGGACGAGGCGTACCGCAAGCTCCGCGACCCGCAGGCGCGGCCCGAGGCGGGGCGCCGGCTTTCGGCGCTCATGGCCGCCGGTACCTCGGACCTCGTCCTCATCCTCCCGGAAATGGCGGCGGTGGGCCGGACCCTCGGCGACCTGCGCCTCGAGGAGGAGCACGTCGCCGTCCCCGCGCTCCTGCGCGACGGCGTGCCGCTCGCGCCGCCGCCTCTCGACCTCCCGATCGAGGCGGGGGACACGCTCCTTCTCGTGGGCGCGCACGAAGACCTCGTCCACGCCACGAAGAGAGTCGAGAGAGTCGAGGGGTAGTGGTCGGCGAGGCCGCTGCCGAACGGGGGTCGGGGAGCGGGCGTTCGGGGCAGGCCTCGAGAGTCGCCGGGGGGGCGGCGCTCGTCGCTCTCGTCGCGACCCTCGTGGCGGCGTCGCTCTGGCTTCCGGCGGGGCTTCCCCTCGTCGCGCTCGCGGACTTCGTGCACGACGACGCGCTCTACGTGAAGCTCGGGGGACACCTCGCGCGGGCCGAGTGGCTGGGACCGTACGACGAGTCGACGCTCGCGAAGGGGCCGGGATTCCCGTTCTTCGTGGCCCTCGCGTACCGCGCCCACCTGCCGCTCCTCCTCGCGGGCCGCGTGCTCTTCGCGGTCGCAAGCGGCCTCTTCGTCCTCGCGCTGCTTCCGCTGTTTCGCCGGCGAGGCGTGCCGCTCCTTCTCTTTGCCTCGCTCCTCTTCAACCCGGTCGTCGTGACGCGGGCGGCGAGAGAGATCGTCTACCCCTCCCTCACGCTCCTGGCGCTGGCCGGGGCTGCGGGGCTCTTCCTGTCGTTCCCGGTTTCCCGCTCGCGGGCGGTTGCCTGGTCGGCTCTCTGCGGCCTCGCTCTCGGCGCGCTCTGGCTGACGCGCGAAGAGGGGATCTGGATCGCGCCGGCCGTCGGGTCGCTCCTGGCGGCGACGATCCTCCGCACCGTGATCACGCGCGGAGGGAACCGCCAGCTCGGCGAAGCCGTTTGCCTTGCAGCGCTTCCCGCAGGGATCCTCGGAGTCAGCCTCGTGGCGGTGGCGCTCGTGAACCTGCTCGTCTACGGAGCTTTCACGGTGCGCGAGTCGACGAGCGAGCCGTTCCTGTCGGCCTACGGCTCTCTCGTCCGCATCCGTTCTCTTCCGCCGGTTCCCCGGGTCCCCGCCTCGCGCGAGCAGCGACTTCGCGCTTACTCCCAAAGCCCGGCCCTCCGGACCCTCGAGCCGCACCTGGAGGGAGAGGTCGGGCGGAGGTTCATCGCCGCGAGCGAGGCGCTCATGCCGGAGGCCAGGGGTGAGATCGGCGCCGGATGGCTCCAGTTCGCCCTTCGCGAATCCGCGGCGAAGACCGGGCGCTACCGCGACGCCCGGACGGCCGCGGCGTTCTGGAGGCAGGTCGCGCGAGAGCTGGACGACGCCTGCGACCGGGGGCGGCTCGCGTGCGGGCCGAATCCGCGGTCGATGACGCCCGCGGAGGCGACCGCGCAGCTCCCCGCGGTTCTCGCGGACCTTCCCCGGACCCTCGCGTTTCTGGCTTCTTCAGTGGACTCTGCCCCGGCACTGCGGGATGCCGCGTGGAGCCGGGGTTCGAGGGAGTCCCGCATCGTCTTCGCCCGTACGACACGCGAGCGGCTGGCTCCCGCGGCGGACGAACCGCGCTGGCTCCGCGTCTACGGCTGGGCCTTCCAGAGAGGGGGGGCTCCCGTCGACTGGAGGGTTCTCGGTAAGGACGGCGCGCCGGTTCCCTTTGGCGGTCCGCCACCTGGCGAGCGGCGACGTCGCCGCCGTGCTCGGCGCACCGGAGGCGGCGTACCGCGAGGGTGGAGCTTCTGGCCTCCTGTCCCGGGCCCTGTGTCGTGGAGCTCGTCGATTCGGGCCGGCGTCTCGCGGCGTTCGACCCGATCTCTCCGGGCGAGAGGCTCGGGTCCCCCTCGCCAGTGCTCGAGATGAGCATCGATGCCGTGCAGGTGGCGCCGCCCCCGACGGGACCGGGAGAGTACGAGCGGAACGAGATGCGCTTGACGGCACTGAGGGGGATCGCAGCCGCCTATCGGAGAATCCTGACGCCGGGCCTCCCGGTGGCCGTCGTGCTTTTCGCCCTCGCGGCGGGTGCGGCGGCGCTTCGCCGTCGGGGCGGCCCCGGCGTCGTCGTCGCGGGCGCGCTCCTCGCCGGAGTCGTCTCGCGCGTGGCGCTGCTCGACCTCATCGACCGGATCTCGTTCCCGGCGCTCCACTACCTCTACCTTGCGCCGGCGTACCCGCTCCTCATCGCGTTCGTCTTTCTCGCCGTCGTCTCCGCGGCCGGGACGCTCGGTGTATCCGGCACCGCGGAACGCGAGTCGGTGCATCCGGCCGTGGAGGCCCCGATCCCCCGGGCGCGCGCAAAGCCCGGGTAGAGACACGCCGGGGAGTGCCTGCTACGCTCGTCGCCGTGCCCACCGCGCGCCGGGCGGCGACTCTTTGCCACACCTTCGGCCGCTTCCCGGTCCGCTTTCGGTGGATCCTCGCCGGGGCGCTCGTGGCGCTCCTCGCTGCATGGATCCAGTCCATCCTCCCCCTGACGGCGATCGGCGGCGCCAGCGCAGACGACGCTCTGTACGTGAGGCTCGCGGCGTCCGCCGCGCGGGGAGAGTGGCTCGGCCCCTACGACGAGTCGACGCTCAGCAAGGGGCCGTTCTTCCCGCTCTTCGTGGCGGCGGCCCTCCGCGCCGGGGCACCGCTCCTCGACGCGGAGCGGGCGCTCTACGTCGCGGCCGGCGCGCTCTTCGTTCTGGCCGTCGCTCCGGTCGTGCGCGCGAAGTGGGGGCGGCTCCTCCTCTTCTCACTCCTCGTCCTGAACCCCGTCGTCGTGACGCGCGCGGTGCGGGAGGGGATCTACCCGGCGTTGACACTGCTCGTCCTGGCGGGCGGCGTCGGCGTCCTCTGCTGGCTCCCCTCGTCGCGACGGCGCGCAGCTGGCTGGGCGGGCCTCTGCGGCGTTTCGCTCGGAGCGCTCTGGCTGACGCGCGAGGAGGGGATCTGGATCGTCCCGTCGGTCACGCTGCTCCTTGGGGCGGCCGCCCTCCGTGCGGCGACGGACTCCGCGGCGAGGCCGCGCCTGCTGCGCGGCACGGTCCTCGCGCTGCTGCCGCTCCCGATCGCGGCGGTCTGCGTCCAGGCGGTGGCCCTCCGCAACCGGGCGGCTTATGGCGTCCGGACGGCGTGCGAGTCGACGGACCGCCCGTTCATTTCCGCCTACGGGGC
>CAVOJA010000116.1:0-6858 GCA_963696015.1 uncultured Holophagales bacterium
ACTGCAGAAGACGAGCCAGGGCCCGACCACCTTCGGAGTAAGCGCCCGTCCAGTTGCAGGCCGAGCCGACGACGAGGCTGGCGACCCCGTCCACCTCGAGAAGCGGGCAAAGGCTCTCGGCCTCCACCGCGTCGCCTCCGCCTGCCGGGATCTCGGCGCGGATGCGCGCGGCGGCGGCTCGGCCGAACGACAGCCAGCGGGCCGGACGCTCCACCATCCGCTCCAATGCCTCGTCCAGGGCGTACTCGAGCGCCAGGCGCTCCTCGGGTCGAGCCAGGAGGATCGCCCGAAGGTGACCCGGGATCGTGTCCCTCTCCTCGGCGGCGACCGCAACGAGACGCGAGGCGATCTCTTCCGCAGCGAGCGAGGCCGCGAGGGCTCTCCGCGGCAGCGCCGGGTCGGGGCGTCCCGGTCGCACGGCCGGTCGCGGACGCTCCCGGAACGGATCACGGGGCGGAAAGACGAGGTCTCCCGCGTCCTCGTTGGCGAGCTGCGGCGCAATTTCGCGCAGACCTACGTCGATCTGCCGCAGCTCGGCGATGGCCTCGCCGCAGATGGTGCAGCCTGCGACATGCGCCAGCACGCGGGCGCGCGTCACCTCGTCGAGCGCCCCCCGCACCTGGAGCAAGAGGGAGAGATCGTCGGGGTGAGGCGTCATCCCCGAGCTCCTCGGAACCGCTCGCGCAGCTTCCGGATGCAGCGGCTCGTCAGGTTCGAGACGACCTTCGGCGAAGCCCACGTGCCCGCTCGGGCCATCTCCGACGGCGAGATCCCTTCGAGATAGAGAGCCAGCACGAGTCTCCAGCAGGTCGGCGACATCTCGTCGAACGCCTCCCGGAGCAGGACTCGATCGTCGGCAGGGAGATCACGACTCTCATGACGGGCGAGGACGCGCTCGGGTTCAGCCGTCTCCGGGCGACGCTTCCGTGCCCCGAGGCGCTTGCCGCAGCGGAGGGAGAAGATCCGGGAAACGAGCCCTTCGCGGCTTCGGACGAGCTGGCGAAGATGCATCAGGTCGATGCAGGTCTCCTGGATGACCTCTCCCGCCTCATCGCTCGAGAGCCCGAACTTCTGCCAGGCGTAGGAGACGAGCTTCCTGCGCTGCTCGGGGTCCGAGGCCAGCTCGGCGGCCGCCTCGTGACCGGAGAGCAGCCGTTCGTCCGACTCATCCACGTCTGAAGTGCCTCCGCGGGTCCGAAATCCAACGAGAGGATAGACGTGAATCTCCGATAGGGCAGGGGGCGGCGCGTCGTGAATTTCGCCCCCCGGGTGTTGGAGATCCGGGCGCCGCGGGCACTTCGGGTGGAGGAGGGAAGGCCCGTCATCGTCCTTCGAGCGAGGACTTCATCTCAGCGGGAAGCGGGTCGACCCGAAATCGCGTGAGTTGCTGCGCTCGACTGGCAGCAAGGAGGCTCTGTGATTCCGAGAATCGCCCTGGGAAGTGCCATAGCCATTCTGCTCGCAACGACTTCAGGCCCCCTCTCGGCCCAGCCGGGACCCGCTCCCGGGAAGCTCAGCATCGGCTTCGACTCCGAAGGCGCCGTCGTCGAAGGAATCACCCCCGGCGGCAACGTCGCCTGGCTCGGCGCGAGCCGGAGTCACGAGGAGTGGGGCGAGCATCTCGCCCACTGGCGGCTGCTGACCGGCGACGACGACAAGGACCGCATCGTCCGCTTCCCCCGCGAGAAGGGGTTCCCGGAGATGACGATCCTCGCGGCGATCGACCTCACCACCGGCACCTGGGCCGTGGGCGCGACCTATCCGCTCGAAGGCGAGGTCCCCGGACCCGACCTCGGCCAGCCGAGGCGCGATTCCTCCGGCCTCGTCGACTCGATCTCCGTTCGGGCCCCTCGCGTCGACCTCCTCGTGGTCCGCCCCGGGGCCGACGCCTGGAGCGCCCGCATCCTGGACGGCAGCCCCCTCGACCTGGACGCCGCGACGGACGGCGTCGTCACCGTCGGCCTCGCGGCGCTGCCCTCGCGAACCGCGAAGGCCACACGCCTCGACGGAATACGCCCCGGCGACGTCGTGGCGATGACGGATGCCCGCGGCCCCTGGGTCCATGTCGCCCGGATCACCGCCGCCGGGGGCAAGGAGTGAGGTCATGAAGCGACGCGCGCTTCTCCTCGGCCTCCCGCTCCTCCTCACGAGCTCACTCCTCGCCCAGACCCACCCGAACCTCGAGCGCGGCCTCGCCGTCGGCAAGGCGTACCAGGTCGGCGACGTCGACTCCGTCAACCTCTTCAACGGCAATCTCTCCCTCACGATCCCTCTCGGCCAGAGCTACAGCGCCGGGGGCGACCTCTCCTATGCCTTCGTCCTCCGCTACAACTCGAACGTCTGGGACCACAACCTCGTCACCTTCACGAACGACTGCACCCTGCCGTACAAGACGATCACCGTCACCCAGACGACGCCTCACGCCCTGACGAACGGCCTAAACGCCGGCCTCGGGTGGAGTATCAGCTTCGGCGAGCTGATCAACACCGGCTGGGGCACCGGCTCGGACCGGTGGACCTACATCTCGCCCGACGGAAGCACCCACCCCTTCTACAACACGCTGCACGACGGGGAGACGGAGCGGATCGGCTATCGCTACACCCGGGACGGCAGCTACATGCGCCTCATTGCCTCGGACGAAGGCTCCTCGGCCGGCTGCCCGTCGGGCTGGCGCGCGGCCACGGTGGAGTTCGCCGACGGCCGCCGGCAGACCTTCTCCCGGACGGGGACGTGTCCCGGGCACCCCTTCACCCTCAACTCCGAGATCGACCGCTATGGAAATTGGCTCACGTTTACGCGCGAGACCAACGGATTGAGGATCCAGGACAGCGCCGGCCGGACCCACTTCATCGGACAAACGAGTCTGAGCGGACTGGACTACGGAGGGATCGCTTACGTCGACCTCGCGGCCTTCGGCGGCGGGCGCGCCGTGTACGAGTTCCGCTACTCCGACGAGCGCGTTGCCCGGAGCTGCAAGCACTACTTCGACGACTGGTGGAACTCTTGCGACCCGCAGCTTCCCGAGGACATCCCGGCCATGGCGTTCCTGTACGAAGTCATCCTCCCTGACGGCTCGAAGTGGACGACTAAGGAGGGCACAGACCTCGGGTACAACCTGAACGTCCACGATGACTGCCTGGCGGGCGGCATCCCGCAGGACCAGCCCGGCACACTCAAGCACCTCAAGAACCCCGTCGGGGGGACGTACAGCTGGACCTACGCCACCTGGAAGAACCCCTCCGGCCAGGTCTGCTCCGACCCGACCGAGGCCTACACCAAGGAAGCGACGGCCGTCGCGCAGCGGACCCTGACCGAACCGCTCGGCAGCGGCGGGAGCGGCACCTGGACCTACACGCATGATTCCTGGCGGCTCGGCGACGGCACGGTCGACCCCTCCTCGCAGGAATCGTGGACCGTCGTCCGGACACCGGAGGGCGACGAGAGCAAGCACTGGTTCCGGACACAGTACTGCGGCACGTTCCCGGAGGGCTGGGACTATGGGCTGCCGTACACGAAGGGACGCTACGGCACCGCCGCCGAGCCGTGGGTCTCCACGCAGCAGTACGACGGCTTGTCCTCCACCCCCTCGAACCTGAAGCGGACGACCTACCTTCGCTACGACAAGGACGCCCTGAACTCGAGCTGGTCCCCCAGCTTCCTCCAGCAGTCGAACCGCCGGGTCGACTACGAGCGGACCCTGTACGTGGACGACGGCAACCGCTACAGCTCTGTCGCCTACACCGATTTCGACGGCCTGGGCCATTTCCGGACTGCCACGACGAGCGGCACGTTTGGCAGCGGGAACATCCGCCAGGCGACGACCACCTACAACGGCACACTCAGCTACCCGCCAGCCTCTCCCCCCACGGAGTGGTGGCCGTATTACATCCCCTGGGTCATCAATACCTACCAGTCGTCGACGGTCACAGAGGGCGGAAGCGTCGCCAAGAGCGAGGCGTGCTTCGACTCGCTCACCGGCTACCTGCTTCGGACCCGGACGCTGAAGCTGATCGGCGCCGGGGCCGACCCGGCGCAGTCGACCAGCGACGTGATCACACGCCGGACCCACACCGCCGGCAATACCACTCGGGAGGAGTCCTTCGGCGGCGACACGCAGGCCGTCGGAACCGGCGCCCTCTGCTCCCTGACGCTGCCGACCGCGGCCTATCGGGTCGACCACACCTACCAGTACGGGAGCCTGAAGACCTCGCGGTACGTCAACTCGTCCGGGACGCCGCTTTCGCACTTCAACATCGACGTCGACCTGGACGCGAACACCGGCCTCGTGGCCACGAGCCGCGACAGCGCCGGCCTCGCCACGGACTACCTTTACGACAACATGGGACGCCTGACCTGGGAGAAGCCCCGTACGACGCCTGTCAACGGCGGCTCCTGGGTCCAGCACTGCTACATCAACTACGTCGACGGGCCCACGAAGGTCCCGGCCCGCGTCGACAACTACTGGTGGCCGAACGGGGTCACGCAACCCTGCCTCACCTACTCGGGCAACCTCCGGCGAGAGGCGGTCGACGTGGACGGTTTCGGCCGCCCGTGGCGCGAGTACCGGAAGATGTTCGACGCCAGCTGGGCGCAGCGCCTGACGACCTACAACGGCCTCGGCTGGACGACGTCCGTTTCCGAGTGGCAGCAGTACCCGGTCTCTCAGGTCAAGAAGACGGAATACCTGGGCTTCGATCCGTTCGGTCGTCCCGGGACGATCCGGCCGGCGGACGGCTCGACGCACGACACGACGCTGACCTACGCCGGGGTCCGCTTGACGACGCGCACGCAGAAGGTGGCCACGGCTGCCGGCGTCGAGACGCCCGCGACGCGGACCGAGGAGTACGACCGGCAGGGAAGGCTCTGGAAAGTCACGGAGCCGTCCGGCACCTCCGGCACAAACGTCACCACGACCTACGCCTACGACGTGGGCGGACGGCTGAAGCAAGCCTCGACCCCCTCCGGCGTCACGCAAAGCAGGATCTTCACGTACGACGGCCGGGGATTCCTGACGAGCGAGCAGCTCCCCGAGGTCGGGCTCTCGGGCAACGGGACGATCCTCTACTCGAAATTCGACGCGAGAGGGCATGCTCGCCGGGTCCAGGATGGACAGCACGACCTTGCCTTCACGTATGACGCCGCCGAGAGGCTGACGCAGGTGGCGCAGGCGGACGCCTCCGGTAACCCCAGCACCCCGGTCGTCACGGCGTTCTCCTACGCGACTGCGAACGGCGCCTCCAACTGGAAGAACGGCAAGCTCGAGACCGCCACTGCCTACAACCCCGACCTTACGGGCGCCTCCGTCGTCGAGACCTACACCTATGGAGGCACAGCGGGACGAGTCTCGGCCCGACAGACGCAGGTCGAGGGACGGACGATCAACCAGTCGTTCGCCTGGACCGATCTCGGCCCGATCGGGACGCTGGGCTACCCCGACGACACCGTCCTGGCCGACCCGGCCCGGCCGGTCTCCTACGGCTACAGCCTCGGGTACCTCACGTCGGTCGGCTCGTTCCTCACGTCTCTCAGCTACCATGCCAACGGAATGGTCAACGAGGCTCTTCACGCCAACGGCATGAAGGACATCTTCGCCAAGGACGCCAACGACATGCCGCGCCCGGCTCAGATCAGCGTGCAGCGCGTCTCCGACGGCGTGGTCCTCGGAAGCTGGGGCCCCTACGGCTACGACGGCTCGGGCAACGTGAAGGCGATCGGGGCCGACACGTTTACCTACGACCTGGTCAGCCGGCTGACGACGGGCACGACCACCGCCGGCGCGAACCGCCAGTGCGCCGAGTACAACGCCTTCGGTGCGATGAAGGCGCTCGGCACGGGGACGACAACCTGCACGGCGTCCCCGATCGCCGTCGACAACGCCACGAACCGCCTCTCGAGCCCGGCCCTCTACGACGGCGCCGGGAACCTGACGAACTGGGGTGGCTACGCCTATTCCTGGAACCGTCTCAACCAGATGCTGACGACGACGGGGACCGGGATCAACCGGAGCTTCGGCTACACGGCCGACGGCGAGCGCATTCTCGAGCGCAACGCCCTCGACGACACTCGGACGCTCTGGATCCGGGACCTCTCCGGCCGGGTGCTTCGCGAGTACGGGCGAACCGGCGGAGGGACGTGGAGCTGGAGCAAGGACTACGTCCATCGCGACGGCGCCGTCGTCTCGACGGTGACGGCCTCCGGGACACGACACCTTCACCTCGACCACCTCGGCTCCGTGCGCGGAGCGACGGACACCCAGGTGCCGCCCCAGCCGATCCTCCCGACCGTGCGGGACTACTACCCCTTCGGGCTCGACGCCCTCGCCGCGACCGACCCCGAGCGGATGCGCTTCGCCGGGCATGAGCGCGACACCCGCGCCACGCTCTCGCAGACCGACGACCTCGACTACATGCACGCGAGGTACTACAGCCCCGTCGTCGGGAGGTTCCTGTCGATCGACCCGGGCCGCGACTGGAACGCCCGCGAGCCGCAGTCGTGGAACCTGTTCTCCTACGCTAGGAATAACCCGGTCAACTTCATCGACCCCTTCGGGCTGATGGCGGAGTGCGTCGGGACTCAGTGCACCGACAGCGCGACCGTCATCGCAGCGGACCCAGGGGCCGAATCAGCGAGGCGATTCGAACTGGAGCTTCGGATGATGCGGATGCGCCGCGAGCGTGAACTCACGTCGTTCGGGCAAGGGCTGCTCGGCGCAGGTACCACCTCCTCCCCGGCGTCCGGCGAGTACGCCGCCCAAGGTGCATCGGTCGGCGACGAGTTCCTGGCGGGACTCGATATTCCTCAGTGGCTGGTTGACGGAAGCGCGGGATTCGGGGACGGAGTTTCTCTGGGCCTGACGAG
>CAVOJA010000117.1:0-73689 GCA_963696015.1 uncultured Holophagales bacterium
GGCATCGTTCGCGGAGCGCGAAGCGGAAGTGGCATGCGCACAATGTGTTGGCGTTTTCGTGTTTGGGATTCGATGCCGTTTGTAGTGCCAACTATACGGTTTAGAGCCCTTGAAAAGGCTGGTAAGACGGCTCATATTGGTGCTGTCAAACGGAGGACGGCATGTTCTTCCGCCGCAAGACCGTCAAGGGCCACACATATGTCCAAGTCGTCGAGAGCTTCCGTGACGGGGGCAAGTCCCGGCAACGGGTCCTTCTCAACGTCGGCTCCCTCGAGGAGCTCCGAAACTCGGGCCGCCTCGACGCCCTCCTGCAGTCGGGAAGCCGCCTCTCGGAGTCGATCGTCGTCCTGACGGAACACGACCGCGGCGAGCTCACCTCGACGCCCCCGGTGGCCATCGGCCCGACCTTGGTTTTCGAGCGACTGTGGGGCCAGACAGGATGCCGGGAAGTCCTGCTGGGCGCGAGCCGAGAGCGTCAGTTCCACTTCCCGGTGGAGCGCGCCGTCTTCCTGACGGTTCTGCACCGGCTCCTGGAGAGCGGTTCGGATCGCTCTGCTCTGCGGACCTGGAAGGAAGGGCACGAGATTGCGGAAACCGGGGAGCTCCGCCTTCAGCACCTCTACCGGACGATGGCGTTCCTTGGGGAGGAGCTCGCGCTGGAGGAGCAGGAGGGGGCGACGCCGTTCTCGCCACGTTGTGTGAAGGACGAGATCGAGGAGGCCCTGTTCAAGCGCAACCTCGACTTGTTCTCGCAGCTGGAACTGGTTTTCTTCGACACCACGTCGATCTACTTCGAGGGAGAAGGGGGCGAGAGCCTCGGTCAGCACGGGCACAGCAAGGACCACCGGCCGGACCTGAAGCAGATGGTCGTGGGGATGGTCCTGGACGGCGAGGGTAACCCGGTGTGCTGCGAGATGTGGCCCGGGAACACGACGGACGTGACGTCGCTGCTGCCCATCGTGAAACGGCTGCAACAGAGGTTCGGGGTCGTTCGGGTCTGCGTCGTGGCGGATCGCGGGATGATCAGCAAGGACACACTCGCGAAACTGGAGAGCCTGCACCTGGAGTACATCCTGGGGGCTCGGATGCGGAGCCAGAACGAGGTGAGTGAGGAGGTGCTTTCACGAGGTGGGCGCTACCACGAAGTCACGCCCGAACGGCGGGGCACGAAGGATCCCTCGCCCCTGAAGGTGAAGGAGGTGTGGGTCGGGACTCATCGTTACATCGTGTGCCGGAACGAGGAGGAGGCCCGCAAGGACGCTCATGACCGCGAGGCGATCCTGGCGGCGTTGAGAGAGGCCCTGCAGCGCGGAGAGAAGAGCCTCGTGGGCAACAAGGGCTTTCGGCGCTACCTCCGAACTCAGGGAACCGGGGTCTTCTCCATCGACGAGGCCAGGATCGAGGAAGAGGCCCGCTACGACGGCAAGTGGGTCTTGCGGACGAACACGACCTTGACGCCCACGGAGGTCGCCCTGACCTACAAAAGGCTGTGGGTCGTCGAGGAGATGTTCCGGTCGATGAAGACGCTCCTGGTGACCAGGCCCATCTGGCACAAATGCGACGAGACGATCCGGGGCCACGTCTTCTGCACGTTCCTCTCGCTCGTGCTGCGCAAGGCCCTCCAGGATCGCCTGGCGGCCGCGGGGGTGGACGAGGAATGGGCGACGGTCCTCGCAGATCTGAAGCGGTTCACGTACGTCGACGTCGAGCGCGACGGCAAGAAGTTCAGGATCCGTTCGCGCACGGCGGGGTGCGCAGGCAAGGTGTTCCAGGCTGTCGGCATCGCCATTCCGCGAGCCGTCGAGGTCGCGGACGCTGCGGTGGCCTCATGAACTGCCCGGACTCCCACCCGTCACGCGCGGCCCGATGTGATGCCAACGCTCTCGTGCCAGCCCGTAACTCACCTGTTCCCAGCGAAATGCATTTTGTCGGTGTAGAAGACGAGTCATACGTATCAGAAAGCCCGGAGCACGCTCGGAGAGGAGATCCTCCTTCTCGAGGGCGAGCCGGGGGTCACGTCCGCCGACCCCTTCGTCCGCCGATCCCCGTCCCTCTCGAGCGCACCGGCCGTCAGCGCGAGGTCCCGGGACGGGTGGCCTCGTTTCGCCGATACTCTCGCAGCCGGAAGGGCGAAGCCCGAGAATCGGGCTCGAGGTGACAGGACATGACCCTCGCCGGAAGATGGCGAATCACTCCGATGACCCCGGGGCACGCGAGATGGTGAACCGCTCGGGCGCTGGCGGCGGCATCCCGTCCCTGTCCGTCGCGCTGAGCGACACCCTGACGGCAGAAGAGCTGAAGAGGCTCGCCAGGCTGACGGGGCGCCGGGTCCCGCTCCGCAAGGCCGAGCTCGTCGAGCACGTCCTCGAGCACCTCGCGGGCGACAGGCTCCGGACCGTCTGGCTGGGACTCGACGAGCTCCAGAAGGCTGCGGTCGCGGAGGTCGTTCACTCGCGCCGGAGCAGCTTCACCGCTCGGCGTTTCCTCGCCAGGTACGGCGAGCTTCCGGACTTCGGAACGCTCCGGCGCACTTCGCGGGAGGGCCACATCTCGCCTCTGCGCCTCTTCCTCTTCGGCTGGGAGGCCGACGGGAGCGTGATGCCGGACGATCTCAGGGAGCGTCTGAAGGCCTTCGTCCCGCCCCCCGTCGAGGCCACGGTGAAGTCGCTGGAAGAGCTGCCGGCCGTCTACGACCAGCCCTTCGAGCGGTGGAAGTCCAGGGACCGGACGCTCGAAAAGGGGACCGAGGCCGTTCCCCTCGTCGTGCGCGAGACCGAGCGTTCGGCCCAGCGCGAGCTGATCTCGGTCCTCCGGCTCGTCGACGCCGGCAAGGTTGCCGTGAGCGACAAGACCCGGCGGCCTTCGACGGCGGCGGTCGAGGCCATCACCAGGGTCCTCGAAGGCGGCGACTACTACGCTCCTCAGCCTCTCGCGAAAGGGCGGCAGGACGAGGATGCAGGCCCGATCCGCGCCTTCGCGTGGCCCCTGCTCGTTCAGGCGGGAGGGCTGGCGCAGCTCTCCGGCTCGAAGCTCTCGCTCACGAAGGCGGGGCGCAAGGCGCTGGCCGAGCCCGCGGCGCAGACCCTGAAAACGCTCTGGACGAAGTGGCGAGGCACCTCGCTTCTCGACGAGCTCTCGCGGATCGACTGCGTCAAGGGGCAGACCGGCAAGGGCAAGCGTGGCCTCACCGCCGTCTCCACGCGCCGGGAGGCGGTCTCCGACTCGCTGAGCGCCTGCCCTGTACGGAGGTGGGTCGGGACGGACGAGCTCGCCCGTTTCGTCCAGGCGTCCGACAACCCCCTGTGCGTCACTCGAAACGCCTGGGGCCTCTACATCTCCGAGCCGCACTACGGGAGCCTCGGCTACGAGGGATCGTCGGCTCTCCTCGAAGGGCGATACCTCCTCTGCCTGCTCCTCGAGTACGCGGCGACGCTCGGCCTCGTCGACGTCGCGTACGTCCCTCCCGCGGGAGCCCGTCGGGACTACGGCCAGCTCTGGGGAACCGACGAGCTGGCATTCTTCAGCCGGTACGACGGCCTGATGTTCATCCGCCTCAACGCGCTCGGGGCGTTCTGCCTCGGCGTCGCCAAGAGCTACGAGGCCGCGCCGATGGCCGTGAAGCCGGTCCTGAAGGTGCTTCCCTGCCTCGACGTCGTGGCGACGGGCGCCGACCTCGAGCCGGGCGATCGAATGGCCCTCGAGGGCTTCGCGGTCCGGACCTCGGACGTCGTCTGGAAGCTCGAACGGGGCAGGCTCCTCTCGGCGATCGAGGAGGGGCGCCCGGTCGCCGAGCTGCGCGAGCTTCTCGTGACGCGGAGCGGAGCCGAGCTGCCCGATACGGTGCAGCGCCTTCTCGAGGACGTCGCAGAGCGCAGCGCGCGCATTTGCGACCGCGGCCCTGCCCGTCTCGTCGAGTGCGCGGACTCCGCGCTGGCGGCGCTCGTCGCCAACGACGCCAGGACCCGAAAGCACTGCCTGCGGGCCGGGGACCGTCATCTCGTCGTTCCGGCGTCGTCGGACTCCGCGTTCCGGCGAGGGGTCCGCGAGGCCGGGTATCTCGTCGCGCCCGGCAAAGCCTGGGCCGCTCTTCGCGAGAGGACGGCGACGGACGAGCCCGGCGATCCGCCGGCCGAACCGTAGCGGATGGCGAGCTCGGCCGACGACGCGCTCATCGTCCAGAGCGACGGCTCGGTGCTCCTGGAGGTCCACGCTCCGAGGGCGGAAGCCGCGCGGGAGGCCCTCGCGCCCTTCGCCGAGCTCGTCAAGAGCCCGGAGCACGTCCACACGTACCGGCTGACTCCGCTTTCCATCTGGAATGCCCGCTCGGCGGGCCTCTCCGGGGCCGCGATGGTCGCCGCCCTGCGGGAGCACGCGAAGTACCCCGTCCCGGACAACGTCGCGACCGAGGTCGGCGAGCTCGCGTCGCGCTACGGGCGTGTCGTCCTCACCAGGGGCGCCGATGCCGGGGACGCCGGGGAAGCCCTGGTACTCACCTGTCTCGACGAGCCGACGGCGGACCGGATCGCCCGGGACCGCGCCACGGGCCCCTTCCTCGCAAGCCGGATCGACGCGACCCGCTTCCGGGTGGACCCTGCGATGCGCGGGGCGCTCAAGCAGGGTCTCGTCGTCGCCGGCTTCCCCGCGGAGGACCTGGCGGGCTACCTGGCCGGCGAGGAGATGCAGGTCGCTCTTCGGGAGCGTTGCCTTTCGGGCGAGCCGCTTTCGGTGCGTGACTACCAGCGAGAGGCGGTCGACGCGTTCTACCTCGCCGGGTCGGAGCGGGGAGGCAGCGGCGTCGTCGTGCTGCCGTGCGGCGCGGGGAAGACCCTCGTCGGCATGGCCGCGATGGCCGCCGTGGGGCAGACGACGCTCGTCCTGACGACCAGCGTCACCTCGGTGAAACAGTGGCGTCGCGAGCTGCTCGACAAGACGACTCTCGGCAACGACGCGATCGCCGAGTACACGGGCGAGTCGAAGGCGACCGGGCCGGTGACGCTCTCGACCTACCAGGTGCTCACCTGGCGGCCCGACCGGGGAAGCGACTTCCCCCACCTGTCGCTGTTCCTGGCCCGGTCGTGGGGGCTCGTCATCTACGACGAGGTCCATCTCCTGCCCGCGCCGGTCTTCCGCGTGACGGCCGAGCTGCAGGCCCGGCGCCGGCTGGGCCTGACGGCGACCCTGGTGCGCGAGGACGGCCGCGAGGGGGACGTCTTCGCGCTCATCGGGCCGAAGCGCTACGACGTCCCCTGGCGGGACCTCGAGCAGCGCGCCTGGATCGCCACGGCCGTCTGCACCGAGGTGCGCGTCCCCATGTCCCTGGAGCGCCGGATGGCGTACGCGCTCGCCGAGCGCCGGGCCCAGTTCCGGATCGCCGCCGAGAACCCGGAGAAGACCGCCCAGGTCCGTTCCATCCTCGGCCGCTGTCAGGAGGGTCGCGTGCTCGTCATCGGCGAGTACCTCACGCAGCTCGAGGCCCTCGCCAGCGAGCTGGGGGCCCCGCTCGTGACGGGCAAGACGCCGCAGAGCGAACGTGAGGAGCTCTACGACCGGTTCCGGAGGGGTGAGCTGCGGCAGCTGGTCCTCTCCAAGGTGGGGAACTTCGCGATCGACCTGCCGGACGCCGACGTCCTCGTCCAGGTGTCGGGCCTGTTCGGGTCCCGGCAGGAAGAGGCCCAGCGGCTCGGTCGCATCCTTCGCCCGAAAGCGGATGGCCGAACGGCGCACTTCTTCTCGCTCGTCTCGCGCGACACCCGCGAGGAGGAGCTGGCCCACCACCGGCAGCTCTTCCTCACCGAGCAGGGCTACTCCTATCGGATCGAGATCGCTCCAGGAGCCTCAGGCCGGTCATTGCGCGAGCCCGCCTGAGCCGCTTCGCGAGCTTTGCCGACGGCAGCTGGCGGATCACCTCCGGCTCGATTCGCGCGGCGCGCGCGCCCGGCGTCACCGCCGACCAGCCCTCCTGGGTTCGGTCGTCATCGACCTCGCGACGGCGGCCTGCGTGAAGTGGTCCCTCGGAAGGCGTCGAGCCGGACGACCGAGTCGAACCCCCTCCCCTACGACGTGGACGAGGAGACCCTTGACCCTCGCGACACCGATGATCACAATGATCACATGGCATCGACCTCTCGTTCGACCGTTGGATCGCGCGAGCTGAAGGTCCACCTCGGAACCTACCTTCGCCGGGTCCGGGCCGGGGCGTCGCTCGTCGTGACGGACCGGGGCCGGCCGATCGCCGAGCTTCGGCCGCTGCCCGCGCGTGAGGCGGGGCTGGAGGCGAAGCTCGAATCGCTCGCTGCCCTCGGTGTGATCTCGTGGAAACCGCGTGGGCCCGGACTGCCGAAGGCGAGTCGCCCGCTGCCGGTCCGGAGCCGTGCCCTGAGCCGGGCGCTCGCGGACGAGAGGGAGGACCGCTTCTGATCCTCTTCCTCGATGCCAGCGCCCTGGTGAAGCGGTACGTCGCGGAGCCGGGCCGGAGGGAGATCCTCGCCGCGGTTCGAAGCAGGAGAGCGGCCGTATCCCGCCTCTCCGAGGTCGAGATCGCCTCCGCGCTCGCCCGGAGGTGCCGGGAGGGGGCCTTCACGGAAGCAGAGCGGGACCGCGCTCTCGCGAGGCTCGCGGCGGATGTTCGTTCCCTCGTCGTCGTCGAGCTGTCGGAGGCGGTCACCTCCCGTGCCATCGGCCTCACGGCACGCCGCTCTCTCCGCGCCGGGGACGCGATCCAGCTCGCGGCGGCGCTGGAGCTCCGGGAACGGCTCGAGGAAACGGTCGAGTTCCTGACCTTCGACGAGAGGCTCCGGACGGCGGCCGAGGCCGAGGGGTTCCCGACGGGGTTCCCTCGCCGGCCGAGTCGAGGTAGATCCGGAGGTCGATAGGCAGCTGGGCGGGCTGTCGGGAACGGTCCGGAGCGACTCGGAAGTCGTGCGTGCTCTCGGCGCCACCGCCCCCCGCAGCGTCAACGTCCGCGTCGTCTCCGCCTCGAACCGCGACCTCCCTTCCCTCGTCCGATACGACTGGCCCGGAAACGTCCGCGAGCCGCAGAACGAGGTCCGCCGCGCCGTCCTCCTCTGCCCCGACGGAGCACTTCGGGCGAGCGCGGTGGGAGCTGGAGCGGGAGGGGCCACACTCGCGTGAACGACCTCGAGCGGAAGCTCGTGGAGGAGGCCCTGAAGACGAACGGCGGCAACGAGACCCGCGCGGCCGGGACGCTTGGCATCACGCGGCCGGGGCTCATCCAGATGCCGCGGAGGCTGGGGCGGGGGAGCTGACTCGAAGGCGGCCGGCGGGCACTCGGTCCGGCCGACTCCCGCTTCAGACGAAGAGCGACCCGACCGGGACGCCCACCGGGCTGAAAGGCGGCCCGTGGACCTCGCTCCCGGCGTCGAAGCTCGCCAGCGGCACCATCCTCCCGCGCCGGTTCTCGAACGTCTCCACCATCCGGGCGTCGGCGTCGAGGAGCCAGAGCCAGCCGACCCCCATCGTGCCGTAGGCGGCCACCTCGGCCTCGCGGTCGCGGCGCTCGTTCGAGGGTGAGAGGCCCTCCGCCACCCACTCGGGCATCAGCTCCACCGGCGTCCGGTCGAGGTCCGGCCAGCCGGAACCGGAGCGGCGCCAGCCGGCCAGGTCGGGGACGAGCCGGGAGAACGCCGCCTCCGAGCGCAGCTCGGGCTCGACGACGAAGAGCCAGTCGGGCGGGTCGGCGGCAGAGCCACTCCCAAAGCGGGCCTCGAGGACGTGGGCCAGCCGGGCCTGCGCCCCGCCGTGCCGTGCCCGCGGCCTCGGGGTCATCAAATACACGCCGCGAGCGATCTCCGCCGTCACCTCGTCCGGCTCCGCCTCGAGCCGCCGCTCGAGGTCGCGAAAGAGGCGGACGAAGTCGGGGATGGCGCTCACGGGGAAAAGTCTACGTCATCGGACGGAGGGAACGGAACCCGGGGCGAGGCCGCGCCGCGTCTCCTCCGTGGGCCAGCGGCCGTCGATCGGAAAGGCGTTTTTCGGGCTCGCCGCGGAGCGCCACCTGCTCGCGAGACGCCAGCGAAAGCGAAGGCTGGCCCCGGGCTGGCTCGTCCCGCCGCATGGCGAATACGGGACCCGGCGCAGGTCATGCGGTCTCCGAAGCTGAGGGCGGCCGGGAACCGGGCTCGCCCTCGCGCGCGACCTCGCACTGCACGGAGACGGATGCGAGGAAATGAAGCCAGGGTGTAAACGACCTGGGCGCGGCGCAGAGCCTCCGGGTCACACTCTCGCGGGTGGACGAAGGGAGCGCCGCGAGGAGCAGCCGGATTCGCGACGGCAAGCTCTCGAGCCCCTTCTCCCCGTCGCTGGCCCCGGTCACCTCCAGGGCGCTCTCCTCGGGGCAAGGTGAGCCGACGGGAGGCGCGCTTCTGCCTGACCTCATCCGTCGGTCGTCCACCCGGCCTCCGGCGGAGACGAGGTCGACCTTCGCCAGCCTGTCCGTCGCGATCTCCTCGGCGACGATCGCGTGCTGGAGGCTCAGCGCCGCTTCGAAGACGGGAAGCAGGTTCTCGTTCTGGAAGAGGAACCGCCTCTCCTCGATCCTGCGCAGCAGGTCGTCTGCCGCGGCAAGGAGCGTCCCGAGCCCGCCGAGCCCGTCGACGGCGAGCTGGCACGCGTGCGCGAACTCCGTGGGCCGCTGCCAGGGGGCGAGTCGCAGCCCGCGGCCCTTCAGCGCCGCGTAGACGGCGCGCACGGAAACGGTCCCCACGTTCCTGAGGTCACGGAGGTCGTCCTCCGTCAGGAGGCAAAGGCACTGGACCGTGTCGATGCCATTGCCCCTGAGGTGCATCTCCACCACGTGGGGGAGTCCCAGGCGCGAGATGTCCGTCGCGAAGCTCAGCGGGGGAAGGGATTCCATGCCTGCTCCACCGGTGGGTGGGCGGTCCTCCTGGCCTTTGATCCTTGGAGATCGACGCACGGCTCATTCTTGCAGACAGGCGCCGGGGATTCGTCAGAAACGACGGGACCGCAGCGACCGTCGCGCCCCATGGCGAGCACGGCCCGGGGGCGGATCAGCACGGGCCGAGGAGCCGGGTCCCCTGCCGTAGACTGCCCCGCAGGGGAGGACGCCGATGTCGAATGCTCTGAAGACGCGACTGACCCCCGACGAGTACCTCGCCATCGAGCGGGCCGCCGATCGAAAGAGCGAGTACTGGAACGGCGAGATGTTCGCTCTCGCCGGGGCGAGCGAGCGCCACGGGGCGATCGTCGCGAACCTGGTCGGTGAGCTCCGAGCGGCCCTGAAGGGACGTCCCTGCAAGGTCTACGCGAATGACCTGCGGCTCCAGGTCGCCCCCACCGGCCTCCACACCTACCCCGACGTCCTCGTCATCTGCGGCTCTCCGGACTTCTCGGATGACGTCAAGGACATGATCCGGAACCCGAAGCTGATCGTCGAGGTCCTCTCGCCTTCGACCGAGGACTACGACCGCGGCCGGAAGTTCGCGCACTACCGGACCCTGCCGTCGCTGGTGGAGTACCTCGTCGTCGCGCAGAACCGGCCGGCCGTCGAGAGGTACACCCGTGAGCTGGAGAGTCCGGAAAGGCCAGGTCCCCGCTGGGTGCTGACGGATACGAGCGGCCTGGAAGGCTTCGTCCACCTCGTCTCGATCGATGCGGACCTCGCGCTGCGCGAGGTCTACGACAAAGTCGAGCTCGGGCCGGCCTCCTGAGCGAGGGAACCGAGACGCCTGCCCCCCTTCGTCCGTTCGTCCTTCGTCCGGAAGCAGTGGAGAATGTGAGGGTGGGGGATGCCCTCGATTTCCGTCCCGGCTACGGGGCTCTCCTGGCGCTCTCGACGAGCCCCTACGGGAAGGTAGGGGGTCAGTTCCGTTTTCCGTTGCTGAGGAACACCTCTCCGCACGGGACGAGCGGGTTCGCGGCGCCGAGGAGCGAGAGATCGAGGTCCGGATCCTGGCGTGACGTCGATCCCCGGCCTCCATCCCTCGGCGGCCGTACTCGTAGAACGTAGAACGTAGACCAGACCCCTGGGTCGTGGCCTTCGTCCGGCGCCCGCCGCCGGCCGCCAGGCCCCCAGCGCCTCCACCGTCGTCCCCAGCTCCCTCGCCTCGTCGGCGACAACGCCGGCGAACCAGGTGCCGAGGCGCTCGCCGGTGGCGGGGTCGAGGTCGTCGTGCCACTGCTTGCGCCAGGGGAGGAGCTCGGCGAGGCCGGCGAGGAGGTGGACGAGGCGTTCGGGGGGCCAGGCCTCGTCGGTCTTCAGAGGGCTCCGTCATAGTGGGAGGGAAGGGCTCTGAGAGGATGGGGTTAGGGGTCTGGCTGGACAGACGAGACAGAATTCGGCATACCTCTCGCCGTGGACCTGGGAGCCGCTGACGGTTCGGAGTTTCTTCGATCAGTGACGGTTCGCCCGTGCGGGCGACAGGAGCTGCGGAGGTTCCGGGAGCTACTCGGAGAGCACCACTACCTGGGCTACCGGGGTGTTGTCGGGGAGTCGGTGGCTCATGTCGCCGAGGCGGGGGGGCAGTGGTTGGCGCTGCTTCTGTGGGCGGCGGCGGCGTTCAAGTGCGCGGCACGGGACACGTGGATCGGGTGGCATCCGGCGGTGCAGTGGCAGAGGCTGCATCTCGTGGCCAACAACGTGCGGTTTCTGGTGCTGCCGGGGGGGGCGGTGCCGAACCTGGCGTCCCGCGTGCTTGGGCTTTCAGTGCGACGGCTTTCGAGGGACTGACAGCTGACCTGGGGCCATCCGATCCTGGCGGTGGAGACCTTCGTCGACCCAGCCCGGTACAGGGGGAGCTGCTATCGAGGGCTCCTGGGCGGAATCTGTGGGACGCAATTCCGTGATTGCACGCCGGTGATGGCCCACGGCCTGTCGCTGGAGACCTGAAGGGGCGTCGCTCGGGACCTGGCTGGCCAGCGCGTTCGCGCTGACACTGTCCCCGATCACTGGAAACCGCGGGAATCTGGACAGGAGCTGACGCGAGGGTAATCAGCATCATCCCCGCCGCCGCGGAGCGGCGGCGGGCGGATCGCTGATGTCGTAGGGTGCGCCGGGGGTCGGGAGGACGAGGGAAGGGCCCCGACTGTTCGAGCAGCCGGGGCCTATCGACCGGGGAAACCGGGGTGAGGGAGCGTCGAGGTTTTCACGGACGGATCCGGACGTCGAGCCCGGCGGTGAGGGCTTATGCAACCGTCTGGTGGTCCGGGACTTCGGCGACGCTGCGAGCGGTGCGAGCGGGCGTTCTTGATCTGCCGGGCGTGCGATCGGGGAAACGTGTACGGGAGCCAGGGGTGCCAGAGGTCGGCGCGACGCGAGAGCCAGAGGCGCTCGAACCGGCGGCACCAGCAGAGTCCGGCCGGACGCCGGGATCACGCCGATCACCAGAACCGGTACCGGCAGCGGGTCTCGGCGAGAAAGGTGACGGATCAGGGTAGAGAGGACCCGGGGTCAACAGGCACCGTGGCGGCGCCGCCGGAATCACACCCGATGAGTCCGGCGCGGGAGGTGCCCGATGCAGATCTCCTGACATACCCCCCTCTCGGCGTGGCCGGTTTTCAACGTCTCACGCAGCCTTTCTGACCGAGAACTCCATCTTCAGACGGGTCCCCGGGTAGGACGTTTGGCGTTTGGTCATCTCGGCACAGAGCCTTTCGAGCACGGCGGTCCGATGCGGCGCACTCAGCGGCGCGTAAATGACCCGGAGGCGGTCGGCGCTCACTCGTAGGTCCCCAAGGCTGTGGAAGATCGTCTGGACCAGCGTTCGTCCTTCGTCTTCCGACCGCCGATAGTGACGCCCAACGATGTGAAACAGCTCCGTCTCGGCCTGGAAGGCGACCATCTTCAGTACGTTCGTCAGGTGCTTTCTCTCGGGCGCGAGCTTGACGATGGCCTCCTCGGTCGTCTCACCGACGGGTACCCGCTTGGCGACCGTCTTCCGCTGCTCCTCCAGCTTCGCCACGAGCTGCTGGGCCTCCTTGATCTTCTTGCCGAGCTGGCCGTTGGCGATCTTGAAGCCGCGCATGGTCCGGCGATCACGCTCCTGGTCGCATTCCGCGGTCCGCCCGTACTCAGCCTCCAGGCTCCTCAGGTCCTCGCGCGCCTTCGCCAGCGTCTTGTCAACGGTCTTTCGGGCTGGGTTCGGGACCTCGCGCGTGGAATCCGCCTCGACGACTCCGTAGTCCACGAGGGCATCGAGTGCGTATTCCTCCCGCAGGTACTTGAAGAAGTTCTCCTGCCGCCACCTTCCGAACATCCGCACGGCCACTTCCAGCGCCGAGAGGTCCCGGCGTGACGTCAGGATCGGGGTCTGGTGGCCATCCTCGGTGCGCCTCGTCACCTGCCTGAGCCTCAGGCGGTTGGACAACGTGACCTCGCCATCCGCCAGGTCGTACGTCACCCGGCGACCGTCGACCTCTCCCTCGTACCGCTTGAACAGCTCCACTTGCAGGTTCGTCCAGTGGCCCTTGTGATACGTCATCACGTGGACCCTGTGCTTGGACTCGAGCAACGCCTTGAAGAGCTCCGGGCTGTAGCCTCCCCGGTCGAACACCAGGGTCAGCTCCCGATTCCCGACCACCTTCCGTGCCTCTTCCACGAGCGAGGGGACCATCCTGACCAGGCCCGCATTCGCCTCGGCCGTCACCTGGAGCAGCGGCTCGGCATCCCGGTCGTTGAGCCAGTAGTCCGTCGTCCCTGGCAGGACGCGCCCAAGCCTTACCACGTGCGTCTTGGGCAACCTCCGCTCACCGTGGTATGCGCGGACGTGGCCGTCCACATAGAGCAGCCCCACGAGATCCTCCCGCTGCTTGACACGCGCGCTCGCCAGAGCCCGTCCGAAACGCTCCGCTCGTCCGGCGTCTTCCGCCAGCGCCTTGAGCTTGCGCCGAAGCGTCTTGACCTCCGGAGCACGATCGAGGCCGAGCAACCGTCCGAGCACTGCGGGCGTCTTCTCCTTCAGGCCTTCGACCCGCTTGACCCGCAGGAGCGCCATCACCAGCAGCGTCATGATCGTCGTCCGAAGCCCGTAGAAGGCAGGCCCCAGCGACCCGTAGACCTGCCGGGCGATCCGGAGAACCCCGCTCTCGACCAGCGCCGGAACGGCGAGCAGCGCACCCGCGCCCGCCACGGCGTCCGCATCCCCGAACAGCGGCGTCGCATCCTCGAGCACTCCCAGGCAGGCGAATGCCCGGTCCATCGTCCGATCTGACGGGTCCTGGTCCATCGTGAACCCGACGGGCTCCTCCTCCATCTCTCCCGTCGCCGAGGTGTGCCCGCCAGGCTGGCTATCGCCTTCGGCCGGCTCTGGCCCCAGCAACTTGCTCGGGCCCTCTTCAACTGCCGGTGCGATCCCCTCGACCTCGACCGGTTCTGCGACCACCTGCGGCTCGCTGGTCGTCCCGTCCGGCTCCTCCTTCGCCAGTACCTGCTGCTGCGCTGGCGCAGGCGCCGTCCAGCCCCGCCGCTTCAGAATGGCACGGACGGTCGTGACCGTGACCCCTACGGTGAAAGCAATAGAGGCCGCTGACACCCCGCCGGTCCTCATCTTCAGGACCTTGTCCTCGAGGGAGCGCGCAAGCCTCGACCGCCCCTTCGGGTAGCCGGTCGGGGGTCCGAGCGCGGCCAGCCCGCCCTCTTCGAACCGTCGCAGGTTGCGACGAACGGTGCGCTCGCCCTTCTTGAATGCCCGGGCGACGTCGTTCTGGTCAGCCCATCCCTGGGTCACCAGGAGGACTTGAGCATATGCACAGGCGGCCGCGTCATCAGTCGCGAAATAAGCAATCCGCATGCCCGAGGCAAGGACTACCGAGAAGCCATCCCTGGTATGCAGCGCGCAACGGGGATTGATGAAGGCGACACCTTCGGGAGGGGCTTCGTCCTCTACGAGGAGGAGGGGGATTTGCTGGTCTTGGACCACGCCAGAAGGTTACCAAATGTCGGCTCTTTTATCAAGAACAATCAGGCCACGTTTTCTGGCGTCGCCAAGTCCTTCAAACAGTCGCAAAATCTGTAGAAAAGCCCTGTTTCTGTGGAAATCCCTGGGCACCCGTCCGGGCTATGTCAGGAGTTCTGGATCGGACGGATGCTGAAGGCGCGGGTGGTGATGCCGGACGGAGTGGTGGTCACGACGGAAGAGGGGACCCCGCAGGGTGGGCCGCTTTCGCCGTTGCTGTCGACCATCGTGCTCGACGAGCTCGACTGGGAGCTGGCGAGACGAGGGCACCGCTTCGTGCGCTGTGCCGACGACGAGAACATCTACGTTCGAAGCCGTCGGGCAGGCGAGAGGGTGATGGCCGGCGTCAGGGACTTCATCGAGCGCAAGCTCCGGCTGAAGGTGAACCTGACCAAGAGCGCCGTGGCGAAGCCAGAGGAGCGGCACTTTCTGGGGTTCCGGCTCAGGCGAGATGCTGAGGACGGGACCGTGGAGGTGGACCTATCGAAGCGCTCCGAGGAGCGTGTCGAAAGGGTGATCCGGGAGAAGACGGCCAGGAACCGCGGGGATTCGCTGAAGGCGGTCCTGCGGGACCTGAACGTCTTCCTCCAGGGATGGATCGGGTTCTTCTGGATCGTGACCGGAAAGACAGCGGAACGAACGCTGCACAACCTGGACGCGCACATCAGGCGCCGGCTCCGAGCCCTGCTTCTGAAGCAGTGGAGGAGACGACGGTCGATCGTGCGCCGACTCATCAAGCTCGGAAGTCGTCCGAAGATGGCCTGGGAAACGGTCTACGACGGGCGACGACGCCTCTGGGACCTGAGCCGCCGTGCGGCGGTGCAGAGAGCCCTGCGCAACGCGTACTTCGCCGAGCGCGGGCTCTTCTCCATCGAAGAATGGTGGCAAGACCGGTGGCAACGAGCCAACGCCCCGGTTCAGCTCGATCTCGGGCTGGAGCTGGGATAGCTGCGGGGACGCGAGTCCCGACGCCGGAATACGGGCTACGGCCCGAACCCCGGCGTCCCGAAGAGCCGGATGTGTGACCCACAAGTCCGGTTCCGTGGGAGCTGGGGGAGGGCAACCTCCCCCGGCTACCCGACCCTGGCACGATGTACGGCGATTCACGTGAGCTGCGGGAGGGGATCGTCAGGGGGGCCGGCTGCCGCGATGCGGGCGCGGGGTCCCCCGGGGACCGTCAGTACGCGTTCTCGTCCCGGAAGCTCCGCGTCGCCGTCCGCCAGAGGATCTGCAGGTCGAGCGCGAGGCTCCAGTTCTCGATGTAGTAGAGGTCGTACTCGACGCGCTTGGAGAGGCTCGTGTTGCCGCGCCAGCCGTGGACCTGCGCCCAGCCGGTGAGCCCGGCCCTCACGCGGTGGCGGAGCATGTACTGGGGGAACTTCTCCTTGAACTCGCGGACGAACTCGGGCCTCTCCGGGCGCGGCCCGACGAGCGACATGTCTCCCATGAAGATGTTGACGAGCTGGGGGACCTCGTCCAGGGAGGTGCTCCTCAGGAAAGCTCCGACCCGCGTCCGCCGGGTGTCTCCCTCCTGCGCCCAGACCGCGCCGGTCTCGTCCTCGGCGCCGACCCGCATGGAGCGGAACTTGAGGATCCGGAAGAGGCGTCCGTCCAGCCCCATCCGCTCCTGGGTGTAGAAGACAGGGCCCCGGTCCTCCATCCATATCGCGAGCGCGACGAACGGAAGGAGGATGGCCAGGGCGACGAGCCCCCCGGCCGACAGGACGAGGTCCATCGTCCTCTTCACGAGCGAGTTCCACCCCTCGAGAGGGCGCTGCGTGAGGTTGATGACCGGGAGGCCGTCGAAGTCCTCCACGCCCGCCTTGAACGTGACGAACTGAAAGAGGTCGGGAACGAACCGGATGTCGACCATCTCGTTTCCGACGTCTTTCAGTATTCCCAGCATCGTCCGGTAGGCGTCGACGGGGAGGGCGAGGAAGATCGTGTCGACCTCGTACCGCTCCATCAGGGACCGGACGTCGGCGGTCGTCCCGAGCACGGTGAGACCCCGGTACTCCTCGCCCCGCTTGCTCGCGTCGTCGTCGACGAATCCCACCGGTTTCAGGCCGGTGGCCGGGTTGTCGAGGAGCTTGTCCGCAATCGCCCTCCCCGCGTTCCCCGCGCCGACGACGAGCGCCCTCCGGACGCCCACGCCGGCGGACCAGACCTTCTCGAGATACCTCCAGATCGCGAATCGCCCGAGGGCGACGAACAGGATGTCCAGGAGAAGGAAGAGGATCAGGAGCGCGCGGTTGAATGACCAGGCCCGCCAGAACGAGAGGAGACCGACGAGAAGGAGCGTCGCGAGCGAGGCGGCCATGACGATGGCGAGCGCCTCGTCGATGGAAGACCGGTCCCGTCGCAGCTGGTAGAGCCGGTGGAAGTAGAAGACGACCGGCCAGAGGAAGAGGATGATCGGCAGGAGAGACGTGTAGTTGCCGATCGGCTGCGGTCCGAGGGGAATGGGCCAGACGGTCTCGAAACGAATCACGTATGCGGCCAGAAGCGCCGCACACGTCGCTGCGACGTCGGACGCGAGGAAGGTGGCCTGGAGGCGTCGGGCCTGTCTCTGGATCACACGGTCTCCCGACGGATTCTAAGGTCCCGCACTGGGAAGCGCGCGGGAGAGGTCTTCGCGCCCGGATTCGGCCAGGGCCGATCGTGCGGCGCTGAGGAACCGCAGCCGGAACGCGGGCTCGGAGAAGCGGCGGGCGTTCTCCACGAGGGCTTCGGTCTCGAAGCGCTTGGTGCGGGCCAGCTCGATCGCACGGGCGAGCGGGCCGGGCCCGGCTTCGCAATAGAGAACGCCGGTGATCCCGTCGACGACGGTCTCGAGCGCGCCCCCTCTGCCGAGGGCGACGACGGGCGCCCCGCAGGCCTGTGCCTCGAGGGGGACGATGCCGAAATCCTCCTCGCCCGGCATCAGGACGACCTCGGCTGACCGGTAGAGCTCCCGGAGCTCCTCGTCGGACGGCGAGCCGGCGAAGCGGACGTTCGGGCCGGCGAGAGCGCGCAGGCGGGCTTCCTCAGGGCCGAACCCGGCGATCGTGAGGGGCCGCCCGAGGCGAGCCGAGGCCTCGAGGGCGTCGTCGAGCCGCTTGTAAGGGGCGAGGGCGGAGACGACGAGGATTCCTTCGCGCCGGCGCGGCGACGGAGCAGGAGTGTAGAAGGCCGTGTCGGCCGGCGCCGGCACGACGCGGGACGGGCGGCCGTAGATCCGTGCGATCCGCTCGCGGACGTTCTCCGAGTTCGCGAGGAAGGCGTCGACCCGCGGAACCGTGGCGACGTCGCGGGCGCGGAGCGGGGCCCGGACGAGGCGGGCCGCGGCTTTCGCGAGCGTCCCGCGCCCCCTGAGGTAGTCGTCGAACTGGTCGTGAAGGTAGCGGACCGGCGTGTGGCAGTAACAGAGGTGATAGCCCGCAGGCCCCCGCTTCGCCGCCTTGGCGACGCAGTGCGACGTGGAGATCACCAGGTCGAAGCCCGAGAGGTCCCAGCTCTCGGCGGCGAGGAAGTAGAGAGGAAGGAGCGACCGGTAGTCCCGGTCGCGGGAGACGACGCGCTGGAGCCACGTCGTCGTCAGGGGCCGGTCCTCGATCTCGGGAGGGACCGACCCCGGAAAATGGAAGAGCGTGAAGAGCGGCGCCTTCGGAAAGAGACGGGCGATCTGGAGGAGGACCTTCTCGCCGCCGCGCGACCCGGTCAGCCAGTCGTGAACGAGCGCGACCTTCACGGCCCCCCCGCCGCATCCTGCCAGGCGACTGCGACCTGCGCGAAGGCTGCGTCCCAGGTGAAGGCCCGGGCCCGCTCCCGGCCGCGCGCGGAGAGGCGGGCCGCCAGGTCGGCGTCCGTCAGGAGCCGGACGAGCGTGTCCCCGAGCGCGTCGGGGTCGTCGGGGCTCGCAAAGAGCGCCGCATCGCCCGCCGCCTCCGGCAGCCCGCCGCGATCGGAGCAGACGACGGGCGTTCCGACGGCCTGAGCCTCGAGGACGGGAAGGCCGAAGCCTTCGAGGAACGAGGGCATCGCGAGCGCCGAGGCGCCGGCGAGGAGCGGGGCGATGTCGGAATCGGGGAGGACCCCGAGGTCGACGAGACGGTCTGCGATACCGGCCGCCCCAGCAGCTGCGGCCCGGGCCCCGCGCCGCTCGGAGGCTCCCCCGGCGAGGACGAGCCGATGGGGTAGCCCAGCCCGCGTGACGCGAGCGAACGCTGCGAGGAGCCCGTCCAGGTTCTTGTGAGGCTTGTCGTTCCCGAGGAAGAGGACGTACGGCGCGTCGAGGCCCGCTGTGCGGCGAACGCGGGCGACGTCTTCTCCGGGCACGGGAGCGAGAAACCGCTGCTCCACGCCGTTCGGGACGGCGCGCACCTTCCCCGCGTGCTCCGGGGCGAAGGCCGCGAGGTCTTCGCGGACGGCCTCCGAGACGGTCAGGACGACGCGTGCGGCGCGGAGGGCGCGCCGGAGCATCGTCGTCGCGTAGAGCTTCTTCGCCAGCGTCCCGTGCTCCGGACGCTTCAGGTGGATCAGATCGTGGATCGTCACGACGGTGGCCCGGGGCGGGAGCAACGGCACGACGTAATGCGGGGCGTGGAAGACGTCGCACCCGGCCCTCGAAACTGCGCGCCGAACGGCGACGAGCTCGGCGAAGGAGTACCCGGCGGCATTGCAGGGGATCGCTTCGACCCCCTCGGGGAGAAGGGACTCGTCTCCGAATCTCACGATTGCCACGAGTTCGTGCTCACCCCTCGCCGCGGCGGCGCCGAGGAGGCCGCGGACGTAGGTCCCGATGCCGAAATCGCGCAGCTTGCGGGCGTCGAGGGCCACGCGGAGCCGCCTCACTCCGCCGCCTCGGCGAAGAGGGCCCGCGTGGCGCGCGCGGCGGACTCCCAGGTGAAGAGCGACGCCCGCTCCGGGCCGAGCCTGCCGGCCGCCTCACGGAACGACGCGTCGTCGTTTGCCCGTTCGATCGCCGAAGCGATCGCGCCCGGGTCGAGAGGGTCGGGGAGAAGTCCGGCGTTGCCGACCACTTCCGGAAGCGAAGAGGAGGACGACGCGACGACGGGGATCCCTTCGGCCATCGCCTCGAGGGCGGGGAGGCCGAATCCCTCGTAGAGGCTCGGGTAGGCGAGGAGCCGGGCGCTCCTGAGGAGCTGGGTGGCACGCTCGGAAGGGACCCACCCGAGGCGGGTGATCCGGGCCGCGTGCCGGGAACGCGACAGCCTTTCGTCGAAGTCGGGCATTCCCCAGCCCGTTCCGCCGACGATTACGAGGTCGGGGAAATCCGGACGGCGGTCCCAGATCGACTCCATCGCGGCGACCAGCCGTTCGTGGTTCTTCCGGGGTTCGAGGGTCCCTATCGAGAGGACGTAGGGCCTGGAGGGAGGCGCCCCTTGGCCCGTCGCGGGGGCGGGGACGAGGCCGTTCGGGACGATGAATGCCTTGCCGGCCGCCTCCGGGCAGACCAGGAGGAGGTCGTCCCGAGTCGCCCGGGAAACGCAGACGATGCGGTCCGCCCGCCTCACCGTGGCGGGGAGCAGCGGTGCGAACCCGGCGACGTTCTTTCGGTCGTGCCACTCGGGGAAGAGGACGGGGGTCAGGTCGTGGATGGTCGCGACCCCCGGAAGGGGAAAGGCCAGGGGGAGGATGCCGAGCGGCCCGTGGAAGAGGTCTGCTCCCGCCCTTACGGCCTCGATGGCCGCGATGGTCTGGAGCCAGATCGTGCCGGGAAGGCGCGGCCGTCCGGGGGGGCGGACCTCGACCTGGCCTTCGAGCACTCCCGGGAGGGCGATCGGGCGGGGAGAAAGGAGGACGACGGAATCCCCGGGGAAGAGCCGGGTGAAGGCGCCGTAGAGGCCTTCGAGCGTTCGGCCGACGCCGGTCCTCTCGCCGCAGAGCGAGCGGGCGTCGACGGCGATGCGCATCCGGGGCATCGTATCGCGGGCGCACCGGGCGGGGCGGGGCCCGGAACCCGTCCGTGGGGCTGACGCTGCGCACCGGGCGTGCGTGCTACACTCACCGACCCTCCGCGAGGAGGGGTCGAGATGGAGCTGAATCTGGAAGAGGCGCTGGAGGCGCCCGTCGCTGTTTCCCACCGACTCGAGGTCCCGATGGGACGGCTCGAGCGGCCCGAGCTCCTTGCGCTCGAGCCTGTCGCTTTTTCGGGAACGCTCCAGAAGGCCGATCCCGGATTCGTCCTGACGGGCGAGTTCTCCGTGGCGGGCGAGATCGCCTGTTCTCGCTGCCTCGCGCCGGTCGCCTTTTCCGGCAGGACCGAAGTGTCGTGGCTCTTCGCCCCGACCCACCGCCGTCCCACGGAGGAGGAGACGGAGCTGACGACCAGCGACCTCGACGTCGTCTGGTACGACGAGCTCGTCGTCCCGTTCGATCCCCTCGTCGAGGAGCAGCTCCTGCTGGAGCTCCCCATGAAGCCGCTCTGCCGGCCCGACTGCCGCGGTCTGTGTCCCCATTGCGGGGCCGACCGGAACTCCGTCCCGTGCGACTGCCGGGAAGAAGGCGACGAAAGGCTCGCGAAGCTCAAGTCGCTTCTGGCCTGAAGCCGCGCCGGCGGCGAGCCACGAGGCGCTTCCCCGTAACCAACGATCCCGAGAGGTGAACTGCCATGCCGAATCCGAAACATCGTCACAGCAAGACGCGCCGCGACCTGCGGAGGGCGCACGATTTCCTTCAGGACCCGGGCCTCTCGAAGTGCCCGAGCTGCGGAGCGACGAAGACTCCTCACCGCGTCTGCCCCGATTGCGGCCACTACCGGGGTCGAGAAATCACCGCTGGCGCCGAGAAGAGCTGATCGCGACTCCCCGAGTCGCAGCCTGAATGGCCCTCGCCGTCGACGCCATGGGGGGAGACAACGCCCCCCGTGCCACTGTTGAAGGAGCCGTCGCGGCCGCCGTCGATTTCGGCCTCGACCTCCTTCTCGTGGGGCGCCGGAGGGAGGTGGAACCTCTCCTCCTCGCGGCGAGCTACCGGGGGAGCCGGATCGGCATCGTGGAAGCCGAGGACGTCGTCGGGTTCGACGAGCCCGCGACCGCCGCGCTTCGGAAGAAGCCCCGGGCGTCGGTCCGCGTCGCGGCCGAGCTCGTGAAGGACGGAGCCGCCGACGGGTTCTTCACCGCCGGACACACCGGCGCCGCCATGGTGACGGCACGGGCCGCGCTCGGCGTCATCGAGGGGATCGATCGGCCTGCCCTTGCCGCCGTCCTGCCGGGACTCGGCCGGACGCGCCTCCTCCTCGACGTGGGCGCGAACGTCTCGTGCAAGGTCGAGAACTACCGGGAGTTCGCCCTGATGGGGCATTTCTACGCCCAGGAAGTCCTCGGCATCGACCGGCCGAAGATCGGTCTCCTCTCCGTCGGCGAGGAGGAAGAGAAGGGGACCGGGACGACGCGCGAGGTCTTCGGACTGCTCCGGAAGTCGGGGCTCAACTTCATCGGCAACTGCGAGGGGCGGGACGTCTACGGCGGGAACGTCGACGTCGACGTCGTCGTGACCGACGGCTTCACGGGGAACGTCGTCCTCAAGGTCTCGGAGAGTCTCGCCCGCCTCGTCGAGGAGGCGCTCAAGCAGGAGATCACGCGGAGTCTCCAGGCCTCCATGGGATTCCTCCTCTCGAGGGATGCGTTCCGGTCCTTCAAGAAGCGCCTCGACTACACCGAGTACGGCGGCGCGCCGCTTCTCGGGGTGAAGCGGGCCGTCCTCATCGGGCACGGCAGCTCGAACGCCCGCGCCGTTCGAAACGGGATCAAGGCCCTCCACGACTACGCGAGGCGCAGAATTCCCGAGAGAATCCGGGCGAAAGTCCGCGACCTGGCGCCTCCGGTACCCGTCCGCTGAAAGGAGAGCAGGGAAGATGTTTCACGCCGCCATTGCCGGCACCGGCCAGGCCGTACCCGCGAGGCTCCTGACGAACGCCGATCTCGAGAAGCTCGTCGAGACGTCGGACGAGTGGATCACGACGCGGACGGGTGTCCGCGAGCGCCACGTCGCGGCCGACGGGGAGACCCTCTCGGACTTCTGTGTCGCGGCCGGAATCCAGGCCCTCGAAAGCGCCGGCCTGCACGCGAAAGACCTCGACGCCGTCCTCGTCGCCACGGTCACCCCCGACCAGCCGATCCCGGCGGTCGCGTGCCTCGTCCAGCAGAAGCTCGGGGCCCGCAAGGCCGCCGCCTGGGACCAGAACGCCGGATGCTCCGGCTGGCTCTACGGCCTCCACATCGCCGACGGGCTGATCCAGGCGGGGAAGGCGAAGAACATCCTCCTCGTCGGCGCCGAGTTCCTGACGCGCTACACCGACTACACGGACCGCGCGACGTGCGTCCTTTTCGGCGACGGTGCGGGCGCCACGCTCCTCCGGGCGACGAAGTCCGACCGGGGCGTCCTCGCCTCGACGATCCGGAGCGACGGAGAAGGAGCCTCCTTCATCGAGATGCCGGGCGGAGGCTCCTCGAACCCGCCGAACCGGCCCGAAACGCTCGAGCAGCGCCTCCCGTTCATCAAGATGATGGGTGGCGAGACGTTCAAGATCGCCGTCCGGTCGATGGTCGACGTCTGCAAGGACGTCCTCAACGAGAGCGGTTTCGAGCCGGGCGAGGTCTCCTGGCTCGTCCCGCACCAGGCGAATGACCGGATCATCCGGGCCGTCGGCGAGCGGCTCGGGATGCCGAGGGAGCGCTGCATCGTGAACATCGAGCGCTATGGCAACACGAGCTCCGCGTCCATTCCGATCGCCCTCGACGAGGCGGTCCGGGACGGGCGTATCAAGCGCGGCGACCTGATCCTGTTCACGGCCTTCGGCGCCGGCCTGACGTGGGGCGCGGCCCTGGTGAGGTGGTAGCGATGCCCAGCCTCGCGTTCCTCTTCCCGGGCCAGGGGTCCCAGGTCGCCGGCATGGGGCGCGACCTCGCGACCGCGTTCCCCGAGGCGCGCGCGGTCTACGACCGTGCCGACGCCGCCCTCGCTCCGTTGCACCTGTCCATATCCAACGTCTCGTTCGAGGGGTCCGAGGAGGAGCTGAAACGGACTGCGGTGACGCAGCCGGCGATCCTCGTCCACTCGGTCGCCGTCTTCGAGGTCCTCAGATCCCGGGGACGGGTCCCGGCCCTCCTCGCGGGGCACTCGCTCGGCGAGTGGTCGGCCCTCGTCGCGGCGGGAGCCCTGACGCTCGAGGACGCCGTCGTCCTCGTCCACCGGCGTGGCACCTTCATGCAGGAGGCGGTCGCGGCGGGGCAGGGTGCCATGGGCGCGGTCATCGGTCTCGACGGGGCCGCCGTCGCCGTGGCCTGCGCGGAGGTCTCCGAAGCGACGGGAGAGGCCGTCTCGGCCGCGAACTTCAACTCGCCCGAGCAGACGGTGATTGCCGGAACGGCGGGAGCCGTCGCGAAGGCGTCCGAGCTCCTGAGGCAGAGGGGCGCCAAGCGGGTCCTGCCGCTCCCGGTGTCGGCCCCGTTCCACTGCGCCCTCATGAAGCCGGCGGAGGAGAAGCTCGCGCCGTACCTCGACGCGGTCCCGTTCGGGGACCTCTCCGTCCCGGTCGTGACGAACGTCGACGTACTCGCGAACCTCTCCGGGTCCGCGGCGCGCGAGGCGCTGCTGCGGCAGGTCTGCTCGCCGGTCCGCTGGGTCGAGACGGTCGAGCGGCTCTCCCGGGAGACGGACGGGGCGATCGAGGTGGGGCCTGGCACCGTCCTCGCCGGCCTCGCGAAGAGGATCGCGAAGGACTGGCCCGTCCGGACGACGTCGGACGCCGAGGGAGTCCGGAGACTGCTCGCCGGATGACCGCGAAGGCGACGACCAACGCCACGCGCATCCTCGACGCGCGCAAGGCCGCTTACGGCCTGCGAACGTTCGCGGCGGCCGACTTCACCGCGGAGGAGGCGGCGGAGAAGCTCGGGGTCCCGCCGGAAGAGGTCTGGAAGACGCTCGTGGCGAAGGGCGACAGGACCGGACCGCTCGCCGCGGTGATCCCGACCGGGACCCGCCTCTCGCTCAAGAAGCTCGCCCGCGTCTCGGGGAACCGGACCGTCGCGATGGTCTCTTCCGAGGAGATGGAGAAGCTGACCGGCTACGTGAAGGGGGGCTGCTCGCCCTTCGGGATGAGGAAGGCGATGCCGCTCTTCGTCCACGCGGCGGCCGCGACGCTTCCCAGGCTCTTCGTCTCCGCGGGGCAGAGGGGCGTCCAGCTCGAGCTGTCCGGCGCCGCTTTCTTCGCTGCCGCGGGTGCCACGTCCGCCGACCTCGTCGAAGACTGATAAAAGGAGCAGCGAGATGCCTCACGTCCTCTCCCTCGAGGGAAAGATCGCGCTCGTCACCGGAGGATCGCAGGGGATCGGGGAGACGATCGCCCGCCGCCTTGCCTTCGCCGGGGCGACCGTTCTCGTGGCGGCGCGCAACCAGGAAAAGGCCGCTGCCGTCGCCACCTCGATCGTCGAAGCCGGGGGCTCGGCCGAAGCCGTCTCCCTCGACGTCGCCGACCCCTCGTCCGTTCCGGCGCTCTTCAAGGGGATCGTCGAGCGTCACGGCCGGCTCGACATCCTCGTCAACAACGCCGGGATCACCGATGACGGCCTCCTCCTGAGGATGTCGAAGGAGAGCTGGGACAGGGTCCTCGCGACGGACCTGACCGGCGTATTCCTCGTCACGCAGGAAGCCGTCAAGCTGATGATGAAGAAGCGGGTCGCCGGCAGGATCGTGACCGTCGGCTCCGTCGTCGGCCTCATGGGGAATGCCGGCCAGGCCAGCTACGCCGCCGCCAAGGCGGGCGTCGTCGGGTTCTCGATGTCCCTGGCCCGCGAGATCGGGTCCCGGGGGATCACCGTGAACGTCGTCGCTCCCGGGTACATCGAAACCGCGATGACCGAGGCGCTCGGCGAGGAGCAGCGCGAGGCTCTGGCCGGGAAGATCGTCCTGGGGCGCCTCGGAAACGGCGAGGACGTCGCCGGCGCGGTCCTCTACCTCGCCTCCGATCTCGCCTCGTACGTCACCGGAACCGTCCTGAACGTCAGCGGAGGTCTCCTCATCCCCTGACGGCAGAGGGACCTGCGCGTGCTTGAATTCAACGGGAAAGCCGGGGAGAATCCGGCGGCGTCCGTCAACTTAGGGAGGAAATGAATGTCGAACTCGATTGAGGAAAAGGTCAAGAGCATCATCGTCGAGCAGCTCGGGGTCCAGGCCGACGAGGTCAAGCCCGATGCGAGCTTCGTCGACGACCTCGGCGCCGACTCGCTCGACACCGTGGAGCTCGTGATGGCCTTCGAAGAGGCCTTCGGCATCGAGATCCCGGACGAGGACGCCGAGAAGATCCAGAAGGTCAAGAACGCCGTCACCTACATCGAGTCGCACGCGAAGCCTGCCTGAGATCCGCGTGACGGCCCGGCTGGACTTTCTCGATGCCCGGGGCCGCCGCCGGGTCGTCGTCACGGGAATCGGACTCGTCTCGCCCGTCGGCCTGACGGCGAAAGAGAACTGGAGCGCTCTCCTCGCGGGGCGTTCCGGGATCGGCCCCATCACCCGCTTCGACGCGACGGACTACGCCTGCCGGATCGCGGGGGAGGTCAGGGGTTTCGACCCGGGCCTCCACCTCGAGAAGAAGGAAATCAAGAAGTTCGACACGTTCGTCCACTACGCGGTCGCCGCCGCCAGGGAGGCGCTCGCGGAGTCGGGCCTGACGATCACGGAAGAGAACGCGGAGTCGGTGGGAGTCTGCATCGGCTCCGGCATCGGCGGCCTTCCCCTGATCGAGGAGACCCACAAGGTCCTTCTCGAGAAGGGCCCGAGGAGGATCAGCCCCTTCTTCATCCCGGGCCTGATCGTCAACATGTCCTCCGGGCTGGTCTCGATCCTCACGGGTGCCAAGGGTCCGAACACGGCGACGGCCACAGCCTGCGCCACCTCGGCCCACGCGATCGGCGACGCCGTGAACATCATCCGCCGGGGTGACGCGGACGCCATGATCGCGGGCGGGACCGAATCGGTCGTGGTCCCTCTCGCCATCGGCGGCTTCGCCGCGATGCGCGCCCTCTCCACCCGCAACGACGATCCGGCCACCGCGTCGCGGCCGTGGGACCGGGATCGCGACGGGTTCGTTCTGGGAGAAGGGGCGGGAATCCTCGTCCTCGAGGAGATGGGGCAGGCGGTTCGGCGCGGGGCGCCGATCTACGCCGAGGTCGCCGGTTACGGCATGTCCGGTGACTCCCACCACATCTCGGCCCCCTCCGACGACGGGGACGGCCCGTTCCGCGTCATGCGCAACGCCCTGAAGGACGCGGCGATGGACCCGTCCGAGATCGGATACATCAACGCCCACGGCACCTCCACGCCGCACGGCGACCGGATCGAGACGATCGCGGTGAAGCGCCTTCTCGGAGAGGCGGCCCGGGACGTGGCGATTTCCTCGACGAAGTCGATGACCGGGCACCTCCTCGGCGCGGCCGGAGGCTACGAGGCGGGCGTTCTCGCGCTCGCCATCCGCCACGGCCTCGTTCCGCCGACGATCAACTACACGACTCCGGACCCCGAGTGCGACCTCGACTACACGCCGAACGTGGCCCGTTCGCGGGCGATTCGCGCAGCCCTTTCGAACTCGTTCGGGTTCGGCGGGACGAACGCCTGCCTGGTGATGAGGGCCGTCTGACGACCCGCAGCGGCGGAGGAACAAGGCCCAGCGACCTCTCTTCCGTCGATCCCGCGCCCGATTCCCTCTATGCTCCGGTGGCGAGACCCGTCCGATGAAGGCCGACATCCTACGGAAGAAGTTCTTCGAGGGAGTCTCCCGCTACGAGTGGATCGAGACGCTCGGGCAGGGGGGTGTGGGCATCGTCTACAAGGCCCGGGACCGCGAGCTGGACGAAGTCGTCGCGATCAAAGTCCTCTCGCCCGACCTCGCAAAGGACGACGAAGCCGTCCTCGCCCGGTTCAAGCGCGAGATCAACCTCAACCGGAAGATCAAGCACCCGAACGTCGCCCGCATGTACGACTTCGGGATCAGCGGCTCCTATCCCTACATCACGATGGAGTTCGTCCCGGGGAAGGACCTCTGGACGCTCATTCGCGACGAACGGCGGATCGAGCCGGCCCGCGCCGTGCCCATCCTCCGGCAGATCGCCCGAGGCTGCTCGGCGATCCACGAGCTCGGAATCGTCCACCGCGACCTGAAGAGCCAGAACGTCATCGTCGACGAGCACGGCGCCGTCGCCATCGTCGACTTCGGCCTGGCCCGTTGGAACCTCGGCGGCGGCTTCACGCTCGACTCGATCATCCTCGGCACGCCGCAGTACATGTCGCCCGAGCAGGCGTCCGGAAGACCCGTCGACGCCCGAACGGACATCTACTCGATCGGGATCATCGCCTTCGAGGCGCTCACCGGGCAGCTCCCGTTCTCGGGAGACAGCCCGATCGCCGTGGCGATGAAGCAGATCAACGACCCGGTACCGGACCTCCTTTCCAAGCACGCCGACGTCTCCGCGGGGCTGCGCGCCATCGTCATGAAAGCGCTGCGCAAGGACCCCGCGAAGCGCTACGCGACGGCGCTGGACCTCGAAGCGGAGCTCGCGGGAGTCGAACCCCTTCCGACGCCGAAGGAAGGCTCCGTCCGTCGCGGCCCCGGCGAGGACGGGCTGATGGCGCAGCTCGAATCGGCCCTGGGGGCGGTCATCCTGCCGACCCCTCCTGCGCTTGCGCGACCCGCGGCCCCGTCGGACGTCGGCCCGCGGCCCGCGCAAACGGCCGCGCCGGAGCGGGTCGTGCGGGTTCCCGCCGCCCCGGCGGCCCCGAAAGCGCCTGCCGTCCCCACGGCCGCCGCCGCCGCGGCTCCCGTCGCCAGCGCAGCGCCCGCCGTGGTCGTTCCGGCCGACCCCGCGCGTCTCCCGATGCTCCTTCTCGTGTCGGCCACGGCGGCGAGCCGCACGGTGTGGAAAGCCGGGCTGGGAAGCGAAACCTGTCGCTTCGTCGAAGCGACGAGCGGCCAGGAGGCGCTCGAGGCTCTCGTGAGGGGACCGGTCGACCTCGTCGTCATGGACGTCTCCCTTCCCGGGATGGACGGCTTCGACGTGACGCGTGTCATCAAGTCGCAGCCGAACCTGGCGGCCCTTCCGGTCCTCCTCGCCGCCGACCGGCTCGACCGGAGTCGTTACGCCTTTGGCATCCAGTCGGGCGCCAACGAGCTGCTCCTCAAGCCGATCGAGCCCGCGCTCCTGCGGGAACGAGTCGGCACGCTCCTTCGCCACCGGGGCTTCCAGCTTCCCGGCTGGGCGCCGGACGCGCCCGGGCCGGACCGCCCGCCACAGTGACGAAGAGACGAAGCCGGCCCTGGACCGATCGCGTTTCCTCTGGACAAGACCTGCCCTTGCTCCCGATCATCAGACGATGCCGCGCAACCGGGGGCCCGGGGATGCTCCTGTGACGATCGGGGATGTTCCGGTGCTGAGCCCCGACGGGGAAATCTGTCCCGGCTACTGGGATCCGACGGCCTCGGGACGGCACCTCATCAGCAGGCCGATCTCGATCGACGGCCTTCTGGCCGACCGGGCCAGGATCGAGCTCACGCCGCGGATCGTTCAGCGGGGCGCGGCGTTCCTCGACGACTCGTACAACGCCGTCGACGTCGTGGCGCGGCAGCTGGCGTCGGTCTTCACGCTCGAGCAGCTCGTCCTCGCGACGGTCGCCCTGAGGGTCCACATGCGGATCGGGCGCGAGCGAATGCAGCACAAGAAGGCGCTCCAGAAGAGGTGGACCGCGCTCGCGCACCGGCTCATGAAGCTGCGGGGTGAGGAGCGGCACCTCTCGCTCCGCGACGAGCGCATCGCCGAGGAGCGCGCGAGTCTCGCGGCAGCGGGGGGGGCGCGGCCCGGAGGCGAGGAGCTCCTGGCGATCGAGGAGGCCGAGGTCGCGCAAGCGCGGCAGGCATGGAAAGACGAGAACCGGCAGGCCTGGGAAGGGTGGTCCCGCCTCGAGGCGGAGGAGGCCGCTCTCCTGGCGGACGCCCCCCAGCTCGAGCAGGCCGAGGACCTGAGGCAGCCCTACATCCTCCTCCTCGTCGCGGCCCGACGCACCGTACCGCGAAGCGTCGCCGCGGCCATGCAGACCCTCGTCGATGCTCTACAGAAACCGCTCTCTCGCACGGACCAGATGCTCCTGGAGATCGCGTTTCGCAGGTGCATCCGGGCGGCCTCCCCCGAAGGCGAGCGGGAAGTGGAGCGCTGGGAGGCGGCTCTCATCCTCGAGGCCGAGAAGGAGTTCGCCGCGGAGTTCCCCTGGTCCGTTCCCTATCTCGCCAGGACCTGAACGAACGGACCGGCGCGCCGTGTGCCTCATCGTCTTCGGGCTTCACGCCCACCCGCGCTACCCCCTGGTGGTGGCGGCGAACCGGGACGAGCTCGTGGCGCGTCCTACCGAGCCGGCCGGTTTCTGGCAGGGGTGCGACGGCCTGCTGGCGGGTCGAGACCTCGTGGCGGGAGGGACGTGGATGGGCGTGACGCCCTCCGGGCGCTTCGCGGCCCTGACGAACGTCCGCGACCCTCAGTCCTTCGACCCCTCGGCCCCGTCGCGGGGCGAGCTCGTCGTCCGGTTCCTCTCGGGCGCGGAGGAGCCGGTCGCTTGCCTGAAGCGCCTCGCCGCCGAGGGGAGCCGCCGCAACGGTTTCAATCTTCTCGCGGCCGCGGCCGGCCGGCTCGCGTGCTTCTCGAATGCCGGGGGTGAGCCGCGCGAGGTCGAGGCCGGCATCCACGCGGTCTCGAACGCGTTCCTCGACACGCCCTGGCCGAAAGTGCGGTGGTCGGCGGCGGGACTCGCCCGCATCCTCGGGCGGCACGACCGGATCGACCCCGACGAGCTGTTCGCCCTCCTCGCCGACCGGGAGCCGGCGCCGGACGAGGAGCTTCCCGACACCGGATTCGGCCTTGCCACGGAGAGAGTCCTCTCGTCCCCGTTCATCGCGGCTCCGGGCTACGGGACGCGAGCGACGACTCTGCTTCTGGTGGCGTCGAGCGGTCGTGCGACTTTCCTCGAGCGGCGGTTCGACGAGGGCTTTCGCGAGTCGGGCACGACCCGGTTCGAGCTCGGATTCAAGGGCTGGGCCCCGCCTGGGTCGGTCTCCGAGCCCCTGTCCTGAGAATGGACTTCAAGAGCCCTGAATCCGGTCCCTCACAGGGCTGATGTGCCTGCATCATTTTCCCCTTTTCGAGGATCCTTCCGCCCCTCGCCAGTCCCGAATCCGATTAGCATTCGCCGTTGGAATTTTTTCGGTGATGCGCACCATTTCACACCCAAATCCTTGCGACACGGTTTGAAGGAGGAGATCCCATGTCACTTCTGCAGCGCGGACTGATGTTCGTCCTGGCGGCGGGGACGCTCGCGATCCCGTCGTCCGTCCCGCCCGAAACCCGATCGGGCGGACGAGCTGCGGTCACGGTCGACCCACAGACCGTGAGCGTCTACACGCCCGGGGACAAGGAGTACTACCTGACCCAGGCTCAGATGGACTTCATCCGCCCCGGACTGAAAGTCACGATCGGGACCGTCACGGATATGGCGCCCGGCAAGAAGCCGAGCGTCGAGATCACCGTGACGGACGACTTCAACCAGCCGCTCGACCGCCTCGGCGGGACGACCCCCGGCGTCGTCTCCCTGCGATTCATCCCTTCGGTGTGGGACGCGGCCTCGGGCTACTACGACAACCTCATCACGTCGGGTGGCAACCCGTCCCGTGACAACACGGGGACGTGGGTCGACCTCGGCGCCGGCAAGTACAAGTACACGTTCGCGGCGACGATGCCGAACTTCGACGTGAACAAGCCGATGACGCTCGCGTGCACCGGCAACCGGAACATGGTCGACTACCTCGGGAAGTCGTACTACGTGAACGTGTTCAAGGACTTCGTCCCGGCGACCGGCGCCGCGGCGACGACCTGGGCCGTCACGACGACGTCGAAGTGCAACGCCTGCCACGACCCGGTCGTCGGCCACGGCAGCAACTACCGCGAGGCGAAGACCTGCGCCCTCTGCCACAACAAGAACGACATGGTGGGAGGCCTCACCGAGTTCGACATGGGAATCTGGCACCGGATCCACTCCTCGAACCTCGAGGACGTCGGCGAAATCACCTATCCGCAGTACTACCTGAACAACTGCGAGGCCTGCCACGACCCGAAGCAGCCGCAGGGCACCGTCTACCTGACCAAGCCCGGCCGCCAGGTCTGCGGCGGCTGCCACGCCGGCGTCGACTTCACCGCCGGCACGAGCCATCCGGCCCAGGCCGACGACTCGCAGTGCGCCAAGTGCCACATCCCCGACAGCGGCCAGGAGTTCGACGCCTCGATCAAGGGCGCCCACACGCTCCTCCTCGAGTCCAAGCAGCTCAAGGGCCTGAAGGCCGAGATCCTCTCCGTCACGAACACGGCCCCCGGCCAGAAGCCGGTCGTCACGTTCAAGCTGACCGAGAACGACGGGAAGATCCTCGACCCGAAGCCCTTCGGCTCGAACGTCAACGTCCTCGTCGCCGGCCCGACGACCGACTACGCCACGTGGCCGAACACCCGTGAAAACGCCTCCGGCGCGACCTTCAACGGCACGACGGCCGCCTACACGATGACCTGGGCCGTCCCGACGACCTTCAAGGGGACGCTCACGTTCTCCATGGACGTCCGCCGCTCCGTCACGGTCAACGGCAACACGTTCAACGAAGGCGCGTTCAACCCGATCTACAACGCCGCCTCCACGGGCGCCGTCGTCGCGCGCAGGACGGTGGTCGACCAGGCGAAGTGCCTGCGGTGCCACGACTGGCTCCCGCTCCACGGCGGGCAGCGCCTCGCGGTGGCCGAGTGCCTCCTCTGCCACGCCCCGAACGGCGACGACGCGTCCCGCCGTCCGGCCGGCAGCGTCCCCGAGTCGATCCAGATGGCCCGCATGATCCACCGGATCCACTCGGGCGAAGAGCTCACCCAGGACTACACGATCTACGGCTACGGCGGCACGCCGTACTCGTTCAACGAGGTTCTCTACCCCGGCGACCGTCGGAACTGCCTGGCGTGCCACACGTCCCAGGCGACGGCAAACCTCCCGGTCGTCACCGGCGCCCTCAACGTCATCACACAGCGCGACTACTTCACGCCGCAGGGTCCGGGAACGGCCGCCTGCCTGGGTTGCCACGACACGCGTGACGCCGAGGCGCACGCGTTCCTCAACACGGCGGTCTTCGGCGAAGCCTGTGGCGCGTGCCACGGCGCCAGCTCCGAATGGTCCGTCGCGGTCTCCCACGCCCGCTAACTACTGAGGACGCCCGCCCCCCGGCATCGATCGGGGGGCGGGCCTCCCGGCTGGCGCGTACTGCGCGCCGCCCGGAGAGAGGACTGAGATGGTGAAACGATCCATTGGCCTCACCGGCCTCGTTCTCCTGGTCCTCGGGGTGACGGGAATCGGTCGATCGGCCCTTGCGGAGGACGCGCCGAGCTGCGGAGACTGCCACGAGCAGTCGAAGACGTTCGCTGCGAACCCGCACGGCCGAGCGGCCTGCGACCTGCCCGGCGACGCGGCGTGCGCGAGCTGCCACGGCGACGGGAAGGCCCACATGGAGGCGGGGGGCGACAAGACGCTCATCAACGGCCTCCACGGCGCAAAGGGCGCAGAGACCTGCCTGACGTGTCACGACGTCACCACCGAGCACCTTTCCTACCGTGACGGTGTCCACGGCTCCACGGAAGTCGTGAACTGCCTCACCTGCCACTCCGTCCACACGCCGCAGGCGAGGGAGCCGAAGCTCCTCGCGAAGAGGCAGACGGAGCTCTGCAACTCCTGCCACCCCGGGCAGACCTCCTCGCTGAGGAGCAAGGCGTACACCCACCACCTCGACCGCGGCGGCTTCACCTGCGCCTCCTGCCACCAACCCCACGGGCGCAAGGGCGAGGGCGCCCTGAAGCTGACGCGACAGGGTGAGCTGCCGTGCCTGACCTGCCACAACGAGAAGAGGGGACCGTTCGTCTACGAGCACGTCGGCCCGACGGTCGGCGGCATGACGGGCGGCTGCCTGACCTGCCACGAGCCTCACGGCTCGAACAACCCGAAAATGCTGACGCGATCCACGGTCTCCCAGCTGTGCCTCGAGTGCCACTCGACGCTGGCGTCGGGCGCCCTCGGCTCGCAGCCCCCGGCGACCCACAACATTTCCCTCCCGCGGTGGCAGAACTGCACGACCTGCCACGTGGCGGTCCACGGTTCGAACCGGTCGCCGAAGCTGCTGAAGTAGGAGGGACGGAAATGAAGACCAACCGATTCCTCCTCGCGGCCCTGCTTCCGGCGCTCCTCCTGTCCGGCGTCGCCGTCGCGCAGGACGTCCCCCTCGACGTCGAGCTGGGCTACCGCTGGACCGACGTCTCCGGCAACGAAGAGATGTTCCGCAACCAGGTCAACGAGCGCGAGGGCATTCAGATCCGAGCCCTCTCCTACGGTCTCGGCGACATCCGCGGCACGAATGCCATCGACCATTTCCGCATCGACGCCGCTGACCTCGGCATCGGCCCGAACGGGATGCTTCGCGTCGAGGCGGGGCGGACCGGCTACTGGAAGCTGAACGCCACGTACCGGCACAGCGAGAACTACTCCAACTACCCGACCATCGCCAACCCCTTCCTCGAGAAGGACGTTCTCGACAGCCAGCACCGCTTCGACCGGACCCGCGAGAGCGTCGACGTCGACCTCGAGCTCCTTCCCGGCAAGGCGGTGAGGCCGCTGATCGGCTACAGCTACAGCAAGTACTCGGGCCCGGGCCTGACGACCTACCACGTGGGCCAGGACGAGTTCTCGCTGAACCACGACCTGAATGACAAGGAAACCGAGTTCCGCCTCGGCGTCGCGTTCGACACCGGGCCGGTCTCGGGCCAGGTCCTCCAGGGCTGGCGGCAGTACCGGGGCGAGGAGACGTCGTTCCTGGCCGCGGGCGCGGGCGCCGGCAACTACCCCGGCACGATCCTGGGCGTTCCCGTGACCCTCTCGTCGCTGACGCGCACGTCAAGGACCGACGTCGACACGCCGGTCACCACCGCCGTGGTCACGGCGAGGCTCGGCACCGCGGTGCGCCTCACGGGCACCTACGTCCGGGCCAACTCCGAGGGCGAGGACGACGAGAAGGAGAACCTCTCGGGGAGCCTGGTCTCCTACGAGATCCAGCGGTACTTCGCGACCCTCGCCCAGACTTCCTCGGCCACCTCCGAGGCGCTCTACTGGCGGGGCGGCATCCGTGCCGACCTGCACATCTCCTCGGGCTTCGACATCTCGGCGGGCTACAACCGCCGGAGCCGCGAGCTCGACGGCACCTCGCTCGTCAGCGACCTTTACGGCGGGGTCATGACCTTTCCCCAGATCGACCCGCCGGACATCCAGACGATCATCGATTCGAGGACCCGAATGGAGCGTGTCGAGGACATCTTCGACGTGCGCGCCAGCCTGAAGATCCTCGGGCCCTTCTCGATCCGCGTCGGCTACACCGACAACTCCGCCGACATCACCGTCGCCAACGACGCCTCCGAGGTCGTGATCCCCGGCGGGCAGGGTGGCAGCTACGAGCGCCACACCCAGACGGTGGACGCGGGGCTCCTGTTCAAGCTCTCGGGCATCACGCTCGGCGTCGACTACGTGACGGCGTCGGCGGACGACGCGGTCGTCAGGACCGACTACCTCGACCGGGACCGGCTGCGCCTGCGTGGCGCGTGGGAGCCGGTGAAGTGGCTTCGCATCGGGGCCACGGCGGAGACGGTCGACGCGTCCAACGACGACCCGGGGTACGCCTACGACGGCTCCTGGAACACGTATGCCGGCGACCTCGAGGTGTCCCCCTGGCAGTGGCTCCGCTTCCGGGTCGGCGCGGGGCGTTTCGAAGGGGACACGTCCATCCCGTATCGCATCCCGCAGTCCTGGGCGACCGCGACCTCGACCTACACCGAGAGCGGCGACACCCTGGAGGGCGGATTCACCCTCAACCTCGAGCCGGTCACTGTCGAGGCGCTTCTCCGCCGTTTCGAGAACGACGGCAGCTTCCCCTACGAGCTCGACCGGGCCCGGATCCGCGCGGGCTTCGACATCACGAAGCTCGTCGGCATCGCAGCGGAGTGGGACCTCGACGATTACTCCGAGCAGAACCGGTCCTACGGGTCGGGGGCGGACTACAAGGCCAACCGGTACGGCCTCTACCTTCGTATCCACCCGTAACGGCCCGATTCCTCCCGGGGCCTTTCGCGCCCCCGCCGCAGGGCGGGGGCGCCTTCCATCTAATCCGCGACGAGCGGAGCCCGTAGGGTCGTCTCGTTGATATGGGCGAGCCCGGCGGAGTGATCCGCCCCTGCGACGGGTGGAAGGTCGGCGCGGAGGTCGACGAGGAGGACCTCGAGGCGCGCGACCTCGTCCTGCGTCAGGAGAGACGCGAGGCAACCTGCCGCGCGCTCCCTCAACGGCCCGACGACGACGATGACGGAGAGGTCCGGGCGAGGGGAGGGTGATGAACTCACTTGCATGGCCGGGGTCCCGTCACTGCGGGGAACGTCGATGGAATCGCGAGGAGGAGATCGGCCCGGAACGCCGGGCGGGGCTGTCCCGGCCACGGCTCGACGCCGCCCGGGCCCGCCCCTACCTCATCGCCTCCATCGGCGAGAGCCTCGCCGCCCTCAGGGCCGGGTAGAGGCCGAAGACGAGCGCGAGGCCGAGGGCGACGCCCCACGCGGCGAGGAGCCCGAGGGGGTTCACGACGAGCCCCCAAGGGAAAAAGTGCGAGAGCTTCTGGCAGAGGAACGCCCCTCCCACCGTCCCGAGGAGGGCGCCGAGGGAGGCGAGGACGAGCGCCTCGAGGAGGAACTGGAAGAGGATCTCCGCGTCGGAGGCGCCCATTGCTTTGCGGAGGCCGATCTCGTAGCGGCGCGACGAGTAGGAGATGAGCATGACGGAGAGAACGCCGACGCCGCCCACGAGGAGGACCGTCCCGGCGAGCGACGTGACGACGACCTTCCAGGAGCGCATCTCCTCCATGAACTGCGCGTAGCCCTTCGCCGCCTCGGCGTCGAGGTCCTTGATCTCGGTGTCCTCGATGCCGTGGTGCGCCTGGCGCGCGCGGGAGAGGAGGGCCGCGCTCACCTCCTCGAGGTCCGTCCGGGACTTCAGCTTCACGGCCAGGTGCGTCAGCTTCCGGTCGGCGTCGATCCGCACGACGTACGTCTCGAGAGGGACCATCAGGCCGTTGGCGTCGTAGTAGAGCTCCTCGCTGAAGATCATCAGGGGGGCCGTCACGCCGACGATCCGCCAGGGGACGCCTTCGATGACGACGTCCCGCCCCACGGGGTCGGCGCCGCCGAAGAGCTTCGACGCGAGCGTCGCGCCGACGACCGCGACGGTGCTTCGGCGCCGGGCGTCGGCGGCCGTCAGCCCCCTTCCGAGGGCGACGGGGCGGTTCATGAAGACGGCGTAGTCGGGCGTGACGCCGGTGACGAAGGCGCGCTCGGTCCCGCCCGCGACGCGGACGGCCGTCCGCTTCGTGGCGCGGGGGAGGAACGCCGTGACCTTCGGGTGAGAAGAGGTGAGGCGGGGGAGGTCGTCGAAGCGCAGTCCCGGCGACATCGCGAAGCGCTTCTGGTCGTCGGTCGTCTTCGGGTCGCGGGCCTGCAGGACGGCGGTGCCGTCCCAGGCGAGGCCCGCGAAACCGGTCTGGACCTTGTCGACGACGCCGTCGATGACGGAGGTGAGGACGACGAGCGTGAAGACGCCGAGCATCAGGAGCGTCAGAGTGAGGACCGAGCGGAGCTTGTGGGCCCAGAGCTCGAGGAATCCGCCTTTCACGACCTCGACGACGAGATCGAGGCGGGCCCGCAACGAGTCGCGCCGGTCCCTGCGCGGAGAGGTGACGGCGAGAGGGAGGGCCACGGCCTGGCTACTCATATCTCCGTGCCTCGCTCGCCGGGGGGGGCTGAGCTTCGCGCGCTCCCCCGGACCCCCCGCCACGATCCGCAGAGCTCATTCATATCTCAGTGCCTCCATGGGGGAGAGGCGGGAGGCCTTCCAGGCCGGGAAGAGGGCGAAGACGACGCCAAAGGCGCTCGCGACGAAGAAGGACGCGAAGAAGCTTCCGGGCGCGAGGAAGAGAGGAATGTCCAGGAAGACGCAGATCCCCTTCGAGAAGCCGACGCCGAGAACGAGGCCGGCGAGGCTTCCGAGCGAGGTCAGGAGGACGGCCTCGGTCATGAACGACTTGAAGACCTCGAGGCCGGAGGCGCCGATCGCCATCCTCACGCCGACCTCCCGCACCCGCTCGCTCAGGCTGGCGAGCTGGATGTTCACGTTCACCATGCCGCCGCCGATGAGCGAGAGGACGCCGGAGAGCATGAAGATCAGGTTGTAGACCTGCCCCTGGCTCTGCCGTTTCTTCATCCGGGCGGCGATGTCGTCGATCCGGACGTCTTCCTGCTGCCGGTGGTTCGCCTTCAGGAGCGACGCGAGGTCGCGCGCGAAGCCCTCCATCAGGTTCAGCTCGGGGATCTTGAACGTCATCCGGTCGACGCGCTCGTAGCGGTCGCCCTGCATCCGCGCCGCCACGAAGGCCGAGGGGACCGCGACGATCCTGTTCCGCCACGCCATGGCGTTCGGCTCGCCGTCCCTCCAGCGGAAGACGAGCTCGCGGAAGACGCCGACGACGACGACCTGAAAATCGCCCAGGCGCATCGTCTTCCCGACGGCGTCCCCCGAGGGAAAGAAGACCGAGGCCGCCTCGGCGCCGAGGAGGCAGACGGGGGCGCCGCTCGCGAGCTCGGTCATGGAGAAGGCACGTCCCTGCTCGACCTCGTACCCGTTCAGCGGGAGGAAGTCGCCGCCGATGCCGCTCACCTGGCGCTCCTGGTCGGCGTTCGGCGAACGGAGGCGCGCACGGGCGAAGCGCTGGACGCTCGTGGCGTGGACGGCCTCGCTGTTCAGGGCTTCGCCGCCCCTGGCGTCGTCGTTGCGCAGGCCGAGGTTCGCGCGCTGGAGCGCCGTGACGCTCCCGTCGCGCATGGCGGCCGCGGGCTGCACGTTCAGCCGCTCGATGCCGCCGAGCTTTCTCCACCGCTCGTCCGAGCGGCGCTGGTTGCTGTCGGAGATCGAAAACCCGCCGAGGACCGACGCGACGCCGACCATGACGCCCAGCGCCTGGAGCGCGGAGCGGCCGAGGTTCTCGCGGATCTCGAGCCAGGCCTCGGCGACCCGCTGGCGGAAGGCGCCGGTCAGCCGCACGTCACGCCGCCTTCGCCTCGGGGAGGCGGACCAGGCCGTCGTAGAGCTCGACCCGGCGTTCGGCGAGGGCGGCGATGGCCGGGTCGTGCGTGACGAGGACCACGGTGTGGCCCTGCCGGTGCAGCTCCTGGAAGAGGCCGAGGACCTCGGCCCCCGTCTTCGAGTCGAGCGCGCCCGTCGGCTCGTCGGCAAGCAGGAGCGCCGGCCCGTTCGCCAGGGCTCTGGCGATGGCGACCCGCTGCCTCTGGCCGCCCGAGAGTTCCGCCGGGAGACGGTTGGCCTTCTCGGGGATCCCGACCTTCTCCAGGAGGGCGAGCGAACGCTGGCGCCGCTCGCGACCTCCGATGCCGGCGTAGAGCATCGGCAGCTCGACGTTCCGGGCTACGGTCGATTTCGGCAGGAGGTTGTAGGTCTGGAAGACGAAGCCGACCTTCTCGTTGCGGATCCGGGCCAGCGCGCTTCCCGTGAGCCCTTCGACGCTCTGTCCGTCGAGGGAGTAGGCCCCGGCGGAGGGGGAATCGAGGCAGCCGAGGATCGCCATGAGCGTCGACTTGCCGGAGCCGGAGGGCCCGATGAGCGCCACGAACTCGCCCCGGGCGACCTCGAGGTCGATCCCCCGCAGGGCGTGGACGGCGTTCCCGTTCACCCCGAAGACCTTCGTGAGGCCGCGGGTCTCGATGACGGCGCTCATGCTCAGTTGTCCTCGTCCTTCTCGACCTTCTTCCGCGTCGGATCTTCGAGGCAGACCCTGTCGCCGGTAGCGAGCCCCGCGAGGACCTCTACGCGCTCGAGGGTGGCGATCCCGGCTTTCACCGGAACCGGGTTGAAGTAGTCCTTCCAGTTCTCCGAGAGCCAGACGAACTTGGCGCGCCCTCCGAGCCCTTCTTTCGCCCTCGCAATGGCCTGAGAGTCGAGGTCCTTCTTCAGGACGTACGCCACCGTCGCCCCGTCGCGCTTCTGCAGCGCCTCGAGGGGGAGCGAGAGCGCCTTCGCACGCTCGTCCCCGAGGATCTCGACGTTGGCGCTCATGCCGGTGCGGAACGCGTCTCCCAGCTCGTCGAGAGCGACCTCGATCTCGAACACCTTGATCTTCTCGACCAGTGTCGCCGCCGGGGCGACGAAGCGCACCTTCCCGCCGAAGATCTTCTGCGGGTAGGCGTCGAGCGTGATCCGGACCGGCTGCCCCACCGAGACCTTCGCGATGTCGACCTCGTTGAGGTTCACCTTCACGATGAGCGACTTCAGGTCGGCCACGGTGAAGAGGACGGTCCCCGCGTTGAACGAGGAGACGCCGGAGGTGACCGTCTCGCCCAGCTCGACTCCCTTCTTGATGACGACGCCCGACATCGGGCTCGTGACCCGGGCCACCTGCGAGGCGCCGGCGGAGGAGATCGGAATGCCGTGGTCCTCGACGATCCGGTAACGTGCCCGTGCCGCGCGGAGAGACTCGGCCGCGACGTCCTTGCGGGCGACGTAGTCCTTGAGCGTCTCGTGGCCGACGAGGCCGGCATCCCACAGCGCCTGCTGGGCGCGCAGCTGGCGCTCTGCGTCCTTCAGGCCGAGCTCGGCCTGGGTGAGCCCCGCGGAGACTTCGGATAGCGACTGGGCCTGGGTGACGTCGGGCTCCACTTCGGCCAGGACGTCGCCCGCCTTCACCACCGCGCCGTCGCGGACATTCAGGCGGACGACCCGGCCGGAGACGACCGACTTCACCTCGACTTTCGTCACCGGGTCGACGACACCCACCTCCCGCACGCTGACCTGGAGGTCTTCGGCGGTGACGGTCCCGAGCCGGAACGGGAGGCTGTCGGCCGCGGCCGTGGGTTTCTCCTTGCCGTTGCGCGAGGCGAGAACGACACCGGCGCCGACGAGGACGATTCCGAGGGCCGAGGCGAGGATCAGCTTCTTCTTCATGGCGCGCACTCCGAAACTGTCGAGCCCTGGGACGGGCGCGTGTCCCTTCGATCGGGGTCGTCCGGCGAAGGTCAATGAAGCGATACGGAGGCTCGGCAGGAAGGTTCGTTCGGGCGGATCGGGCGTGACTATTGGTCTCACATGCGTGATTCCGGTGGTCCGGCACCTTCATGTATGGTCCGGCCATGGTCGGGCCGCGCCTCCTCGCGATGGGCCTCTTCTCGGCCTTCCTCGCGTCCTTTCCCGCGGAAGCTCTCGACCCCGTCAAGGCGATCACCCAGTACCGCCACGAGGTCTGGAAAACGCGTGAGGGGCTCCCCCAGAGCTCTGCCGAGGCGCTCGTCCAGACGCGGGACGGCTACGTCTGGATCGGAACGCAGGAGGGGCTCGCGAGGTTCGACGGTGCCCGATTCGTCGTGTTCGACAAGGCGTCGACCCCCGAGCTGAGGCACAACCGCATCCTGGCTCTCCTCGAGGATCGCCGCGGACGCCTCTGGATCGGGACGGAAGGGGGCGGTCTCACGGTTCTGGAGGAGGGGAGCTTTCGGACGTTCGGCCGGACCGACGGCCTTTCCGACGACATCGTCCGGGCGCTCGCCGAGGATGCCGAGGGGACCCTCTGGATCGGGACGGGCGCCGGCCTGCAGAGCCGGGACGAGGGAGGATTCAAGGCCTGGGGAGCTTCGAACGGGGTCTCCGCACCCGTCCGGTCCCTCGTCGTGGACCCTGCCGGGACGCTCTGGGCGGGGACGGGGCAGGGACTGATCCGGCGGTCGGGGAAGAGGTTCGTTCCGGCGGGGATCACGGAAGCGATCCTGTCCCTTCACGCGGCCGCAGATGGCACGATCCTGGCCGGGGCGCCTCACGGGCTACGACTCGTCCGGGAGGGGCGCGTCGAGGCTCTAGGTACGGCCGACGGCCTCCCGGGCGAGGTCGTGAACTGCGCCCTGCGCGACCGGCGCGGGACGGTGTGGATCGGCACGTCGGGAGGTCTCGCCCGCTGGGCCTCTGGCCGCCTCTCTGCCTTTACGCCTGCGCAAGGGCTCTCGAACGGGAACGTCCTCGCCCTTCTCGAGGACCGCGAAGGGACGCTCTGGGTCGGGACCCAGGACGGCGGTCTGAACAAGCTCTCCGATGCGTCGTTCACGCCCTGGGGAGTCCGGGAAGGCCTCTCGGCCGACGTGACGTGGGCGGTCTTCGTCGACCGGGACGGAGCCGTCTGGTCGGGGACCGACTCGGCGGGCGTGAACGTCCGGAGGGGCGACCGGGTGTCGACGATCGGGACGGCCGACGGACTCGCCGCGCCGGGCGTCCAGGCGATCTGGCAGCACCCCGACGGGTCGGTCTGGCTCGGGACGCGCGGGGGCGGAGTCAGCATCGTCCGCGACGGAAAGGTCGTCCGGACGATCCGGAAGGCCGACGGCCTCGCGAGCGATTCGATCTGTGCCATCACGGGGACGCGGGACGGGAGCGTGTTCCTCGGGGCGCGTGGCGGCGGACTGACACGGCGATCGCCTGACGGCCGGCTTGTACGCTTCTCGGAGGAGGACGGCCTGCTGAACGGGACGGTCCACGCCCTCCTCGAGGACCGCAAGGGCAACCTCTGGATCGGGACGAACGGCGCCGGCCTCTTCCGTTTCGACGGGGGGCGGTTCACCCGCTTCGGACGGGCACAGGGGCTCTCGATCGAGATCGTCAACACGATCCACGAGGAGACCGACGGGACTCTCTGGGTCGGGACCTACGGCGGTGGCCTGAACCGCTTCAGGGACGGTCTTTTCAGCCCGGCCACGACGCGCGAGGGGCTCTTCGACGACGCGGTCTTCGCCATCCTCCCGGATGGGCACGGGAACCTCTGGATCTCCTGCAACCGCGGGGTCTACGCCGTGTCTCTCCGCGACCTCGACGCCCTCGCCGGCGGCACCGTCCGACGCGTGACGTGCCGTCCTTTCGGCGCCGAGGACGGGATGCGAAACCGCGAGTGCAACGGCGCGAACCAGCCCGCCGGCGCCCGAGGGCCGGACGGCCGGCTTCACTTCCCGACGATCGAAGGGGTCGTTTCGGTCGACCCGTCGGGTCTCTTTCGCAACCCGGTCCCTCCACCGGTCCAGGTCGAGGATGTGAGGTTCGACGGCACGCCGGTCCCGGCGCGAGGTTTCCTCGAGCTGGAGCCGGGAGTGGAGCGGTTCGAGTTCCAGTACACGGCCCTCAGCTTTCGCGTCCCTTCGCGGGTCCGGTTCCGCGTCCGCCTCGAGGGAGTCGACCGCGAGTGGGTCGACGTCGGGACGCGGCGCTCGGCCTACTACACGCATCTTCCGCCCGGCTCGCACACCTTCCGCGTCGCGGCCGCCAACGAGAGCGGAGTCTGGACCGAGGACGAGGCGTCGTTCTCGTTCCGCCTCCGGCCGCGCCTCGACCAGAGACCCGTCTTCTGGTTCCTCGTCGGCGCGTTCGCGCTCGCAATCGCCTACACCGGCTACCGCTTCCAGGTCGCGCGGCTCGAGGCGCGCGAGCGGGAGCTCGTGGAGATCGTGGAAGAGAGGACCCGGAGCCTGCGGGAAGAAAAAGAGCGGACCGAGCGGGCTCTCGGCGAGGCCGAGCTGCAGCGGGAGCGGGCCGAGGTGGCCGGAAGGGCCGCCGAAGATGCGAACCGGACGAAGAGCGATTTCCTCGCAGCCACGAGCCACGAGCTCCGGACGCCGCTGAACGCAATCCTCGGCTACAGCGAGATGCTCTCCGAAGAGATCGCCGAACACCGCTACGAGAGCCTCGCTTCGGACGTCGGGAAGATCCACGCCGCCGGGCGCCATCTCCTCGGCCTCATCAACGACCTTCTCGACCTCTCCCGGATGGAGGCGGGGAAGCTCGACCTCTTCCCGGAGGAGCTCTCCGTGGCGTTCCTGGTCCGGGACGTCGTGGAGACGGTGGGGCCGATGGCCGAGCGGAACGGGAACCGCCTCGTCGTCGAGGGGGCCGACACGGCCGGTCTTCTCGTCGCCGACCTGACCCGGGTCCGGCAGATTCTCATCAATCTCCTCGGCAACGCCGTGAAGTTCACCCACGACGGCGAGGTCTCGCTCCGGATCCGGCGCGAGAAGGGCCCCGGCGGCGAACGGGTCGTCTTCTCGGTGACGGACACCGGCATCGGGATGACCGGGGAGCAGATCTCCCGCCTCTTCCGCGCCTTCGAGCAGGCCGATCCGCAGGTGACGCGCCGGTTCGGCGGGAGCGGCCTCGGTCTCGTCATCACCCGCCGGCTCGCCCGGATGATGGGGGGCGACGTCGCCGTCGTCAGCCGTCAGGGAGAGGGGTCGACGTTCACCGTCGACCTTCCGGCCCAGGCGGGTCCTGTTCCGAGGGGGGGCGGGCTGGAGAGCCGTTCTCAGAACCGTGTGTAAAGTGTAGCTCCGACCCCGAGGGGGTTCCGGACCCCGTTGGAGCGGCCTAGAATGCGGCCCAAGGAGACTTCCTCTATGGTGAAAGGCGTACGTCGGCTCGCGATTCTGGGCGCTGCCGGCCGGGACTTCCACAATTTCAACACGACCTATCGCGACGATCCGTCGGTCGAGATCGTCGCGTTCACCGCCACGCAGATCCCGGGTATCGCCGGGCGCCGTTACCCCGCCGAGCTCGCGGGCCCCCGCTATCCCAACGGGATCCGGATCGTCCCCGAGGACGACCTCGAGCGCCTCATCCGCAACGAGCGGGTCGACATCTGTGTCTTCTCGTACTCCGACGTCTCGCACGAGACCGTCATGCACCTGGCCTCGCGCTGCATCGTCGCGGGGGCCGACTTCAAGCTCCTCTCGAACGACCGGACGATGATCCCGTCGATGGTCCCGGTCATCGCCATCACCGCGGTGCGGACGGGAGCCGGGAAGAGCCAGACGACCCGCTACGTCTCGTCGATCCTGAAGAAGATGGGCAAGAAGGTCGTCGCCATCCGCCACCCGATGCCCTACGGCGACCTCGTCGAACAGGCCTGCCAGCGCTTCGCCGACTACTCCGACCTCGACACGCACAAGTGCACCATCGAGGAGCGCGAGGAGTACGAGCCGCACATCGACAACGGCTTCATCATCTATTCCGGCGTCGACTACGGCCAGATCCTCAAGGCGGCGGAAGAAGAGGCCGAGGTCATCCTCTGGGACGGCGGCAACAACGACCTGCCGTTCTACAGGCCCGACGTCCACATCTGCATCGCCGACCCGCTTCGCCCCGGCCACGAGATGTCGTACCACCCGGGCGAGGCCAACTTCCGCCGCGCCGACATCATCCTCATCAACAAGTGCGACTCGGCCGAAGAGAAGGACATCGCGTCGATCGAGGCGAACGCGGCGAAGGTGAACCCGAGGGCGCGCATCCTCCGTGCGAACTCGCCCGCCACGTGCGACAAGCCGGAGATGGTCAAGGGCAAGAAGGTCCTCGTCATCGAGGACGGCCCGACGCTCACGCACGGCGGAATGACCTACGGCGCCGGCGTCGTCGCGGCGAAGCGCAACGGAGCGGCCGAGATCGTCGACCCGACCCCGTTCGCCGTGGGCTCCATCAAGGAAACGTACGAGAAGTACCCGAACGCCCGGGGGATCCTCCCGGCGATGGGCTACAGCGCGCAGCAGATCGCCGAGCTCGAGGAGACCATCGAGAAGACCCCGTGCGACCTCGTCCTCGTCGGCACGCCGATCGACCTCACCCGCGTCCTGAAGATCGCCAAGCCGGCCGTTCGCGTCCGTTACGAGCTCGAACCGCTCGTCCCCGGCCTCCTCGAGGAGGAGATCCGGAAGTTCGTCCGCTGATCCTGGCTGAGCCGGGCTGAGCCTGGCTGACCCCGTTCCCGGAACGGCCCGCGACGGTGGCGTCGCGGGCCTCTTTTTGTTCTTCCGGGCCGTATTCCCTCGGGAGGGCCTGAACCTCCTGCCGGTCGGGACGTACAAGAGGCGAGATGGCCACGCGTCGCGCCTGGATGGACCTCGCCCGGGAAACCGCTGACTCTTTCGACTCCCAGGACGTCGCCGACCTCTACTCGGTCGAGTGGGCCGACGCGCGCCAGGTCCTCATCTCCGAGCACAGGGAGGCCATCGAGAAGGAACGGCCCGGCTGGAGGCGCGAGCTCCTCCGGACGAGCGCCGTCCTCCACGGACTCGTCCGGCGCCTCTCGCCGACCCGGCGGCTCGTCGTCCTCGTCGTCCTCGTCGGCTTCGTCATCACCTTCCTGAAGCTCGTTTCGGGGGGCTGGCCCGCGGACGCGGCCTGGGCGGTCTTCACGCTCCTCGTCTGCACGGTCCTCCTGCTCCTCCTCCTCGGACTTGAGCTCGTCGACAAGCTCCGCTTCCGCGACGAGCTCGTCATGGCCCGGCAGCTCCAGGCCGATCTGGTCCCGCAGACTCTGCCGGCCCTTCCCGGCTTCGAGCTGGGCGCCTTCAACCGCGTCGCGAACACCGTCGGAGGTGACCTCTACGAGTTCCAGCCGCTCGAGAACGGCGGGCTGGCGATCCTCTTCGGGGACGCCTCGGGGCACGGGATGACGGCGGGCCTGGTGATGGCGGTGGCGCACACGGCGTGGCGGCTTCAGCTCGAGCGGGACCCGTCGCCGGTTGCGGTTCTCGAGACCCTGAACCGCGTCCTCTGCCGGCTCGGGAGCTGCCGCACGTCGGGTCCGCGCCAGTTCTTCGCGGGCGTGGCCCTTCTCCTGCAGCCCGACGGGAGCTTCGTCGCCGTGGTCGCCGGGCACCCGCCGGTCCTCAGGGTCGGCACGACCGGGAGCGTCCTCGAGCGCTTCGGGCGGGGCGCCTACCCGCTCGGGATCAAGCAGGACCAGTCCTACGACGTCGAGACCGGGCGGTTCGGGCCGGGGGAGCTGCTCCTCCTCCACTCCGACGGGCTTCCCGAGGCGCGCGACGCCAGCGGCCGGGAGTTCGGGGACGGCCGGATCCTGGCAATCCTCTCGCGGATGGCGGGCCGACCCGCCGGCGACGTGGCCGCCGCCCTCTCGGGGGAGGTCCTCGCCTTCCTCGACCGCCGACCCGTAGGAGACGACGTGTCCATCGCCGTGCTCCGGCGCGTGCCCGTCGGCTGAGTCGAGGCGGAGGGACCCGTCGACGGCGCCCGTGCGAGGGGCGTCAGACGATCCGGGTCGCGGCGCGCTCGAGGCGGTCCATGACGGCCCGCAGGAGGCCGCGACGAGGGAGGGCGTAGGCGAGGAGAACGCTTCCGCGGCGCTCGGTCCGCAGGGTGTCGAAGAGATCGTGCGCGATCTCCACGGGCGTTCCGCCGAGCTTCACGGGGCGCCGTCCCGGGAAGAGCGGGGCGTCGGCGTCGGCGCAGAGGAGGAGCGCTCTCGGGTCGTAGGCGAGCGCCTGGCGGAGGGCGGCCGCGCGCGAGCGGCGGAAGAGGACGAGCGGCCGCGCGGGGGCGTAGTGCCGGTGCCGCATCCCGGGGCTCTCCGCGCGGGCCCGGGCCTTCGTCGCGACGACGAGATCGGGGAGGACCGTCCGCAGCTCTTCCACCGGAATCGCTCCGAGGCGCAGGACGCGCGGCGGATCGCCGAGGGCGACGACGGTCGATTCGAGGCCGTGCCGGGCGGGGCCGCCGTCGAGGACGAGGAGGCCGGGGAAGTCCGCGGCGACGTGCGCGGCGCGGGTCGGGCTCGGGCGCCCCGAGCGGTTCGCGCTCGGCGCGGCGATCGGCACTCCGGCCGCTTCGATCAGCGCGAGGGCGACGGGGTGGTCGGGGACGCGGACGGCGACGGTCGGGAGTCCCGCCGTCACGATGTCGGGGACGCTCCTGCGCTTCGGCAGAACGATCGTCAGCGGCCCCGGCCAGAAGCGCGCCGCGAGCGCCCGGGCCTCCGGCGGAAGCTCCTTCACGAGCTTGCGGGTCATCGGGAGGCCGGTGACGTGGACGATGAGCGGGTTGTCGTCGGGGCGCCCCTTCGCCTCGAAGATCCTCCGCACCGCTTCCGGATCGAGGGCGTTGGCCCCGAGGCCGTAGACCGTCTCCGTCGGGAAGGCGACGGGCTCGCCCCGCTTCAGGGCGGCGGCGGCGCGACGGAGGGCAGCGGGCGTCGAGGGGAGCAGCACGGTGGGCGCGGAGTTTATGCGGGTTCGTGCAGAATGCCGCAGCGCAGCCGGGAAGCGGCGGCGCGGGTAGAGACGGGGAGACGAGAAGACGAGGAGACGAGGAGACGAGATGACGAAGAAGGCGACGTCGCCGGGACGCGCGATTCGCGACGCCTGGAACCGCTTCCAGAAGCTCCCTGCCGGAGACCGGCTCTTCAGCTGGGCGCTCGGCCGGATGGTCCCCTATTCCGGCTCCATCGGCGCCGTCGTCCGCGAGCTCTCTCCCGGGCACGCGCGCGTCGAGCTGGCCGATCGGCGCAAGGTGAGAAACCACCTGAGCTCCATTCACGCCGTCGCGCTCATGAACCTCGCCGAGCTCTCCACCGGCCTCGCCCTCAACACCGGCCTCCCTGACGACGCCCGCGCGATCCTGACGCGGCTGACGATCGAGTACGGCAAGAAGGCGCGGGGGACGCTCACCTCGGAGTGCACGATCGAGCCGCCGAAGACGAACGAGCGGCGCGAGGTCGAGGTGGAAGCGGTCATTCGAAACGGGGCCGGAGACGTCGTGGCGAAGGCGGCGGCGCAGTGGCTCGTCGGTCCCTCGACGCCCACAGGGCCGATTTGAGCCCGAACCGGTTCCTCGCGCACGCCGGCATCGAGATCCCCGTCGTCTGCGGGGCGATGTACCCCTGCTCGAACCCGGAGCTCGTCGCCGCCGTCTCGGAGGCGGGCGGGATCGGCATCGTCCAGCCGCTCTCGCTCGTCTATGCGAGCAAGTACGAGTTCCGGAAGGGGCTCGAGAAGATCCGCAGCCTCACGAAGAAGCCGGTCGGTCTGAACGTCCTGACCGAGAAGTCTCTCTCGCGCGTCTACCGGAAGCGGATGGAGGGGTATGTCGACGTCGCCCTGGAACACGGCGTCCGCCTCTTCGTCACGGCCCTCGGCAACCCGGCGTGGGTCGTCGAGAGGGTCCGTCCGTTCGGCGGCATCGTCTACCACGACGTCGTCGACCGGAAGTGGGCCGAGAAGGCGCTCGAGGGAGGCGTCCAGGGTCTCCTCTGCGTCAACGACCGCGCGGGGGGGCACGCCGGATACCGCTCTCCCGAGCAGCTCGTCGAGGACCTCGGTTCTCTCGGCGTCCCGCTCCTCTGCGCCGGCGGTGTGGGCAACCCGGCCGGGTTCGCCCGTGCGCTCTCCCTCGGCTACGAGGGGGTCCAGATGGGGACCCGCTTCATCGCAACGACCGAGTGCGACTCGCACGACGACTACAAAACGGCGATCCTCCGGTCGAAGGAAGAGGACATCGTCCTCACCGAGCGGATCACCGGCGTTCCGCTCGCCGTCATCCGGACGCCGTACGTCGACCGGATCGGGACGAGGGCGGGGCCCTTCGGACGCCTTCTCCTCAAGGGGCGGACGACGAAGCACTGGATGCGCGCCTGGACCTCCGTCCGCTCGTTCTGGCAGCTCAGGGAGGCGATCCGGAAAGGGAGCTCGACGAAGGACGCCTGGCAGGCGGGGAAGAGCGTCGGCGAGATCGACTCGGTTCTCTCTGTGGCCGAAGTGATGGCCGGATTCGCAACGGCGTACCGCGAGGCGGCCGGAGCCTGAAGCGAACGGCCCCGCCCCGCTGTCGCAGGACGGGGCTCGGCTCGGCGTGCGGTGCGCGCCCGGGACCGATTCTGTCCGTTACCTCGGGAGAAGCGTCCGCGGGTCGTTCGTGGTCTTGTCGATGACGGCAGCGTAGGCGGCGAAGGAGCCGCCGGAGGTCGACGTCGAGAGGAGGACGTGTGCATCGCGCACGTCGCCGGTGGCGCCGAGCTCGCGGGCGAACTGGGTCTTCTGGGTCATTCCGAGCGGTGGGAGCGTCCAGGTGGCGCTGCCGAGGACGGCGCCGGAGGGTGCGAAGAGAGTGGCCGACACCTCGACGTTCGTGGTGCCGGGGTTCGCGAGGATCAGGTTCGTCCTGGAGGTGGAGTCCTCTCGGACGCCGACGATCACCTTCGGCGAGCCCGCGCTGACCAGGTCGGCCGGCCCGAAGGCCGGCACCGACTGCCCGAAGGAACCGGTGGCGACGCAGCTCGCCCAGTCGGTGAGGACGGGCGTTGCCGTCTGGCCCAGGACGGAGAGCGTCGAGACGTTTGCGTTGACCTGGATTGCACCGTAGGAGCGGTCCGGCTGGCCGAAGACGGAGCCCAGGACGTCCTCGTAGGTGACCGACTGGTTCGAGCCGAGCGTGAACTCGGAAGACTTCGGCCCGTTCGTTCCGTCTGCATCGTGTCCGAGGAACTTCATCGTGTATCGGGCCTCGGCCGCTCCGCGGTTTGCGATGGAGAGGGCCGTCGTGTAGTAGGCGCCTCCCTGGCCCGGAGACTTCGCGGAAGAGGGAAGGATCCAGGAGTAGGGCATCGCGGATCCGGAACCGATCGTCCAGCCCATGACTTCGAGGGCCAGGAGGTCGTTCGGCGTGATCTCGTCCTTCTCCCCGGAAGCGATCGACGGATCCATGATGCCGATGTACGTCCCGCTCAGCTCGTCGGCCTTCCAGTGGCTCGGCTGGAACCCGTCGCCTCCGGTGCCGTCGGGCCGGCCGGTCGAGAGCGCAAGGGAGGTCGCCCCCTCGAAGAACACCTGCTCGCCTCCCGAAGAGAGAATGCGGTTGGCGCTGGGAAACGTCTGGGCGGTCACGCCTGGGCGGAAGCGGAAGAGGTCCCAGACGGAGAAGCTGAGAGAAGCGGTCGATTCGTACTCGGTGAAGCCCGCATACGAGGAGAAACCGAGGACGTGCCCGATCTCGTGCGCCGCGGTCGACACGAAGTCGTACCGGCCCGGGCTGACCCCGTCGTCCGGGTTGAAGTCGAAGCGGATGGCCGAGTTGAAGCCGATCCTGGGCGGGTCCCCCCAATCGGACTCCTTGACCGGGTCCGCGACAGCGTCGATGAAGCCGATCGCCCGGAGCAGGGCGCTCGGGCCGTAGCCCTCCTGGGTCGAGCCGAGGTCGGAGGGCAGCTGGATGGCCGGGAAGGCCGGCGTCGCCGGCCGGTGGGTCTGCAGAGCGTCGGCGAGGTCAGCGTAGAGATCGTCCGCGCCGAGACCCTGGGACCTCGTGGAGCCGATGACGTTCTCGTCGAATGCAGTGCCGAAGTTCGTCGCCCCGAAATCGACGTCGATGATCACGGTCACCGGAGTGCCGATCCTGGACATCCAGATGTCGGCGGCCTTCAGAAAAGCGGCCTTCGCCTCGGGATTCGCTTCGAGCTGGTCCGTCGCCCGGAGCGTCAGCGTGAGCCCGGTTGCGCGGGCCGACAGAGTTCTCAGGGGAGAGATGACGTGGAGCGGGACGGATGTCGTGCTCCGGTCGAGGACCTGGCGCTCCTCCGGCGTCGCGTCGCGGCAGACGAGCCGGCCGTTACGCAGGGCGCGGACGTGAACGTCGCCCGCACCCGCGGCGGTCAGCTGGTGAGAGTGCCGGGCGGGTGCCGAGTCCGCCTCGCCGGCAGGCACGAATAGAAGCGCCGCGAGGGCGAGGGCGAGGTGGGGGAGCTTCGTTCGCATCTGTCCTCCTGCGGGGGCGGTTTTCGGTCGGTGGAACCGGGCCGCGGCCCCGTGGGTCCGGGGGAGTCTACGGCAGCCCGTAAGCCGTTATCCTCAGGAGTGTCGAAAGGCACAGAAATCCCATGGCCTCTTCGCGTCCTTCCCAGAGTTTCCTCGACCTCATCTCGCCGGATTTCGCCGTCATGAGGGGCCACCCGATTCCGTTCGGCGCGACGCCGACCGGGCGGGGCGTCAATTTCTCCGTTTACGCCCGCCACGCCACGGCGGTCTCCCTCGTCCTCTTCGCACCGGGAGAAGAGCAGCCCGCTGCCGAGTTCCCGCTCGACCCGCGCTACAACCGGACCGGCGACGTCTGGCACGCGCTCCTTCGGGGCCTCGACCCGACAGTGGCCTGGGCCTGGCGCGCGGAGCGATCCGTCGAGCCGGGCGCGCCGTGGCACCGCTACGGGACGTCGCTCCTCCTCGACCCGTACGCACGGGCCGTGGCGGGCGCGGCCGAGTGGGGCGCGCCTCCCAGCCCCGGTGAGGAGACGCCCTGGGAGGGCGTCCGGGCGCGGCGTGGCGTCGTGGCCGCGAAGGAGTTCGACTGGGGCTTCGACCAGCCGATCGACCGGCACCTCGCCGACTCGGTCATCTACGAGCTCCACGTCCGCAGCTTCACGCGGCATTCTTCATCGGGTGTCGCCCATCCCGGGACCTTTCGAGGTGTCGTCGAGAAGATCCCGTACCTCGTCGACCTCGGCGTCACGGCGGTCGAGCTGATGCCGGTGACCGAGTTCGAGGAGAACGACAACGAGAGGCGCAACCCGCTCACGGGCGAGCGGCTGAAGAACCTCTGGGGCTACCACCCAATCTCCCTCTTCGCTCCCCGCACGGCTTACGCCGCGAGCACCGAGGCGGGCGCCGTCGTCGACGAGTTCAAGGAGATGGTGAAGGCTTTCCACGAGGCGGGGATCGAGGTGATCCTGGACGTCGTCTTCAACCACACGGGCGAGGGGGACGAGAAGGGACCCACACACTCTTTCAGGGGCCTCGACAACGCGACGTACTACATCCTCGACGGAGAGGGGCGCTACGCGAACTTCTCCGGCTGCGGGAACACCTTCAACTGCAATCACCCCGTGGTGAGGAACCTGATCCTCGACTCCCTCGCCTACTGGGTGACGGAGATGCACGTCGACGGCTTCCGGTTCGACCTCGCCTCGATCCTCGGGCGCGGCCGCGACGGCTCGGTCCTGACGAACCCCCCGCTCCTGGAGAGGATCGCCGCCGACCCCGTCCTGGCAAACACCAAGCTCATCGCCGAGGCGTGGGACGCGGCCGGCCTCTACCAGGTGGGACACTTCCCCAACTGGGGGCGCTGGGCCGAGTGGAACGGGAGATACCGCGACGACGTCCGTCGCTTCCTCAAGGGAGACGGCGGGATGGTGTCGCTCCTGGCGACGCGCCTTTCGGGAAGCGCGGACCTCTACCAGGGAGGCGGGCGCGCGCCGTATCACTCCATCAACTTCGTCACGAGCCACGACGGCTTCCCGCTCGCCGACCTCTTCCGCTACTCGCAGAAGTACAACGAGGCGAACGGCGAGCAGAACCGCGACGGCGGAGACGACAACCACTCCTGGAACTGCGGGCACGAGGGGCCGGGCGCGCCTGCGGAGATCGAGGTGCTGCGCCGCCGGATGGCCCGCAACGCCTTCGCGCTCCTCCTGGTGTCGCAGGGCGTGCCGATGATCCTCTCCGGGGACGAGGCGGGCCGGACGCAGCGGGGGAACAACAACGCGTACTGCCAGGACAACGAGATCTCCTGGCTCGACTGGGACCTCTTCGAGGAGAACGCCGACCTGGTGAGGTTCGTCGGGACGCTCATCCGCTTCCGCAAGGGCAATCCGCTCCTGCGTCGCCGGAGCTTCGTCCCGGAAGGGCCGGGCTCGGCCCCGGTGACGTGGCACGGGCACACGCCCTTCCGGCCCGACTGGTCGCAGGGAGCGACGTGTCTCGGGATGCACCTGAAGGACCCCGCACGGGGGGACGACGTCTTCGTCGTCACGAACGCGTGCCACGAGGCGCACCGGGTGGAGCTGCCGCCGCCGTCCGCGGAGAGGCGATGGCACGTCGTAGCCGATACGTACAGGGACCCGCCTGGCGACGTCTTCGAGGAAGGCAGGGAGCCGCTCCTCGTCAACCCGCAGCGACTCGAGGTGGGGCCGAGATCCGTCGTCATCCTCACGGGCAAGCGGCCCTGAACGCCGGGAAAACCCGGGGGGCGTTCTCCGCGTAGACAGCGGACAGGGGCGCATGTCTAATCGCGCGCCGGAGAACCGCATGAAGACTCGCTCCGCGCGCGTCGGCGCGCTCGTCACCGTCACCGTCCTCGCCGTGGCCCTCGTCCCGGGCGCTGCGCCGGCCGCGTCCTTCGGCCCCCAGCGGCCCGCCCCCGCGGGCGAGCTTCTCCTGAAGCTCGAGAAGCTCAGGACGCTCGGGAGCGTCCTCTACGTCGCGGCGCACCCCGACGACGAGAACACCGCGATGATCGCGGCGTTCGCCGAGGGTCGGCTGATGCGGACCGCGTACCTTTCCGTGACACGCGGCGACGGAGGCCAGAACCTCATCGGCTCCGAGCTCGGGCCGGCGCTCGGCCTCGTCCGCACGCACGAGCTCCTCTCGGCCCGCCGGATCGACGGCGGCGAGCAGATGTTCACGCGCGCGATCGACTTCGGCTATTCGAAGACGCCGGAGGAAACGTTTCGGGTCTGGGGGCACGAGGAGGTCCTGCGCGACGTCGTTCGGGCCATCCGGACCTTTCGCCCCGACGTCGTGGTCGCCCGCTTCCCAGAGAACGGCGACGGCGGGCACGGCCACCACACGGCGTCGGCGATCCTCGCGCACGAGGCGTACCTCGCCGCGGGCGACCCGAAGCGCTTTCCCGAGCAGATCGCCGAAGGGCTCGCCACGTGGAAGCCCCGCCGGCTCTTCTGGAACGCCTGGCGGCGGGACGGAAAACCGGTCGAGAATGCGATCCCGTTCGAGCTGGGCGACTACAACCCGCTTCTCGGCCGGTCGTATACGGAGACCGCGGCCGAGAGCCGGAGCCAGCACAAGAGCCAGGGCTTCGGCTCGTCCGAGCGGCGGGGCCGCCTCACGAACGGCCTCGTTCTCCTCGAGGGTGACGCCGTAAAGGCCGACCCGTTCGAGGGAATCGACGTCACGTGGGCGCGCGTCCGTGGCGGCGAACGCGTGGGCGCACTCCTCTCCGAGGCCGAAAGGGCGTTCGACCCGCGGGACCCGGCGGCGGTCCTCCCGAAGCTTCTCGAGGCGCACTCCGCTCTGAGGGCCCTCCCGAACGATCCGTGGGTCGAGGTGAAGCGGCGCGAGCTTCTCGAAGCGATCCGCTCGGCCGCCGGCCTCTGGCTCGAGGCGATGGCGGCGAGCCCGTCGGCGACGCCTGGGAGCACGTTCCAGCTGACCGTCACCGCGCTCGTCCGCGCGGGCGCGCCGGCCACTCTCGTCGGCGTCGAGGTGCCCTGGGGCACCGGAGAAGGGCTGCCGACCGGGGCGGAGCTGAAGCTCAACGAGCCCGTGCAGGGCGGGACGAGCGTCCCCGTTCCCGCGGACGCCGAGGTCACTCAGCCCCACTGGCTGGCGAGCCCGCCCGGGAGGGGTCTCTATTCCGTTCCCGAGCCGCGCGACGCGATCCGGCCGGACGGTGCGGCGCTGCGCGTGAAGTTCCGCGTCGCGATGGGCGGCGAGAGGCTCGAATTCGAGGTCCCCGTCCTCTTCCGGCGGACCGACCCGGTGAAGGGGGAGGAGATCCGCCCCTTCGTCGTCGAACCTCCCGTGACGCTCGAGCTCGAGGAAGACGTCGTGGTCCTTCCTGACGACGGGCCACGCACGGTGAGGGTGACGGTCTGCGCCGCGAAAACTCCCACGACCCGCGGAGGCCCGCTGCCGCTCACGCCGGCCATCGTCGCCGCCGCGACCGGAGAAGGAACGAAGGACGTCGCCGTCGCCCAGGTAGAGATCGACGGCGCGGTCCGGCTCGGCCTTCCGCACGAGTGGCGCGTGGAGCCCGCGGTCCGCTCCTTCTCCCTCGCGCCGGGATCCGCCGGGACGTTCGAGTTCACGGTGCACCCGCCGGACCAGCCCGGCGTCGTGTCGCTGAAGGCCGAGGCCTCGATCGGCGGGCACTCCTGGTCCCTCGCGAGGCGCCAGGTCGAGTACCCGCACCTGCCGCCGCTCACCTTCTTCCCCCGCGCCGAGGCGCGCGCCGTTCACGTCGACCTCGCCCGAAACGCCTCGCGGATCGGCTACGTGTCGGGGCCTGGAGACGAGGTGCCCGGCGTCCTGGCCCAGATGGGCTTCTCCGTCACGCTCCTCTCGGCCGACGACCTCCTGCGCGGAGACCTCGCGCGGTTCGATTCCGTCGTCCTCGGCATACGGGCCGCGAACACGCGGGAGGAGCTCAAGGACGTGATGCCGCGCCTTTTCTCGTGGGTCGAGGCCGGCGGGACGCTCGTTCTCCAGTACAACACCAGCTTCGAGCAGGTCACCGACCAGCTCGGCCCCTTCCCGCTGAAGCTCGGGCGCGATCGCGTGACCGTGGAGGAGGCTCCCGTCACGCTCCTCGCGGCGGAGCACCCGCTCCTTCTCCGCCCGAACCGGATCGGCCCCGCCGACTTCGAGGGGTGGGTCCAGGAGCGAGGGCTCTACTTTCCGGCGACCTGGGACGAGCGATACACGCCCCTCCTCGGGATGGCCGACCCGGGCGAGACGGAGACGAAGGGTTCGCTCCTCGCCGCCAGGTACGGCAAGGGAACCTACGTCTACACCGGAATCTCGTTCTTCCGGCAGCTTCCGGCAGGCGTTCCCGGGGCGATGCGGCTCTTCGCGAACCTCGTCTCGGGCAATCGCAGCGGTGGCTGAGCCGCGCCACGGGGGCGACGAGCCGCCGCCGGTGGGGAAGCGCTGGGGCGTTCTCTACGCCGTCGTCCTCGGCGCCCTCGCCCTCGAGATTCTCCTCTTCTGGCTCTTCGCGAGGACGTTCCGTTGAGGGCCCTCGACTGGGTCGTCCTCGGCGCCTCGCTCCTCTTCATCGTCGTCTACGGAGTGATGAGGAGCCGCCGCCAGAAGGGGCTCGAGGGTTATCTCCTCGCGGGGCGGACGCAGGCCTGGTGGACCGTCGCCCTGTCGATCATGGCGACGCAGGCGAGCGCCATCACGTTCCTCTCGACGCCCGGGCAGGCCTATGCCGACGGGATGCGCTTCGTCCAGTTCTACTTCGGCCTGCCGCTCGCGATGGTGATCCTCTGCGTCACCGTCGTCCCGCTTTTCCACCGGTTGAAGGTCTACACGGCCTACGAGTACCTCGAGGGGCGGTTCGACCCGAAGACCCGCACGCTCACGGCGTTTCTCTTCCTCGCCCAGAGAGGCCTCGCCTGCGGCCTGACCATCTACGCTCCGGCGCTCATCCTCTCCGTCCTCCTCGGCTGGAGCATCCAGGTGACGACGGTCGTCATCGGCGGGCTCGTCGTCGTCTACACGACGTCGGGCGGGGCGAAGGCGGTCAACGAGACGCAGACCCAGCAGATGGTCATCATCCTGGTCGCAATGGGAGTCGCCCTGGTCGCGCTCTTACGCGTCCTCCCCGACGGGGTCGGCTTCGGCGACGCCGTTCTCGTCTCGGGCGCCCTCGGACGGATGAACGCCGTCGACACCACGTTCGACCTGAGCAATCGCTACAACCTCTGGTCGGGCCTCATCGGCGGGGCCTTCCTCTCCCTTTCCTACTTCGGCACGGACCAGTCGCAGGTGCAGCGCTACCTGACGGGGCGCTCCGTCGCCCAGAGCCGCCTCGGTCTTCTCGTGAACGGCCTCGTCAAGGTGCCGATGCAGTTCGCGATTCTCTTCGTCGGTGCGATGGTCTTCGCGTTCTACCAGTTCGTCGCCCCGCCCCTCTGGTTCAACCCGGTCGAGGCACGGAAGGCCGCCGAAGGGCCGCGCGGGGCCGAGATGGCGGAGCTCGAGGCGGCGCACGCGAGGGCGTCCGAGGCGAGCCGCACGGAGGCACTGAAGCTCGTCGCGGCGGGGAAGTCGGGTGACGAGTCGGCCCTGGCAGCAGCGAAGACCTCCCTGCGCGCCGCCCACGCGAAGTCGGAAGAGGTGAAGGCGCGAGTCACCTCGCTCATCCGGGAGACCCTTCCGAAGAGCGAGGGGAAGGACACGAACTACGTCTTCCTCCGCTTCGTCCTCGACGTCCTCCCGACGGGCGTCGTCGGCCTCGTCCTGGCGGCGATCTTCGCGGCGTCGATGTCGTCCACCGCGGCCGAGCTGAACGCCCTCGCGACGACGTCCGTCGTCGACGTCTATCGGCGGTATTTCGGGACGGACGCCCCGGACGAGAAGCTCGTGAAGGTCTCGAAGTGGCTGACGGTCGGCTGGGGCCTCTTCGCGATCGTCTTCGCGCAGTACGCGAGCCGGCTCGGGACGCTCGTGGAGGCCGTGAACATCCTCGGCTCCTTCTTCTACGGCACGATCCTCGGCGTCTTCCTCACGGCCTTCTACCTGCCGCGCGTGAAGGGCGGCGCGGCGTTCTGGGGGGCGCTCGCGGGGGAAGCGGCGGTCGTGGCCGTCTGGGCCCTCACCGACGTCTCGTTTCTCTGGCTGAATGCTCTCGGATGCGTCGTCGTAGTCGTCGTCGCGCTCGCGGTATCGCCGTTCACGGGGCCGCGGACGGACGCAGCGACTGCGTAGACGCCGAATCGGACGGCGTTGACCGGGGCCGAGCCCCCACGCCGAGGACCGGCCGGATCTCGTCGCGCCTGCTGGAACGAAAACGCGGGCCTTTCGGCCCGGGCTTCGTTCCACTGGTCGCGTCCGGGGCTCTTACTTCGCCTTCGCCTTCCACTCGCCGACCGTCTTCTCGAAAGCGGTGACGTTCGGCTTGGCCGGGTCGGCCTTGGCGAGGGCGAGGGCCTCCTCACCGGTCTTGACGGCCTCGGCGACCTTCCCCTCCTCGGCGTAGAAGCGGGCCTTGCGCGAGACGTTCGCCCAGTTCCGGTTCACAGCGATCGACGTGTCCAGGTATTTCCAGCCCTCGGGGCGGTTTCCCGCCTGCTCGAAGTAGTAGCGGGCGGCCGCGAGAGGCGACTGCCAGGCGGAAGCCTCGACGGTACCGAGGGCTTTCTTCAGCTTCGCGTCGACGTCGACGGCGATCGTCACCGGCACGACCACCTTCTCCCATTCGATGGCGAGGACGGCGCTCGTCGCGCCGATCGAGGGGAAGCCGATGTGGAGCGTCTCGACCATTTCGGCGGCCTGCGGCTTCGCCTTCACGCGGAGGGCGTCCTTGGCGGCGTCGTACTCGGTCTCCCACCAGAGCTTCGTGTCGTTGTTGAAGATGAGGGTCCACTCGGCCTTGCCGGGAATCGTCACGATCGAATAGGTGCCGGCGGCGAGCTTCTGACCCTCCACGGTGACGTCGTCGGAGAAGGTGATCGTCGTGGCGGCGTTGGCGCCGGTTCGCCAGGGCTTGTCGAAGGGGACGAGCTCGCCCCAGATGGCGCGCTTCTTCACGCTCGGGCGACTGTAGGAGATGGTCACGTCGGTCAGGCCGACCCGCTGGGTCAGGGTCGCCTTCGGGCTGGGCTGGGGGGCTTCGAGCTGGGCGAGGGCCGGCGCGGCGAGGGCGGCGGCGACGAGGACGAGGGGGAAGTGAAGCTTCATCGGGATCTCTCCTTCTCGGGGTCTCTACGGCAGGTTGCCTGGTCGCCGGATTTATAGCAGATGGCTCGGAGGAGTGCCCCGGCCGGCCTCCGTCGACCCATCCGGAGTCCGCCGACTAGAATGCCGTCATCGATCCGGCAGAGTCCCGGGCCCCTCGCGCGGGGCAGGAGGTTCCATGGGTGGCCGCACGGTCTTCACGCGTGTCTCGGGGGGCATCGTCCTCGACTCCTTCTCGATCGTCTCGCTCTTCACGGGGCTGCTGGCTGCGCTGCCTGCGGGCCTCCTCCTGCTGGTCGGCTCGAGCGGGCCGCGCTCCGCCGGCGTCGGCGCGGCGGTGTCCGTCGTCTGGGGGCTGACGGTCCTCTTATTCGTCTCCCGGTTCGCTCAGCTCGGGATCGCAGGAGACAGCGAGGGAGGGCTCTTTTCCGGGTCGGCGGGGTCCTGGTCGGGAACGTTCCTGGCGGCGGGGCGACTTCTCGTCCTCTGGGTCGTCTGGGCGCTCCCGTTCGTCGCCTGGGCCCTCATGAAAGGCGAACCGCAGGCGCCCGCCGGGTTCCCTGCGCTCGGGTTCGGCCTGCTCGGGGCTCCGCGCATCCCGGTTCTCCTGGCTCTCTGGTCCGGGCTGGGAATGGTCCTTTCGTTCGCCTTCGTCGCCGTCTCTGCGGCCGCACCCGGTTTCGGCGACCTTTTCTCTCCCGGGCTGTGGCGGGCGCTCTTCCCCGGGAGGATCGGGGAGCTGTTCGTCGCCATCGCCGGAACGATTGGTCCGCCAGTCGCCGCCTTCACCATCGTTCTCCCGGTCATCGTCGCGTTCGTACCGGTGAACCCCAAGGCCGCCCTGACCGGAATGGTCCTGTTCCTGCTCTACCCGATCGGGATGGTCCTCACCCTTCAGGGAAAGCTCTGCGGAGCCTTTGCGGCGGCGAGCCTCGTGGAAGAAGGGGAGGTGGCCGAGGTCTTCGAGGCCGTGCCCCCCGCCGAAGCGTCCGAGGCGGTCGCCGTCGCCTCCGCAGCGGTCCACGCCGGGCCGCCGGCAGCCGTCGAAGCGCAGGGTCCGGTGCTCGGGGATCCGGGGCACCTTCACATCATCTGGCAGACGCACCTGTCGTCGGGAGATGTCGAAGCAGCGCTGCACGCGGCGAAAGAGGCGATTCCGGCCGGTCTCGCGAAGAAGGAGCCGAGGATCGCGGCCGAGATCTACCGGCGGCACCTGGACCGGCTTCCCGAGCTCGGCCTCGACCGGACGGCTCTCGACCTCCTCGCCGACCAGCTCCTGCGCGACGGGGACGTCGCCGCGGCGGCGTGGACCTTCTCCCAGGCCCTCGACACGGAACCAACGGATCCGAAGGCGTTCAAGGGCCTCCTCCGAGTCGCCGAGCACCACCTGGACAAGGCGAAGGAACCTCTCGAGGCGATCCGGGTCTACCGGTACCTGCTCGAACGGGCCCCCGCCTCGCCCTTCGCCGACCACGCGCGCGACCTCCTGTCCGTGGCCGAGAAGCGGGCGGCGCGGCCGGCGGGGCAGGCGGGCTGACGAAGTCCCGGCTCAGGTCGCCGCGTTCGCGTCGACGGTCTCGGCGGCGCGAACGGCTACCTTGCCCGCCCCTTGCACCTCTTACACTCGAGGTCGGCCTGGCGGATCCGGCGACCGGAAGCCGGAGCGGACCGACACGGTGAAGTGGACTGGAGGGCGCTCTGGATCCCTGGTTTCGTGGCCGGGGGCTTCGCAGGGAGCTCCAAGGTGAGCGGGGGCGGCCCGAAAGCCGCCCCCGAGGGTCACTCAGCCGGGAGGGGCCGGGGCTTCAGACCTTGTAGCCCTGGAGGATCCGGATGTAGTTGGCGCGCTCGAACATCGAGGCGTCGGGGCAGCGGAGGAGATTCATCGAGCCGCGCATCTGCTCGAGGGAGTCGTATTCGTGCTCTTCGAGCCACTGCGTCAGGCCCTCGCGAATCCGGCGGATGATGTCGGGTCCCTGCTGGAGGATGCCGGAGACGACCTGGACGGCATGCGCCCCGGTCATGACCGCCTTCACCGCGTCGAGGTGGGTGTGGACACCGCCCGAGACGGCGAGGGAAGCGCGGACGTGGCCCGAGACGACCGCGAGCCAGCGCAGGCGCAGGTTCAGCTCGGTCGAGTCGGAGAGGCGCAGGGTCGGCTCGACCTCGAGGCTCTCGACGTCGATGTCGGGCTGGTAGAAGCGGTTGAAGAGGACCATCCCGTCCGCCCCGGCGTCGTCGAGGCGCCTGGCCATGTTCGACATCGAGGAGAAGAAGGGGGAGAGCTTGATGGCGACAGGGATCGAGACGGCCTGCTTGACCGCTTTCAGAATGTCGATGGTCCGCTGCTCGACCTCGTCGCCGGTCTCGTCGGCTTTCGTGGCGAGGTAGTAGACGTTCAGCTCGAGGGCATTGGCTCCGGCGTCCTGCATCAGCTTCGCGTAGCGGATCCAGCCGCCGGACGTGAAGCCGTTGAGGGAGGCGATGACGGGCAGCTCGACGGACTGCTTGATGCGGACGAGCTGCTCGAGGTACTGGTCCGGCCCGAGATTGAACTCGTCGGGGCGGGGCAGGTAGGTCATCGCCTCGGCGAACGAGTCGGAGGGCGTCTCGATCGCGCGGTAGGTGGCCAGCTCCTCCCTCATGAGCTGCTCCTCGAAGAGGGAGTGCATGACGATGGCGGAAGCGCCCGCGTCCTCCATTCGCTTGACGAGGTCGATCTTGTCGACCATCGGCGAGGCCCCCGGCATGATCGGGTGGGGGAGCTTGAGGCCCAGGTAGGTGGTGGACAGGTCCATTCTCTGCTCCTCGTCCTCAGTTGGCCTTTGGGGTGTTCTGGGCCGCGGCGACCGCGGAGACCGGGTCGACCCCGCGGGCGAGGTTCTCGTAGATCGCCCAGCGGGACGCCACCTGCTCCCGGGCCAGCTCGAGGAGCTTCTTCGCCCGCTCGGGGTTCGTCTTGTCGAGCATCCGGAAGCGCGTCTCGTTGGCCATGAACTTGCCGACGTCGACCTTCGGCGCCCCGGAGTCGAGGACGAGACCGGGCTGGCCCTCCGCCACGCGGCGCGGGTCCCACCGGAAGAGCGGCCAGTAGCCGGAGTCGGCCGCGAGCCTCTGCTGCTCGAGGCCGAGCGAGAGGTCGTAGCCGTGCGCGATGCAGTGACTGTACGCGATGAGGAGCGACGGGCCGTCGTAGCTCTCGGCCTCCTGGAAGGCCTTGACGGTCTGCGCGTCCTTCGCCCCGAAGGCGATCCTCGCGACGTAGACGTTGCCGTAGGCGATCGCCATCAGGGCGAGGTCCTTCTTGCCGGAGGACTTTCCCGCCATGGCGAACTTGGCCACGGCGCCGATCGGCGTCGACTTCGAGGCCTGGCCGCCCGTGTTCGAGTAGACCTCGGTGTCGAGGACGAGGACGTTCACGTTCCGGCCCTGCGCCAGGACGTGGTCGAGGCCGCCGTAGCCGATGTCGTACGCCCAGCCGTCGCCGCCCACGATCCAGAGGCTCTTCTTGACGAGGTAGTCGGCGATGTCGGCGAGGCGGCGGGCCTCGAGGCCCTTCTCGCCGGCGAGCTTCGCCTTGAGGGCCGCGACGCGCTCGCGCTGGTGGACGATCCCCTGCTCGGTCGACTGGTCGGCCGTGAGGAGGCCGGAGACGAGCTCGTCTCCGAGGTGCCCGCCCAGCTCCTTCACGAGCTCGACGGCGTGCTCGGCCTGCTTGTCGAGGGCGAGGCGCATCCCGAACCCGAACTCGGCGTTGTCCTCGAAGAGGGAGTTCGCCCAGGCCGGGCCGCGGCCGTCGGGGTTCACGGTGTAGGGGGTCGTCGGGAGGTTCCCACCGTAGATCGACGAGCAGCCGGTGGCGTTGGCGATGAGGAGCCGGTCGCCGTAGAGCTGCGTCATCAGCTTGATGTAGGGGGTCTCGCCGCAGCCGGAGCAGGCGCCCGAGAACTCGAAGAGGGGCTGCATGAACTGCGAGCTCTTGACGTCGATCTTCAGCTTCGTCCGGTCCGGCTCGGGGAGCTCGAGGAAGAACTTGAAGTTCTCGCGCTCGGCCTCGCGAAGGGGCGCCTGGGGGACCATGTCGAGGGACTTGTGCCGCGGGTTGCCCTTGTCCTTGGCGGGGCAGACGACCGCGCAGAGGTTACAGCCCGTGCAGTCCTCCGGAGCGACCTGGATGGTGTACTTCATCCCCTTGAACTCGGGCGCCCGGTAGTCGACCGACTTGTAGGTGGCCGGGGCCTTCGCGAGCAGGGCGGGGTCGTAGACCTTGGCGCGGATCGCCGCGTGCGGGCAGACCATCGCGCACTTGTTGCACTGGATGCAGAGCTTCTCGTCCCAGACCGGGATCTCGATGGCAATGTTCCGCTTCTCCCACTGCGCCGTCGCCGTGGCGAAGGTGCCGTCCACCGGGAAGGCCGAGACGGGGAGGAGGTCGCCCTTGTTCGCGAGCATGATCGCCGTGATCTTCTGGACGAAGTCGGGGGCCTCGATGGGGACGATCGGCGGCATCTCGAGCTTCGACGTCGCGGTCGCAGGGACCTTCACCTCGTGGAGGTTCGCCAGCGTCTGGTCGACCGCCTCGAAGTTCATCCTGACCAGCTCGGCGCCCTTCTTGCCGTAGGTCTTCTCGATCGACTTCTTGATCTGGGCGATCGCCTCCTCGCGGGGGAGGACGCCGGAGATCGCGAAGAAGCAGGTCTGCATGATCGTGTTGATGCGGCGGCCCATGCCGGTCTTCGCGCCGACCTCGTAGCCGTCGATCACGTAGAAGCGTGATCTTCTTGGCGATGATCGCCTCCTGGACCTCGACGGGGAGCTTGTCCCAGACCTCGTCGGGGCCGTACGGGGTGTTGAGCAGGAAGACGGCGCCCGGCTCGGCGTACTCGAGCACGTCGTACTTCTCGAGGAAGCCGAACTGGTGGCAGGCGACGAAGCTCGCGCGTCGTGACGAGGTAGGAGGAGCGGATCGGCTTCGGGCCGAAGCGCAGGTGCGAGATCGTGATCGCGCCGGACTTCTTCGAGTCGTAGACGAAGTAGCCCTGGGCGAAGTTGTCGGTCTCCTCGCCGATGATCTTGATCGAGTTCTTGTTGGCGCCGACGGTGCCGTCGGCGCCCAGGCCGAAGAAGACGGCGCGCACGCACGTCGTCCGGCTCGGTGTCGAAGTCGGGGTCGCAGCGTGCAGCGAGAGTGTGGGTGACGTCGTCGACGATGCCGACCGTGAAGTGGTTGCTGCGGCTTCGCCTGCGCGAGCTCGTCGAAGACGCGCCTTGACCATGGCCGGGGTGAATTCCTTCGAGGCGAGGCCGTAGCGCCCGCCGACGACCTTCGGCTCGGCGGCGAAGGGCGAGGTCCCGTCCTCGCGCGCGTTGCGCAGGACCGTGACGACGTCCAGGAAGAGCGGCTCGCCGACGGCGCCGGGCTCCTTCGTCCGGTCGAGGACGGCGATCGCCTTCACGCGTCTTCGGGAGGGCCCCGAGGAAGGCGGCGACGTCGAAGGGCCGGTACAGGCGGACCTTGAGGACGCCGATCTTCTCGCCCTTGCCGAGCAGGTACTCGACCGTCTCGTGCGTCACGTCGGCGCCCGAGCCCATGAGGACGATGACGCGCTCGGCTTCCGGGTGGCCCACGTAGTCGAAGAGGTGGTAGGCGCGGCCGGTCAGCTTCGCGAAGGCGTCCATCGCCTCCTGCACCTTGCCGGCGCAGGCGTCGTAGAACGGGTTGCACGCTTCGCGGGCCTGGAAGAAGCAGTCGGGGTTCTGGGCCGAGCCGCGCAGGACCGGCGCGTCGGGCGTGAGCGCCCGCTTCCTCTGGGCCGAGACGAGGTCCTCGCTCACCATGGCGAGGAGGTCGTCGTTGCCCAGGAGCTCGATCTTGGAGACTTCGCTCGAGGTGCGGAAGCCGTCGAAGAAGTGGATGAACGGGATCTTCGCCATCAGCGTCGCCCGGTGGGCGACGGCGGCGAGGTCGTGCGCCTCCTGGGGGTTGCTCGAGGCGAGCATGGCGAAGCCCGTCTGGCGGCAGGCCATGACGTCGGAGTGGTCGCCGAAGATGGAGAGCGCGTGCGTCGCCACACAGCGCGCCGAGACGTGCATGACGAACGGAGTCAGCTCGCCCGCGATCTTGTACATGTTCGGGATCATCAGGAGGAGGCCCTGCGACGCCGTGAAGGTGGTCGTCAGAGCTCCGGCCTGCAGGGCCCCGTGGACGGCGCCCGACGCGCCTCCCTCGGACTGCAGCTCCGACACCAGGGGGACGGTCCCCCAGACGTTCTTCCTGCCCTGGGCGGACCACTCGTCGGAGAACTCGCCCATCGTGGATGACGGGGTGATCGGGTAGATCGCGATCACCTCGCTGACCCTGTGGGCCACCGAGGCGACTGCCTCGTTGCCGTCCAGGGTGACCATAGGTCTCGTCGTCATGAAGACTTCCTCCTGTGGGTTCGCGGGCAGGCGTCGAGCCCGCCACAGCCTGCGCATCATCTCTCGCGGACGGGTTTCGTGGTATCGGGCAAAGGCACCGGAAAGGGCCTGTGACGACATCTCGACTAATGCGTTTGCATCAAAAACGGGCGAGGGAGAATGGCCCGTGCACGTCTCATCCGTCGCCCGCCGGGGAGATCTCGTCTTCGCGGTCGGCCTTTTCGCCTTCCTGGCGAGCCTCTCGTGGCTTCGCTGGGCTTCCTTCCAGGGTGACCTCAGCCGAGAGTGGACCGTCCCGATGCGCCTCGCAGCGGGAGAGCGACTCTGGAAGGACGTGGGGTACTACTACGGGCCGCTTGCGCCGCACGCCGTCGCCGGCGCGTTCCGGCTCTTCGGCACGAGCGTGGCGACCTACGTCGGCTTCGGGCTTCTGGCGGCTGGGGGGACGCTCGCGGCGATCCTCCTCGCCGGCCGGAGGTTCCTCGGGCCCGTTGCGAGCGCGGGGGCCGCTGCGGTCGCTGTCGGTGTCCTCGCCTTCGCACCAGAGAACGGGGCCTTCATAGCGCCCTATGCGATGGCCGCGCTCCTCTCGATCGGGCTTTCGTGGGGCGCTTTTCTCCTCGCTGCGTCGGGCCGGGCGGGACTCGCGGGAGCCGTGGGGGCCCTGGCCTTGCTCGCCAAGCCGGAAGCGGCACCAGCTCTCGTTGGCGCCGCACTCGCCACGGGGACGTGGCGGGAGGGGCTTCGGCTCCTCGCGAGCGCGGCCCTCCTCGCCGCATCGGTCTACGCGGCCGCGATGGCCGGCATCCCCCTCGCCGATCTCGTCTCCCACGGTCCGCTCCGGCATTTCTCGATGCCTCCCGAGTTCCGCGAGCTGTATGTTCGCGTCTCGGGTCTGCACCCGACGCTGCTCGGACGGGGAGTGGGCGGCTTTCTCGCGGGCGGGGCGCTTCTCGTGACGGGCCTCGTCGCGCGGCGGACCCCGCGCAGCGTCGTCGGCGGTACCCTCCTTGCCGCGGGCCTTCTCGCGAACGCCGTAGCCCTGCGAGAACCGATCGTCACGACGGGCGTTCGCGGGCTACCCCCTGCTCCTCGCCGCGGCCGGGTTCGTCGCGCTCGCTGACCTTCGTCGCGGCGACACCTCGGCCCGTCTCCCTGTCGCGGCGGCGGTCATCGGCTTCGCGTTCGCCTGGAGGACGGCGTTCTGGACCGTCCCGGTCTTCCCCTATGCCCCGCTCGCGGCGGTCTCGTCGTTGCCGGCGGTCGCATGGCTCCTCGGAATGCGGATTCCGCGCGCAGTGGACTCGAGCAGTCGGACCCGGCCGGCTCTCCTCGCCGTCGTCCCGCTCCTCCTCGCGCCGGTCCTCTTCCTCCCGCGCCTCGTCCTCTTCTACCGGGCGCCCCGGACGGAGGTGGCGGGCCCGGCCGGGCGGTGGCTTCCGCCTGGCGAGGAGGGAGAGCTCTTCGAGAAGCTCCTGGAGCACCTGACGAGGGTCGGGGTGAAGGACCGCGACCTGGTCGTCCTGCCGGAGGCGGGAGCGCTCGGCTTTCTTCTCGAGGCAAGAAGCCCGCTCCGTTTCGAGCAGGATCTTCCTGGTCACGTCGACGCTCGCGTCGACCGCGACCTCGTACGGGATCTGGATCGGGCACGCCCGACGCGCGTCGTCTTCGTCTCCCGGCCGACGCCCGAGTACGGTCTCGTGGCCCTCGGTCGCGAGTACGCGATCGAGATCGCCGCACGCCTCGCGCGCGACGACGTCGTCGAGGCGCGGTACTCGGCGGGAAAGATGACCGCGGTCGTTCTGCGGCGGCGCTGAACGTCCGCGAACCGGCTCCGTGTCGACGCGGCATGCTCCTCGAGAATGACGGACTGGGAACGGCCTGTCGGAGCGGGACGTGGGGCGTACGTGAGCTGACGATTCGGGCGAAGGAGGGGGTCCTCGGCCTTCTCGGGCCGACCGGCGCGGGGACGACGACGCTCATGCAGATGCTCGCGACGCTCACGCGCCCGACGACGGGATCGCTGCGCTTCGCCGGGAGTCGGACGTGCAGTCTGTCGCGACCGAGATTGCCGTCGTGAGGCAGGGAAGGCTCCTCGCCTTCGGCACGCCCGATGAGCTCGTCGCCCGGGCCGCCGGGGCGGACTGGGAGGCGGAGCTCTCTGCTGCGGAGATGGAACGTCTCCGGCCGGACCTGACCGTGGCGCTCGGGCAGGCGACCGGCTCTCCGAAGCCCTTCGTCGGTCTACTCCTGGCCCTCTGGTCCGTCGCCCCGAGCGACGAGGGGAGGACCGGCGGCGCTCGACCTGGCGGGCTTCAGCGGGACGGCCACACCGGCGTCGATCGGCGGCTGGCTGGCCGGGGCGGTGCTCCTTGCGGCTGGAGCGCTTCTCCTGGAACGGTTCCGGCTCTCACGAGCGTGAGGCGTGGCGGGGCGGCGTCACTTACCATGCGAGGACGCATGAGGACTCACGCCGCCGTCCCGTTTCTCGCGCTCGCCCTCGCCGCCCCGGCAGCGTCTGCACCGCCCTTCCCGGCGGAGTGGCTCCAGACGATCCCCGACGCGCGCGGCCCGGTGGAGAAGACCGATGCGAGGCTCCTTTCGCCGCAGCGCGCGACCGGCGGAGAGATCGAGGTCCTCGTGACGCTCCGGCTTCCCGAGGGAGCGCGGCGCATCGGCGTCCTCTCGGCGCGGCAGCCCCTCCGGCGCGCGTTCCACAGGCGCCTCGGAGAGGACCTCGAAGCGGAGTACGTCTCCTTTGGCATCCATCTCGCACGGGCGTACGAAAACGTCCCCGTGCTCCTCCTGCGCGTTCCCGCCGCCGCGGTGCCGGCCCTCGCCGGCGATCTGCGGGTCGAGCGCGTGCGCCTCAACGGCAAGGTCCGGGTCCTCGACGCCGAGGGCGAGGCGCTGATGGAGGTCCCCGAGCTGCGAACGGCGGGCGTCGAAGGGACGGGAGTGACGGTGGCCGTCATCGACACCGGCATCGATTACACGCACCCCGAGCTGCCGCTCGGGACGAAGGTGATCAATCTCTACGACGCCATCGACCACGACGACGACGCCATGGACGGCTACGGTCACGGGACGCCGGTTGCCGGGATCATCGCGGGGCTCCAGTCGGGGGTCGCTCGGGGCGCGAAGGTGGCCTCCGTGCGCGTCCTCGACAACCGCGGCGAGGGGACCGACGCGCAGGTCATCGAGGGCCTCGACGCCGTCCTGGCGAGCCTCGCTGCCGGGAACCCGCACGGTATCCGCGTCGTCAACATGTCGCTCGGTGGCTACTTCGACGACGTCAAGCCCCCGGAGCCCGGCAACTGCGACGCCCAGGCGTCCGACTACAAGGCCGCCTTCGACCTTCTCTCCCAGGCCGGCGTCCTCGTGGTGGCGGCGAGCGGCAACGGCGGCTGTACGAACGGAATCGTCCTGCCGGCCTGCGTGAGCAACGCTCTCGCCGTCGGCGCCGTCTACGACGCGGCCGTCGGCTCGACCTTCGTCGGGCGCGGGCAGTGCCTCCCGGCGGGCTGCAGCGACGCTACCCCCGCGGCGGACGCCATCGCCTGCTATTCCGACTCGAGCGACCGGCTCGACGTCCTCGCGCCGTCGGACTGTGCCCGGACGCCCCAGCGAGGTGGCGGCTACGTCTCCTGCTTCGGCGGCACGTCGGGGGCCGCGCCCTACGCCTCCGGTGTGGCGGCCCTTCTCTTCGGCGCAGAACCGCTCCGAGGGCCGGACGAGGTGAAGGCGGCGATGCGCTCGACGGGGAGACCAGCCACCGACTCCCGCAACGGGATCACCCGGAACCGCCTCGACGCCACGGCCGCTCTCGCGTCCCTGCGTTCCGCGCCGCAGGGCTCGGCCCGTGCCGAGCTCCTCGTGCCCGTCGTCCTCGACGTCACCGGCCTGGGAGGGGCCCGCTTCGTCTCCGAGCTGACGCTCACGAACCGCGGGACGACGGCCGCGCGCTTCGAAGCGACCTACACTGCGGCGACGGGAGTGTTCCCTCTGGCCGGTGGGAGCGGGACGGTCGTCGATTCCCTCTCCCCGGGCGAGCAACGCGTCATCCCCGACGCGATCTCCTGGCTCCGCGTCACCAAGGGACTTCCCATTCCGGCGGGGTCCGGCCAGGCCGGCACGCTCCGCCTCGTCTTCACCGGGCTGTCGCTTCCCGAGATGGCCTCGGCACGCGTGCGGACGACCGCCGCGTCCTGCAACGGTGCTGCGGGACTCTCGTATCCCGCCTGGACGGCGGGGGAGACGTCCACCACGAACCTCCAGCTCTTTGGCCTCCGGAGCAGCTCCGCGGAACGGACGAACCTCGCCGTCGTGAATGCCGGAACCGAGGGGAGCGTGACGTTGAAGGTCGTTCTCCGGGCGGGGGACGGCCGATCGACGTACGAGGTCCCCTCTTCGCTTCTGCCGCCCCTTTCGCCGGGCGAATGGCGGCAGGTGAACGACGCCGACCTCCTGCGTGCTGCCGGCTTCACCGACGCCACGGCGCTCGTCACCCGCGTCGCGGGCGCGGCGCCCTTCGGCGCCTACGCCGTCTTCAACGACAACCTCTCGAACGACGGGTCGTACGTCCCGGCAGCGGCGACCGGGATCGGAGGCGAATCGCTCGTCCTTCTCGTCGTCGTCGAGACGACCGCCTTCGAGAGCGAGCTCGTCCTCTACAACCCGGCCATGGTGCCGGTCACGGTCTCGCTGACCTATGTCGAATCGCTGGCCGCTCCGAAGGGAATGGTCGGGACGGTTGCCGTCGACCTCGGGCCGGGGCAGCAGAAGGTCCTTCCCCGTATCCTCGACGCGCTCCGCGCGCTCGGCCTGCCGCTCGGGTCGCGTGGCGCCGCGTCGTACGCCGGGACGCTCTCCATCGTGTTCACGCCCCCGGTGGGCGGCCCGATTCCGGGCCTGGCCGGCGCGAAGACGGCCGCTGCGGGGACCGGGACGTGCGAGGGGAAGGGGAGCTTCGGCCTCTTCTACACGGCGATCCCGGCCTCGTCGGGAGCGTTCGTCGAAGCGTTCGTCGACGGGCTCCAGCAGAGCGCGACGACGCGATCGAACCTCGCCCTCTTCAACCCGTCGTCCGCGAACCCGGTGACGGTCCAGTACGAGATCTGGGATGGGGCGACCGGAGCGAAAGCGCTCACGTCGCCTCCGATCGTGCTGCCCCCGCTCGGCTGGACCCAGCTCGATCGCGTCCTCCTCGGAGCGGCCGTCACCGATGGCTACGTCCGTATCCGCCGTACCTCGGCAGGAGGCGTCTTCTCGGCCTACGGCGTTCTGAACGACGGCTTTGCTCCGGGCGAGAGGACGGGGGACGGGAGCTACGTGGCGGGAGCTCCGAACGACCCCCCGGACTGAAATGCTCCCCGAGAGCTTTCTCTGCGCGGGTCCGCTGGCCCCCCTCCGCCGCCGCGGAGCGGTCCCGCCTGCGATCCTGCCGCACCGCAGCGCCCGGGAGTACATTTCCTCGGATCAGGGAGGGCTCATGGGCGCAAAGAAGCTGCTGGGGCGAACCGTGGTGGTCGTCGGAGGCTGCCGTACGCCCTTCCTCCGTTCCGGAACCGGCTACACCGATCTGATGGCGTACGAGCTGGGGGCGATGGCCCTGTCTGGTCTTCTCCAGAGGTATCGCATCGATCCCGCCGTCGTCGATCGCGTCATCCTCGGCACGGTCCTCGGCGAGCCGCGCACGACGAACCTCGCCCGCGAGGCGGCGCTCGCGTGCGGGATCCCGCCGTCCTGCCCGGCCTTCACCGTGACGGCGGCGTGCGCCTCGTCGAACGTCGCTATCCAGGTCGGGGTCGAGGCGATCTCCTGCGGGGCGGCCGACGTCGTCATCGCGGGCGGCGCCGAGACCCTGTCCGACGTCCCGATCCGCTTCGGGCGCGAGGTGCGCAAGAGGCTCATCCAGTCGCAGAAAGCGAGGGGCGTCCTCGACTACGTGAGGCTCCTCCAGGGGCTCTCGCTGAAGGACCTCGCGCCCGACACGCCCGCCATCGCCGAGTTCTCGACGGGTCTGACGATGGGGCAGAGTGCCGAACGGCTCGCCAAGCGCCTCGGCCTGACCCGAAAAGAGCAGGACACCTGGGCGCTGAAGTCGCACCAGAAGGCCGCGACGGCAACCGAGGCCGGGCTCTACCGCGGGCAGGTCGTCCCGGCGCGCGTCCCGCCGTCGTTCCTGCCGATCGAGGCCGACAACGGGGTGCGGGGCGACTCGAAGCTCGAGAAGCTTTCGTCCCTGCCGCCCGCGTTCGACCGCGCGTTCGGCACGGTGACGGCGGGGAACAGCTCGTTCCTCACGGACGGCGCGGCCGCCTGCCTCCTGATGAGCGCCGAGAAGGCGGAGGAGCTCGGGGTGTCGCCGCTCGCCCGCATCGTCTCGATGTCGCTCGTGGCGATGGACCCGCTCGAGGAGCTCCTCCTCGGGCCGGCCCTCTCCGTGCCGGAGGCGCTCGACGCCGCCGAGGTTCCTCTCGGAGAGGTGGGTGTCTGGGAGGTGCACGAGGCGTTCGCGGCGCCCGCCCTCGCCCTCCTGAAGCTCCTGGCCGACAGGACCTGGTGCCGAGAGCGCCTCGGTCGGAAGGATGCGCTCGGGAAGATCGACCCGAAGAAGGTGAACGCCTGGGGCGGCTCGCTCGCCCTCGGGCACCCGTTCGGAGCTACCGGCGCGCGCCTCGTGACGACGTGCGTCGAACGGATGGAGCGCGAGGGGGCCTCTCTCGGCGTCGTGACGACGTGCGCGGCCGGCGCCCTCGGGCACGCGATGGTGCTGGCGCGATGAGAAGCCTCTCGCTGAAGAGACGCGGCGACGGCGTCGCCGTCCTCCTGTTCGACACGCCGAAGCGTCCCGTCAACGTCCTCTCGGGAGAGATGCTCGAGGAGGCGGGGCCGCTCATGGAGCAGATCCAGGACGACGAGACGATCGTCGCCTGCGTCCTCGCGAGCGCCAAGCCCGCCTCGTTCATCGCCGGCGCCGATCTCGACCAGGTCGTCGGGATGACGGCGAAAGAAGCCGAGGCGATCTCGCGCGGTACGCACGACTGGCTGGACCGCGTAGAGGAGAGCCGCAAGCCGTTCGTCGCGGCGGTCCACGGCGCGGCGCTCGGCGGCGGCCTCGAGGTGGCCCTCGCCTGCCACTACCGGATCGCGACCGACCACCCGAGAACCGTCCTGGCGCTCCCCGAGGTGATGCTCGGCGTCCTTCCGGCCGCCGGCGGCACGCAGCGCCTTCCGCGCCTCATCGGCCTCCAGCGCGCCCTCCCGATGCTCCTCACCGGAAAGCGGGTCCGCGCGGCGCAGGCGATCCGCCACGGCCTCGTAGACGCCCTCACGTCTCCCGGCGGCCTCGTCGAGACGGCCGCGAAAGCGGCGTTGGGTCTCGCGAACGGGACGCTGAAGCCGAACCGCGACACGCAGCCCTTCACCGAGATGCCTCTCGCCCTTCCGCCGCTCCGCGCGTATGCGCTCGGAAAGGCGCGCGACGAGGTGATGAAGAAGACCCGCGGCCTCTACCCCGCGCCGCTCGAGATCCTCGCCTGCGTCGAGAAGGGGCTTGCCGGCGGAAAGAGCGCAGGGCAGGAGGAGGAGGCCGTCCGCTTTGGAAAGCTCGTCGGGAGCGAGGGGTCGAAGAACCTCATTCGCCTCTTCGAGGCCATGACCGACCTCAAGAAGACGCCGAAGGGAGTCGAACCGAAGGCCGTGAGGCGCCTCGGTGTTCTCGGCGCGGGGCTGATGGGGGAGGGGATCTCTGCCGTCTCGCTGGGACTCGGACCCGTCGTTCTGAAAGACGTCTCGGAGGAGGGCCTCTCTCGCGCCGCCGGGAACCTCCGCAGGGGGCTCGACCGGCGCCTCCGGTCCGGAGGCCTCACACGGCTCGAGCGGGACAAGCAGTGGTTCGGCCTCCGGCCGACGACGCGCACCGAGGACCTCGCCGGCTGCGATCTGGTCATAGAGGCGGTCTTCGAGGACCTCGCCCTCAAGCGGAAGGTCCTCTCCGAGGTGGAAGCGGTCCTCGCCGCCGACGCCGTCTTCGCGAGCAACACGTCGGCCCTGCCGATCGCGCAGATCGCCGCGAAGGCGAAGCACCCCGAACGGGTCGTCGGGATGCACTACTTCTCACCCGTGCCGAAGATGCCGCTCCTCGAGGTGGTCGTCGCGGAGAAGACGGCGCCCTGGGCCGTCGCCACCGTCCGCGCCTTCGGCGTCGCGCAGGGGAAGACCGTCATCGTCGTGAAGGACGGTCCCGGCTTCTACACGACGCGGATCCTCGGCCCGTTCATCAACGAGGCGGTCGTCCTCCTCGACGAAGGAGCTTCCATTCCGGCTCTCGACGCGGCCCTTCTCGACTTCGGCTTCCCGGTCGGGCCCGTCGCTCTTCTCGACGAGGTGGGCATCGACGTCGCGGCCCACGTGTCGAAGGATCTCGGCAAGGCCTTCGCGGCGCGGGGCGCGGCGCCGTCCGACACGTTCACGAAGCTGTTCGATGCGGGCTACCGCGGCCGGAAGAACGCGAAGGGGTTCTACCTCTATCCGAAGGACAGGCCGTCGGGCGGGACGAAGGAGGTCAACCCGGACGTCTACTCCTTCTTCGGCGGCACGAGCCGGAACGCCATGCCGGCGGAGGACCTCGTCGACCGCCTCGCGCTCCTGATGGTCAACGAGGCGGTCTGGTGCCTGTCCGAGGGGATCATCGGCTCGCCCCGCGATGGCGACGCAGGGGCGATTCTCGGCCTCGGCTTTCCGCCCTTCCGCGGTGGCCCGTTCCGGCACGTCGACGCCGTCGGCGCCGCCGGGATCGTAAAGCGGATGGAGGTGCTTGCCGGGAGGCACGGCAAGCGCTTCGCGCCGTCACC
>CAVOJA010000118.1:0-73560 GCA_963696015.1 uncultured Holophagales bacterium
ACTCGTCTTCTGCAGTTTTGCGGCATCGTTCGCGGAGCGCGAAGCGGAAGTGGCATGCGCACAATGTGTTGGCGTTTTCGTGTTTGGAATTCGATGCCGTTTGTAGTGCCAACTATACGGTTTAGAGCCCTTGAAAAGGCTGGTAAGACGGCTCATATTGGTGCTGTCAAACGGAGGACGGCATGTTCTTCCGCCGCAAGACCGTCAAGGGCCACACATATGTCCAAGTCGTCGAGAGCTTCCGTGACGGGGGCAAGTCCCGGCAACGGGTCCTTCTCAACGTCGGCTCCCTCGAGGAGCTCCGAAACTCGGGCCGCCTCGACGCCCTCCTGCAGTCGGGAAGCCGCCTCTCGGAGTCGATCGTCGTCCTGACGGAACACGACCGCGGCGAGCTCACCTCGACGCCCCCGGTGGCCATCGGCCCGACCTTGGTTTTCGAGCGACTGTGGGGCCAGACAGGATGCCGGGAAGTCCTGCTGGGCGCGAGCCGAGAGCGTCAGTTCCACTTCCCGGTGGAGCGCGCCGTCTTCCTGACGGTTCTGCACCGGCTCCTGGAGAGCGGTTCGGATCGCTCTGCTCTGCGGACCTGGAAGGAAGGGCACGAGATTGCGGAAACCGGGGAGCTCCGCCTTCAGCACCTCTACCGGACGATGGCGTTCCTTGGGGAGGAGCTCGCGCTGGAGGAGCAGGAGGGGGCGACGCCGTTCTCGCCACGTTGTGTGAAGGACGAGATCGAGGAGGCCCTGTTCAAGCGCAACCTCGACTTGTTCTCGCAGCTGGAACTGGTTTTCTTCGACACCACGTCGATCTACTTCGAGGGAGAAGGGGGCGAGAGCCTCGGTCAGCACGGGCACAGCAAGGACCACCGGCCGGACCTGAAGCAGATGGTCGTGGGGATGGTCCTGGACGGCGAGGGTAACCCGGTGTGCTGCGAGATGTGGCCCGGGAACACGACGGACGTGACGTCGCTGCTGCCCATCGTGAAACGGCTGCAACAGAGGTTCGGGGTCGTTCGGGTCTGCGTTGTGGCGGATCGCGGGATGATCAGCAAGGACACACTCGCGAAACTGGAGAGCCTGCACCTGGAGTACATCCTGGGGGCTCGGATGCGGAGCCAGAACGAGGTGAGTGAGGAGGTGCTTTCACGAGGTGGGCGCGACCACGAAGTCACGCCCGAACGGCGGGGCACGAAGGATCCCTCGCCCCTGAAGGTGAAGGAGGTGTGGGTCGGGACTCATCGTTACATCGTGTGCCGGAACGAGGAGGAGGCCCGCAAGGACGCTCATGACCGCGAGGCGATCCTGGCGGCGTTGAGAGAGGCCCTGCAGCGCGGAGAGAAGAGCCTCGTGGGCAACAAGGGCTTTCGGCGCTACCTCCGAACTCAGGGAACCGGGGTCTTCTCCATCGACGAGGCCAGGATCGAGGAAGAGGCCCGCTACGACGGCAAGTGGGTCTTGCGGACGAACACGACCTTGACGCCCACGGAGGTCGCCCTGACCTACAAAAGGCTGTGGGTCGTCGAGGAGATGTTCCGGTCGATGAAGACGCTCCTGGTGACCAGGCCCATCTGGCACAAATGCGACGAGACGATCCGGGGCCACGTCTTCTGCACGTTCCTCTCGCTCGTGCTGCGCAAGGCCCTCCAGGATCGCCTGGCGGCCGCGGGGGTGGACGAGGAATGGGCGACGGTCCTCGCAGATCTGAAGCGGTTCACGTACGTCGACGTCGAGCGCGACGGCAAGAAGTTCAGGATCCGTTCGCGCACGGCGGGGTGCGCAGGCAAGGTGTTCCAGGCTGTCGGCATCGCCATTCCGCGAGCCGTCGAGGTCGCGGACGCTGCGGTGGCCTCATGAACTGCCCGGACTCCCACCCGTCACGCGCGGCCCGATGTGATGCCAACGCTCTCGTGCCAGCCCGTAACTCACCTGTTCCCAGCGAAATGCATTTTGTCGGTGTAGAAGACGAGTCTGATCTTCATCAGGGGTGATCGTAGGAGCAGCGTCCGGCCAGTCGCCAGGTCGAGGCATGAGGCGCGACTTTTCCGGCTTCGCTCGACGCCAGCTCGAGGTCAGCCTTCGTCATCATCTCGACGAGACCCTCGAACGTGACCGTCGGCTCCCAGCCGAGGAGCTTCTTCGCCTTCGCCGGGTCGCCGAGGAGGAGCTCGACCTCGGCGGGGCGGAAGTACCGCGGGTCGACGCTGACGAGGACCTTGCCGGTCTTCGTGCAGCGGCCCGTCTCGGCGACGCCCTCCCCTTCCCACGCGAGGGTGATACCGGCGCAGGCGAACGACTTCTCGCAGAACTCGCGGACTGTGTGGGTTTCGCCGGTCGCTATGACGTAGTCGTCCGGTTCGTCGGCCTGGAGCATCCGCCACATGGCGTCGACGTAGTCCCCCGCGAAGCCCCAGTCGCGCTTGGCGTCGAGGTTGCCGAGGCAGAGGGCGTCTTCCAGGCCGTGGACGATGCGTGAGGCGGCGCGGGTGATCTTGCGGGTGACGAAGTTCTCTCCGCGGCGGGGGCTCTCGTGGTTGAAGAGGATGCCGCTGCAGGCGAAGAGGCCGTAGCTCTCGCGGTAGTTGACCGTGATGGCGTGCGCGTAGACCTTGGCCGCGCCGTAGGGGCTGCGGGGGTGGAAGGGGGTCGTCTCGCGCTGAGGGGTCTCAGCAACCTTCCCGAACATCTCCGAGGAGGAGGCCTGGTAGTAGCGCGGGTGGAGGCCGACGTCGCGGATGGTGTCGAGGAGGCGGACAGCACCGACGGCGGTGATGTCGGTGGTGTACTCCGGCACTTCGAAGCTGATGGCGACGTGACTCTGGGCCCCGAGGTTGTAGATCTCGTCGGGGACGACGGCGCGGACGATGCGGTTGAGGGACGAGGAGTCGCCCAGGTCGCCGTAGTGGAGGTGGAGGCGGTCGCCGGCGGGACCGTCACGCAAGGCGTCGATGCGCTGGCGGTTGAACGTGGAGACGCGGCGGACCACGCCGTGGACCTCGTAGCCTCTGGCGAGGAGGAGCTCGGTGAGGTACGAGCCGTCCTGGCCGGTGATGCCGGTGACGAGGGCTTTCTTCAAGAACGGACCCTTTCTGGAGCCTCGACGGCCCCGCGCGGGTCTTCCGAGGCCCGCAGTGCCCACTCGAGGGACCGCCTGGCTGCCGCGAGCACTTCGTCGATCTCGATGACCCCCGAGACGGGCTCCCATCCGGGGTATCGCGGAGCGACGCCGAAATCGGTCAGCAGGCTGCAATCGAGAGCCAGCTGCGTTGAGACCGAAACGGAGTTCGGCAGTTCCTCGAGGAGGCGTTCGAGGTCATGGGTTCGCGACGGGTCGACGTTCGTCGCGATGAGAACGGCTTTCAGGGCTTTCTCGGCGCACTGCTGCGCGTGGAAACAGACGACGTCCCGGAAATCCCCCGGTTCCTGCGCCATCCTTTCGGCGGTCAGGAGGTCCTTCGTAGCCTTCTCGAGAAAGGCCTGAACGTCGAGGCGAAGCGGGTCAGGCTCCATGGACCAGGATTCCCTCGCGAGCGGCGATTCCGACGATGTGAGCCTTTCGATTCCGCAGCTGGTCGAACTCGCTTGGAGTGACGACGGCCACGTCCATCGGAAGCCCCTGCCTGCCTATGGCACGGCGCACTTCCGCCGACCTGAACGCCGGCGGGGTCTCGTCGCGCCAGACGACCAGAAGGTCGACGTCGCTGTCGGGTCGGGCTTCGCCGCGGGCGCGCGATCCGAAGAGGATGATCGCCTTCGGAGAGAGGGCGGAACCGATCTTCCGAATGATGCGCAGGACATCGTCCGTGTTCGGGCCGAAGTCGGGAGGGGCCGGAATCGCTACTGTCGTACTCACGCTGAACCTCTCTCGAGACCGTGCGGGTCGAGGGCGGCATGCGAGCCACTCTGCGCTCCTCGGGAGGCAAGATACCAGTCGAGCTTGCGGCGGGGCTGACCGTTTGGCTGGGAGGGGTCCCAGACGATGTCGCCGGGGAAGGCGGTGAGGGTGCGGATGATCTCGGCGAGGGTCTTCATGGAGATCTCCTCGCCGGAGCCGAGGTTGACGGGGTCGGCGCCCTCGTAGCGGTCGGCGGCGGCAATGATGGCCTCGGCGGCGTCTTCCACGTAGAGGAACTCGCGGGTGGAGGTGCCGTCGCCCCAGCGGTGCCGAGCTGGACGAACTTGCGCAGGCCCTTCGCGGCGGGGTGGGTGCGGCAGGCCTCGATGAGCTGGATGCCCATGAGGGCGTTGTCGCGGAAGAAGCTGCCGGGCTGGAGGCGGTTGGCGCCGATGCCCCCGACCTTCCCTGCGAGGTGGAGGACGACGTGGGGCTGCGATAGCTCGAGGATCATCTCGACGTGGCCGGGGATGAGGAGGTTGAACTCGGTCGAGCGAGGGGCGAAGACGAAGTTCCCCGGAACGGCCTGCAGCCGCTCGACGACGTGGCTCCCGAGGAAACCTCCGCCGCCGGTGACGAGAATTCTCGTGGTCATCGGGCCTCTATTGATCGGGCTCGGGGCGATTCAGTGTTTGGGGTCTGGTCTACGTTCTACAGTCTACGGGGAGATCCCGGAGAACCGAGTCAGGCCCGGAGGAACTCCTCAGGGGCGATATCGGCTTGCCGAAGGATCGCTCGAAGCGTCCCTTCCGGAAGATCCCCCGGGTGATTCGGAATGGTCGTGTACCTGTTCGTGGAAGGGTTGAACCAGATTTCGTGGCTTCCCGCGGCCTGTCGGTCGAACTGGAAACCAAGCCGCCTGAGCCTCTGGGTTACGTCCCGGTAGCGGAATCCCGACAGCTTCCCCAGGGTCAGGCTCCCACGACGAGAGTCAGGTCCGCGCTCTCGACCGGGGGCGGCATCGTCGGCTCATGCTGGCGCTCGTCCTGCGCTTCGATCAGACGGCGCGCAACGTCACGGGCGATCTCGAGGGTCTCCGACATCGTCCTCCCCTGGGCGACGAGGCCCTGGAGATCTTCGGAGGTGGCGAGATAGACCCCCTCCGGGAGCTTCTCGATATGGACCTTGATGAGCCTCTCCATGTTCTTTCTCCCGAGGGGATCGTACGTCCGAAGGATGGGGTCTGGTCTACGCGAGAGGAGGTCAGCGCCGATGGCTGACCGATGCGGGTTCGGAAGGATGAGGCGCGTCGAGCCCCTGACGAGGAACTGGTGCCTGCCACCCGAGTGGGGACCCGTGAAGCCGAGCTCGCGGAACTGACGAATCAGCTCGTCCCTGCTCACCGGGGAAAGCCGGCTCACGCGACCTTGTCAGGAACGATGAGGGACACCCCGTCAACCGGCGGCAGCTCCGCACCCATGCGCACGCTGAATAGAATCCAGTCCTCGATGGCGCTGGAGAGATTTCTCCTGCACTCCTCGAGCGACTTGCCAGTAGCCCATACGCCTTCGAGACCGGGAACGCTCGCGTAGAACGGCTCCTCGTCTTCGATGAGCTCGTAATGGGCACTTTCGAGCGCTGCGGAAAGGTAGTCGAGAATCACCGAGTCCGGTCTCCTTCTCGAGATTCCAGCCTCTGCCTCTTGCCGGAGGCGAGGTACCAGTCGAGCGAACTTCGGGGGTCTGGTCTACGTTTTACAGTCTACGGGGCACACGCGAGGGCGAGCGCGTCACTCTTCGCCGAACAGCTCTTTCCAGAGGTCCAGGACGCCTTCGCGGGCCGCGAGGACCCGGAGGGCTCCGAGGTCGAGGCCGGACCGGCGCGCGGAGACGAGGGCTCGCACGTCGCGGACGTGCTTCGAGGAGCCGCCTTCGCGAAAGAATGAGAGCTTTCGGACGATGACGTACTCCGGTGGTGCGAGCCGGATGGAGCGGGTCTCGACCTCGAGGCGGTGACACCGGGGAAGCGCCCAGCGGTGAAGCCAGTCGTCTCCGGCGAAGTAGATGTCGGCCTTGAGGGCCGTGGGGATATGCAGGATGTTGACGTGTCCGCGGGTGGCGCGCCCGGCCTCGAGACGGATCTCATCCTCGGGTGGGCAGTAGAAATCGCTCGAGGAGAAGGCGGCGCGGAGTCTGGGCGCATCGGGTGGCGAGAGGTCGAGGACGAGGTCCACGTCGTTCGTGAGTCGCGGCTCTCCATAGAGCATCGACGCCACCGATCCCGTGACCATGTAGTCGAGGCCGAGCTTCTCGAGCGGATCGACGAAGAGGGAAAGAAGGTCACCCCCGAGCATGGAGAAACTGCCTGCGGACCTCGGTGACGACCTGGTCCTCGGTCCAGCCGGGATGCTCCTGGCGGCAGAACGCCGTCTTCAGCTCCCACGCTGAGGCCCGTAGCTGTACGGCCCGGGCCCAGCGCCGCGTCGGACTCCACGCCGCGTAGAGGGCCATCTGGGCCGGATCGGGGGCATCGTCAGGGATTCGTATCTTCATTGGGATCTATGCCGGTTTGAACCAGATCTCGGGGGATGGGGTCGGGGATAGGGTCTGGTCTACGTTCTACACTCTGCACTCTAAGGAGTGAGGAGCAGTCTGAGACAGGCAGTTGCCTGCTCGGCAAGCCCTAGTGCGCTTCGCGCATCTTCCTCGCCGAAGATCTCCAAAGGTGTCAGCCAGCTTGCCTCGTCACCGTAGTCGCTCGCGACGTGAACCCCAGGGCCGAGCTTTTCCGCGAGCTCGGCGAGAAGGGCGTAGGCTTGTTTTTCAGCCTCCGGCACCAGCTTCTCCTCGAGAGCTGAACGGATTCGTATCGAAGGCGCATGGGTCTTTCCCACGGGCCCGAGCCGCACGAGGGCGGCCTTCGCTGCGTTTTCCACGCTGAGCTGGGAGTTGTCCACGCACGACCGCCATCGGGACAGTTCGAGGTCCGCCCGCGCCTCGTCCAGATAGCCCACCGCCAGCTTGGTGCGATAGGCGAGCTCCCGCTCGAGCTCCATCAGGCCACCTGGCCCGGTTGCAGAGAAAGTCGCCGATCCTGGTTCCACGCGAACCCCTCGTCTGTGGCCTGCCGCCCCCAGCCTTCCGTGCGAAGGAGCGAGCGGAGGGCTTCGAGGCGCCGGCTGACCAGACCGCTGGGATCAAACAGAATCACCCCGTCCAGGGCCACATCCAGGAGCAGAGACGATAGGTGCGCTTCGAGAGCTTCGGGAGACGTGATCATGAGCGAGACGGTCGCTCGCCACCGCTGCGGCAGGCTCGCCAGGATGGTCTGCTGCCGTTCCAGGAAACTCCCGCTCAGGCCTTGCGCCACGACCAGAACGTCGATATCGCTCCCCTCGTGAGCTTCGCCTCTGGCGACGGAACCGTAGAGCACGAGCCCAATGAGGCTCTCGCCGAGACCCTTCGCGAAGGCTTCGAGGAGCTCGTCATTCCGGGGAATCATGTTCACGGCGATCCTGAGTCAAGTCTAACGGAAGTGGGGTCTGGTCTACGTTCTACACTCTACGGGACGTAGCAGTGGCTGACTGAGCCCATTCGAGCATCCTCCGGGCCGCGGCGAGGACGTCATCCAGCTCGATGACGCCGGAGACTGGCTCCCAGCCGGGATAGCGAGGTGCGACGCCGAAGTCGGAGAGGAGCGGGAGGCCGAGAGCGGCTACCGTCACCGAGTTGGGGAGCTTCGCTCGGCCGGTAACACTCCGCTCCACAGGAGATTTTCCGACGCTGCCGCCGCCGCGAGGAGCCGATCCACGGTAGCGAGCGGTGCTCGAGCTTCCAGGGCGAGGCTCAGATAGACCGCGTCGTAGGCGGCAACCTTCTTCTCGACGGCAAACAGAAAGAGCTTTTCGTCCGCCGGAAACTCTCCCAGGTACTCGATGTCGAGTCTTCCGAAAATGCCCAAGGCCTTCTGGGCCGACGACCCGGCGAGCCGGCCCCGGCGAAACGCCGTGACCAGCCCGTTGACGACCTCGACCCGCGCCAGAACGGGGGCGACCAACTTGAGCTCGGGATCTGTGAAGAGGCGTTGGCCAAGGGCCGAATCCTCGTCGGGAAGCAGAAAGCGAGGATGACGGATGCGTCGACTACAACCGTCACCGGCTGTCTCGCCTCTGGCGACCATCGCGGATGAGGCTGACGACCGTGTCCGGACCGAGGTCGATGCTCGCCCGGAGCGAGGCTGCCTCGCGTGCCAGGTCGGCAAGCAAGCGTCGTCTCTGTGCCGCGCCCGGTTCCGGGACGATCCTCGCGATGGGACGCCCATCCTTCGTCACAACGGTCGTCTCGCCGCGCTCAGCCGCTTCGAGGAGGCGGGAAACGTCGAGTCGCGCCTCCTCAACCGAGGCGGTGTGGACGATCGGAAGCGCTTCCGTGCTCTCATCGTACCCTTTCCATGCGCATGGCACGGTATCTGGTCTATGGTTATTGGGGTCTGGTCTACGTTCTACACTCTACGTTCGCGGCGCGCGTCGCCGTCCGCTTCGGAGAGAGGGCGGAACCGATCTTCCGAATGATGCGCAGCACATCGTCCGGGTTCGGGCCGAAGTCGGTAGACGGATGTCTTCGGGCGGGGAGTGGCCTTCACTGGGGGTGAAGAAGACGGAAGGGGCCGCCTTCTCCAGAACGTCGCTTCAACGAGCTGGCGTTTACCCGACAGCCTCGACGATAGGCGTCTGCGTCGATGACGAGGAAGGAGAGGGCCGCTCCGGGCTTCGCTTTCGTGCGCGGCACGAATACGGCGTGTCAGGAGAGGAGGCGGCGGACCCTTTCGTAGACGTCGCGCCGGTGCCCCACCGTCACCACGACGACCACGACCCTCTCCTCCTCGGCCCTGTAGACGATTCGCCAGTCTCCGGTGCGCCAGGAGCGCAGCCCCTTCAGCGTGAACGAGAGGGGCTTGCCTTGCAGCGGGTCCTTCGAGAGCTCATCGACGGCGGCCCGCACCCTGTTCCGAGTCCCCGGATCGAGCTTCCTGATAGCCGCCTTCGCCGTGAGCGTGTAGACGACCTCCCAGGTCACCCCCAGACCTCTTGGTGGCCGACCGTGCGGCCCCTCTCGAGGTCGTCGAGCCCCCGCCGAATGCTCTTCATGAGATCGGCGTCCGCCAGGATCTCGAGGGTCTCGAGGAGTCCCTCGTACTCGTCGACGGACATGAGAACCCCGGCGGGCCGGCCGGATCTCGTAATGACGAACTGCTCGCCCACTTCTTCGACGCGGGAGAGGAGGCGGGCGAGGTGCGTTTTCGCTTCCGAGAGGGGGAGAGTCGGCATGGTCTGATTTTAGACCAGAATTATGGTCTGAAGCGAGTTGCGAGGTACCAGTCGACGGTGCGGCGGAGGCCTATGGCGAAAGGCGTCGTTCACGTAGAGGAGCTCGCGGGTGGGGGCGGAGGAACGACCTTCGCCACCAGGTCGGCTTCTTACTGGACGAGCTCCGGATAGCGTTCGCGGAGCCGGGCGTCCCGCGTGACGAGCTTTGTCCGCTCGGCTTGCGCAAGGGCGACGAAGAGCGTGTCGTAAACGGGGTGCCGGCGGTCGACCGCCATCTCGACCGCCCGGTGCCAGAGGGAGGTCGCCGGGACCGACCTCGTCACGAGCGCTTCGGCATCGTCGAGGATTTCCAGGCCGCGGGAAAGGGGAAGACCCGCTCGTGTGACGTACTGCCAGACGACATTCGCAAATTCCGCGAAGAAGAGGTCGGGGACAACGATCTCATCCGCGTCGTGGAGAACCTGGAAAGCCCTCTCCCTGACTCCGGAGACCCCGAGAAGGGCGTCCGCCAGGACGTTCGTGTCGACGACGGTCACCTACGGCCCGCTTCGATCCACGCGTCCACCTGATCCGCAGTGACCCCTGGAAGCTCAGTCCAGCGCTCGCGCACCGATTTCAGGACCTCTTCGCGGCTTCGATACCGGCGCTGCAGCAGTTCACGCAGCTCGCTCTCGAGGGATCGCCCGTGAAGGGCTGCCGCTGCCTTGATCTCGGCCACGACCCGGTCTGGAAGATTGCGGATCGTTACGGAGCCCATATGTTCAGCCTCCTCGGCGAGCCAGGGTAGTCCGTCTTCCAGAGCGATGCAATCACTTTGATTGCACTCTGGTGGGGGGGTCTGATGGCCGGGGTCTGGTCTACGTTCTACAGTCTACGGGGCCCATTGGGGCTGGCGTGCCCGCAGAAACGGGTCTGATCGGCCTCACGTCGCGGCGCGGCCCGCCTGGCCGTCGAGCCAGGCGCTCAGGTCGGAGGTCTCGTGGAAGTCGAGGAGCGCCTCTCCCAGATCCTCTGTCGCCTCAACCGACAGGGCGTTCAGCCGCTCGAGAAGGGTGGCGTCGAGGGGACCGAACCGCCGCGTGAGCTGGCGGACGACCAGCGACACCTCGCGGCGACGTCCCTGGTCGAGGCCCTGCTCGAGGCCTTTGCGAATTCCTTCTTCCATCCAGCTGGTCACGATTTCCATCACGGCCTCCCTCTGTTCCGGTCTGGGATGGGGTCTGGTCTGCGTTCTACAGTCTACGGCCGCACGCGAAGACCGAGGGCAGCGCAAAGATCGGTGAAGTCGACGAGGCGGGAGTCGACGATGGACCGGAGAATCCGGACGTCGAGCGCCTGGTACTCGTGGATGGCGACGTTGCGAAAGCCCACCATCCGGCGCAGGCGCTCGGCCAGCTGCGCGTCGAGCCGGCCCGCGGCCGCGAGCAGACGGAATGCATCGGCACTGTCCTGGGGGACACCGAGATGGTCCCGGGCCACGAGGTACATCGCCATGTCGATCGCGGCCTGGCACGCACGCTCGAGGTTCAGGACGATGGAATCCTGGTGGGTGAAGATCTCGAGCCGGGCCGGATCGCCGCGGTACTCCTCGCCGACCCGGCGCAGGCAACGTTCGACGATGCCCGCCTTGTTGAGAAGGACGTCATCCATGTGAAGAGAGGGAATAGGCCGCTTCGACCGGCGCGCGGTCTTCGCGCAGGCGCGCGTAAGCCGAGAGGGCGTACATCTCGAACTCGGCCGCGGCCAGGGTGCCGTCGTCCCAGAGGCGGCGACCGGTCGTAACGGCTTCCTTGGCGAGAACCGTTCCGCCGGGCTTCCCGAGGACGGAGAGGTCGACCGTCCGCCCCGCCAGAGAGGCGAGGTCGGCGGCCAGCTCGAGCCTCTGCTCGGACGAGAGGTCGACCCCGGGAGGGAGGAGGGCCGCGAGGTCGAGATCGCTGTCGGGCCGGAGCTCCCCTCGAGCACAGGAGCCGAAGAGATAGACGGCCGAGAGGCCGGAGATCCGTTCGCGCAGGAGCGCGACGAGGGAGTCGAGATTGTTCATTCGGAGTAGGGGTCTGGTCTGCGTTCTACAGTCTACGGGGCCATCACCAGACCCGCTCCGATGTCGGTTGCGAGGAGCGGGAGGCGGCGGGCGTGCTGGGTGAGGAGGGTCCAGAGCTCGGTGGCGGTGGCCTTCGGGTTCGCCTCGGCCCAGAGGGCCGCGATGCCGGCGACGTGCGGGGTCGCCATGCTGGTGCCTGAGAGGCGGGCGCTGCGCTCGGGCATGGGAAAGGCCGAGAGGACGTCGACGCCCGGGGCGGCGACATCGAGCTGCCCGCCGTTGGGGTTGAGGCCGCGGTTGGAGAAGTTGCCCATCTGCAGCTTCGCGTCGAGGGCGCCGACGGCGAGGATGGAGGGGCAGTTGGCCGGGTGGCCGACGGGGGCGTACCAGCCATCGGCGCGGTCGCTCTCGTTGCCGGCCGCGGCGACGATGAGGGTGCCCGCGCCGAGGGAGCGCTGGCCTACGGCTTCGAAAATCTCGCTGAAGGGATCGTCGGCCGTGACCTCGGCCCCGAGGGACATCGAGACGATGCGGGCGCCCTGGGTGATGGCCCAGTTGATGCCGGCGAGGATGCCGCCGTCCGCTCCCCCGCCCTGGTCGTCGAGGACCTTGCCCGCGAGGATGGCCGCTTCGAAGGCGATGCCGTAGCGCGGCGGGTAGTAGGGCGACTTCGGCCCGCAGGCGGTGCCGATGCAGTGGGTGCCGTGGCCGTGGCCGTCCTGGGCCTTGTAGCCCTTGACGAAGCTGACGGCGGTGACGGAGCGGGATGGGAAGTCGGGGTGGCGCAGGTCGAAGCCGGTGTCGAGGACGGCGACCTTGACACCCTTGCCCGAGAAGGCCGAGTGGGTGACGCCGGTGGCCTGGAGGCCCCAGGTGGCGGCGCGCTCGGAGCCGGCAGGGGCGGGCGCGCCGGGCTGGGAGCGACGGGCGCGGGGGGCGGCGGGCTTCGACGGGCCGGTGGCCGGAGCGCCGCGGCGGGCGGAAGCGGCCCTGCGTGAGGTCGCGGGGGCGCGCGCCGCCGCGTAGGCGTGGACGTACCGCTCGGGCTCGACGGCGAGGATGCGGGCTTCGTTCTCGACAGCGGCGGAGCGGATGCGGGCGGTGCGCGCCGGGTCGCGCGGGTCGACGTTGACGAGGGCGACGCCGAGGCGATCGAAGTAGACGGCGTCGGCCCCCTCGGTCTCGTCGGGGGTGAGGTGCCCGGAGCGGACGTCGAGCGTCGTGGCGACGCGCGGCCCGACGGCTCGCCGCAGGGCGGCGACCGACATCCGGACGGAACGGTCGGAGAGGAGGACGAGAAGTCGGCCGGTGAAAGCGTTTGTCATCGATTCTTAAGTCGTTTCAGATAAATGAGTTAACGGGTGGAGATGAGTGGATTGCGCAGCCTCCGGCCCCTTGGGTGGCCATTGCCGCTCTGGACCGGCCACCCTTTCCGATCGCGCGTCGTCCGCTTTGTTCTCTGGGCCGGTCACCGGGTCCACTGAACGAGCACAACCAGTGTGCCTAAGCGCTGCGGAGGATAGGCGCGTCGGCCTAGGTGAGTCAATCCGGCTTCCGTGGGGATCTGGTCTGGTAGATGGGGTCTGGTCTGCGTTCTACACTCTACGCGCCTGTGTGCGCCGAGCCGTGTTTCGGCGGCCGCTCAGCGGAGGGCGGCGAGAAGCTCCGGGAGGGGCACCGATTTCACACCCGGGCGCAGGGCTCTCGTCTCGAGGCCTGCCGCCGGGCCGCGGTGGACGACGAAGGAGGCGGGAGGGTTTATGCCTCCCGCGGCGACGCCGAGCGCGGCGAGGCTTCTGGCAAGCTCGGGTCTCACGGTGCGCGTCGCCTTGGCCTCGATCAGGGTGACCTTTCCTTCCTTCGTCGGAACGACGAAGTCGACCTCGAGGCCTTTCTGGTCACGGAAGTGGTAGATCTCGCGCCTCCGGGAAGCCGCCGCGAAGGAGAGAGACCTTCGCCGATTCGGTGACCGAGAGCGGCCAGAGCTGCAGGACGGCGGCCCTCCCGGCAAGCGACTCGGTGACCCCGCGCATGAGGGGCGCCTCCTGCGAGCCCGTGAGCAGCCACTTCCCCATGCTGCGGGGCGAGGCGTCGACGAGGGTCCGGACGAACCCGAGCAGCTCCGGGGCGTTCTGGATCTCGTCGAGGACGACCGGGAGCTTCAGGCCCTCCAGGAAGCCGCGCGGGTCCACCTTGACGCGCGAGAGGACGTCGGGGTCCTCGAGAAGGACGTAGCTCGCCCGAGGGAAGAGCCTCCGGAAGACGGTCGTCTTCCCGGAGCGCCTCGGCCCCGTCAGGATGACCGCCAGGAAGTCCCGCGCGGCGCGACGGAGGACGGGCTCGATGGTGCGAGGGATGTACGTCACGGTGAGAATTCTAAAGTACGGCTTCAGGATTTACCCATGGATCAAGACGGGACGGGGGTGGGGTCTGGTCTACGTTCTACACTCTACGGGGGCTCTTCGCGGACCGGAGGGCTCGCGGGTCACCGGTAGATCGAGCTGCGATGTCCGACCCGGAGAATCACCAGGTCTGATCCGACGATGTCGAAGATCACGCGGTAATCACCGACCCGGTATCGGTATGTGCCGAGGGCCGGCTGTGTCAGGCGCTTGAAGTTCCTGCCGGGATCCTGTTCGAGTTTTCGGAGGGCATGGCCGATCCGTCCCCTCATGCCCGGATCCAGCGCCCTGATGTCTTTTGCGGCTCGTTCGGTGTAGACGAGCCGCAAGGTCATCTGCCGAACAGCTCTTCGTGGGAACGAGTCTTGCCCGAGGCGTATTGAGTGCGGGCTTCGCGAATGCTCGCGAGGAAGTCGGGAGAGGCGGCGGCGAGGAGGTCCTCCAGGAATTCGTCGCGTTCCGACTTCTTCATCCGCTGGACCGCCGAGATGATCACTGCCGGGCTCAAGTCCATCCTGACGGTCAGGGGCGCCTTCCGATCGGCTCGGGGTTCTTCAGCTCGCTTCATGACGACATCCAGTCTAGCGGACGGCGAGGGCCGCCTGCTGAATTCCACCCGTCATCGGGGTCTGGTCTGCGTTCTACACTCTACGGGTAATGGGTTCAGGGTCAGCACTTCGTACCGAAACCTGATTCGCCGGCGGCGAGCCCCAGGTCGGCCTTCGTCATCATCGCGACGAGGCCCTCGAAGGTAACCGTCGGCTCCCAGCCGAGGAGCTACCTGGCCTTCGACGGGTTGCCGAGAAGGAGCGTCTCCTGAAGGCCGTGGACGATGCGGCCGACGGCGCGGGTGATCTTGCGGGTGACGAAGTTCTCACCGCGGCGTGGGCTCTCGTGGTTGAAGAGGATTCCGCTGCAGGCGAAGAGGCCGTAGCTCTCGCGGTAGTTGACCGTGATGGAGTGCGCGTAGACCTTGGCCGCGCCGTAGGGGCTGCGGGGGTGGAAGGGGGGTCGTCTCGCGCTGGGGCGTCTCGGCGACCTTCCCGAACATCTCCGACGACGAGGCCTGGTAGTAGCGCGGGTGGAGGCCGACGTCGCGGATGGCGTCGAGGAGGCGGACAGCACCGACGGCGGTGACGTCGGCCGTGTATTCGGGTACGTCGAAGCTGATGCCGACGTGACTCTGGGCGCCGAGGTTGTAGATCTCGTCGGGGACGACGTTGCGAACGATGCGGTTCAGGGAGGAGGAGTCGCCCAGGTCGCCGTAGTGGAGGTGGAGGCGGTCGCCGGCGGGCCCGTCGCGGAAGGCGTCGATGCGCTCGCGGTTGAAAGTCGAGACCCGGCGGACGATGCCGTGGACCTCGTAGCCTTTGGCGAGGAGGAGCTCGGTGAGGTACGAGCCGTCCTGGCCGGTGATGCCGGTGACGAGGGCTTTCTTCATTCTTCCGTCTAGGTGCTCGAGGTCTGGACTCTGGCCCTGCGGTCTGCAGCGAGGCGGTATGGGTCGCCCAAGGGAGCCTTAGCGGAGGAGATCCAGGAACTCCTCGACGTCCATCCCCGACGCCCGGATGAGAGCACGGAGCGTCCCCGGGGCCAGCTCCTTGTGCTGCGGAACCGAGAGGTTCGCCCGATTTCCTGCCTTGACGAGTACCAGGTGGCTCCCAACCTGGCCCAATGGCTTCCACCCGGCCCTCTCGAACGCCTTTGCGGCGTCCTTTCCGGAGATGTTCGCGAGCCGCGACACGGGTCGGCTTTCAGACGGCGACGACGATGGGAGTGAGCTGCGAGCCGGTCCCTCGGGCCAGCAGGGCCTTCTGGTCCTCGGCCCAGAGCCAGGCTCGAATGGCTTCCTGGATGTTCTGGATCGCTTCCTTCTCGTCGATTCCCTGGGAAACGCATCCCGGAAGGGCAGGACACTCCGCCACGAACCAGCCTGTCTCGTCTTTCTCGAGGGTCACGTGAAACAACACGGCACGGCCTCCATTGAAATCGTACGCCCTTGCGGTGGGATCTGGGCGGGATCCCGGCGGCCTCGACCTCGGGAAGGCCCGGTGGCCCGGCGAGGACCAGCCGCGCGTGAGCGCCACCGCGGGTCTAGCTCTGCTGCTTCCGTCCCGATTCGATCGCCGCGAGGTCGAGGTCGGCCTTCGTCATCATCTCGACGAGCACCTCGAAGGTGACCGTCGGCTCCCAGCCGAGGAGCTTCTTCGCCTTCGCCGGGTCGCCGAGGAGGAGGTCGACCTCGGCGGGGCGGAAGACGAGGGCTTTCTTCATTCGAAAGACGAGCTCACCGAAGTCCTTGTCAAAGGTCAGGATGACCCGCTCTTCCCGAGCGGCCCGGTCCATCACGATGCGATCCGAGGCACCTGGGGCGTCTGCGCCTACCCAGCGAACGTCGTGCCCGGCTTCTCGAAGCGCAGTCACGGCGACTCCAGGGAAATTTTCGTCCGCGAGAAATCTCACCGGTCAAACGGCGATCGGGTAGACCTTCTCAGAGGCCAGGAGGTCGGCGGCGTAGGAGAGGCACGCACGAAGATCCTCAGAGGAAACTCCAGGGTAATTCTCGAGGATCTGCGCTTCGGTCCAACCCTGCGCCAGCAGGCCGACGATGAAGTCCACCCCCAACCGTGTTCCCTTGATTACGGGCTTCCCGGTGAGCACGTCCGCTCGGGTTTCGATTCTGTCTTCCCCGACCGGCTTCATTGCGACTTCCATACTATCTCCGAGGGATGGGGTCTGGTCTACGTTCTGCTACCAGAGGGTCGGGGCGGCGTACTTCCGAAGCTGCGGGTCGCGGGAGACGAGGGTCAGCCCCTCCACAACGGCCTGAGCGACGAGAAGCCGGTCGAAAGGATCGCGGTGGTGGTTCGGCAGGCTCGAGACTTCGACGGCGTGCTCGAGCTTCACCGGGAGGACCTGGAATGAGCTGCGCTGGACCTGCTCCCCGAGGATCGAACCGAGCTCTCCCTCCGGCTCGAATCGCCCGAGGCCCGTCTTGGTGGCGAGCTCCCAGGCGCTGGCGACTCTGAACGAGACCTCGTTGCCGGGATCGGCAATGGCGTCGCGGGCTGGATCCGACAGCCGGGCGTCGTCCCCGATCCACCAGAGGAACGCAAGCGTGTCGAGGAGGAGCTTCACTTCTCGAAGGCGTCGACGAGGCGCTTCGGCAGCGGGGCGTCGAAGGCTCGGGACATGCGGAACCGCCCGCGGGCGCTGCCGGGGACGCGCCGCGCCCGCGCCTGCTCGATCGGAACGAGGCGGGCGATGGGGCGCCCCCCCTTGCCGATGACGACCTCCTCGCCTCGGCGAACGCTCTGGAGGAGACGGGAGAGGTGGGTCTTCGCCTCGTGGACGTCGACGATGCCGCTCATTGACTCTTTTTGACTTAGTCGCGAACTGAGTTCATCTCTCCGAGGTCGAGGTCAACTCTGTTCTCCGTGCCCTGCCTTCTCGCTCGCCGCGAGGGCGAGGTCGGCCTTCGTCATCATCTCGACGAGGCCCTCGAACGTGACCTTCGGCTCCCAGCCGAGGAGCTCTTTCGCCTTCGCCGGGTCGCCGAGGAGGAAGTCGACCTCGGCGGGGCGGAAGTAGTGAGGGTCGACGCGAACGAGGACCTTGCCGGTCTTCGTGCAGCGGCCGGTCTCGTCCACGCCCGCCCCTTCCCACGCGAGGGTGATGCCGGCGCAGGCGAAGGCCCTCTCGCAGAACTCGCGAACGGTGTGGGTCTCGCCCGTGGCGATGACGTAGTCGCCCGGCTCGGCGGCCTGGAGCATCCGCCACATGGCGTCGACGTAATCGCCGGCGAATCCCCAGTCGCGCTTGGCGTCGAGGTTGCCGAGCCAGAGGGCGTCTTCCAGGCCGTGGACGATGCGGCCGACGGCGAGAGTGATCTTGCGGGTGACGAAGTTCTCGCCGCGGCGGGGGCTCTCGTGGTTGAAGAGGATGCCGCTGCAGGCGAAGAGGCCGTAGCTCTCGCGGTAGTTGACGGTGATGTTGTGCGCCTAGACCTTGGCCGCGCCGTAGGGGCTGCGGGGGTGGAAGGGGGTCGTCTCGCGCTGAGGGGTCTCAGCGACCTTCCCGAACATCTCCGAGGAGGAGGCCTGGTAGGTGCGCGGGTGGAGGCCGACGTCGCGGATGGCGTCGAGGAGGCGGACAGCACCGACGGCGGTGATGTCGGTGGTGTACTCCGGCACTTCGAAGCTGATGGCGACGTGACTCTGGGCGCCGAGGTTGTAGATCTCGTCGGGGACGACGTTGCGGACGATGCGGTTCAGGGAGGAGGAGTCGCCCAGGTCGCCGTAGTGGAGGTGGAGGCGGTCGCCGGCGGGCCCGTCGCGGAACGCGTCGATGCGCTAGCGGTTGAATGTGGAGACCCGGCGGACGATGCCGTGGACCTCGTAGCCCTTGGCGAGGAGGAGCTCGGTGAGGTACGAGCCGTCCTGGCCGGTGATGCCGGTGACGAGGGCTTTCTTCAAGAGCGGGCCCTTTCTGCGAGATACCAGTCGAGGGTCTTCTGCAGACCTTCGACGAGCGGCGTCGTCGCCTTCCATCCGAAGCGCTGGAGGGCGCGAGAGGTGTCTACGCTGCCGCGGGGCTGGTCGTCGGGCTGGGAGGTGTCCCAGACGATCTCGCCGGGGAAGGCCGTGAGGGTGCGGACGGTCTCGGCGAGGGTCTTCATGGAGATCTCCTCGCCGGAGCCGATGTTGACTGGGTCGGCGTCTTCGTAGCGCTCGGCGGCGGCGGCGATTCCCTCTGCGGCGTCTTCAACGTAGAGGAACTCGCGAGTGGGGGTGCCGTCGCCCCAGAGGGTGACGGTCGTCGCCTGCCTTTCTTTGGCCTCGAGGAACTTGCGGAGCATGGAGGGGATGACGTGGCCCGAGGCGAGGTCGAAGTTGTCGCGCGGGCCGTAGAGGTTGACGGGGAGGAGGTAGACGCCCGGGAAGCCGTACTCCAGCCGGCAGCCCTGGAGCATGACGAGGAGGGCTTCGAGGTGCCGAGCTGGACGAATTTGCGGAGGTCTTTCGCCGCGGGGTGCGTGCGGCACGCCTCGATGAGCTGGATGCCCATGAGGGCGTTGTCGTGGAAGAAGCTGCCGGGGTGGAGGCGGTTGGCGCCGATGCCCCCGACCTTTGCCGCGAGGTGGAGGACGACGTGCGGGCGGGAGACTTCGAAGAGCCGGTCGACGTCGTCGGGGACGAGGAGGTCGAACTCCGTCACGGGCGGCGCGAAGACGACGTTGCCCGGAACGGCACGCAGCCGCTCGACGAGGTGGCTTCCGAGGAAGCCGTTGCCGCCGGTGACGAGGTATCGGGTTGTCATGAGGCCTCTCGGTAGGGGTCTGAAGTGTCGGAGGTCTGGAGCGCGCGGGCTCCGCCCCCCTGGGTGGCAGGACCGGCCGCGTCACCTCTACTCATTCGGCTCGGACCCTCCGGCTCCGAGGACGCACCTCGGCACGATTCGGGGGCACTGGAGGGCTGTGGGCTGGAATCGTAGCATCGCTGTGTGATTCCGCATGACCCGAACGGGGGATGCGCCAGTCACAGTCCTTCGCAACCCAGGCCTTCGGGGTGATGGCCCTCGGGACGAGGCGGAGCGTCAGGTGCCTCCCCTCGTCCCACCCGCCCAGAGCGAGTCGAGGGGAAGGGCGGTGAGGTGAGGTCCAAAGGGGACGCTGGCCCTGCCGAGGTAGAGGACGACTCCCTGGACGAATGCCTTGCCCGCGGTCTCCGCCAGGGCGCGCAGGCCGTCGAAGTCGGGCGAGGTTGCGGTCGACGCGGCCTTGACCTCGAGGCCGACCACCCGGCCGGAGGCATCCTCGAGGACCAGGTCGACTTCCCGCCCGGGGTGAGTGCGGAAGTGCAGGAGCGAGGGCCTGGCCTCGCTCCAGGAGATCTGCTTGCGAAGCTCCCCGGCCACGAACGACTCGAGAAGCGGCCCGAGAAGGGTGCGGTCGCGCGTCAGCGCCTCGGCACCGAGGCCGGCCAGCGACGCTGCCAGGCCGGAGTCCACGACGTGGAGCTTCGGCGCCCTTACCAGCCTCTTTCCGCGGTTCGAAGACCAGGCCGGCACCTCCTGGACGAGGAAGAGCGTCTGGAGGATGGCGAGGTAGCGCTCCAGGGTCGAGACGGGCAGGCCAAGGGTCCTGCTCAGCTCGGCCCTGTTCAGGATCGATCCGGTCCGCACCGCGATGAGATGCAGGAGCCTACGCAGGGCGGCGGGGCGCTCGATGTCGGCGATGTCGCGAACGTCCCGCTGCAGGAGGGTGGTGACGTATCCCTCGAAGAAGGCCCTGCGCCTTTCGGGTCGGCTGCGGGCAACGGCCTCGGGGAAGCCCCCCCGCAGGACGCGATCCAGGATCTCGCTGCCGGGGCCGGCTCCCGCTGCGCTGGCACCCGGCTTCCTGCCGGCGAGGAGGTCGTCCACGAGGCGCTCGCCGTGGCCCGCCAGCTCGCCCTGCGAAAGAGGCCAGAGCGTTGCGACCTCCATCCGGCCGGCGAGCGACTCGGCCACGCGGGGCATGGAGAGGACGTCCGCGGAACCCGTGAGAAGGAAGCGGCCGGGCCTTCGGTCGCGGTCGATGACGGCCTTCATCGCGAGGAGCAGCCCCGGGGCACGCTGGACCTCGTCGATGACGGCACGCGCCGGGAGGGCCGCCAGCAGCCCTTCCGCGTCGGCCTGGGCCGATTCGAGGACGGTCGATTCGTCCATCGTCAGGTAGGCGGTGCCGGCGTGGCGTTCGGCGAGGAGCCTGGCAAGCGTCGTTTTGCCCGTCTGCCGAGCCCCCACCAGGAGCACTGCCGGGGTATCGGCCAGGGCCTCCTCGAGGACGGGCCGCAAGTGGCGATCGAGTATCACGGTACGAGAATATCACCCACCTAGTGGTGGATTTTCAGCCATCGGGTTCGTTGGGGGGTTCTTTGGGGTCTGGTCTACGTTCTACGGTCTACGGGGCGGCCCGGAGGATGGTGACCGCGTTGTCCGGATCGATTCCCTCGGGGACGAGGTCGGAGGCCGAGAGATCGAGGTCGTCGGCGTAGAAACGATGCCCGGGCAACGCCGTGATCCTCGACAGGACCTCGAAGGCGGCGCGGGGGGATACCGCCCCTGGAATGGCTCGTGAGTTCGACGAGACGCGGACGAATCCCGCCTGGGTTACCGGGCACGTGGCCCAGCCGGCCTTGCGCGCCATCCGAGACCACGCGGCGGCCGCCTCGTGGGTGGACGTGATTGGGCCACGCGAGCGCCACGAGGACGTTGACGTCGAGAAGAGCCTCTCTCAGGAGTCGTCCTCGGCCTCACGGACCATCTCGGGGGTGATCGGGGGTGCGCCCGCGGGAACGTCGAAGACCGGAAAGCCGCCCTCATCCCTGATCCTGCCCTGGGGCGCCAGACCACGGCGCGCGAGGTCGGAAAGGACCCTGCCGAGCGTGGACTTCCTCTCGGCCGCCAGGCTGGCAGCCGCCCGGTAGACGTCGGCGTCGATGTTGACGGTGGTCCTCATGAGGCGATCGTGGGAGGGGCAGCCGGTGATGCCAAGATGCTACGACATCACCACATCAGTTCTAGGGGGGGTCTGGTCTACGTTCTACAGTCTACGGACGACCGGAAGGGGACGGGCCCGGGGTCAGAGATTCCGTTCCGCCGGCTTCAGCGGTCGCATTCGGATCTTGTTGGAATCCACGACGCTGGACATTCCCTCCCAGTCGGTACGCGAACCGAGGATTCTGAGAATCCTCGACACCAGGTCCTCGGGACCGGTCGACAGGAGGCGGAAGAGGATCACCCCAGGCGCGACGGCTCCGCCGATTCGAAAGACGAGCTCACCGAAGTCCTTGTCAAAGGTCAGGATGACCCGCTCTTCCCGAGCGGCCCGGTCCATCACGATGCGATCCGAGGCACCTGGGGCGTCTGCGCCTACCCAGCGAACGTCGTGCCCGGCTTCTCGAAGCGCAGTCACGGCAACTCCAGGGAACTTTTCGTCCGCGAGAAATCTCACCGGTCAAACGGCGATCGGGTAGACCTTCTCAGAGGCCAGGAGGTCGGCTGCGTAGGAGAGGCACGCACGAAGATCCTCAGAGGAAACTCCAGGGTAATTCTCGAGGATCTGCGCTTCGGTCCAACCCTGCGCCAGCAGGCCGACGATGAAGTCCACCCCCAACCGTGTTCCCTTGATTACGGGCTTCCCGGTGAGCACGTCCGCTCGGGTTTCGATTCTGTCTTCCCAGACCGGCTTCATTGCGACTTCCATACTATCTCCGAGGGATGGGGTCTGGTCTACGTTCTGCTACCAGAGGGTCGGGGCGGCGTACTTCCGAAGCTGCGGGTCGCGGGAGACGAGGGTCAGCCCCTCCACAACGGCCTGAGCGACGAGAAGCCGGTCGAAAGGACCGCGGTGGTGGTTCGGCAGGCTCGAGACTTCGACGGCGTGCTCGAGCTTCACCGGGAGGACCTGGAATGAGTTGCGCTGGACCTGCTCCCCGAGGATCGAACCGAGCTCTCCCTCCGGCTCGAATCGCCCGAGGCCCGTCTTGGTGGCGAGCTCCCAGGCGCTGGCGACTCTGAACGAGACCTCGTTGCCGGGATCGGCAATGGCGTCGCGGGCTGGATCCGACAGCCGGGCGTCGTCCCCGATCCACCAGAGGAACGCAAGCGTGTCGAGGAGGAGCTTCACTTCTCGAAGGCGTCGACGAGGCGCTTCGGCAGCGGGGCGTCGAAGGCTCGGGACATGCGGAACCGCCCGCGGGCGCTGCCGGGGACGCGCCGCGCCCGCGCCTGCTCGATCGGAACGAGGCGGGCGATGGGGCGCCCCCCCTTGCCGATGACGACCTCCTCGCCTCGGCGAACGCTCTGGAGGAGACGGGAGAGGTGGGTCTTCGCCTCGTGGACGTCGACGATGCCGCTCATTGACTCTTTTTGACTTAGTCGCGAACTGAGTTCATCTCTCCGAGGTCGAGGTCAACTCTGTTCTCCGTGCCCTGCCGTCTCGCTCGCCGCGAGGGCGAGGTCGGCCTTCGTCATCATCTCGACGAGCCCCTGGAAGGTGACCTTCGGCTCCCAGCCGAGGAGCCTCTTCGCCTTCGAGGGGTCACCGAGGAGGAAATCGACCTCGGCCGGGCGGAAGTAGCGCGGGTCGACGCGAACGAGGATTCGGTCCGTCTTCGTGCAGCGCCCGGTCTCGTCCACGCCCTCCCCTTCCCACGAGAGCGTGATGCCGGCACAGGCGAACGACCTCTCGCAGAACTCGCGAACGGTGTGGGTCTCGCCGGTGGCGACGACGTAGTCGCCGGGCTCGCCGGCCTGGAGCATCTTCCACATCGCCTCGACGTAGTCGCCGGCGAAGCCCCAGTCGCGCTTGGCGTCGAGGTTTCCGAGCCAGGCGGCGTCTTCCAGGCCGTGGACGATGCGGCCGACGGCGCGGGTGATCTTGCGGGTGACGAAGTTCTCGCCGCGGCGGGGGCTCTCGTGGTTGAAGAGGATGCCGCTGCAGGCGAAGAGGCCGCAGCTCTCGCGGTCGTTGACGGTGATGGCGTGCGCCTAGACCTTGGCCGCGCCGTAGGGGCTGCGGGGGTCACAGGGAGTCGTCTCGCGCTGAGGGGTCTCAGCGACCTTCCCGAACATCTCCGAGGAGGAGGCCTGGTAGGTGCGCGGGTGGAGGCCGACGTCGCGGATGGCGTCGAGGAGGCGGACAGCACCGACGGCGGTGATGTCGGTGGTGTACTCCGGCACTTCGAAGCTGATGGCGACGTGACTCTGGGCGCCGAGGTTGTAGATCTCGTCGGGGACGACGTTGCGGACGATGCGGTTCAGGGAGGAGGAGTCGCCCAGGTCGCCGTAGTGGAGGTGGAGGCGGTCGCCAGCGGGCCCGTCGCGGAACGCGTCGATGCGCTAGCGGTTGAAGGTGGAGACCCGGCGGACGATGCCGTGGACCTCGTAGCCCTTGGCGAGGAGGAGCTCGGTGAGGTACGAGCCGTCCTGGCCGGTGATGCCGGCGACGAGGGCTTTCTTCAACGGGAGGTCCTTTCGGTTACGGGCGCGATCGACTGGATGCAAGCTCGGTCCCACGGTTCGGGGCACTGGCGGCCTGTGTCGGCGGCCCGCAGGGTCATCGCGCCTCATGGTTGCAGTCCGGACTCAGAGGCCCTACATTAGGGATACACCGGACCCACGGTGCTAAAGCTCAAAGGTTCCGCCCCGATGAAAAGAGCCCACGGGGCTCTCCCGCAAGGGTAGTCGGGGCGGTCGTTTATTCGGCTGGCGTCGGCTCCGAGGACTTGATCCCGTTGAATACGAAAGAGATAGCGCTTTGGAGCAAGCTGAAGCTGCGTTCGTCTGCCCGCTCGGCTTTCCTGAAGACCGCCCAGTTGCAGTAGTCGGCAGCCTGGAGGAGCGGAGCCGACATTGAGGCGTGGTGGAGGACCCGGTAAGAGGTCCCGTGCGGAAGGACTCTGGCGAGGGTCTGCTTGACGGCCTTCTCGATCGCTCCCCTCCGGCTCTTCAACGGGAGTCTGTCGGTAATCACGATGATCTCCGTCGCGCCCTCGAGCACCAGCTGCCGCACGACGCCTCCGAGCAGCCTGCCCATCTTCTCGGAATAGAAGTGAGCCTCATCCCGCTGATCCAGCGGCACCGTTGATTTCTCCACGACGACCGAATGGAGGCGCACGGAGTCCAGGTGGCTGACGACCGCATCGAATACGCGATCCCTCACGGCCTGCCGGTCTTCGCTCGCGTGAAAATACTCGATGTCGAGCCCTTCCTCGATGACGTCGAAACGCAGGTCTGCGAGCACGGCGGCCAGCTCGAAGGGCCTCCTGGTCGCGAGGCTCGAGACCGTGAAGAAGCGCGAGCCGTTCCCCTTGAAGTTGAGGTCGCCGCCCTCATCGAGAAAGAGATACCACCGGTGGGTCATGTTGTCTGGTCTACGTTCCGGTACCAGTCGAGGGTCTTCGTCAGCCCCTCGGCAAGCCGGGTCGTGGACTTCCAGCCGAAGCACTCGTGACCCGCGGTTCGGGGTCTGGTCTGCGTTCTACACTTTACGGGTCACGGGTTCAGGGTCAGCTCTTCGTACTGAAACCTGATTCGCCGGCGGCGAGCTCCAGGTCCGACTTCGTCATCATCTCGACGAGGCCCTCGAACGTGACCTTCGGCTCCCAGCCGAGGAGCCTCTTCGCCTTCGAGGGGTCACCGAGGAGGAAATCGACCTCGGCCGGGCGGAAGTAGCGCGGGCCGACGCGAACGAGGATTCGGTCCGTCTTCGTGCAGCGCCCGGTCTCGCCCACGCCCTCCCCTTCCCACGAGAGCGTGATGCCGGCACAGGCGAACGACCTCTCGCAGAACTCGCGAACGGTGTGGGTCTCGCCCGTGGCGATGACGTAGTCACCGGGTTCGTCCGCCTGGAGCATCCGCCACATGGCGTCGACGTAATCGCCGGCAAATCCCCAGTCGCGCTTGGCGTCGAGGTTTCCGAGCCAGACGGCGTCTTCCAGGCCGTGGACGATGCGGCCGACGGCGAGAGTGATCTTGCGGGTGACGAAGTTCTCGCCGCGGCGGGGGCTCTCGTGGTTGAAGAGGATGCCGCTGCAGGCGAAGAGGCCGCAGCTCTCGCGGTCGTTGACGGTGATGTTGTGCGCCTAGACCTTGGCCGCGCCGTAGGGGCTGCGGGGGTCACAGGGAGTCGTCTCGCGCTGAGGGGTCTCAGCGACCTTCCCGAACATCTCCGAGGAGGAGGCCTGGTAGGTGCGCGGGTGGAGGCCGACGTCGCGGATGGCGTCGAGGAGGCGGACAGCACCGACGGCGGTGATGTCGGTGGTGTACTCCGGCACTTCGAAGCTGATGGCGACGTGACTCTGGGCGCCGAGGTTGTAGATCTCGTCGGGGACGACGTTGCGGACGATGCGGTTCAGGGAGGAGGAGTCGCCCAGGTCGCCGTAGTGGAGGTGGAGGCGGTCGCCAGCGGGCCCGTCGCGGAACGCGTCGATGCGCTGGCGGTTGAATGTGGAGACCCGGCGGACGATGCCGTGGACCTCGTAGCCCTTCGCGAGGAGGAGCTCGGTGAGGTACGAGCCGTCCTGCCCGGTGATGCCGGCGACGAGGGCTTTCTTCATTCTTCTTCCATCTCGGTGTGAGTCGTTCCGAATGGGTGCTCCCCGGGGGCCGGGGGCCGGGGGCGATCCGCGCGCTACGCGGCGACCTGCTGGTAGGAGAACTCCGGGATTCCCGTGCGTTCGGAGGCGTGCTCCAGCGTGAGCGCGAGGACGTTCCCGGACGCGTCTACGTCCAGGAGCGTGTTCTCATCGAGATCCTTGGTTTCGGCGACCTCGCCGGAACGGAACTCGATGTAGAGCGTGTCGGTCTCGACGAAGTACTTGACCTTCACGGCTTGAACCTCCGATCGAAGAATAGATTGTGGATGGTCTCGCCGTCGGGCAGGAGGATGACCCTCAACGCGCGACCTTCCGCCTCCGGGATCCTCCCCCATCGTCGAATCCGCCCGTCGGCCTGGACGACCTCTCGCTCGGGAGCCGAAATCACGGCTTCGATCCATTCCATGCGGATGGCCTTTCGATCTGAGCGCTGACTGAGCTCGTCGAAGAATCGTGTCGTCTTCACGCAGGAGTCTGGGAGGCGCGGTACCAGTCCAGTGTGCGGCGGAGGCCTTCGGCGAGGGAGGTCGTGGCTTTCCAGCCGAAGCGCTCGAGGGCGCGGGCGGTGCCGAGCTGGACGAACTTGCGGAGGTCTTTCGCGGCGGGATGCGTTCGGCACGCTCGATGAGCTGGATGCCCATGAGGGCGTTGTCGCGGAAGAAGCTGCCCGGGTGGAGGCGGTTCGCGCCGATGCCTCCGACGTTTGCCGCGAGGTGGAGGACGACGTGCGGGCGGGAGACTTCGAGGAGCCGGTCGACGTCGTCGGGGACGAGGAGGTCGAACTCCGTCACGGGCGGCGCGAAGGCGACGTCGCCCGGCAGGGCGCGCAGCCGTTCGACGAGGTGGCTCCCGAGGAAGCCGTTGCCGCCGGTGACGAGGATTCGGGTGGTCATGAGGCCTCTCGGTAGGGGTCTGAAGTGTCGGAGGTCTGGAGCGCGCGGGCTCCGCCCCCCTGGGTGGCAGGACCCGCCGCGTCACCTCTACTCATTCGGCTCGGACCCTCCGCCTCCGAGGACGCACCTCGGCACGATTCGGGGGCACTGGAGGGCCGTGAAAACGCACGGTGGCATCACTGTGTTGAGTCCGCGTCACCCGAATGGGGAACGCGGAGGGCGGGGAACAGGGTCTGGTCTACGTTCTGCTTTCCACGGGGCGGCCCCGGAGAGCGAAAGAGTGGTTACGGTATAGTTATTATACCCAGACGGGATCAGGAGGCTTGGTGGAGTTCGAATTCGATGAAGAGAAGAGCAGGACGAACATGGCGAAGCACGGAATCGACTTCGTCGAGGCACAGGCCCTCTGGCTGGACGGGAGGCTCGTCGAGGTTCCCGCTCGCACCGTAGACGAGGCCCGGTTCCTGGTCGTGGGGAGAATAGGGGAGCAGCCCTGGTCCGGAGTGATCACGTACCGCGGCGAGAAGATCCGGATCATCTCCGTCCGCAGGTCCCGTCCCGAGGAGGTTTCCATCTATGAAGGCTAAGGAGCTCGACAGGAAGTTCGACGACGGGGAGGACGTCTCCGCCGTGCTCGACCTCGGGAAGGCGCGAAGGCCGGTGCAGGAGCAGCGACGGGTCAACGTCGACTTCCCGCTCTGGATGATCGAGTCCCTCGACCGCGAGGCGGGACGTCTCGGTGTCACGAGGCAGTCCGTGATCAAGGTGTGGATCGCCGAGCGGCTCGAGAAGAAGGCGTCCTAGGGAGTGCCGGGGGGCTGGTCTACGTTCTAGACTCTACGGAGACTCGAGCGGGCCGGCCTTCAGGCCATTCCGGTCAATCTCAGAACGAACCCGAGGACGAGGCTCGCGTTCTTGACCGCCTCGGACGGGTCAGCGTCGGGGGCGGTGAGCTCCCATTCGGGATAGCGGGGTGACACGGCGAAGTCCGAGAGCGCCTCGCACATCAGCCTGATCTCCTCCCACCGCTCGTCTGCGGCGACCAGCTCGTCGAGAAGCCGGGGGAGGTCGTGAGTTCGCAGTGGCTGTCTTCCGGCTGCGACGAGCGCTGCCTTCAGAGCTTTCTCTGCGGTTTGCTGGGCATGAAAGCAGACGACGTCCGCCAGGTCCTCCCTGACGAGGAGAAGCTCCGCCGCAGACAGGTCGTGCCGCGCCTTCGCGATGAAGGCGATGGCGTCGGGGTCGACCATCTCAGGCCGCGTGGAGAACCCGGCCTTCCCGGGCGGCGAGCCCGACGACGTGCGCTCGCCTTTCGGCGAATCGTGCGAATTCGGAGGGGGTGACGACGGCGATGTCGAAGGACGCCTTCAGCCCCCTGAGAGCCTTGCGCACCGCCAGAGCCCTCTCCCTTGGTGGCGACTCGTCCTTCCACACGACGAGAAGATCCACGTCGCTGTCTGGCCGGGAATCGCCCCTGGCACGCGAGCCGAAGAGGATGAGGCGCTGCGGCTCCAAGGCCGAAACCACCCTCTTCGTGATCTCCTGGAGGAGCTCGGCGTCGGTCATGCTCGTTCTCTTGTGTTCGTACTCTGCCGTAAGGGGTCTGGTCTACGTTCTACACTCTGCGGCGTTCGCCGACGGGTCTTTCCGATGCCCCCTGCCCGGAGCGGGCTCCCACCGGGGTCTCTTTCGATGGCGTCTTTCCATGCGTTCGGGGGCTCGGATCGGCGAGCTCTTTTCCTCTCAGCGGCGCTCACGGCCAGCGCCCTACGAAGCGGTCTCTCTGAACGAGCGGGTCGTAGCCGACCGTCGCCAAAGGCCCGCACGCGACGGCGATTTCGTGAAGTGCGTCGCCCTCGTTCACGAGGGCGATGGCATACGCCGCGTCGAGAAAGGCGCGCCCGGGGACTGTCTCACTCATCGGAAGCGAGCGGACCGTGAAGGTACTTCTCGAGGTTCATCGCCCAGTCCTGAGGACCCGAAACCTGGAGGCCCATCGCCGTCTCCAGGAAACCGCGAGGAATGGGATCCGGTCTTATGGGGTCTGGTCTACGTTCTACGCTCTACGTTCGCGGTGCGCGCCGGTGTCCTCTCAGCGGAGCGCGGCGAGCAGCTCCGGGAGGGGCACCGATTTCACGCCCGGGCACAAAGGGCTCTCGTCTCGAGGCCCGCTGCCGAGCCGCGATGGACGACGAAGGAGGCGGGAGGGGTGGCGCCTCCTGCGGCGACGCCGAGTGCGGCGAGGCTTCTGGCGAGTTCGGGTCTCACGGTGCGCGTCGCCTTGGCCTCGACGAGGGTGATGCGGCCTTCCTTCGTCGGCACGACGAAGTCGACCTCGAGGCCTTTCTGGTCGCGAAAGTGGTAGATCTCGCGCCTCTTCCCCGCGTTGAGCTGGCTCTTGACGATTTCCGAGGCGACGTAGCCCTCGAAGACGGGACCGAGGAACGGAGAAGGGTCGAGCTGCTTCTCGGTTTCGATGCCGAACAGGAAGCACGCCAGGCCCGCATCGGCGAAGAAGAGCTTCGGGCTTTTTACGAGGCGCTTGCCGAAGTTCTCGAAGTAGGGCGGAACGAGAAGGACCTGGCCGGTGAGCTCGAGAATGTCGAGCCAGGAGGAGATTGTCGGCACCGAGACCCCGAGGGGAGCCGCAAGGTCGGTCTTGTTGACGGTCTGCCCGTGCCTGGTGGCCAGGAGACCGAGGAAGCGGCGGAACGATCCGAGGTCGCGAATGGCCGCGATGGCCCGGACGTCCCTTTCGAGGTAGGTCTGGACGTACGAGCTGAACCAGTCCCCTGGGGTCTGGTCTACGTTCTACACTCTACAAGGCTCGTTGCGGGCTGGCTGGCTCGCAGGTCAGCGGTAGATCGTGCTGCGATGTCCAACCCGGGGAATCACCAGGTCTGTCCCGACGATGTCGAAGACGACGGGGGCACTTGGTAGGGGCGGATGAAGGATCTTTCGCCAAGAAGGTCAGCTACGCCGCCCGATGCCGCGGCACCACGGCCCTATGCGTAGGCGAGACGACCGCGGGCCTGGGGAATCGGTCGACCTAGCAGGTTGGCCGTCTCGATCCACTCCTGGATGATGATCTCAGCGTTCGCGAGGGCTTTCGCGTGAGTAGGACCATCTGCAGCACAGCCCGGCAGTTCCGGGACTTCGGCTACGAAGGCACCGTCTTCCTCGCTCCAGTAAATGATGACCTCGTATCTTGTGCTCATGCTCGCTCCGCAAGTTCATAGCGAACGATTACGCCCCGCACCTGCTTGACCTGATAGGCCTTAGCCTTGCTGCCTTTCGGCTGGAGATTCATATTCATTGGGGTCTGGTCTACGTTCTACACTCTATGGCGCCATGACCAGCCCCGCTCCCACATCTCTGGAAAGGAGCGGAAGGCGGCCTATGAGGGCTTTCGTCATAGTGGTCGGCCCCGTCTATCGTCTGGCATCAGCGGCGAGCGTAGCGAGTCCGCTGCATGCCGGGGTTAGGCCGCACCCCCTCGTGCTCGGCCACCGGTAGGCCTCGCGCCGGTGGGCGATGCGCTCGATTGAGACGACCCGAATGCGGTCGCTGATGGAATAGAGAATGCGATAGCTGCCGAAGCGTGAGAAGGCGCTACATCGAACCGGGAGGAAAGTGCAGGCGAGGCCGAACGCCAAAGCTCACCTGCCGGGCCGCCTGCAACACCCTTGTGTCGCGCGAAACCAATGTGGCGGCCCCGGTAAGGTACAGCGCCTGGTTCGGCGTTCTTTCAAACCGGCTTCGGCCCGGACAGCCAACTCCAGCGGTAGCGTTGGTTGGCCTCCGGGCACAGGAGCATCGGCCCATCCACGCTCGACTCCTCGACAGCTACGTCGGCCCCCGCTTCGCGGAGCAGGCCGGCCGCGTGGTCGGCCACCTCTTGGTCCACGCCCGCCACCAACACGCACGGCGCATGGTCGCGAAGGTAATCCGAGAGATGCTTGGCCTCTCCAAGGCCCAGGTCCGCGACGAGCCGGAGCGTTTTGATCAGCGAAACGACCTTTGTACCGGCTGCCGTAATCTTGACTTGAAACTTCGCCATGTTGAGTCTCCTTTGAGTTTCTGGCCGAACGAGTATTGGACGGCGTGACAGAAGGTCGGTGGGCCGGAGGACTTTTCACGCGAGATGTCGACCCAGCTGTCAGACAATTTGACCTGGAGGCGTGTCTTCGTGAGATGGCGTAGTGCGGCCTAACCCGGACTTACGTGGCGGCTCGACGGTCTGCCCTCTGAGCCGGGCGGTGCGTGTCGCCGTGAGACACGGAGCCTTGCCTCGTAAAGCGGTGTCTCTCCCTGCGGAGGTGGCTCGATGAGCTTAGCGTTGCGACGGCGCTCCGTGCGCTTGAGGTCGGCGAAGATGGCCCTTAGGTCGTAGCCGAAGAGCGCAGCGTGGCGTTCGCGGGCCTCTCGAACTTCGTGAAGAATCGGGTCGCGTGTCATCGGCGGCCTCCAAGAAGTTCTTCCGGTGTGCAGATGAAGGGTAGGAAGAGGCCGTTCGTAGCCAACCATCTTCAGCGCTTTCCGGAAACTGCCGGGTGTGCTCGTCAGAAGCGGGCCGCGCCCGGCCGCGCCTCCGGCGCGGGATGATGCTGAGCGCAAGTGGCTTGTCGCTGACCGGTGGCCACGCTCGGCCGGCAATGGACAAACGAGCGAGGGTGGTCACTTTCCGACGAGTGTTGAAGCCAACCATCCTGCGAGACGCGCTTGAATCTCGGGGTTCGCGATGTGGGCGCAGTTCCAAGTGAGGAGGGAGTCCATCCGGTGGATGGTGGCGAGAGCGATGTGGAGACCATCTTCGGCGGCACGCTTTGGAAGGAGGCGCCGCCGAAGGAACCGTCGGATGGGGTCTGGTCTACGTTCTACGCCCTACGACGCCAGGAAACTGGCGACGGTCGCGAGGACTTCCCTTGCGATCTCCACTGTCTCCTGAGCGTCGGTGGCGCCGGGAAGCCCACCCGGAAGTGTGCCCGGAAGGGCGTCCGGGTATCGAGTCGGAATGTAAAAGGCGTCGAGGGTGTCGAGCTCATCCGGGAAACGCGCACGATCGTCTCCAAGCCGTTCCGCGAGCTCGGAGATCGAGTGGGTCCTCGGCAGGCTCCGCTCGGGGTCGCGGTGCGAAAGTGCCGCCTTCAGCGCCTTCTCGACCGCCTGCTGGGCGTGAAAGCACGACAGATAGAACACGTCCTCCCGTAACAGGATCTCCGCCGCCCGAAGGTCTTCACGGGCGAAGGAAATCCAGCGTTCAGGGGCGTTCATAGAGCACTCGGCCCCGTCCGAGGATCTCGTCCCGAACGAACGGGCGGTCTTTCGCCATCTCTTCGATCTCTTCGGGTGTGTAGACGATCACGTCGGCGGCGACTCGCGGCTTCAGGAGCTGGCGTATCTCCGAGACTCTTCTCCAGAATGGGAGGTTCGTTCGCTTCACGACGACAAGATCGAGATCGGATTCAGCGCCGTCTTCGCCGCGCGCGAAGGAGCCGAAGAGGATGACGCGCTCTGCGTGACCCGGCCCTGCAAGAAGGGGCAGGAACCTGGACAGCTCGGCCTCGAGCCGGGCGCGGCGTTCCGAAACGGAGGCGGTGAGAGCCACTGTCTTTACTCTTTCCGGTCTCGATGCTATCGCGTCATCGGGGTCTGGTCTGCGTTCTACACTCTACGGGTCACGGGTTCAGGGTCAGCTCTTCGTACCGAAACCTGATTCGCCGGCGGCGAGCTCCAGGTCGGCCTTCGTCATCATCGCGACGAGGCCCTCGAAGGTAACCGTCGGCTCCCAGCCGAGGAGCTACCTGGCCTTCGACGGGTTGCCGAGGAGGAGCGTCTCCTGAAGGCCGTGGACGACGCGGCCGACGTCGCGGATGGCGTCGAGTAGGCGGACGGCACCGACGGCGGTGATGTCGGTCGTGTACTCGGGTACGTCGAAGCTGATGCCGACGTGGCTCTGGGCGCCCAGGTTGTAGATCTCGTCGGGGACGACGTTGCGGACGATGCGGTTCAGGGAGGAGGAGTCGCCCAGGTCGCCGTAGTGGAGGTGGAGGCGTTCGCCGGCGGGCCCGTCGCGGAAGGCGTCGATGCGCTCGCGGTTGAAAGTCGAGACCCGGCGGACGACGCCGTGGACTTCGTAGCCTTTGGCGAGGAGGAGCTCGGTGAGGTACGAGCCGTCCTGGCCGGTGATGCCGGTGACGAGGGCTTTCTTCAAGAACGGACACTTTCTGCGAGATCCCTGTCGAGGGTGCAGCGTAGTCCTTCGGCGAGGATCTTCATTGCGAAACGTACTGTTTCAAGCCCAGTAGGGCGGCCTCGTCAGAGGCCCGGCGCCCGGGCGATCTATGACGTCGGGGAACTGACTGCTTCGAAGCTCGCGTTCATAGAGGCGAAGGCTCCCCGAGGCGGCTTCCTTCAACGAGGTAGTGACACGATGGGGCGGGAATAGGACCAGGACGGGCTTTCGAGAGAACAGCTCCCGGATCTTGCGGATCGGGGGTACGAGATCGGAATCCCCCGAGACGACGAACGCCGTGTCGAATTGGTCCCGAAAGGCGTCCGTCAAGAGTTCCGTCGCTATGTTGACGTCTGTCATCTTTTCAGTCGGCACCTGGAACGGAGCCGAACAGACTCTGCATCGTATGTCCTTCGTTCGGTACTGGCCCTCGATCACCGTTAGGTCCGGCAAGGTCTTCAACGCATCCAGGTAGCAGTCCTGCCGGCTCTTCTTCTCGGGCGGGCCTGCGATGCGCGCCGTGAAGTACTTAACGGCAGCGAGTTTCTGTCCGGGATGCAGGTAGTGCTCGAGCAGCGCCCGCAGGTTCAGCCAGTAACACCGGCGAAATCCGGCCTTCTTCAAGCCGAAATACAGGTTGAAGCCGTCGACGTAGGCTATGACCCGGCGAGCCTCCGGAGCGCTTGACATCATGAGCCTGCCGCCCTACCTTGTTCCGAGCCCCACCAGCGATTCAACCCGCTGGCCCAGCCCGGCGCGAAAGTGTCGGGCTTTCTTCTTTCTGTACTGCGAGAGACGGGGTCTGGTCTACGTTCTGCACTCAATGGCGCCATGACCCGGGGTTCGGGGTCTGGTCTGCGTTCTACACTCTACGGGTCACGGGTTCAGGGTCAGCTCTTCGTACTGAAACCTGATTCGCCGGCGGCGAGCTCCAGGTCGGCTGTCGTCATCATCTCGACGAGCCCCTGGAAGGTGACCTTCGGCTCCCAGCCCAGGAGCCTCTTCGCCTTGGAGGGGTCACCGAGGAGGAAATCGACCTCGGCGGGACGGAAGTAGCGCGGGTCGACGCGGACGAGCGTCTTGCCGGTCTTCGTGCATCGGCCGGTCTCGCCGACGGTCTTCACGGAGAGCTCTACGGGCCCCGGAGCTGTACTGAGCTCGTTGCGGCTCCGCCCCGGCCGCATCACGAAGCGGTGCGAGAAGTCCTCGTCGAAGGAGAAAGCCTCGGTGATTCCGTGCGAAAGTATGACGACGAAGCTCAGGCAGTCCACAGCGCTGTACTTCTTGTCGTGGTAGCGGCGGAAGTACGCGAACGCCTGCTCCTCATCTTCGGCCGTGCTGCGATACAGACGCGCCATGGCTCCCCCATAGAGCAGCTCACCCGCTCGCACCGCCACCTTGTGGTTGGCCTCATAGAGAGCCACCGTGATCGTCTCCAGGACCACGTTGTTGGTGGTCAGGAGTACGTTGGAGAGGCGAACCCGGCCGAGGTCCTCGATGGCCTACGGCGCGGGAGTGGTTGGCGTCCTTCGGCAGCAGCAGGGCTGCAAAGCAGCTCGTGTCGACGAAGGTCACCGGCGGTAGATGATCGCGTCGTGGTCCACGGACGCGGTGCTTGCCCCAGCGTCTACAGCCAGACCGATGAACGCGCGCATGGCCTTCCAGCCGGTGGAATCGTCGTCTTCCTCAACCGCGGCCATAGGTACGAGAACCTCGACCTCCGTGGCCTCCTTCAGGCACACCGGCGTCATGGGCCTGAAGACGCCGTGCTCGTAGATGGCCTTGACTACGGTCGTCATCATGTTGCCTCGAAGCTCATTCTACTCATCACCGCGGGACGTGGAGAGAATGGGGCCTGGTCTGCGTTCTACAGTCTACGGGGTCGTGCCGTACCACGGGGTCGGCGCAAACGGTGTCGAGGGGGCGAGCGGGTGTCACGCGATTTTGTCAGGAACGTCGAGGGTGGCTTCTCCGATCTGAGGCAGCGGCGCACCCATTCGGACGCTGAAGAAAATCCAGTCTTCGATGGCGCTCGAGAGGTTTTTCCGACATTCCTCGAGCGATCCATGTCGGGTGGGGTCTGGTCTGCGTTCTACAGTCTGCGGGCCGTTTGGCCCCACCGTCGAAGCGCGGGCTACGGCTTCGTTCCGGCCATACCGTCCCCGACCGTGGGGATGAGCGGGGCGACCGACGCGATGAGCCTGGGAACATCCACGGTCACGGCCCGCCAGATACCGCCGAGGTCGACGGAGTCGTAGGCGTGGATCAGGACGTCGCGCGAGCCTGCGATCTCCCTCCAGGGAATCTCCGGGTGCGCGTCGCGAAAGGGCTGCGAGAGCCGTTTGACGGCCTCGCCCAGGATCAGGAGCTGGTGCAGTACGGCCGACTGCGTCTTGGCGTCGGCGAGAAACGCCGAGAGCTCGAGATGCCCCAGGGACTCTTCCGCCCGAGGGGCGGCCTGGAGGACGTCGAGGAGGGCGGCGTCATCCCGCTGCATACAGACGGGTCGCCGAGCCCAGGATCTCGGCCCGACGAATCCAGTTCGAGCTTCGCTCGATCGCGGACCGAACGAGGAGGTCGACCGGCCGGCCGAAGAGCTCGGCAAGCTCGTCGCGCATTCGGACCTCGTCGAACAGCGACCACATGACCCCCGAACGGGGGCTCACGAGGAGATCCACATCGCTGTCGGGCCCAAACGCCGGCCCGAGCGCCGACCCGAACAGCTCGACCTCTGCGACACCCCAACGGCCGCAAAAGGCCTCGAGCTCGGTCTCGGGAACGCGCAGAGCAGGATTCACGGATTCATTCTACTGAGCCGGAGCAGGTCAGCGGAGGGGCTTCGTTTCGGCCGCCGCGAGGGCCAGGTCGGCCTTCGTCATCATCTCGACGAGGCCGTCGAAAGTGACCGTGGGTGTCCAGCCGAGGAGCTTCGTCGCCTTCGCCGGGTCGCCGGGGAGGAGCTCGACCTCGGCGGGGCGGACGGAGCGCGGGTCGACGCGGACGAGGGTCTTGCCGGTCTTCGTGCAGTCGCGCTGCGCGTCGAGGAGGCGGACGGCACCGACGGCGGTGATGTCGGTGGTGTACCCGGGGACCTCGAAGCTGATGGCGACGTGGCTCTGCGCACCCAGGTTGTAGATCTCGTCGGGGACGACGGCGCGCACGATGCGATCGAGGGACGAGGAATCCCCGAGGTCGCCGTAGTGGAGGTGGAGGCGGTCGCCGGCGGGCCCTTCGCGAGGAGCAGCTCGGCGAGGTACGAGCCCTCCTGGCCGGTGATGCCGGTGACGAGGGCTTTCTTCATCTATCTCTCTCGTTGTGGGCCGGTTCGGGGGCTTCCCCCCGGGGGGCCCGAAGACCGGAAGCGGTCTGCGCGCTGCCCGGCGACCTCGCCGGAACGAGGTCGGGACGAATGGCTAATGGCTACGGGGCGCCTGGCGACCCCAAGAGAGGTTTACAACCGGTACTCAGAAGGCATGATTTCTATACCGAAAGGGTGAAGGCCCCGATGGAGTTCGAGCTCGACGAGAAGAAGAGCCGGGCGAACAAGGCCAGACACGGTATCGACTTCGTAGAAGCTCAGGCCCTCTGGCTCGACGGCATGCTCGTGGAGATCCCGGCTCGGACTGAGGACGAACCCCGCTTTCTCGTCGTCGGAACCGTCGCAGGGCAGGCATGGTCGGCCGTCGTTACGTATCGCGGCGAACGGATCCGGATCATCTCCGTACGCCGGTCTCGCCCCGAGGAGGTTCTCATCTATGAAAGCTAAGGAGCTGGATCGAAAGTTCGACGATGGCGAGGACGTTTCCGGCGTTCTCGATGTCGGCAAGGCCCGGAGGCCCGGGCAGGAGCAGCGACGCGTGAACGTCGACTTTCCGTCCTGGATGATCGAATCCCTCGATCGCGAGGCGATCCGGCTCGGAGTCACGCGGCAGTCGATCATCAAAGTGTGGATCGCGGATAGGCTCGAGCGGAAGGCTTCCTGAGACGGAGGTCAGTTCTGGGTCTTATTTCTCTCACAGATGGGGGCTGGTCTCTCGTCCTGCGGCCTACGGGAGTCGATTGAGGTCGCCCGAGGAACCTCAGCGGAGGAGGTTCAGGAAGTCCTCGACGTCCATTCCGGACGCCCGTATGAGAGCGCGGAGCGTCCCCGGGGCGAGCTCCTTGTGCTGTGCTGCGGAACCGACAGGTTCGCCCGATTCCCTGGCTTGACGAGAACGAGATGGCGACCGACCCTCCAAAGGCCGCCACCCGGCTCTCTCGAAGGCCTTTGCTGCGTCTCTTCCAGAAATGTTCGCGAGCCGCGACACGCGTCGGCTTTCAGACGGCGACGACGATCGGCGTGAGCTGCGAGCCGGCCCCTCGGGCGAGCAGGGCCTTCTGGTCCTCGGCCCACAGTCAGGCTCGAATGGCCTCCTGGATGTTCTCGATCGCTTCCTTCTCGTCGATTCCCTGAGAAACGCATCCCGGCAGAGCAGGACATTCCGCCACGAAACAGCCTGTCTCGTCTTTCTCGAGGGTCGCGTGAAACAACACGGTCCCGCCTCCATTGAAATCGTACGCTACCGCGTCCCGGGGGAGATGAAGTCCAGAGAACCTGGGGTCTGGTCTACGTTCTACAGTCTGCGGGGCCAGGCCAGCCCTGCCCCGCTACCAGGTCAGGCTGCTCTCGGGGGTATCTGACTGAGGACGATCTGGTCCAGGTCGAGGCGCTTTCGTGCCTGGTCGATGTCGATTCCCACGAGCCTGCCGTCGCTATCGAAATCTAGAACGACTCCATCGGCCGCTTCGCGGGAGTCCACGCTCGGTCGATCGGCGAGGTCCATGTAGAGCGAATCGGTCTCCGGATAGTATTGAATTCTCATGACTTCCACCCCAGGTCCGGGAATGCATCGTGAATCGTAACTCGATCGGCGAGCGTGACCACTCTCAGGACCCGCCCCTCTAGCTCTGGTATCCGTCCCCAGAAGCGCAGTCGTTCATCCTGCTGCTCGGTCGCAAGGGGCTGCTCGATCACGGCGATGCACCACTCCTTTCGGAGATAGGGCCTCTTCCTGAGAACCTCGCGTTCGAAGTACATGCCTGGGAGGGGGTCTGGTCTATGTTCTACAGTCTGCGGGGACTCAGGGGAGCAACCGGCGGACCCTTTCGTAGACGTCGCGCCGGTGCCCGACCGTCACCACGACGACCACGACCTTCTCGGCCTCGACCTTGTAGACGATGCGCCAGTCTCCGGTGCGCCAGGAGCGCAGCCCCTTCAGCGCGAACGAGAGGGGCTTTCCTTGAAGCGGGTCCTTCGAGAGCTCGCCGACGGCGGCCCTCACCCTGTTCCGAGTCCCCGGATCGAGCTTTCGGATGGCCGCCTTCGCCGTGAGGGTATAGACGACCTCCCAGGTCAACCCCAGACCTCTTCGTGGCCGACCGTGCGGCCCTTCTCGAGGTCGTCGAGCCCCCGCCGGACGCTCTTCATGAGGTCGGCGTCCGCCAGGATCTCGAGGGTCTCGAGGAGACCTTCGTACTCGTCGACGGACACGAGCACCCCGGCGGGCCGGCCGGATCTCGTGATGACGAACTGCTCGCCCACTTCCTCGACGCGGGAGAGGAGGCGGGCCAGGTGCGTTTTCGCTTCCGAGAGAGGGAGAGTCGGCATGGTCGGATTTTAGACCAGAATTATGGTTGAATGGGGTCTGGTCTACGTTCCATGGCGTGGGGTCTGGTCTACGTTCTGTTCGTTGTGGGGTTGAACCAGATCTCGTGGCTGCCCGCGGCCTGTCGGTCGAACTGGAAACCAAGCCGCCTGAGCCGCTGGGCTACGTCCCAGTAGCGGCATCCCGACAGCCTCCCCAGGATCAGGCTCCAGCGCTTTCAAGGTGACCGTTTCCTTTGTGGCCGGCGGCCGCAACCCGCATGGTGAGTGGCTTTCCGCGTCTGGGAAGAACTGAAGCTGCCCGTCACGAAGGCCGGAAAGCCAATGACAAGCGCCTGTTCTTACGGTAAGTCACCAGTTTACAATACTTTACCACCTTGAAAGGGCTGGTTCCTGCTCTCCATGCGAGATTCAGACGACCAACAGACGCCGGGGTGGCGACAACCTAACCGTGGCTTCAGCGGCGAGCGTAGCGAAGTCCGCTGCACGCCGGGTTAGGCTCCGGCGGAGAGGCTATTCCCAGGCACCCAGCCTGATGTGGTTGAAGTTCGCGGCTTGGGCGCCGGAACTGCTTACATGGGCATAGAGGGGCGCATCCGCTGTCAGCACGAAGGCTGGTAAACGGGCCGCGACCGCGACCGCAGCATCAGTCAAGCCAAGACGAAGGTAGGCGGGCTCCGCGATCAGAAGCGCCGATGGGTCGGACTGCTCCTGGCACTTCGCCACGAACTCTGCCATGGCCTGCCTGCCGAAGCCGCGAATGTCCTCGCGCTCCTTCCCCAAGAGGTTGGAAGCCTCCGTCAGTATGTGAGGAGTTGTGACGAGGGTCCTGAAGGACTCGAGGATATCGGTAAGGAGATCGAAATCGCTGATCTCGAAGGCACTGAGCGTGCGGGCCTTGGGTATGAACGCCACGTCAACGGCGCCTATTAAGAGAAGAAGCAGGAGGTTGGTATCGAGAAGGAGAGCCTGATGGCGGACAGGCGGGAGCACGAGGGTCAGATGTCCCGGATACGCATCGAGAGGGCCTCGCCAGTTGTAGCATCGATGAGCACGACCTTGTAATGGCGCGCCAGCTGGCGTGGCGAAATGAGGAAGGGAGGTTCGTCCTTCGGAAGAGAGAAGCCGACCGTGATGCGCCACTGGCTGTCGGACTCGGAAAGCTCGACCTCTTCGAGAAGCAGGTCGCGCAGACTCTGCCCGGTGTAGAGGCTCTTCACGTACGCCAGCGCGTTCGACACTGCCGTCTTTACGTCGACCTTGGGTTCAGGAGTCGCCATAGCGGAGGTGCTAGCACCGGGGTCTAACCGTGGCTTCAGCGGCGAGCGTAGCGAAGTCCGCTGCATGCCGGGGTTAGGCGGTGCTTTCGGTTCTGGGGTGGACCCGAGTGAAGGCTTGGCGGAGGTGTGCCGAGAATGTGCCTACGAATGCGCGAGCCAAAGGACGACGAGTGCAACCGCCGCGGGCAAGCCTTGGATCCAGAGGATGGAGCGCTTCGCTGTGAGCGCGCCGAAGACACCGGCAATGAGCACGCACGAGAGGAAGAAGACCTTGATGCCGAAGCCGGCAGGGCCGAGAAGCAGACCCCAGATGAGGCCGGCGGCGAGGAACCCGTTGTAAAGGCCCTGATTGGCTGCGAGAGAGGCGGACGCGACCATGAACTCGGCCGGGAGTCCGAAAACGCGCCGGCCGACCGGCTTGGTCCAGAGGAACATCTCGAGCACGAGAAACCCGAGATGGAGCAACGCCACGACGGCGACGAGGAAGTCAGCGGCGAAGGTCATGTGTGACTTACGCGAAGAGTATCGCAGGACGCGAAGAGTGTCGCGGCCGGCACCGTCTAACCGTGGCATCAGCGGCGAGCGTAGCGAGTCCGCTGCACGCCGGGTTAGACGGCGTCCTCGGGTGGTGCCAGTCCGCGGAAATGAGTGCTCTGCTAGAAGTACCCGCGTTCGAGCACGTCGCCTTCGACGGGGAGGTCGTCCGTGAACATGTGCCGGATGTGCTGGACGAACCGACGAAACACCTCGACGCGCGCCGGGTACTTGTTGAGATGGAGCGCGTACTCGGTTCGTTTCGCCTGTCGCCGCAGCGCAGTATCAAAGTGCTTTCTTATGTGCGAGCCGAGCCGTTTACCTCTAAGAATCAGCACTTCATCGATATCTGTGGCGGCCGTGCTTATCGGAGTCATGTCGAGCCACTCGCAGATCACGAAGTACCTTGCGCCGGTAACAGCTGCCTTTACATCTCGCGCGGTCGCTGACGCCTCCTGGAACATGGTCTTGTCGAGATTGGTCTTGCACTCCGCTGCGACATACGCCAGAGAGGTTTCGACAGATGCGAACGAATCGAACGACTTTGAGACCGAGGCCCTGAGATGAACGGGGCGACTAATGGCAAAGTCCTGGTCTTTGGCGCGGACTGAAAGACCCAAGTCGTTTAAAGCAAGGCTCGACACGAAGTATGCCGATGCAAACGAGGAGATGGGCCCCATTCGCACATTGAGACCATCGAGCTCGGGAATGATGTGCGGCGTGACCAGCCTCGGCAAGAATTCTTCAAGGACTGAGTTGTCGAGCTTTAGCTGGCCCTTCTGCCGATAAAGGAAGTCACGCTCGCTATCGAATATGAGGTCGATATCTACCCAGCTTCTGTATTCGTTGTAAAGAGCGACGAGGGCTGCGATGCGTTCGTCTGGCGAGCCGGTGACCGCATCGAGTCGATTCGTCCATTCAAAGTACTTTGCCTTGGCCTTTTCGAGAGCGGCCGCGTCGCCGGGAGGCATCTTCTCGTTAGCGATAGCGCTGTTGATCTTCTCGAGGTGAGGGGTGGGGCTCGACATCGGTGAAGTGTCGCTAGTGCGAAGCGCCAGCGTACAGGGCCGACGGAGAAACGGCATCGATGCTTGCTATGGCCAACTCAATGTCCTCCAGGACTTCACCGGTTGCTAACGGTAGCAGAGCGCGCAACACGCGCTGGGCAATCATGGGCGGCGATACCGACACGCGCTCGTCGTGACTATCGTGCTCAAAATGCAAGATGTCTTCGACGATTCGCTCGCCGAAGCGATTTGTGAAGGCGCGCTCCTGGCGCATGGGGACGGCCAGGTGTGCGGGCCCGGAGGCGATGGAGCAGAGTAGATCGCCGTTCATAATGGCCATGCCACGAACGCGTGACTCACGGCCGACGACAAAGATCATTCGACCGGCAGGGCGAAGAAGTCGCTTCATCTCAGCCAGAACCGCGGCCATGTCGATGCTGTATTGAATGACCGTCAGGAACCGGTTCATCCGGTGCTTCCTGTTGGACCCGATCTCCGATCGCGCCGCTTCGAGAACGTCTATATCGAGTGCTTCGACAGCCGGCCGATACTGCTGGTGGTAATTGAAGACATTGATGTATGGAGGCGACGTGACTATGAGGTCGACCGAGTTGTCAGGAAGGGGGACGCGGCGAGCATCAGAGTCGAAAACAGTTATGACGGGACAGCTATTTGGAAGGGTAACCAGAAGCTGGCGAATACGACGCAGCGAGTCGATGAGCCGCTGAACGCTCAGGGTGCTCCATGTGGGGTCGGACAGCACCAAGGCGGCAGAGATAATGGTCGCGACGCTCGGGTCGGCGTGTTGCCGAGCGATACTGGCGATATCCTGGGGCCGGGCTTCGGAAGGCGCGATCTGTGGGACCTCGGACCCGCCGTGATACAGATGCTGCTGAATCACCTGGAGAGCGGCGTCACATACAGAGCGGCGCTCTTCAGCTTGAAGGCGAGCCAGTGTGTAGAGGCGAGAGAGGATGGAAGCGGCCGGATTTATCTCAGAGCCACTCGCATTGAGCTGACGCCGAATGCACTCAGCAAGGACGGTGCCGCTGCCGAGAAACGGGTCGAAGACGTGCGAATCGGGATTGGCATATCGCTTGAGAAGGGACTCGACGAGTTGAGGTGAGAATTGACCCTTCCATGGTAGAGGGTTGGCCCTGGTCTGAGAGGAGATATCTAGCTCATGGCGAGGGATATCCGCCGTATTGAGGGGGACGCTAGCGAGGGTGCAGGGGGGCGGCTCGCTTGTCTCAGGCGGCATTATGTCGATGCGGCGAGCGAGGGGCGTGGCATCGGGTCCCGTAGAGGTGGATGCAAGGGATCGGCTCACGTTGGTCGGCATGATATTCTGAGAGCGAAATGCGAACCGAAAGCCGCCTAACCGTGGCTTCAGCGGCGAGCGTAGCGAAGTCCGCTGCACGCCGGGTTAGACGGCGAAGGGTACAGAACGGACGCTGGGGTTGCAGAACGTCCTAGGCGCGTGGGTGACAGAGGCCAGCGTCGGCCGGGGGAGCCCAGATGCCCTAGGAGAAGATCTCACCGATCGTGGGAAGGTGGATTCTCGTGTACCCGCAAAGTGCGCTGTCGCGTTATGGAACGAGCCGGGGGAGGCTTAGAGAAACGGTGTTGTTGAGGTTGCTGATTACGGTAGCGAATCCGTAGAGCCTCGTGTCGCTTTCGATCACGACGCGGGCGGCTGCCGCCGGCACGGAGCTGTTCCGGACGCGAACGGAGGCCAGAAGACCCGAGAACACGTCGTTCTCCTGAGAGAGGGCGTGAGCCCCCACGGTGATGACGTGGGTCCCGTCCGGTGTCCCGTCCGCTGCTTAGGCCGTCACGCGAACCGTGGCCACGCCTGAATCCGGATTGATGAGCACGATGTTGGTGCGGCGATCCTCCGAGGTGTGAAGCCAGGGAAGGAGGATCGAGGTCCCCGCCTGGAAGAAAGCCGAAGCGTCGTAGACCGGCCCGGCGCCGGTGCTGCACGGGCCCACTTCGCCGCACGGGCCGAAGAGGGCTCCTTCGCCAATGTAGCGTAGATTCATCCACGGCATTCCCGAGGCGTTGAGCACGCCGGCAAGCCGCACGAGCAGGCTTCTGGGGGACGTCACCGAACACCGCCCGATGCGGCGAGCGCCCGAGCGGCCAGATCGGAACCGTAGAACCGCTCGAGGAGCGCCGCGTGCAGATGCCGCTCGTCCCAGTCGGGATGGCGCATGCGCAGTCCCGCGAGGGCGGCCTCACGGATCAGCTCCGACGCGGCGAACGCTGCCTCGACTCGCCCTTCCGGCCCCAGGCGAGCGTGAATCTCTCGAACCTTCTCCCAGGCACTTTCGGTGGTATCGAGGGGGCGTGTGTTCATCGAGGCGGCTGAAGTCGACTGGGGGTCTGGTCTACGTTCTACAGTCTACGGGGAACCGGCGGGACGAAGGCGACCGAGAAGGGCCGAGACGAGGCTCTCGAGATCCCCGAGACGATCGCGGGCGATGCCGCGGACGATCTCGACGTCGAGGACCGCGTCGTCGTGAACGGCGACGTTCCGGAACCCGACCATCGCGCCCGCGAGGCCCTGCTCGGGCTCGGTGAGGAGACCGTGGGAACGGAGGATGGCGAAGGCGTGGCGGCCGTCCCTGGGAAGCTCCCAGCCGTTGGCGGAGATGAGGTGGCTCGAGAGGTCGAGAAGCGCCTCGACGGCCCGCTGGAGGTTCAGGACGGTGACGTCGTCGCGGATCCAGTCCTTCAGGCCGGCGTTCTGGGGACTGGAGAGGGACCGGATGGTCTCGACCGTCCGGCGAACGTGCGAGGCCTTCGCGAGGACGACGTCTTCGTCGTAGGCCCAGGTCACGAGGCGCTCGCCCCGGCAGCCCAGAGACGCTCCTCCACCGGGCGGCGGGAGAGCTTCCAGTCGAAATAGCGCGAGGGGGTGGTCATTCCAGAACTCCTGACATAGCCCGGACGGGTGCCCAGGGATTTCCACAGAAACAGGGCTTTTCTACAGATTTTGCGACTGTTTGAAGGACTTGGCGACGCCAGAAAACGTGGCCTGATTGTTCTTGATAAAAGAGCCGACATTTGGTAACCTTCTGGCGTGGTCCAAGACCAGCAAATCCCCCTCCTCCTCGTAGAGGACGAAGCCCCTCCCGAAGGTGTCGCCTTCATCAATCCCCGTTGCGCGCTGCATACCAGGGATGGCTTCTCGGTAGTCCTTGCCTCGGGCATGCGGATTGCTTATTTCGCGACTGATGACGCGGCCGCCTGTGCATATGCTCAAGTCCTCCTGGTGACCCAGGGATGGGCTGACCAGAACGACGTCGCCCGGGCATTCAAGAAGGGCGAGCGCACCGTTCGTCGCAACCTGCGACGGTTCGAAGAGGGCGGGCTGGCCGCGCTCGGACCCCCGACCGGCTACCCGAAGGGGCGGTCGAGGCTTGCGCGCTCCCTCGAGGACAAGGTCCTGAAGATGAGGACCGGCGGGGTGTCAGCGGCCTCTATTGCTTTCACCGTAGGGGTCACGGTCACGACCGTCCGTGCCATTCTGAAGCGGCGGGGCTGGACGGCGCCTGCGCCAGCGCAGCAGCAGGTACTGGCGAAGGAGGAGCCGGACGGGACGACCAGCGAGCCGCAGGTGGTCGCAGAACCGGTCGAGATCGAGGGGATCGCACCGGCAGTTGAAGAGGGCCCGAGCAAGTTGCTGGGGCCAGAGCCGGCCGAAGGCGATAGCCAGCATGGCGGGCACACCTCGGCGACGGGAGAGATGGAGGAGGAGCCCGTCGGGTTCACGATGGACCAGGACCCGTCAGATCGGACGATGGACCGGGCATTCGCCTGCCTGGGAGTGCTCGAGGATGCGACGCCGCTGTTCGGGGATGCGGACGCCGTGGCGGGCGCGGGTGCGCTGCTCGCCGTTCCGGCGCTGGTCGAGAGCGGGGTTCTCCGGATCGCCCGGCAGGTCTACGGGTCGCTGGGGCCTGCCTTCTACGGGCTTCGGACGACGATCATGACGCTGCTGGTGATGGCGCTCCTGCGGGTCAAGCGGGTCGAAGGCCTGAAGGAGAAGACGCCCGCAGTGCTCGGACGGTTGCTCGGCCTCGATCGTGCTCCGGAAGTCAAGACGCTTCGGCGCAAGCTCAAGGCGCTGGCGGAAGACGCCGGACGAGCGGAGCGTTTCGGACGGGCTCTGGCGAGCGCGCGTGTCAAGCAGCGGGAGGATCTCGTGGGGCTGCTCTATGTGGACGGCCACGTCCGCGCATACCACGGTGAGCGGAGGTTGCCCAAGACGCACGTGGTAAGGCTTGGGCGCGTCCTGCCAGGGACGACGGACTACTGGCTCAACGACCGGGATGCCGAGCCGCTGCTCCAGGTGACGGCCGAGGCGAATGCGGGCCTGGTCAGGATGGTCCCCTCGCTCGTGGAAGAGGCACGGAAGGTGGTCGGGAATCGGGAGCTGACCCTGGTGTTCGACCGGGGAGGCTACAGCCCGGAGCTCTTCAAGGCGTTGCTCGAGTCCAAGCACAGGGTCCACGTGATGACGTATCACAAGGGCCACTGGACGAACCTGCAAGTGGAGCTGTTCAAGCGGTACGAGGGAGAGGTCGACGGTCGCCGGGTGACGTACGACCTGGCGGATGGCGAGGTCACGTTGCCCAACCGCCTGAGGGTCAGGCAGGTGACGAGGCGCACCGAGGATGGCCACCAGACCCCGATCCTGACGTCACGCCGGGACCTCTCGGCGCTGGAAGTGGCCGTGCGGATGTTCGGAAGGTGGCGGCAGGAGAACTTCTTCAAGTACCTGCGGGAGGAATACGCACTCGATGCCCTCGTGGACTACGGAGTCGTCGAGGCGGATTCCACGCGCGAGGTCCCGAATCCAGCCCGAAAGACCGTTGACAAGACGCTGGCGAAGGCGCGCGAGGACCTGAGGAGCCTGGAGGCGGAGTACGGGCGGGCCGCGGAATGCGACCAGGAGCGTGATCGCCGGACCATGCGCGGCTTCAAGATCGCCAACGGCCAGCTCGGCAAGAAGATCAAGGAGGCCCAGCAGCTCGTGGCGAAGCTGGAGGAGCAGCGGAAGACGGTCGCCAAGCGGGTACCCGTCGGTGAGACGACCGAGGAGGCCATCGTCAAGCTCGCGCCCGAGAGAAAGCACCTGACGAACGTACTGAAGATGGTCGCCTTCCAGGCCGAGACGGAGCTGTTTCACATCGTTGGGCGTCACTATCGGCGGTCGGAAGACGAAGGACGAACGCTGGTCCAGACGATCTTCCACAGCCTTGGGGACCTACGAGTGAGCGCCGACCGCCTCCGGGTCATTTACGCGCCGCTGAGTGCGCCGCATCGGACCGCCGTGCTCGAAAGGCTCTGTGCCGAGATGACCAAACGCCAAACGTCCTACCCGGGGACCCGTCTGAAGATGGAGTTCTCGGTCAGAAAGGCTGCGTGAGACGTTGAAAACCGGCCACGCCGAGAGGGGGGTATGTCAGGAGATCTGCATTCGGAAAGACTCGAAGGCGGCGCGGTCGCGTACGAGGAGCGGCCGGCCGTGGCGAAGGACCTGCATGGCGATGATCGGGTCGGCAGTGCCGAGATCGACGAGGTCGACCTTCCGACCTGCGATCTCGGACAGGCGATGGAGGAGATCGAAGAGCTCCGTCCTCGGCAGCGGCCTCGGGAAGCGGACGGCGAGATCGACGTCGCTCTCGGGACCGAATCGCCCGGTGCCAAAGGAGCCGAAGACGAGCGCGAAGCTGGCCCCTTCGAGGGCCGGGAGAAGCTTCTCGAGTAGAAGGGGCCGGTGGAGAGACGCGGGATCCCAGGGCTCCGGACCCGGTCGGCCGGTGCTCCTGCGGATCTCCGCGACGTTCCTCTGGAGCTCGAGGACGATTCCGAGCTTCTCCTCGATGGGAAGCGCCGCGAGGTCTCGACGCCGGCGGGCCTTTGCGGCGAGAAGCGGAGCCATCAGGCGGTCCATGCGAGCCACCTTTCCCCGAGCCCGAAACGATCGATCAGCTCCTCCAGGAGCGTCCGATCGAGCTCGGCCTCCTCGAGGAACATCTGCAACCGTGCCCGGTCTTTCGAGCGACCCGTCTGGACCAGGATGGCCATGAGGTGCTCGGGGCGGCAAACCCGGGCCCTGGCCTGCCCCAGTGGCTTTTCGACGGCAGCGGCGACCGACTCCGCGACGAGAGGGTCGTAGGCCGGAAGGAGCAGGACGGGAACGCCCTCGATCATCACGTGCTCCCCCGCCGCGGGATAGCCCCGCCGGGCAAGCCACCGGGTCTGCCGTTCGAGCGTGACGGCGGCCTGGTCCCTCTCGGCGGGCGGCAGGAGCACGAAGACGTCGAGGTCGAACGTCGCCACGGGCTCGATGTAGAACACCGCGGCCATGGCGCCGCCGATGGCGTACGCCTCGAGGATGCCTTCCTCGACCATCTCGTTCAGGACGCGGATCGTGGCTTCCACAGGCTCGGGGTCTGGTCTACGGTCTACGGCCTGCGGTTCGCTCAGCGCAGGGTGGCGAGAAGCCCGGAGAGGGGGACCGACTTCACGCCTGGGCGAAGAGCCGTCGTCTCGACGCCCGCAGCCGGGCCACGGTGAACGACGAAGACGGCGGGCGGGCGCGCGCCCCCTGCCGCGGCGCCGAGGGTGGCGAGGCTGCGGGCGAGCTCAGGTCTCACGGTGCGCGTGGCCTTCGCCTCGACGAGGGTGACGCGTCCTTCCCCGGTCGGCACGACGAAGTCCACCTCGAGACCCTTCTGGTCGCGGAAGTGGTAAAGCTCCCGTCTCTTGCCCTGGTTGAGCTGGCTCTTCACGATCTCCGAGGCCACGTACCCCTCGAAGACCGGCCCCAGGAAGGGCGAGGCGTCGAGCTGTCTCTCGCTTTCGATGCCGAGGAGGAAGCAGGTCAGACCGGCATCCGCGAGGTAGAGCTTCGGGCTCTTGACGAGGCGCTTGCCGAAATTTTTGGGAATTACCCGCGTGCGGCTTGGGGTCTGGTCTATGTCCTACGCTCTACGTCCTCCGCTCTACGGCGCCATCGCCAGCCCCGCGCCGATGTCGGTCGCGAGGAGGGGGAGGCGGCGGGCGTGCTGGGAGAGGAGGGTCCAGAGCTCGGTGGCGGTCGCCTTCGGGTTGGCCTCGGCCCAGAGGGCGGCGAGACCGGCGACGTGCGGCGTGGCCATGCTGGTGCCGGAAAGGCGGGCGCTGCGCTCGGGCATGGGGAAGGCGGAGAGGACGTCGACGCCGGGAGCGGCGAGGTCGACCTGGCCGCCCTTCGGGTTGAGGCCGCGGTTGGAGAAGTAGCCGAGCTGCATCTTCGAGTCGAGGGCGCCGACGGCGAGGATGGAGGGGCAGTTGGCCGGGTGGCCGACGGGGGCGAGCTCGCCCACGCGCCGGTCGCTCTCGTTGCCGGCGGCGGCGACGATGAGGGTGCCCGCGGCGAGGGCGCGCTGGCCGACGGCTTCGTAGACCTCGCTGAACGGGTCGTCGACGGCGACTTCGGCCCCGAGCGACATGGAGACGACACGCGCGCCCTGCGTGATGGCCCAGTTGATGCCGGCGAGGATCCCGCCGTCGGCGCCGCCGCCGTTGTCGTCGAGGACCTTGCCCGAGAGGATGGCGGAGCCGAAGGCGACGCCGTAGCGCGGCGGGTGGTAGGGCGACTGCGGCCCGCAGGCGGTGCCGATGCAGTGGGTGCCGTGGCCGTGGCCGTCCTGCGCCTTGTATCCCTTGACGAAGCTGACGGCGGTGACGGAGCGGGAGGGGAAGTCGGGGTGCTTGAGGTCGAAGCCGGTGTCGAGGACGGCGACCTTGACGCCCTTGCCCGAGAATTTCGAGACGGCGGCGCCGGTGGCCTGGAGGCCCCAGGTGGCCTTGCTTTCGGCCTTGGCAGGCGCCGCCTTTCGGGACGGCCCGTAGGCGTGGACATACCGCTCGGGCTCGACGGCGAGGATGCGGGCTTCGTTCTCGACGGCGGCGGAACGGATGCGGGCCGTGCGGGCCGCGTCGCGGGGGTCGACGTTGACGAGGGCGACGCCGAGACGGTCGAAGTAGACCGCATCGGCGCCCGAGGCCTCCTCGGGAGACAGGAAGCCCGAGCGGACGTCGAGGGTGGTGGCGATGCGCGGGCCGGCGGTGCGCCTCAGGGCGGCCACCGACATCCGAACGGAACGGTCGGAAAGGAGGACGAGGAATCGGCCCGTGCGGGCTGGGACTGGAGGTGGTGCTTGCGCCATAAGTTGTCTTAGGTCAATGAGTTAGGAATCTAAAACGGCCGAAATGAGCAGCCTCCGGCCCCTTGGGTGGCAGGACCGAAGTTCGGTCGTCCAACCCCCTCCCGGTGCGCTTCATCTCTCTTGATGACCAGACCGCAGGCGAGGTCCGTGGACCGAGCACGACCGGGTTGCCCTGAGCCGGAAGAGGATAGTTCTTTCGGCTCCGCAGAGTCAACCGGCGGATCTCGTGGGAACGGCCATCGCGAGGAGCCAGGACTGGAGGAGCTCGGGGCCGGATCCGAGGCCGGTCTTGACGCCGCGGTCGATGGCGGCGAGGCCGGAGAGGGCAGAGGCGAGCTCGTCGAGGGACCAGTCGAAGGAGGCGAGGTAGGCCTTGTGGAGGACGAAGGGGTGGCCGTCGACGGGGACGGGCGCGGCGCCCGGGCGGACGGTCCTGAGGTGCGGGAGGACGCGGTCGACGAAGACCCGGTAGTCGGCACGGCGCTGGGGGGGGTCGGCGCCCGGCTCGGCGAGGGCCGCCTTGAGGGCGAAGATGCGCCGGACCTCGCCCGCGAGGAGACCGAGGAGCGGGAAGAAGGCGGCCTCCCCTTTCGGCCCTTTCTTCGCGGGGGCGGCAGAGGCGTCCTTGCCGAAGGAGCGAAAGGCGGTGAAGTCGTCGGCGGCGAAGAGGCGCTCGGCGATGCGGAGGGCCTCGAGGAACTTCTTTCGGGCGACGGCCTCGACGAAGTCGGAGCCGTACTCCTTCCGCTCGTCGGCGACGAGGCGGGCCGCGGACTCGGCGGTGACGCGGGGGCCGGTGGCGGTGTCGATGAGCCGGTCGAGCTCGGAGAGGTAGGCGCGCGCGGTGAGGCGGCCCCGCTCGGTGAGGGTCTCGAAGACGTCGGGCTCGGCGCTTCGCCCACGGTCGAGGACGCGCTCGAGGCCGAGGGCGTGGAGGCGCGCGCGCCGGTCGGCGTCGTCGGTGGCGAAGAGGCGCGCGAGGGGGGAGCGGCGCAGCTCGGCGAGGGCGGCGTGGTCGGGATCGGGCGAGAGGGCACGCAGGAGGAGGACGTTGTCGCCCGCGCGGGCGCGCAGGACGTAGTCGAGAAGGCGGCCGAGCGCGGTCTCGGCGGCTTCGCCGTCGTCGACGGGAATGGAGAGGAGCTGCGCGAGCTCGGGGGCGCGGTCGCCGCGCTTGACGCGGCCGGTGAGCTTGCGCGCGGTTTCGGCGGGGTCGCCTTCGACGAGGGCTCCGGCGTCCCGCGCGAGGGAGCGGGCCTTGCGGGCGAGGCGGTCGAGGACGCGGGGCTCGGACGGGGCTGAGGGCCCGGCCCCGAGGCCGGCGCCTTCGGCTTCGTCGAGGAGGGAGTCGATCTCGTCGGCGGTGAGCTTCTTCGTGCGGAGGAGGTCCGTGACATCGAGCGAGACGAGGCGGTTGGTGGCGAAGAGGGCGATGGTGGCCGCGTCGGCGACCGCCTCCTTCACGCCGTTGCCGTTGCCGTCGTACTCGGTGACCTCACCGTCGGGGAAGGCGCCGGAAAAGACCTTCGCCACGCGGCGCGCCGCCTCGGCGACGAACCACTCGTCGTCGCCGAGAATGGTGAGCACCGGGGGGAACGGGGCGCTCGCGACGACCGCTAGAAGCGGCGCGAGGGGGCCGAACGGGTCGCCGCGCATCGGGGGGCCGTTACGGGGTCAGAGCAGGCCCTTGTCCTGCAGCTCCTGGCACTCGAGGCAGTGCCTCGCCCACGGAACGGCCTCGAGCCGCTTCTCCTGGACGACGCCCTGGCAGTGGACGCAGACGCCGTAGGTCCCCTGCTCGATCCTGAGGAGCGCCTGCTCGATGAGGAGGAGGGCTTTGCGGTCGGACTCGGAGAGGGAGAAGGCGAACTCGCGCGTGTAGGCGGAGGTGGCGCGGTCGACCATGTCCTGCGCCTGCTCGTCCACCGTTTCGTCGGTGACCGCGCGATTGCGGGAGATGTCGAGGATGAGCTCCTCCTGCCGGACCAGGAGACGCTTGCGGAACTTCTCGAACGGGTCCTTCGGATCCTTGTGCTCTTTGTGTTCCTTGTGGTCCCTGTGCGGCTTTTCCGAGGACTTCGGAGCGACCTTCGCCGGGGGCTTCGCAGGAGCTTTGGCAGGGGCCTTTTTCGCCGCGGCCGAGGGTTTCGTCACCATGGGGCCTCTCCCTCTTCCAGACTTCGCGGACGGCCTCGTGACGCCCGTCCAGAGTCGCGGGACTCTAGCACGGGCGGAGGGCGCCGGAGCCCTCTACTTCACGCGGGCGTAGAGGGTCTTGCGGGCGACTCCGAGGCGCCGGGCGGCTTCGGCGACGTTCCCGCCGGCCTCGGCGAGGACGAGGGCGACGTAGGCGTCGGTGAGACGGCGGAGAGTCCAGTTGGAGCGGGAGGCGGCCGTGAGGAGGGCCTCGGGGTCGGACGCCGACTGGAGGCCGAGGTGGAGGTCGTCGACGGCGGCGGCTCCGCGGGCGCCCGCCTCCAGGACGGCCCGCCGGACGACGTTCTCGAGCTCGCGGAAGCCGCCCCGGAACGGGTGGGCGCGCAGGGCCTTCTCGGCGGCCGGGGTGAAGGAGGGAGGCCCCCCGGCCTCGCGAAGGAGGGTTCGGGCGGCGGGAAGGAGGTCGCCGCGGCGCTCGGCAAGGGCGGGGAGCTTCACGGTGAGGACGGCGAGGCGGTAGTAGAGGTCTTCGCGGAACTCGCCCGCGCGGACACGGCGCGGGAGGTCGGGGGCGGCGGAGGCGACGAAGCGGGCCTCGACCCTGTTCTCGCGGGTGCCGCCGACGCGCCGGAAGACGCGCTCCTCGAGGACGCGCAGGAGCTTGCCCTGCGCCCGCGCCGCGAGGACGTCGATGCGGTCGAGGTAGAGGGTGCCGCCGGCGGCACCTTCGAGGAGGCCGGGCTTGCCCGCCACGGCGCCGGTGAAGGCGCCACGCTCGTGCCCGAAGAGCTCGCTGTCGAAGAGGTCGTCGGAGAGGGAGGCGAGGTCGATGCGGACGAAAGGCTCGGCGGCGCGCGAGGACCGGGAGTGGAGGAGACGGGCGAGGCGGTCCTTGCCCGTGCCGGGCGCTCCGAGAATGAGGATGGTGGCGTCGGAATCGAGGCTCCGCTCGAGACGCTCGAGCTCGGCGGCGAGGCCGCGGTGGCGCGTGGCGAAGAGCGTCACGCCGCTCGGCCCCGCTCCCCTACGGCGTCTTCGTGAAGGCCTGCGTCTCCTCCGGGGCGTCGCCCCAGAGGCGCTCGAGCCCGTAGAAGCGCCGGGCCTCTTCGTGAAAGAGGTGGAAGACGACGTCGCCGTAGTCGAGGAGGATCCACGCGCCCTTGTTGTAGCCCTCGTGGGAGTAGGTGCGCCGCCCCTCGGACTTCATGACCATATCGACCGCGTCGGACATCGCCTGGCACTGCCGCTCGTTGGTGGCGGAGGCGAGGACGAAGTACTCGGCGAAGGCGTTGAGCGGCTTCAGGTTGAGGACGACGAGCTTCTCGGCCTTCTTGTCGAGGAGGGCCTGGACCGAGCGCTGGATCTGGCGCTGCACGCGGACGTCGGCCTCGGCGTTGCGGTCCTGTCGGGCCTTCTCGGCGGCGGCGGCGGCGGCCGGGGCGCGCTTGGCGCGGGCGTTCGTCAACGTGCCGGCGATGATCTCGTCGACGGCGCCGGCCGGCCTGGCGGGAGGCGGGCCCACGGGGGTGCGCCGGCCCATGCCGAGGCTCCGTGGAACGGCCGGGCGCCGGCCGGGGGCGGGCTTCTTCGTGGCAGCGGGCTTTCGAGCGCGTGCGGGCGTCTTCGTCCCGGTCGCCGGCTTCACGAACGCGGACTTCGCGACGGCGTCGGCCGCGGGCTTCGCGGACGCCGCGGGCGTCGCCTTCTTCGTTCCGGCCGAAGGCGTCGACGCGGGCTTGGCGCCCGTCAGGGGGCGACGTACAGGCGGTGACGCCTTGCGTACCGCTCCACCGCGGGGGGCAGACTTTCGCTCAGGCTTTGGACGTTCGGGAGTGCGCTTCTTATCCACGTGGAGGAGATTGTAACCGGGGCGTTCCCGGCCCAGAAGACGGTCTGGTTCTCGGCCAGTTCGTCGTGCGGGCGCGCCCCGAGCGGGGCGAGGCGGGCGGCGAGCTCGGGCGGGAGCGTCTCGCGCAGGGATGCGTAGTCGACGCCTTCCCGGTAGATGACGACGACGCGGTGGTTGGCGACGATCTCGCGCCACTCGCGCCAGGTACCGAGGCCGGCCATGGAGTCGGAGCCGACGACGAGGAAGACCTCGCTCTCGGGGTGGTTCGCGCGGACGTGGCGGAGGGTCTCGATGCTGTAGGTGGTGCCGCCGCGCGAGGCTTCGAAGTCGGAAAGGAGGAGGTGCGGGGACGCCTCGAGGGCGAGGGCGCACATGGCGAAGCGGTGGAAGGCCGAGGCGGACGGCCCCTGCGGCTTGTGCGGCGGCGCGAAGGCAGGGACGTAGAGGATCTCGTCGAGGCCGGTGGCGACGCGCGCCTCTTCCACGGGGAGAAGGTGGCCGTAGTGGATGGGGTCGAAGGAGCCGCCGTAGATCCCGAGGAGGTGCGTGCGATGGAGCATCGGGCGCCTACCCCGCGGCCGGCGGGACGATCGACTCGACCGGAAGGACGTTCACGGGCCTGGCGTGCATCGCCTCGAGCCGGCTGCCGAGCCAGGTGACGAGAGAGTCGAGGCCCTTGTGCGCCGCGCCGGAAATGGCGAAAAAGCGAAGGCCCCGGCGCTCGGCGGCCGCTTTCAGGGCGGCGACCTGGGCGTCGGAGGCGATCTCGATCTTGTTGGCGCAGAGGACACGTTCGCGCGCGGCCAGCTCGGGGGCGAAGGCCTGGAGCTCGCCCTCGATGACGGAGACGGCCTTCTCGGCGGAATCGGGGTCCTCGGGGTCGAGGGCGGCGGCGTCGACGAGGTGGCAGATGAGGCGCGAGCGCTCGACGTGCCGGAGGAAGCGGATGCCGAGGCCGTGGCCAACGCTCGCCCCTTCGATGAGGCCGGGGACGTCGGCGGCGACGAAGGTCTTGAAGCGCTCCCAGGAGACGACGCCGAGGTTGGGGACGAGCGTCGTGAAGGGGTAGTCGGCGATCTTCGGGCGCGCGGCGGAGATGGCGGCGATGAGGGTGGACTTGCCGGCGTTCGGGAAGCCGACGAGCGCGACGTCGGCGAGGAGCTTCAGCTCGAGGGCGAGGGCCCGCCGCTCGCCTTCGCCGCCGGGGTCGGCGCGACGGGGCGTGCGGTGCGACGGGGTGGCGAAGTGCTGGTTGCCTCGCCCGCCCTTTCCGCCCTGGACGACGACGAATTCCTGCCCGTGCTCGGCGAGGTCGACGAGGACCTCACCGGTGTCGGCGTCCTTGACGACGGTGCCGACGGGAACGGTGATGTCGACGTCGGCGCCCTTCCTCCCCTTGCAGTTCGAGCCCATGCCGTGCTGGCCGCGGCCGGCCGCGAACCGCTTCTTGAAGCGGAAGGGGTAGAGGGTGTTGAAGTTCTCGTCGGCGTGGAAACGGACGCTGCCGCCGTCTCCCCCGTCGCCGCCGTTCGGGCCGCCGTGAGGCTCGCCCTTCTCGCGGCGAAACGCGACACAGCCGTTGCCGCCATCGCCGGCCACGACCTGGATCGACGCCTCGTCGAGGAACATTTCCTTCAGAGACCCGCGCCGGAGGTTTCGGTTCGGGGCACCGGTGAGGCGCCCCGGCCGGAATCAGCTGGCAGCAGGAGCCTCGGTGCCGGGGCACGCGCCAGGCTTGACGCTGACGAAGCGGCCCATGCGACCCTTGTCCTTGAAGTCGACGATGCCGTCGACCATCGCGAAGAGCGAGTCGTCCTTGGCGCGGCCGACGTTGTCGCCCGGCTTGAGCGGAGTGCCCCGCTGCCGTACGAGGATCGAGCCGCCCGTGACCCACTGGCCCGCGAAACGCTTCACGCCGAGGCGCTGGGCGTTGGAGTCGCGGCCGTTGCGGGAGGAACCCTGACCTTTTTTATGAGCCATAGCAGCGTCCTCGGGTGTCTCAGGCCGAGATCGAGTCGATCCGGACTTCGATGAGGTTCTGGCGGTGCCCGTGGGACCGCTGGTACCCCTTGCGCTTCTTCTTCTTGTAGACGATGAGCTTGGGGCCCCTCATCTCGCGGACGACGACGCCGTGAACGGCGGCGCCAGCGACGAGCGGAGAGCCGAGACGAAGGGTGTCCCCATCGCCGACGGCCAGGACCTCGGGCAGCTCGAGCGCATCGCCCTTGGCGAAGGTCTTTTTCGGGAAACGCTCGATCTGGATGACGTCGCCCTTGGCGACCCTGACCTGCTTCCCACCGGTGCGGATAACGGCGTACATCGATTCCTCCCCCGACCTCGGGTCAAAAGGGCCGATGAACATACCGCCGCCCGCCCGGAATGTCAAAGCCCACGAAAACGCGGCAGGAACGCGAGGGGGCCGGCCCTCGGATACGGTTGCCGCAAGGCGGCAGAAGGAGGCTCTCGTGGTTCGTGCTCTTCGCGCGGTCTGTATGGCTCTTGCGTCCGTGGTGCTCGCCCTGCCGGCTTTCGGCGCCGGGACGGTCGTCTTCTCGACGAAGCCGATCGACCCCGCGGCGCCCTCGGGGCTGACGACGACCTTCGAGGCGGGCGAGCGGATCTACGCCCTGATGCAGTGGGAGAAGCCCCTCGCCGAGGTCTACCCGGGGAAGGACCAGGTGATGCTCCGCCTCGAGATCGACGGGCAGGCGGTTCACTACCAGTACCTGACGTTCAAGAACCCGGGGCTGATGCAGTCGAAGGCGCTGCGCGTGGACGTGGCGCCCGACCCGGCGCAGATGACGGCCTACAAGGACCCGGGGCTCGCCTGGGGCTCCGGTCACAAGAACCTGAAGGTGGGGCCCGAGGCGTACACGTTCTTCCTCGGGCAGCTCTCCCCCGGCAAGCACACGGTGGTGCTGCGCGACTTCGATTTCGGCGAGTCGAAGTCGACGGGGTCGTTCACGGTGGAGGGGAGCGATTACGCCGCCTACGCGAAGCTGCACGAGCAGATGAAGGGGGCGGTGGCGGCGTCGGCCACGTTCCCCGAGGCGAAGATGAAGAACGCGTCGCTCGAGGCGGAGATGAAGAAGCTCCTCGAGAACGCGGGGTGGAAGGGGATCAAGCGCCTCGCCATCGTCGACAAGGACTGGTGGATCGACCGGGTCGCCGGGGGCGACAGCCCGGTGGAGTCGCGCCATCTGGCGGCCGCCGCCGAGGCGTGCGACGGGGCCGGCTGCTACTACAAGGTCTGCACCTTCCACCAGCGTTCGCTCCTGGGCGGCGGCTTCGGGAAGCTGGAGCTGACGGACCAGGGCGCGAGAAAAGCGCTGCCGAAGTAGGGAACCGGGGGAAGACCCCATCCATCGTGACAAGACGCCCGGGCGGAAACGTCTTACGTACGATGGAACTCGTCATGGACGTCGAAGCACCTGCCGGCCCTGTTCGCGATCTGGAGTGGGCCGTCGCGCTGAGGGGCCCCTTCCAGGCTCTGGCCGGCGGCGATGCCGCAGCCCTCGAGACGATCTGGGAGGTGGCGAGCCGTCGGCTCTACGGGCTCGCGCTCTGGCGGACGGGGAACGCGGAAGACGCGAGCGACGTCGTGCAGGAGGTCTTCGTCCGGCTGGCGTCCCGGCGGGCGGAGCTCTCGCGGGTGGCGACGCCGCACGTGTGGCTCCTGACGGTGACTCACAACACCGCGGTGGATCGGTTGCGGCGCCGCGAGCGGCGGCGTTCCGAGCCGATCGAGAGCGCCGCGCTGGTGGCCGCCCCTGTGCACGACCCCGGACGTAGGGTCGAGGCCGAGCGGATGTCGCGGCGCCTTGCCGAGCTGCCCGAAGCCCAGCGCGAAGCCGTGGCGCTGCGGCACGTCGAGGGGTGCTCTTACCGCGAGATCGGGCGCATCACCGGGGTGCCGACGTTCACCGCGGCGAGCCGCTGCCGTCTCGGGCTCACGCGTCTTCGGCGGCTGATGGAGGGATCTCGATGAATCGCGACGACCTGTTCCGGGGCCTCGAGCCCCCTCCCCCGCCGCCCGGGCTGCGCGAGGCTGCGCTTCGGGCTGGGCGCGCCGCGATGGGCGCCTCCCCCGCGCGCGACCCCTGGACGGCGCTCTTCACGAACCGGAGCCTGCGCGCCGCCTGGCTGACCGCCGTTCTCGTCCTCACCGCCGCGAACCTCTTCCTTCCCCCGGGCCGGGCCGAAGGCCCCGGCCCCATCCGCCGCCTCGACCCCGAGGTGGCTGCAATCGGCCGGCTTCCCGGCCTCGGCGGGCCCGACCTGCCCGGGATCCGGGAGAACGGCCTCGAAGGAGATCGACTGTGAACCGTTCCCGCCTCTACGTTCTCGGCGCCTGCGGCGTCGTCGTCGTCCTCGCGACCCTCCTCGGCGTGCGGCTCCTCGGCCGGGAAGAGCGCGATGCGCCCGCGAAACCCGTCGTGCCGCTGGCGCGGTACGACGAGCCGGCCCCCCCGGCAAGGGTCCCGCCTCCCGTCGCGGCGGCCGGGCTGAAGATCCCCTGCTGGGGCTGCCCCGTCGAGGGCAAGAGCTGGCCGACGACGTTCCGGACCGACCTCGACATCCTCGCCCCGCTCGGAGACGGTGCCGGGAACGCGGCCCTGTGGCTGAAGGACTTCTCGAAGGCCGAGGGCTCGCGCAGCGAGGAGGCCGAGAAGGCGGCGAAGCGGCGCGTGGAAGGGCCTCCGGAGATCGGCAAGGTGCTGCCCCCGGACGACCCGCTCCTCCTCGAAGCCGAGCCGTGGGCCGACCAGGCGGTGATGCGCTTCTACCCCGAGATCCTCCCGCTCGAGGGCTTCGCGACGCCGATTCCGAACCTCCTTCTCTCGCTCACCTTCGCGAAATCGTGGGTGGCGCGAGCCCTCGCGAATCCCGACTCCCCGACGGCCCTCGACGACTGCCGGCGGGCGATCCGGTGGGGCCGCCTCCTGCGGCAGGACGACGTCACCGTGATCCAGGATCTGATCGGCCTCGCCTGCATCCGCATCGGGGCTCAGGGGCTCTACGACCTCGCCTCCCGTCGCGGCGACATGCCGCTCATGCTCGCGTCGGCCATCGTCGTCGGCGAGCACGGCCCGCAGCGCCTCAGGACCATGGAGCTCATCCGCATCCGGGGCGACGCCGTCGTCATCAGCGGCGAGGACCGGGCCGGCGACGGCAGGCTCGACGTCCTCGTCGACCGCGCCCGGAACGCTCCCGACCGCCGCTTCCGCGGAGAGGCCGTGCTCCAGCTCGCCATCGTTCGCCAGGAAGGGACGAGGGCCCAGAGGCAGCGCGCCGAGGAGACGCTCGCGGAGATCGCCGCCGCGAAGGACCCCATCCTCTCGGCCCTCGGGCGCTGGGCCCGGACGGCGACCTTGACGAAAGCCGAGCTCGCCCAGCAGGCCGGAACGATGTAGAGGCTTACTTCGCGAGCCAGCGCTCGACGTCGATGGCGCTCTTGCAGCCTTCGCCGGCGGCGCTGACGGCCTGGCGGTAGATGTGGTCGGCGACGTCGCCGGCAGCGAAGACGCCCTCGACGGAGGTGTACGTCGTCGGGTGCTTGACCTCGAGGTAGCCGACGTCGTTCATCGCGAGCTTGCCGCGGAAGATCTTCGTGTTGGGCTCGTGGCCGATGGCCGAGAAGTAGCCCTGGACGGGGATCTCGCGCTCGGCTCCGGTCTCGAGGTTCTTCACGCGGATGCCGCGGACGCCGGTCTCGGGCTCGCCGAGGATCTCGGTGATCGTGCTGTCCCAGACGACCTCGATCTTCGGGTTGTCGAGGGTGCGCTGGGCCATGATCTTCGAGGCGCGGAACTCGTGGCGGCGGTGGACGAGCCAGACCTTCGTCGCGAACTTCGTGAGGAAATTCGCCTCTTCCATCGCCGTGTCGCCGCCGCCCACGATGGCGACTTCCTTGCCGCGGAAGAAGAAGCCGTCGCACGTGGCGCAGGCGGAGACGCCGTGGCCCATGAGCTTCTGCTCGCTCGGGAGACCGAGGTACTTGGCCGTGGCGCCGGAGGCGATGATGAGCGCGTCGCACGTGACCTTCGCGCCGCTCTCGAGGGAGAGGGTGAAGGGGCGCTTCTCGATGTCGGCGTCGACGACGGTGTCGGTAGCGACCTCCGTGCCGAAGCGCATCGCCTGCTTGCGCGTGACGTCCATGAGCTCGGGGCCCTGGATGCCGTGCTCGAAGCCCGGGTAGTTCTCGACCTCGGTCGTCGTCGTGAGCTGTCCGCCGGGCTGGACGCCCTCGAGGACGAGAGGCTCGAGGTTGGCGCGTGAGGCGTAGATGGCGGCGGTGAGGCCCGCGGGCCCCGACCCGATGATGACGACCCTGTAGTGGCTCTTGATCGGCATGATGTCCTCGCTGTAGACCTGACCCCGGAAGGACGGTCGACTTCCTGCCGACAAGGTACCCCATCGGCTCCCTCTGCGGCGCTTCTCCTTCGCGATTTCTCCGTGTGGTAGATTTTCGGAATGCTCCTCTACATCCTGCGTCACGCCGAGGCGGAGGCCGTTTCCCCGAGCGGCCTGGACGCGGACCGTGCTCTCACCGATGCGGGGACGAAGCGGATGAAGCTGGTGGCGCGCGCGATCGCCAGGATGGAGCCCGCTTTCGACGCGATCTTCGTGTCGCCGCTCCTGCGCGCGCGGCAGACGGCCGAGCCCGTGGCCGCGGCGTGCCGGTTCAAGGGTGACCTGACGATCACGGAGGCGCTCGCCCCCGGCGCGAACCCGGCGATCCTTCTCGAAGAGCTGGAGACGGCGGGCTGCATTTCGGCGCTCGTCGTGGGTCACGAGCCGCACCTCGGCACGCTTTTCGGCCGCCTCGTCTCGGGGCGAAAGGACGTCGACGTGCCGATGAAGAAGGCCGCGCTCGCCGTCTTCGAGATCTCCCCCCACCTCGGCACCGGCCGCGCCGAGCTGAAGTCCTACCTCCCCCCCCGCCTCCTCGAACGTCTCTGACGTCTCCCCGTCAGCGCAGCCAGACGACCTGGTAGGGACGGAGACGCAGGTCCGTCTCGCCGCCGTCTACCGGAACCTCTTCGCCCGAGACGAGGTCGACGAGGGGGCCTCCCGCGAGACCGGCGCCGGCGGGCCGGAGGCGCACCGCGACCTCTGAGCCCGAGACTTCGACGATCGCGACGACGGCCGGCCCGCCGCCGACGGGAGTCCTCGCGAGGGCGAAGAGCCGCGGATCGAGCCGCAGGACCCGCTGCGCCGCCGCGGGGTGGAAGGCCGGCTCGGCCGCCCGCCGCGAGAGGAGGTCGATGAAACGGCTCGCCGTCCGTGACGGGATCGAGGTGGGATCGGCGAACTGGTCGAAGAGCCACTCCTCCCGGAGGGCCGAGCGGTTGATCGAGCGCGCCTGCCCGTCCCGCCGGACCGCGTCGAGGTCGTTTCCCGCGCCGAAGAAGCTGAGGAGGTAGATGCCGGGCACGCCCTTCAGCGCGAGGGCGATCGCACGGGCGGCGACGAAGCGGTCGACCTGCCTCTCGAGATCCTCATCCGGCGTCGCGTCGTTCAGGGCGCTCCACCAGGTGACGTTCATCTCGGAGGGGACCGCCACGCCTCCCTCGTCCGTTCTCATCGAGACGAGGCCGCCGACGGCCCTCACACGCTCGCAGAGGCGGGCGATCTCCTCCCCGGGAAGGATGTCGCACGCCCCCATCAGCCCGATGCCGTCGTGCGAGTCGAGGAAATTGAAGAAGGTGGTCGTGTCCGACGGTGTCTCGAGCCCGGCCGCCCAGCCCGAGAGCGCCTCCGCCGAGCCGGTGACGAACGCGTGGAGGACGAGCGGCGGAAGCGCGAGGTTGTAGACCATCTGCGCTTCGTCCGTCCCGTCGCCGAAGTAGGTGACGTTGTCGGCGTGGGGGACGTTGGTCTCGGTCACGAGGGCGACGTGCGGAGCCGCCGCGTCGAGGACGTCGCGAATCAGCTTCACGACCTCGTGCGTCCGCTTCAAGTGGGCGCAGCTCGTCCCGAGCTCGTGCCAGATGTAGGTGACGGCGTCGAGCCGCACGAGGTCCGCCCCCCGCCGGACGTAGGAGAGGAGGATCTCGAGGATCTCGACCCGCACGCGCGGGTGCCGGAAGTTCAGGTCGATCTGGTCGCGCGAGAAGGTCGTCCAGAGCCATCGCGGGCCTTCGACCGTGGCGAACTCGCTCAGGAGGTCCGAGGTCCGGGGTCTCAGGACGAGCTTCAGGAGGTCGTCGTCGATCTCCTCGCGCGAGGAGAAGACGCGGAAGAAACGGTCGTACTCCGGGTCTCCCGCCAGGAACTTCTGGAAGCGGCGGCTCTTCGACGAGATGTGGTTGAACACCCGTCGAACATGAGCCGGAAGCTCCGTCCGAGGCGGGCGATCTCTTCCCAGCTGCCGAGCCTCGGGTCGACTTCCTCGTACGAGACGATCGAGAAGCCCCGGTCGGAGGAGGACGGAAAGAACGGGAGGACGTGGACGATCGTGACGAGGCCGCGGAAGAAGATGAAGGCGAAGTCGAAGAGCGTCCGGAGCGGCGTGCGCCCGTCCGAGACGACGAGGTCGCCGTACGTGATGAGGACGGCGTCCTTCTCCGTGAAGCGGCGCCGCGGGTCGAACGACGCCTCGGCCTCGCGGATCCGGGGCGTGGAGTAGGCGTCGAGGACCCTCACGAGCCGGTCGACGTTTCGCACGACCAGGTCGGCGCGACCGTACCCGTAGAGGAGGGCGGCACGGCTCCGGATGCGCGCCTCGAGAGCGGGCGAGAGGCCTCGCAGGGGCTGCGCGTAGTCCGGCTCGGGAAGGTAGTCGAGACCGCGGAACGGGTCCGCAGCGGCGTAATTCAGGGTTCCCGGCACGCGGGAAAGCTAGCACGCGCGGCAGACGCGTCGGAACTGCAGAAGGACCCGCAGGGATCGCCGTTTTCGCTTCCCACCGGAGCGGCTGCGGGAAAGAATGGCTCATGAGCGACTTCGCGCAGAACGGGCCGATCACGACCCTTACCCGACTCGGGAACCGGCCGCTTGTGGAGCTGGAGGATGCGCTCGTCCGCCACACCCGCCGCAACAAGGCCGCCCTTTTGATCCCCTCCCTCATCTCCGAGCTGGAGCGCCCGGCGCTCCTCAAGATCTGCGACGAGATCGCGCAGGCCCCCTACCTCGACACGGTCCTCGTCTCGCTCGACCGGGCCGACGAGGCCGGCTACCGCGGCGCGCTCGAGTACTTCAAGCGCCTGAAACGGCGGACCGTCGTCCTCTGGAACGACGGCCCCGGGGTGACGGCGCTCCTGGCGAAGCTCCAGAAGGCGGACCTCACCCTCGGCGAGAGGGGGAAGGGACGCGCCTGCTGGATCGGCTTCGGCTACCTCCTCTCGCAGGGGAACGTCGAGTACATCGCGCTCCACGACGCCGACGTCCTCGACTACGACCGATCGATACTCGCCCGGCTCCTCTACCCGATCGCCGACCCGATCCTGAACTTCGACTTCTGCAAGGGCTACTACGCGCGGTTCACAGACCGCCTGAACGGCCGCGTGGCCCGCCTCTTCGTCGGCCCGCTTCTCGGGTCGCTCCGGTCGCTCCTCGGAACGAACGCCTATATCGAGTTCCTCTCCGCGTTCCGTTACCCGCTCGCGGGCGAGTTCGCCCTCTCCGCCGACCTCCTCCGCCAGATTCGCGTGCCGTCGGACTGGGGTCTCGAGGTGGGGACCCTCTCCGAGGTCTACCGGCACCGTTCGCCTCGGCGCGTCTGCCAGGTCGACATCGCCGACCGCTACGACCACAAGCACCAGGCGCTCTCCCCGGAGGACCCGACGAAAGGGCTGCACCGGATGGCCGCCGACATCGCCAAACACCTCCTTCGGACACTCGCGGCCGCCGACACCGTCCTCGGCGACGGGACGCTCAAATCGCTCCTCGCGTCCTACCAGAGGCGGGCCGAGGACGCCGCGTCGAGCTTCTACGCCCTGGCGAAGATGAACGGTCTCGTCTTCCCGCGGCACGAGGAGGAGATGGCGATCGCGACGTTCGCCGACGCTCTCAAGAGCGGCGTCGACCAGTTCCTCGCCGACCCGCTCGGCGCGCCCCTCATCCCGAACTGGGCCCGGGTCCTCTCGGCCGTCCCGGAGGCGGGAGACCTCCTCCTCGAGGCGGTCGTCGCCGAGGGGGGCATCCTGAACGGGTGACCCGGGCTCAGGGGAGGAAGAGGAACGCGAGGACGACGACGAGCGTCGGCACGAGCGCGCCGAGGAGGAGGCCGAGCGGCAGGATTCCGTCCGGGAAGTAGCGGGAGAGGATCGACTGCCCGGCCGGGTTCGGCGCGTTCGCGATGACCGTCAGGCCGCCCCCCGCCACCGCTCCCGCGACGACGGCGTACTTCAGCTCGGGCGTGAACCCGGGGACGAGCGAGGCGAGGTAGGTGATGGCGGCGTTGTCGTTGAACGCCGTCAGGATCGTCGCGCCCGCGAAGAGCGCCCCGACGTCGAGCCGGGCGAGGAGCGGGGCAATCCACCATGCCTGGAGCGTCCCGTGGACGACGAGGCCCGCGAGGAAGAAGCCGACGAGGAGCGGCGGCCTGAGGTTCAGCGGGTTCTGGTGCGGCGCCGTCGCCTGCGTGAAGGCGAGGAAGTAGAGGAAGCCCGCGACGAAGAGGGCCGGGGTGTGGGCCGTGAAGACCGTCCAGCCGAGGAAGAGGAGGTGAGTCCCCACGATCCACGCGGGGACCGCCCGCTCCGACGGGCGCTCCACGGGGTCTGCCAGGCGCGCCTTCTTCCGGCCGGCGAGGTCGGCCAGCTCCTTCCGGAAGACGAAGGCGAAGAGCGCCGTCGAGACGAAGACGGCGAGTGCCGCCTTCCAGCCGAAGCTCCGGAGCATGAACGAGAGGCCCCAGCCGTACTTCGTCGCGACCATCAGGACCGGGGGCGCCGCGAAGTGGGTGAGGGTGCCGCCGACGGAGACGTTCACGAAGAGGAGCCCGAGCGTCCCGTACTTCAGCCTCGTCGAGGGGTCGAGCTCGTAGAGGTGCCTCGCGAGGAGGAGCGCGCAGATCGTCATCGCGGCCGGCTCCGTGATGAACGAGCCGAGGAGCGGGCCGACCGTGAGGATCGAGGCCCACCAGGCGAGCGGCGTCTTGCCGCCGAGGCTCGCGACGGCCCCGAGGCACTTCTCCGCGAACGAGAGGACCGGCCGCGTCGAGGCGATCGCCATGACGACGACGACGAACATCGGCTCGGTGAAGTGGACGTGCCCCACGTAGCCCTCGACGGAGTGCCACCCCTTCATCGCCACCGCCACGACGAGCAGCGGGATCGCCCAGATGCCGAAGACCGCTTCCACCTCGCCGAGGAAGTGGAGCATCTCGACGCGGAAGCTGTGCCCGTCGCCCCCGGTCTCCTTCGCGATCCGGTGCTGGAGCCGGTGCGCGGCCGCGGTGATCCTCGCCGCCAGGAAGGTGTGGAGGATCGCCAGGACGAAGATGGATGTGGCGACGAGGTTGACCGGCTCCTGCGTGGCGCGGTGGACGAGGAGCTGCCACAGCGTCATCCCGGCTTCGCCCGTGTAGGCGTCGAGGGGGAGAGGAAGGTCCGCGGTCACAGCGTGGATTCTCGCATCCCGGTCGGCCGTGCCGGGTCCCGGAGGGAGAGCGCGGGCCGCCTTCAGAACCTCAGCGAGATCCCCGCCTGCCCGCGCGTCTCGGTCCCGAAATCGCCGGTGCTGCGCTCCGCCGCGAGGAGGAGGGAGAGCGTGCGGCTCAGGTTCACGGACCCATTGAGCGAGAACCGGTTCGTCTGCGGCCGGGTCTCGACGACGACGCCGTCCGTGCCCGTGAAACGGAGGACCGACAACGCCGTGGTGTAGTCGAGCGAGACGTAGACGCGGCCGCCGAAGCTCCGGCCGATCGAGGCATACCAGGAGTCGTAGGCGTTGTCCGGGCGGTCGATCCGGTTGTCGGAGACGGTGAGGTCGATGCCCGAACCAAAGACGTTCCCCGCGTGGAACCCGGCGTTGATCCGCCCCGTCGATCCGTCGTCGCGGTTCCCGCGGTCGCTGGCGTACCCGGCGAAGACGCGGACGCCGCGGGCGACTTCGACGGTCAGCCGCCCGCCGGCCGACTCGTAGAGGAACCCGGTGAGAAGGCGCGGATCGATCGGTCGCCCGTCGATCTGGTCCTGCGTGAGGGTCCTCGCGTCGTAGGAGCGCCCCCGGTGGTAGAGGCCCTGCAGCTCGACGCGCGAGGAGACGGACCAGCGCGCGTTGACGAAGGCGTAGCTCAGGCCGGTGTCCGCCTGGCCCCCGGGTTTGGCCACGTCGTACTCGCCGGCGACGTAGAAGAAGACCTTCTTGCCGACCGGAATGAAGTTCGTCGTGGTGAGGACCGATCTCTCCGTCAGCCCGGAGTTGCGGATCGTCACGAAGCCGAGGACGTGCCGTTGCCCGCCTTCGCCGTCGAGGGCGGCGTAGGCCCCGCCCTTCGTCACGCCGTTCACCCAGCCCGCCTCCCAGCCCTTCGGCTCGAGGCCTCCGAACAGACCGAAGCGCGGCCGGAGCTTCCTCTTTCCCTTGCCCTTCCGCCCGCGCACCTCGACGAGGGCGCCGCCCACCGAACCGAGGCCGCCGAGGTCGGTGATCCACTGCTGTCCGACGCGAACCCCGATCCTGCCGTTCGCGAAGCGGCCACCCGCCCACGCGTCCCAGAGCGAGAAGCGGTTCTGACGGTCGTCGCCGCCGGCTCCATAGGTCGAGCCGCGCCCGTCGAAGGCGTACTCGAAGCCGTTCTCGTCCCGCTCGGCCGACTTGACGGTCAGAGTCGCCACCGCCTCGTTCGAGGAAAAGGACGCGCCGCCGTCCTTCGGGCGACTCTGGCTGCCCTGGAGAAACAGGGAGACGCGGCCCCAGCCGCTCGACTGGGCACGGGCCCCCCCCGGGACCGCGAGGGCGGCGAAGGTCCCGAAGGTCGCGAGGGTGAGACGAAGCGTTCGATACGTCATCGCTCGTCCTCCTCAGCCATTCCCCTGCGGGTGGCACCCGTAGCAGGCGTTCGAGTCGTACACGTACCCAGGGCGCCCCCGGTGCTCCGAGTCCATCTTTGCCCTCGTGTGGCACGTGACGCAGGTGAAGATGGCGTAGTTCGACGGGTTCGTGTGACAGGCCGAGCAGGGGTTGCCCGCGTGCTTTCCCGTCACGATCGGGAACCAGGTGTGGTTGAACGTCCCCTGGCCCCACGACGTGTCCGTCGCTTTGTGGCACGTCTCGCACGTCGTCGGGAACCCCGCGGCCTGGTGGTTCGGGTTCGTCGTCGCCTGGTACTTCGCCAGGTGGCACCCGACGCAGGTGCGCGGCGTCCCGCCGTAAACCCCGTTGACGTGGCACGCGGCGCACGCCGCCGTCGCGTGACGGCCCTGCAGCGGGAACACGGCCGCGTGGTTGAACGTCCCCTGGCCCCACGACGTGTCCGTCGCTTTGTGGCACGTCTCGCACGTCGTCGGGAACCCCGCGGCCTGGTGGTTCGGGTTCGTCGTCGCCTGGTACTTCGAAAGGTGGCACCCGACGCAGGTGCGCGGCGTCCCGCCGTACACCCCGTTTATGTGACACGAGGCGCACGCCGCCGTCGCGTGACGGCCCTGCAGCGGGAACACGGCCGCGTGGTTGAACGTCCCCTGGCCCCACGACGTGTCCGTCGCCTTGTGGCACGTCTCGCACGTCGTCGGGAACCCCGCGGCCTGGTGGTTCGGGTTCGTCGTCGCCTGGTACTTCGAAAGGTGGCACCCGACGCAGGTGCGCGGCGTCCCGCCGTACACCCCGTTTATGTGACACGAGGCGCACGCCGCCGTCGCGTGACGGCCCTGCAGCGGGAACACGGCCGCGTGGTTGAACGTCCCCTGGCCCCACGACGTGTCCGTCGCCTTGTGGCACGTCTCGCACGTCGTCGGGAACCCCGCGGCCTGGTGGTTCGGGTTCGTCGTCGCCTGGTACTTCGAAAGGTGGCACCCGACGCAGTCCCGCGCCGTTCCCTTGTAGACCCCGCCCTTGTGGCACGAGGCGCACGACTGCGTCGCGTGGGTCCCGACGAGCGGGAACACGGCCGCGTGGTTGAACGTCCCCTGGCTCCACGACATGTCGGACACCTTGTGACAGACCTGGCACGTCGTCGGGAACCCCGCCTGCGCATGGTTCGGGTCCTTCGTCGCCTGGTACTTCGGCAGGTGGCACGAAACGCAGTCGCTCTGAAGTCCCTGGAAGACCCCGTTCGTGTGACACGTGGCGCAGAGCGGGCCCGAGTGGCGGCCCAGGAGGGGCCACTTCGCGTGGTCGAACTTGCCCTGCTTCCAGGAAGCGTCCGAGACCTTGTGACAGCTTTCACAGGCCGTCGGGAACCCCGCGGTGACGTGGTTCGGGTTCACCGCCTTCTGGTAGTCGGCCTGGTGGCACGAGGCGCACGTCGACGGGAGCCCCTGGAAGACGCCGCTGCGGTGGCAGGCGGTACACGCCTGGCCCGCGTGCTTTCCCGCGAGCGGCCACTTCGAGTGATTGAACGCCACCCCCGTCCACGCCGGGTCCGTCGCCTTGTGGCACGTTTCGCACGTCGTCGGGAATCCCGCCAGGATGTGGCTCGGATTCGTCGCTTTCTGGAACAGCGGGAGGTGGCACCCGGCGCAGTCGCGGGCCGTGCCGCGGTAGACGCCGCTCGCGTGACACGCGACGCAGGCCTGCGTGGTGTGCTTCCCAACGAGGGGGAAGGTCGTCGCGTGGTCGAACTTGCCCTGCTGCCAGGACGTGTCGGAGACCTTGTGGCACGTCTCGCACGCCGTCGGGAACCCCGCGGTGACGTGGTTCGGGTTCACCGCCTTCTGGTAGTCGGCCTGGTGGCACGAGGCGCACGTCGACGTTAGCCCCTGGAAGACGCCGCTGCGGTGGCAGGCGGTACACGCCTGGCCCGCGTGCTTTCCCGCGAGCGGCCACTTCGAGTGATTGAACGCCACCCCCGTCCACGCCGGGTCCGAGGACCTGTGGCAGGTCTCGCACGTCGTCGGGAACCCCGCGAGGATGTGGCTCGGGTTCGTCGCCTTCTGGTACAGGGAGATGTGGCACCCCGAGCAGTCGCGCGCCGTCCCGCGGTAGACGCCGTTCTCGTGGCAGGAGGCGCAGGCCGCCGTCGCGTGCTGGCCGGCGAGCGGGAACGTCGCCTGGTGGTTGAAGCGGGCCTGTTCCCAGGACGTGTCGGAGACCTTGTGGCACGTCTCGCACGTGGTCGGGAACCCCGCCGTGACGTGGTTCGGCTCCTTCGCCCGGTCGTAGTCCTCCCGGTGGCAGCCGATGCAGCCCGACGTTTCGCTCTTCCGGAAGACGCCGCCCGTGTGGCACTTCTCGCAGTCGAGCCCGGCGTGCGCCCCGGACAGCGCGAAGCCGGTCGCCGCGGCGTGACTCCAGGTGACGGCGGTCCAGGAGGCCGGCCGGTGGCAGTTCTGGCAGTCGAGGCCGAGGCGGGTCTTGAACCGGTCGTCCTGCCTGCGGTCCCAGTGGCAGTCGGCGCAGAGGCGAGGCGTCCCCTTCGTCTGCCCCTTGACGTGGCAGGACGCGCACGGGACGAGGAGGTGTTTGCCCTCGAGCGGCCACGACGTCTTGTGGAAGGCGCGCGAGGCGCTCTTCCACTGGGCGGAAGGGACGTGGCAGCTCTCGCAGCTCGGACCGAGCGTCCCCTGGTGCGCATCCTCGTGACACGAGGCGCACGAGGACTTGAACCCCTTGTAGCGGACCGCCGTCCCCTTCCCCGCGGGGAAGGCTCCGTCTTCCGTCTTGTGGCACTTGGCGCAGGGCGCCGTCGAGTGAGCGCCCTTCCAGAACTCGGGGGAGCCCGTGTGCTCGAACGTGGGCACCTTGAAGGTCTCGGGCGAATGGCACGTCGCGCACGACGGTCCGAGCTGGCCGAGGTGCGGGTCCTTATGGCAGGTGGCGCACGCGGTGCCGAGCCCCTTCAGCCGGACTGCCGTCCCGTTCGCCGCGGGGAACTTCGCCGTTTCCTTCTTGTGGCACTTCTCGCACGCCAGGGGTGCGTGCTTGCCGGTGAGCGGGAACGCCGACTTCGCGTGGTCGAACTTCACCGGGGCGAACTTCGCTCCCGTGACGGCGTGGCAGGTTTCGCAGGAGACGGAGACCTGACCGAGGTGCGGGTCCTTGTGGCAGGTCGCGCACGCCGTCGCCAGGCCGCGGTAGGTCCGGTCGCCCACCGGCACCGGCTTTCCGTTCGGGCCCGTCTTCGGTCCGCCATGACACTTCTCGCACGCGAGGTTCTCGTGGAGCCCCGCGAAGAACTCGGGGAAGCGCGGGTGCCTGAAGCCCTTCGGCCGGAAGCTTTCGGTGCCGTGGCACGTCCCGCACGCGGTACCGAGAGCTCCCTTGTGAGGGTCCTTGTGGCAGGCGGCGCACTCGGTCTTCAGCCCCTTGAAGACGACGATCTTCGGCAGGGAACCGTTCGCCTTCGCGGCGCCGTTGCCGCCGCTCCTCTTCCCGCTCGCCCCTGCCGCGGCGGCAGTCGGCGGGACGTGGCACGCCGCGCACTTCGCCGTCACGTGCCTGCCGGTGAGGGCGAACGTCGTCTTCGCGGCGTGGTCAAAGGGAACGCCCCGGAAGGACTTCTCGTTGTGGCAGCTGGCGCAGTCCTGCTCGAACTCGCCCCGGTGCGGGTCCTGGTGGCACGTGGCGCAGGTCCCCGCCTTCAGCCTGACCTTGGTCGCCGGCTCCTTGTGGCAGGCGGCGCATGGAAGCTCCGCGTGCCGGCCGCGGAGCGGGAAGGCGGTCTTGCCGTGGTCGACCTTCACCGTCTTGAAGGTGGCCGTCTCGTGGCACGAGGAGCAGTCCGCTCCGAACGCCTTCTGGTGCGGGTCCTCGTGGCAGTCGGCGCAGGTCGCGAACTTCACGCCGCGGAAGACTCCGTTGGCATGGCACTTCGCGCAGGCCACCTTCACGTGGGCGCCAGTCAGCGGGTATTTCGTCTTCCCGTGGTCGAACGACTGGCGCGTTTCCTTGAAAGCGACCGCCGCCGAGTGACAGGTGATGCACGAGGCCCCGAGGGCTCCCTCGTGCGAGTCGGCGTGGCAGGTGACGCACGAAGGCGAGAGCTTCAGGAAGGAGCGCGTCTTGTGGCACGAGGCGCACTTCCGGGCGAGAGGGGCGTGCTTGCCGTCGAGCGGAAAGCCGGCTTCCTTCGCGTGGTCGAAGCCCTTCGTCTCGAACGGACGCAGCTCCCCGTCGCGCCCCGCGTGCTCGGCGTGGCAGGCGGCGCACTCGTCCTTCACGTCCCGGTGGACGCCCTTCTTCCGCGCGATCCGGGAGCCGATGTCCTTGTGGCACGCGAGGCAGCGGTCCGCCGAGACCTGGTTTCCCTTCTCGTGGCACTTCTCGCAGTTCTTCAGGCCGTCGAGTTTTGCGTGGGGGGCGGAAAGCGGACCGGGCGACACGAGGTCGCCCAGCTGCGCAGCGGCCGGAGCCGCGAGGAGGAGAGCCGCCACGGCGGCCAGCGCGAGGCGTTTCACCGGCCGCCCACCGCATAGCCGAAGTAGAAGGCCACCCCGACGTGGAGGACGAAGACGGTCGCGAGGATCCAGACGAACGGCATGTGGAAGACGTGCCACATGGCGAAGAGGCGGCGCGACAGGTCGAGGGAGGCCGCCCGGCGCAGGAGGTTGATCCGTTCGCCCTCGGCGTGGAGGGCTTCCCGGATCAGCTGCCGGGTGAGCCCCGCCGAGCGGATGGTCCGTTCGATGGCCCGGGTCTTCTTTCGCACGGCGAAGCCTCCAAAGAGCATGCTCACGAGCCCGTAGCTCTCCCCCTCCCGCGGCAGGAGGTCTCTTTCCATTTCTTCGATCCGGAGGAGGAGCTTCACCGGGACCGTCATGTCCGAGAGCGTGCGGCGAAGCTCCGCCGCGCGCTCCTCGATCGCCTTGCGGTCCATCTCGACCCCGCGCTGCGTTCGCGGGATCTTTGCGTAGAGATACCGGCCGATGAAGCCCGACGCGACGACGCTGAGCATCGACCAGTAGGCGACGGAGACGATGCCGTTGAACTTGAACGAGGTGTGGAGGGTGACGAGAGTCGGACCGACGAGGCCGCAGAAAATGTGCATCTCGAGCCAGGTCTTGAGGCTTCCGGCGTTGGAGAGCCCCCGCATCCGCTTTCGCGCCTCGTAGGCCGCCGTCCCTCCGAACATGAGGACGGCGCCCGCGATCCCGAGGGCCCGCCCCACCGGGCCCGACGGCCGGAGATCCCGATGCTGGGGGGCGTATGCGCGGACCCGGAGCGGCGTCCGGTAGTAGGAGAGCCCGCCGAGGGGGAAAAGGACGACAAAGATGACAGCCGCCGCCGCAAGCGCAGCAAGAACGAGCACTCCCGACGGGCGCCACGGAGCCACCGCCGGGTGAGCCCGAACGGCCGATACACCTCTACCGAGGCCCGCGTGTGAAATCGCGCTGCGCTCCTGCATGACCTTCCCTTGTGCGAAGTGGTGGGAATCCGCCTCTTACCGACGGTTCCCTCGCCGGGATTTCATGGCAGTGCAGAGTTTCTCAAAATCCAACGGTAGTGTCATTCGTTTTCCGGTACCCGCTTTTCGTGCCGGAGGCCGGGGACCGTCAGGCGTCGAGGGTGCAGTCGCTCCTGGGGTAGGAAACGCAGGCGAGGACCCAGCCGGCCTTCCGGTCCTCCGGGCGAAGCGCCCTTCCCTCTCCTTCGATGCGCCCGGAGACGAGCCGGGTCTTGCAGGTCCCGCAGCTCCCGGCCCGGCACATCGAGTCCACGGGCGCCCCCGCCGCCTCGGCGGCGTCGAGGAGGCTCGTCCCGCCGGAGACCGTCGTCGCCCCGCCGGAGCGGGAGAAGGACACTTCGTACGTGGATCCGTCGTCCACCGCGTCCGATGCCGAGGCGACGGCGGCCTCGAAGGCCTCGAACCGGATCCGGTCGTCGGGTACGCCGAGGCTCACGAGCCCTTCGCGAAGCGACTCGATCATCGGGGCCGGCCCGCAGATGAGGTGGATCGCCTTCGCGGGGTCCGGCACGTACCGGGCGATCTTCTGGGCGTCCATCCGGCCCGTCAGGAATCCCGGTGTCGGCTCGCCCCGGCTGAGCGTGACGTAGACGCGGACGCCGGGCGCGCGGCGGGCGAGGACGGCCAGCTCGTCGCGGAAGGCCACGTCCGGCTCGGCCCTCACCGTGTAGAGGAACGTCACGGGCCGCCCCGGCTCGGACTTCGCCGCGTGCCGGAGCATCGAGATCATCGGCGTGACGCCGACGCCCCCGGCGTGGAGGACGAGGGGCACGTCCGGCTCCACCGGATAGACGAAATCGCCTCCCGGTCCCCGGATCGGGAGGACTCCCCCGGCACGGATGGTCTCGTGAAGCGCGTTGGAGGCCCGCCCCTGCCGCCGCACCGAGATCTCGAGGTACCCCGTCGCCTCCGGGGAGGAGCTGATCGAGTAGCACCGGACCTCGTCCTTGCCCTGCGCGGCGACGCGGATCATCAGGAACTGGCCCGGCCGGAAATCGAAGCCCTCGGGTCTCTCCATCCGGAACGTCCGGATCTCCGGCGTCTCGTCGATGACGGCGAGGACCTTGACGGGAACGAAGCCCGCCGCGGCCGCTGGCTTCTTCGGTGTGCCTCCGCCTGCCGGCCCCCCGGCCGCGGACGCCACCGCCGGCCTGGAGGCGGGAGCGCTCTCCGGGGCTTCCGCCGGAAGGAGTCTCTCGCAGGCGACGACCCAGGTGACCTGCGCCGCGAGGCCGGCGAGGAGCCACGCCTGATCGGGCAGAACCCAGACGAGGAGGGCGAAGGAAACCGAGGGGAGGAGGAGCAGCCGGCGCCCCGGGCCGGCACGCCGGTGAGACAGCAGCAGCACGGCTGCGAGGTGGAGCGTCGTCACGAACGAGAGGACGGCGACGGGCGCGTGCGACCACACGATGCCCGGAGAGTATCGCCCGGCCGGATCGCCCACGCCGGGCCCACCCCGCTCAACTGACGAGG
>CAVOJA010000119.1:0-10596 GCA_963696015.1 uncultured Holophagales bacterium
TGCGCGAGGGCCGCCTCGTACGGGCGCGGGTCGATCGTGAAGAGGAGCTGCCCGGCGGCGACCTCGTCTCCCTCGCGGAAGGCGACCGCCGTCAGCGCGCCGCCGGCCTGGGGCCTCACGGCGACCGTCGAGAGCGGCTCGACGTGGCCGATCGCGACGACCTCGACGGGGACCGGCTTCCGGGCGGCCTCGCCGACACGGACCGGGGCGGGCTCGACGGCGGGCTTTTTCGAGGCGCCGCCGCAGGCGGCGAGGAGCGGGACGAGGAGGGCGATCGGCGTCGGCCGGAGCTTCATGGCGTGTCCTTCTTCAGCTGCGGGATGGGGACGAGGCCGAGCGCGCCGGTGTCGTGCGCGAGCTGGGCGAGAGAGACGAGGAACGAGGCACGTGCCTGGACGTCGGTCGCCCTCGCGCTCGCGAGCGAGGACTCGGCGGCGAGGAGGTCGAGGATCCCCCCGACCCCCGCCTTGTAGCGCCCGAGCGTCACCTGCTCGCTCTCGGTCGCGCTCGCGAGGAGGTCCTTGGCGGCGCGGATCCGCTCGGCGGCCGTCTTCACGGCGGCGTAGCCCGACCAGACCTCGTAGATCGCCTGCTGCGAGAGGACGTCCGTCGTCGCGTCCGCGGCCGCGGCGTCCTCCTCGGCCTTCTTCCGGTCGTAGACCTTCTGGAAGCCGTTGAACAGGGGCCAGCGGACCGCGACGCCGAGCGACCAGTTGTCGCCGAACGGCGCGGCGCCGGCGGGGCTCTCGTAGTAGCTCCGCGAGAACGTCCCGGCGCCGACGAGGCTCGGGAGAGCGCTCGAGCGGACCGAGGCGACCCTCGACCGCGCCGCCATCGCGCGCGAGCGGGCCGCGGCGAGGTCGGGACGCCGTTTCTCGGCCTCCGCGATCAGCTCGTCGACCGTCGGCGTCGCCCCCTCGAGCCGGAGGCCGTCGGGGAGGTCGGTCACGTCGACCGGGAGGTTCGCCGGGACGCCGAGGGCGGTCGCGAGCGCGCCGCGCGTCGTCTCGACGAGGCCCCGCGCCGTCTCCAGCTCGAGCCGCCGCTCGGACAGGCTCGTCTTCGCCTGGAGGACGTCGGCGACCGTGGCGACCCCCGCCCTTCGGCGCTCCTCTGCGGCGGTCAGGTTCTCCTCGGCCTGCTTCAGGCTCGACTCGGTGGCGACGAGGAGCGCCTTCGCCCCCTGGAACTGGTAGTAGGACGTCTGGACGGCGAGGACGACGTCGCTGACGGCGAGGTTGTGCAGGTATCCGGCGGCGAAGAGCGCCTGCCGCTTCTCCTCGACGTCCGCTCCGCGGCCGCCGAAGTCGAGAAGGGTCCAGGAGAGGGCCGCGGCCGGCCCCCACGTCGTCGAGGGGTATTCGCTCGCGCCGCCCAGGGAGGCCTGATTCTCGCGGAAGAGGTTCACCGCGACGTCGACCTGGGGCCAGAAGGCGCCTTCCCGGCTGCCGACCTCGGCCGCGGCGCTGCGGGCCTGGAGCCAGCTGCTCCGGGTGACCGGGCTCGTCGTGAGCGCGATGTCGACCGCCTCGGTGAGCGAGATCGTTTTCGGGCCGGAGAGGAGCTCGGCGGGAACGCCGGCCAGGGGCGCTGGCGCCGCCGGCGGGTGCTCGGCCTCGGCCGGCGGCGTCCAGGCGCTCGCGGGTCGGGGCGGGACCGAGCTCGCGACGAACGCCTCCGGCCGCGCGGTCGCGCAGGCGGTGAGCGCGGCCGCGAGGACGGCCGCCGCTGCGGGGGCAAGGGGTCTCATCGGGCCTCCTGTTTCCCGACGCCCCCGAGGAAGACGCCGAGGATCTCGCGCGCGATCCCGTCGATCGTGTCGCCGGGGCGCCGGAAGACGACTGCGGACCGGGTCATTCCGAGGAAGAGCTGCGCGGCCGTGAACGGGTCGTGCGTCCTCAGCTCGCCGTTCTCGATTCCCTCGCGGAGCGCCGACTCGACCGCCCGCTGGAGGCGGTTACGCCGGGTCCGGACCGCGCGGCGGAGGGTCCCGGAGCCGCGTCCGAGGCCGTGCAGGGAGTGGAAGAGCGTGTGCCGGACCCAGAGGGTCCGGACCATGACCCGGCAGATCGCCTCGAGCTGCTCCGCCGGCGTCCGGCTCCCCGAGCCGGGCCTCTCGAGCCCCGCGTCGAGCTCGGCGAGGGCCCTCAGGAACGTCGCGGCGTAGAGCTCTTCCTTCGTCGGGAAGTAACGGTAGAGCGTCCCCTTTCCGACGCCCGCCCCAGCGGCGATGTCGTCGGTCGTGACCTCGTCGAACTCCCGCCGGCCGAACGCGGCCTCGGCGGCGTCGAGGATCTCCTGCCGCTTCCCTTCCGATCTCGTGCGAACCATCCGGCCTCCCGAGGTGATAACGGAACGGACTGGTCCGTTCCGTTATGAATCCTACAGGAAACGCGCGCCGGTTGCCTCCGGCCCCGGCCACACGCCGGTTCCCCGCGTCCGCTCGCGGCCCTGGCCGGGTCGCTGCGGGTACCCCTCGCGGACGCGAGGAGCGCGGAGATGGTGGGAGCCGCGGCGTAGAGGCCCGAGGCCCCGACGAACGCGAGGAGGCCCGCGAGGAACACCTTCCGGTGCCCGTGCAGGTCCCCGAGACGGCCGAACATCAGGACGAGGCTGCCGGTGGCGAGCAGGTAGGCCATCGGCACCCACTGCACCGCGGCGAGGCTCGCCGAGACCGAGCTCGCGAGAGTGGGGAGGGCCACGTTGACGATGCTCGCGTCGATCGGGCCGAGGATCGTCCCGGCCATCACCGCGGCCAGGATCACGGACCTCGGGGGCGCTGCCCCGTTCGGCGGTTCGGTTCTCACGGCGTCGGTCCGGCCCGCCGCCCGCCTAGATCCAGCCTCGCTTTCGCATCCAGAGGAGCATCCCTCCGGAGAGCCCGGCGCAGAGGACCCAGAAGAGGGGGTACGACCACCACGCCTCGAGCTCGGGCATGTGGCGGAAGTTCATGCCGTAGACGCCGGCGAGGAACGTGATGGGGATGAAGATCGTGCCGACGACGGTGAGGACCTTCATCACCTCGTTCATCCGGTTGCTCGTGGCCGTCATGAACGTCTCCTGCACCGACGCCACGACTTCCCTGTAGGCCTCGATCATCTCGATGACCTGGACGATGTGGTCGTGCACGTCGCGCAGGTAGGTCCGCGTCGTCTCGCTGAGGCACTCGTGCGGCTCCCGCTGGAGAGCGGCGATCACCTCCCGCATCGGCCACGCGGCCCGGCGGAGGACGAGGAGCTCCCTGCGGAGGGCGTGGACCTTCGCGATGGCCTCGCGGCTCGGGTTCTCCAGGACCTCGTCCTCCAGCTGCTCCAGCCGGTCTCCGAGCTCCTCGAGGAGCGGGAACCACCGGTCGACGATCGAGTCGAGGAGCGAGTAGACGAGGTAGCTCGCGTCGTGCTCCCTCATCCGCGACCCGGCGACCGCCAGCCGGTGGCGCACCGGGGCCCAGAGGTCGTCGTCGGCCCGCTCCCGGAACGTCAGGACCGTGTTGTGCCCCACGAAGACGCTCACCTGCTCCTCCCGCAGGCAGCCGTCCGCGAGGCGGAGGACCCGGGCGACGACGAAGAGCCTCGCCTGGAACTCGCCCAGGGCCGGGTAGGCCTCGCACTTCGGCCGCTGCGGCACGTGCAGGACGTCCTCCACCGCGAGCGGGTGGAGGTGGTACTTGCGCGCGAGCGCCTCGACGACGCCGAGGTCCGAGAGCCCGCCGACGTCGATCCACCGCACCGTGGCCCAGGCGGGACGGTGGTCGTCGAGGAACGCCACGAGGTCGCGGACCTCCTGGCTTCGGAACTCCGTGGAGCCGAAGTCGACGCAGGTGACGACGGCCGCCCCGGGGCTGCTCGGGAGGGCGGCGAGGTCGTCGGGGCTGAGGCCGGGCCGCGCCCCCGGGGCGGGGTCGAGCCTCGCGGGGAAACGGAGGCGCAGGTCGGACTCGGGACTTTCCGGGTCCCGCGTCGTCGTGTCGGCCGGCTCGACCGGGGGCCTCATCGGCCCGCCGAGATGCTCGGCCCCTTCGCGTGGCAGAGCCGGCTCGCCGGGACAGGCGAGAGCGGCTCGCCCGGCGCGGCCATCTTCAGGCCGAGCCCGGCGACGAAGTCCCGCTGGAAGTAGCGGACCTCGATCGCGTGGAGGCCCGCCTTCAGCGCCGCGGCACCCCGGCGGCTCAGGTCGTCGGTCGGCTCGTTCCGGATCACGCTCTCGCCGTCGACGAGGAGCTCGGCCGCGTCCTCGGCGCGGAGCGAGAAGGTCGTGAGGCCGTCCGCGGGCACGGAGAGATAGCCCTCGCAGACGAGGCCGAAGCGCGCACTCGGCATCTCCCCCGTCAGCGCGACCGTCGGGAGGACGAGCGTTCGCGCGGGCACGAGGGAGGAGAAGTCGGGGAGCCTCCTCCTCCACTCCCCTTCGTAGAGCCGGCACGCGAGGCCGGGGACCAGGGCCGTCGTGTCCGCCTTCGCGGGCTCCCTCGGGTCGGCCTTCGTGAGCGTCGCGGCCGCCACGAACCCGTCGCCGTACCCTTCCGAGAAGGCACGGGCCTTCACGGTCGCCGTCTCCCGAAGGGCGATCGGAGCGGCGTAGACGGAGGAGGTGGTCGTCGGCTCGCTCCCGTCGAGGGTGTAGCGGATCGTCGCCCCCGCCGTCGGCGAGGTGAGGACGACGGAGGTCCTCTCGACGAACGTGGCGCCGGGCGTCTCGAAGTGGACGACGCCCCCCGTTCCCGGGTCGAGGAACCGCTGCGCGGCGACGACGGCGTCGTTCGGGTTCCTCGCCGCCGTGACTGCGAGGATCCGGAGCCTCTCGTCCACCGGCAGGACCAGCTCGCGGGCTCCTCTCGGCACGTCGAGCCGGAGGCGGAAGAGGTGCGCGAAGGCGTACGCCTCGTTCTCGCCGCGCGCGCCGTGCCGGTGCGTCGCGACCCACGCGAGAGGGGTCTCCTTCGCGTAGGCGGGCGCGATCCGTTCCGCCTCGTCGACCCGCACGCCGCCGACCATCCGGCTGTTCCACTGTCCGACGGGCTCGGCCCAGTCGGGGACCACGAGCGCCGTCGCCCTTCCGTCGACGGCGAAGCGGGCCGCCCGGTCGCCGCCGATCGCGGCCGCGACGAGGTACACCCTGTCGAAGTCGCCGGGCGGGAGCGAGAGCTTCTGCCCGCGCGCGACCAGGACGTTCTTCTCTCCCGGCGCCTGCGGTCCCGTCCGGAACGGGATCCCGGCCGAGACGACGGTGGCCGGGAGGAGCTCGCCCGCGAGGCTCCGCCGCTGCCCGTCGAGGTCGCCGTCCTTCCGCGCCTCGTCCCGGCTGATCCCGTCGACGTCGAAGGGAAGGTCGAGCGGAACGGCCACCGGCGGCTCGAGGCGCACCGCTTCGGGGGCGAGCGTCACCGCGAGGGTCCGCGGCCGGAACGGCTCGAAAGAGAGCCCGACGACGCCGCCCGCGAGGGCCGGGGGCACGGCCCGGGTCGCCGGGAGGAAGCCTCCCGTCCCGGCGACCTCGGCCGGCTCCTCGGCCAGCTTCAGCGCGCGAACAGAGACCGGTGGCATGCCCCCCGGCCCTTCGACGCGCAGGAACGAGTACGCCTTCCCGAGCGCCCCCTCGTGCGCCGGGGCCTGCCACGCCAGGAGCGGCTGGTTCAGCCGCTCGGCCGACTGCGCGACCCGCCCCGAACGGACGTCCCCGGCGCGGGCCGTGAGCGCCGTGACGACGCGGTGCCGCCCGAGGTCGTTCGAGCCCTGGTCGGCGAGCCAGTCCCAGCTCGGGACGACCTTCGGCGTGTGCACGAGCGGGAGGCGGAGCGTCCTCTCGTCGGGCCGGTCCCAGCCGTGGCGGCTGTCGTTCAGGACCGCGACGGAGAAGGCGCCCGAGGCGCCCGTCACGCCAGCCCACTGCTGGGCCGGGGCCTCCCGGCCGTCGGGCCCGGTCACGCGGACGGCTCGCGGCGCGGCGCCGGCGAAGCGGACGGTCACGTCGACAGCGTCCTCCCTCTCGAGGGCGAGCGGGTTCCAGACGACGACCGGGATCCCCGCCCCCCGCGTGTCGAGGGCGCGCGCGAGGGCACCGACCGACGACGAGAGGACGTCGGCGAAAGTCCCCGCCGCGATCGTCTCGTCGTTCCAGGAGAGCGTGTACGCCTCGGGGATGCTCGTTCCCGTCAGGTCGTCGTGGAACTGGTGCCAGAGGAAACGCGTCCACGCCTCGCGGAGCCCCTCGCGCGGGTACGCCGCGCCGCCGAGGCCGTCCGCCGCGACCGCCGCCGGCTCCGCGGCGAAGGCGAGCCGCTCGTTCGCCCGGTTGAACGATTTCATCGCCGCCTAGGAGGTGTAGCAGCCGGCCCCGTGGGACGTGAGGAGGAGCTCGCCGCGGTCGTGCGGGAGGCGCGCCCGCTCGGCGGGAGAGAGCCGCAAGGCGAGGTCTTTCGCGAGCTGGTCGGGGGCGACGCTGCGCACTTTCAGCGGCCCCGGGCCGCGGACGCTCTTCTGGAGCCACTCGACGGAGGACTCGATCGGCGGCACGCCGACGTCTCCCGTCCCGAAGTGCTTCATCGCCACCGGCGGTCCGGAGAGCGCCGCCTGGCGGTCGATCGTCGCGTAGACATCCGGGTCGAGCGTGAGGTTGCCCTTCAGTTCCGAGGCGTAGTCGCCCGGGTTGATCGCGGCGAGGAGCGAGGAGCCGTCGACCCCCTCCCAGAGCCCGGCGTCGAAAGGGATCTTCATCGCCGCGCCCCAGGTCAGCTTCTGGGTCGAGAAGGCCGCGAGGCCGCAGTGGGCGGCGACGGACGGGAGCGCGAGCGAGAAGCCGAAGCAGTCGGAGAGGAAGACGTCCCGCGACGTGACGCCGAGCTCCCTGCGGAAGAACCCGTTGCCGTAGAGCGTCTGCCTCACGAGCGACTCGGGCGACGGGACGTGCGTGTCGACGGCGTTCCACCAGCTCCCGGCGACCTTCCACCGCCCCGCCTTCACGTACGCCTTCAGCCGTTCCCACTCCGCCGGGTCGTACTCCTTCATCAGCGCATAGTGGAACGCCCCCTCGAAGCTGAAGACGTAGTCGGGGTACTTCTCGAAGAGGGCGAAGTTCCCGCTCAGCGTCTCGGAGAGGACGTCGTCGATCGTGTCCCTCACGGTCCGGCGCCACTGCGTGTCGAGGTGCGCCGTCGCGACGACGTCGAGCTCGGGCGGCGGCGGGGCCTCGGCCCCGAGGGTTCCGCCCGCCGAGACGAGGAGGGTCGCGAGGAGGATCGCGTGCCGCCGCATGACCTAGTCTCCTTTTCCGGCTCCCGCCGCTCCCGAGAGGAGCTCCGCCGCCGCCGCGTCGTCCGACGCGGCGAGGAGCCGCTCCCGGAACGCGTCGTCGCAGAGGCGGCGGGACAGGGCCGCGATCGTCTTCAGGTGCCGGGCACCCGCCGCCCCCGGCCGCACCGCGATCAGGATGGCCATATCGACCCGGTCTCCCGCGGCGCCCCACTCCACCGGGGGCGAGAGGCGGACGGCGGCGATCGAGTCGGCTCGTACGTGCGGCGAGACGCAGTGGGGGATGGCGATGCCGAAGCCGGCCGCGGTCGAGACCGTCTCCTCGCGGGCCCAGATCGCGTCCTCGACGCGGTCCGCGTCGTCGGCGCGCGCCGTGAGCTGGAGGATGTCCGCGAGCTCACGGATCGCCTCGTCGCGGCTCCGGCTCCGCGACGCGACGCGCACCGTCATGGCGTCGACGAGGGCGCGCGTCGCCGGGACGCGCTCGACGAGGAGAGCCTCCACCTCGCCCGCCGTCGCCTTCGTGAGCGCGTCGGCGAGGAGAGCGCGCCCGCCGCGGGTCGTCGTCCGGCGGAACGCCGCCTTCGCGAGGAGGACCCGCGGCGGCGAGACGCTCACCTCGTCGAAGCCGAGGCCGAGGAGGAGCGGCGCCGCGAGCGGGCGCGCCCCGAGCTCGCCGCAGAGGCCGATCCAGCGCCCCGCGGCGTGGGCCCCCTCGACGGCCTCGGAGAGGAGCTTGAGGAATGCCGGGTGGAACGGGCTCCCGAGGTGGGCGAGACGCGTGTCCTCGCGGTCGACGGCGAAGAGGTACTGCGCGAGGTCGTTCGAGCCGACGCTGAAGAAGTCGACGTCGCGCGCCATCGCCCGGACGGAGAGGACGGCCGAGGGGATCTCCAGCATCACCCCGACCTGGATCGCGGCGTCGTGCGCGATGCCCTCGGCGGCGAGACGGCCCTTCGCCCTCTCGACGAGGGCGCGCAGCTCCCTCGCCTCCTCGGGCGTCCCGACCATCGGGAACATCACCTTCACCGGCCCGATCGCCGCCGCCCGCAGGATCGCGCGGAGCTGGCGCTCCACGAGCTCGGCGTGATCGGCGTACATCCGGATCGCGCGGTAGCCGAGGGCCGGGTTGCGCTCCGGCGGGAGGCGCATCCAGGAGAGCGGCTTGTCGGCCCCGACGTCGAGCGTCCTCACGATGACCGGCCGCCCCGCGGCGAGGCGCGCCGTCTCGGCGAGGATGGCGTACTGCTCCTCCTCGGTAGGCGGCTCGTCCCGGTCGAGGAACATCAGCTCGGTGCGGAAGAGGCCGATCCCCTCGGCGCCGTTCTCGAAGGCCGACTGGGCCTCCTCCACGGTGCCGACGTTCGCGCCGACCTCGATCCTCCGGCCGTCGGCCGCGACGCCTCGCGCCGTCCGGAACCTCTCGAGCCTCCGCGCCGCGGCCGCGAGGACTTCCCTCTGCCCTTCGTAGAAGCGGACGACCACTTCCTTCGGCGCGGCGACGACGAGTCCCCGCTCCCCGTCGACGATCAGCTCGTCCCCCGTCGCCAAGAGCCGGTCGACGCCGTCCACCCCGGTCACGCACGGCACGCCGAAGGCCCGCGCGAGGACGACCGTGTGCGAGAGCGTCCCCCCTTCCGCGAGGACGAGGCCCCTCACGCGGGCTCGCGGAAGGGCAAGGAGCTGCGCCGGCCCGAGGCGCGCGGCGACGACGATCGAGTCGTCACCGAGGACGACGGGCGGCTCGGGCGGCGCGTCGCCGGTCAGGGCGTGGACGATCGCCTCGGCGACGTCGTGGATGTCGAGGGCGCGCTCGGCGAGGAGCGCGCTCCCGCTCGCTCGGAAGACTTCGGCGAAGTGCTCCGCCGCCGAGAAGACGGCCGCGGCGGCCCCTTCCCCACTGGCCACGGCGGCCGCGGCCCGGGTCTTCAGCCCAGGGTCCTCTGCGATCGAGAGGTGGGCCCCGAGGACCTCCCTCTCCGTGTCGTGCTCGGCGGCGTCGCGCCGCGCCCGCAGCGAGGACGCCGCGCGGTCGAACGCCCCCTCGAGCCGCCCGAGCTCCTCGTCCGCGGTCCCCGTCCGCTCATCCGCCGCGCCTCGCGTCCGCGCCCCGACGACGACGGCGCGGCCCCGGAAGACGCCCCCGCTGGCCGGCGTGCCGCGGTGGACGCGCGCCCCTGACACCACGAGCGCCCGGGGAAGCGGACCGCCGGTCGTCACCCTCGCCGCCGGCGCCTCGTCGAGCCCCGGGAGCACCTTCTTCACGAAGTGCCGGAGCGCGTCCGCCGCCGCGGCCTCGTCCTCGCCCTGGACGTGGAGGACGCACGGCTCGCCGTACCCCGTCCTCGTCGCCACGAGCGAGAGGACGCTTCTCGCGCTCGCCGAGGCGCCGCTCGCGCGGTTCAGGAAGGTCACCGTGGCCCGGAATCGGACGACCTCTTCCTGCAGCCGGCTCGCGGGCCGCGCGTGGAGGCCGCCCGCGAGCGGGAACGCGAAGGCGATCTCGACGGTCACGGCAGGGCCCGCCTCATCCCCCGAGGGAGGAGAGGACCCTCTCCGGGTCCCGGATCGCGTCCTGGACCGAGGCTTCGACGACCCGCCGCCCCGCGAAGCGCTCGCGATCGCGGACCGGGATTCCCGCGGCGAGCAGGACGACGTCGGCCCCCTTCACGTCCGCCTCCGTCAGGCCGTTCTCGATTCCCATCGCCCCCTGCGTCTCGACCTCGATCGCGTGCCCGAGCTTCCTCGCGGCCTTCTCGAGCCGCTCGGCGGCCATGTAGGTGTGGGCGATCCCGGTGGGGCACGCCGTCACCGCGACGATCTTCATTCCGCCTCCCGGCCCTTCCGGGCCGCCGCGAGCTTCTTCAGCGCGTTGATGACGAGGGCGACCGTCACCGAGCCGGCGACGATGGCCGCGACGTACGCGAGCCGGTTGTCGACGACCGGCAGGACGATCGGCCCGCCGTGGGGCGCGTGGTCGCCGACGCCGCCGAGCGTCGCGACGACGGCCGCCGCCGCCGACCCGACCATGATCGTCGGGATGACCCGGACGGGGTCGGACGCCGCGAAGGGGATCGCTCCCTCGGTGATCCCGATCATCCCCATCGCCAGGCCCGCCCACCCGGCATCGCGCTCCTCGTCGGTCCAGAGCTTTCGGCCGAGGAGCGTCGCGAGCCCGAGGCCGAGCGGCGGGACGCAGATCGCGGCGGCACAGGCGCCCATCACGGCGAAGTTTCCTTCCTTGATCATCGCCGCGCCGAAGAAGAACGCGACCTTGTTGACGGGGCCGCCCATGTCGAACGCGATCATCGCCCCGAGGACGAGGGCGAGGACGACGCCCGACCCGGTG
>CAVOJA010000120.1:0-15184 GCA_963696015.1 uncultured Holophagales bacterium
TAGCAGGGCCACGGTAAAGATCCCGCCGCTGACCACCGCCATGGCCCCGGCGATCGAGCAATCCAGCCACAGCCCGACGTGAAAGCCCAGCAGCGCACATGCCAGCCCCACGCCCGCGGCGATGAAGAGCATGCGGCTGAGCCGGTCGGTCAGCAGGTACGCGGTGGCCCCCGGGGCGATCAGCATGGCCACCACCAGGATGGCTCCGGTGGCCTCCATGCCGCTGACCACGGTGATTGAAACGCCGGTCATCAAGGCGTAGTGCACCAGATAGTGGGGAAAGGGCGCGCTCTTTCCCCCGTTTTTTTTGATCTGTGGGGGTGGCTGCTGTGAAATATTGCACGACTTCTGCGCCGGTGGCACTTTTACTGTGGCACAACCTAGAGTTACGTATGCTCAGCGAATCCGTACCAGGCCGAGGCTCAGCACCACGAGCGCGACGCCCACCACCGCGGCGACGAACCCGGCCACCGTCAGCCGTACCCCAGGGCGTATCGGCTTCGGTCACGAGTCGAACTTAGCGCGCTCGTAGAACGCGAGCGCGGCGGCCGTCGCGACGTTCAGCGAATCGGTGCCCCGCGACGTCGATCGTACCCGCGCATCGGCCGATCTCATGGTGTGTTCCTTCAGCCCGGACCCTCGGCGCCCACCGTCATCGCCACCTTGTCGGCCGCCAGTTCGGCCATCGCCGTAGCCAGCGTCGGGGCGGCCGGGTTCGGTGTCATCGCCAGGATACGGAAACTGTTGTCGCGGAGCACTCCCAGATCCTCGGGCCAGGCCGTCGCCCATGCATAGGGCACCAGCAGGGCGTGTCCCATCGAGACGCGCACCGCGCACCGGTACAGCGGATCGGCGCACCCGGTGCCGAACAGCACACCGTCCACGCCCAGCCCGGCGGCATTCCGGAAGATCGACCCCAGGTTCTCGTGGTCGTTGACGCCCTCCAGCAGCGCGACGGTGCGCGCACCCGCGATCACCTCGTCGACGCTGAGCTCCCGTGGCCGTGGCACGGCCGCCGGCGCCCCACCGGTCGAGGTCGAATCCGACGGCAGCCGCCATCACCTCGGCATTCGCGCGGTAGAACGGGATGTCGACCCCATCGAGGTCGGCGGCCAACTCTCCCAGCCGCCGCTCGGTGCCCAGCAATGCCCGCGGACGGAACCGCGAGGCCAGCATGCGCTGCACCACCAGCACGCCCTCGGCGATGACGAGGCCCTTGCCGCTCGGCAGGTCGGGCCGACGGTCGACGCTGTTGAGGATTCGCGGAAATCGTTGAGCCGCGGATCGGCGGGGTCTTCGATATCGACTACGCCCGGCCACGACAACAAACAGTTAGAGGGCAAAGCATGCAAAAAAAATTCAACAGAAGTTTCGATGAGATAGCCCACATAGTTGATGATACCAAGCGATTCTTTGAAGTCGAGGGCATTGATCCGGGTTTGCGCACCGCGGTGGATTTATGCATCGAAGAACTGTTTGTCAATATGGTCAACTATAATACGGAAACAGCCAAGGATATCCTGCTGGAGATGAACCCCATTTCCGGGGGTATCGATGATCACGCGCAAATATTACCACCGCTTCGGCACTTCGACCGAAGCCGAACGCTCGGTCGCAGACGAAAACGTCTCTTTCCGCCATCGAGGTCACATATTCGAAACGGTCCATTAACGGAATGCACTGCGCGTAAGTGCGATTCTCGCAAATCTTTTCAATTCCGCGATGGAGATAGCCGATATAAGGAGTCGCATGGACGATATTCTCACCGTTCATACGCGGCAAAAGTATGACACGCGTGCATTGACGGGTGCTGCGGCCCATATTGACCTCAAACTCTTCGCTATATTGCGATGGCGTCGCTTCGTTCATTGAACCTCGGGCATCCTTATCAAATTCCCGCCTTCCAATCACGCAGCATTCAGTTGCCTCATACCAATAGCAATTTGGCGATGTTTGTATGTTCATGCTTACTCGTTCAGGTTGGTCTTGCTGGTGCTGCGCGGGGTTGCGGACGCTCGCGCTGCGGATGGAGCGACACAGTGCGAACGCGATGGCGGTGGCCCGGTTCCTGGCCGGGCGGGCCGACGTGGCGTCCGTCAGCTACCCGGGCATCGCTGACGGGCCGCACGCGCACCCGCAGGCGGCCGTCGCCGCGCGGCAGATGCGGCTGGGCGACGTGCCCATGTTCGGCGGGATGCTCTACGTTCCTGCCGGCTGCGGGCGGGCGGCACGGGCGGTCCGCGGCGGAGCGCGCGGTGGCGATCTGCGAGGCCACCCGCCTGTTCACGCTGGCTGAATCGCTGGGCGGCGTCAGGGTCGCTGATCGAGTTGCCGGCCGCCATGACGCACATGTCGGTCGCCTCCTCGCCGCTCGCGGTGGACCCGGCGCTGGTGCGGCTGTCGGTGGATGCGGACCGCGCGGAGGACCTGGTGGCGGATCTCGCGCGGGCGCTGGACGGCGCGTAGGGGCGCGCGGTCACCCCGGCCCCGAGTCATCCGATGCCTGGCAGGCGACACCGAGCCGATGTCGGCTATTTCTATGTATGATCTACTGCTTCGCTCAGTTACGGTCTCTTCATCTGGGCCGCGAAGACGGGCCAGTTCGACGACCTCGACACCCCCGCGGTGCGGGTCCTCTTCGACGACGAGGAGCCGCGCCGGCCGGCGGCGCACGCCTCCATCGCCCCCCCGGAGACCGCGGGAGCGCCGGCGGACCTGACCCATTCCACAGAGACGACGAAAGCCGATTCGACAAGGAGGGCCTCCGAATGAGCCTAGGGAGAACGCCCGTGCGCATCCTGATGCTGGTCCTGGCGGTGGCCGTGACCGGCTCCTTCGCGTACGCGTTCAGCAACGTGCGCAAGGGGTACGAGCCGCGCCAGCCCATCCTCTTCCGGCACACGCGAATGGCCGGAACGCCCGTCTGGCAGACGGACGCGAAGGGCACGAAGGTGAACGTCGGGGGGTTCGGTATCCCCTGCGTCTACTGCCACACCATGCCCTACAAGGGGCGCCATTCCACGGTCCCTTCGACGGCGGTCTGCATGAACTGCCACACGAGCGTCGGCCTCGGCAGGGAGTGGGTCCTGAAGTTGAAGGACTACTGGGATCGGGGTGAGCCGATCCCGTGGGTGAAGGTCCACGACCTCCCCGATTTCGTCTATTACGACCACTCGGCGCACCTGAACGCGGTGAACGAGAAGGGCGAGCCGAAGATCCCGAACGAGGACGCCCAGGGCCGGCCGATCAACCAGTGCGAGGCCTGCCACGGGAAGGTCGAGACGATGGAGATCGTCTCCGTGCAGCACCCCTTCAACATGCAGTGGTGCCTCGACTGTCACCGCAAGCCGGAGATGAAGGCCTCCACCGACTGCACCGCCTGCCACCGGTAGAGGGAGATGACGATGAGACCGAACGAGACCTCCCCCCTGCCGGACGCCTCGGGCCTCGACCGGCGCGAGTTCCTCCGGCTGAGCGGCACGCTCGCGGCGGCCGGCGCCCTCGCGAGCGCCGGCTGCCAGCCACCCCAGGAAGCAACGATCCCGTTCCACGACATGCCCGAGAGCCTCGTCGACGGGATGGGCCGCGCCCGCTTCTTCCATACCGTCGTCGACGGCTCTCCCGTCCTCGTCAGGACACGCGAGGGACGGCCGATCCTGGTCGCTCCCAGCCCCACCGACGCGAGCGGCCGCGGGCTCACCGTGCGCCAACAGGCCGCGCTCATGGACCTCTACGACCCCGACCGCGCACGCGGGCCCCTCTCGGTCCGCCGCGGAAAGGGCGCCGTCGTGGCGAGCAGCTGGAGCGTCGTCGGCGCCGACGTCGTCTCCCGCCTCGCAAAAGCCGGGAGCGGGGCCGTCCTCCTGACGGGGCCCGTCGCGAGCCCATCGCTCGCCGCCGCCATCGCCGCCCTCTCGGTCCACACGGGCCTCGAGCACGTCACCTGGTCCCCCGTCGAGGCCGACGCCGCCGCGAGCGCCGGCCAGCAGGCGTTCGGAGACGGGCGCGCCCCGCGCCCGCGCCTCGACAAGGCCGACCTCCTCCTCGGCCTCGGGGCCGAGTTCCTCGACCGGCCGGCCGATGGCCTCGAGCGCGATTTCGCCGGGCGGCGTGCGCCCGAGCAGCCCGATGGGACGAAGATGAGCCGGTTCGTCCAGCTGGAAGGGCGCCTCACCCTCACGGGCGCCAACGCCGACAAGCGGATCCGAGTCCGCGACTCGCACCTCGCCTCGCTCGCCGCCGGCCTCGCGCACGAGCTCGTCGTCGTGCAGAAGGTCGGCCCGCTCGCCGGCAACGTTCAGGTCGTGGCGGCGCTCGCGCCGTTCGCTCTCGACACCGTCGCCAGGACGGCGGGGATCCCGGTCGAGACGCTGAAGGGAATCGCCGGCGAGCTCGCCGCCGCCCGCGGCAAGGCCCTCGTCCTGGCGGGCGGTGCGGCCAGCGGCTCGGCCGCTGGCGAGGCGCTCGAGCTCGCGGCCCTCCTTCTCAACCTCACCCTCGACGCCTACTCCGCCGGGCTCTTCGAGGAAGGCGCCGCCGAGCCGCTTCCCTCGGGCAGCGCCAAGGCCCTGGAGGCGCTCGCAGGCGAGATGCGGGCCGGAAAGGTCAGCCTCCTCATCGTCGCCGGCGCGAACCCGATCTACGACGCGCCCGCATCGCTGAAGCTCGCCGAAGCCCTCGCGAAGGTCCCCTTCGTCGTCTCCCTGAACGACCGGATCGACGAGACGGGCGCCCTCGCCGACTTCCTCGCCCCAGCGAGCCACCCCTTCGAGTGCTGGAGCGACGCCGCTCTCCCTCGCGGGCTCTTCGCCATCCAGCAGCCCGTCATCCAGCCCCTCCACGACACCCGAGGCCTCCTCGACGTCCTCGTCGAATGGAGTGCCGCCGTCGGAGTGCCGGGCGCCGCCGCGCTCGTCACCGCCACGGCTCCTGTCCCGGGCGCCGCGGCGGCAGCCCCTGTTCCCAACCCGAGCCTCGCCTGGCACTTCGTCCGCGCGGCGTGGGGCCCGCGCCTCGGCCTTGCACCCGGCACGCCGGCCTTCGAGGCCGCCTGGAACGAGGTCCTCCGCTCCGGCGCCTGGCAGGGGCCGGCCCCGGCGGCACCTCCCGCCCGCGCGCTCGCCCCCGCCGCGCTCGCGCTTCTCGCCGCAATCCCGGCCGCCCCCTCGGGCCTCGAGCTGCAGCTCTACCCGCATCTGGCCCTCCACGACGGGCAGCACGGCAACAACGCCTGGCTGCACGAGCTCCCCGACCCGATCACGCGCATCTCGTGGGGCGGCGCCCTCTCGATCGCCCCCCGCCGGTTCGACGAGATGAAGCTCGCGAGCGGCGACCTCGTCGAGGTGGACGCCGGGCACGGCAAGCTCGTCGCGCCGGCCTACCGCCACGCCGGGATGCACTACGACCAGGTTGCCCTTCCCCTCGGTCTCGGCCGCACGGCCTGCGGCGACATCGGCGGCGGGGTCGGGCCGAACGCCTTCGCGCTTCGTCTCCTCGCCGGCGGACGCCCGCTCTCCGCAGGCCTCCCGGTGACGATCCGGAAGGTCGCGGGCAACGAGGCGCTCGCCTTCGCTCAGGGCTCCGACGTCATCGACCGCGAGGCCCGGCCCCTCGTGCCGGTGACGACCCTCTCCGCGTACGAGGCGAACCCGAGATCGGGGACCGAGCAGCAGGCCGGCGGCCCCTCGGCCTGGCCCGAGCACCCGTACCCGAACGCCCGCTGGGCGATGGCGATCGACCTCGCCAGGTGCAACGGATGCGGCAAGTGCGTCCTCGGCTGCCAGGCCGAGAACAACGTCCCCGTCGTCGGACGGCGCGGCATCATCGACGGCCGAGAGATGTCGTGGATGCGGATCGACCGCTACTACGACGCGCCGAAGAAGGACGGGCGCTGGGACGCCGACGTCTGGGACGGCCCGCTCGAGGTCGTCGAGGAGCCGCAGACGCTCTTCGAGCCGATGCTCTGCCAGCACTGCGAGAACGCCCCCTGCGAGACCGTCTGCCCGTTCGTGGCGACGATGCACGGCACCGACGGCCTGAACCAGCAGATCTACAACCGCTGTGTCGGCACCCGCTACTGCGCCAACAACTGCCCGTTCAAGGTGCGGCGCTACAACTTCTGGGAGTACGGCAAGGCCCAGGAGAGCGCTCTCTTCCGGGCGCTCGAGCCCCGGATCAAGCGCAACGCCGAGCTGAACACCCGCGCCCCGATGCAGATGAAGAACAACCCCGAGGTCACGGTCAGGAGCCGCGGCGTGATGGAGAAATGCTCCTTCTGCATCCAGCGGATCAAGGAGGCCCAGGCCGCGGCCACCCGCGACGGGGCGGACAAGAAGCGCTTCCCCGACGGCGCCGTCGTTCCCGCCTGCATGGAGGCCTGCCCCACCGGCGCCATCACCTTCGGCGACGTGAACGCCCCCGGCTCGAAGGTGGCGGCGCTCGCCGCCCACCCGCGGGCCATGAAGCTCCTCGAGGCGATCAACGTCAAGCCGTCCGTCTCCTACCTGACGAAGGTGCGCAATGACAAGGCATGAGGCGAGTCCCTACGCCACGGTGATGGACGACAGCCAGCTCACGGGCCGGCCGATCGTCCTCGCAGGGGCCGGCCCCTACGGGGGCGACCTGGAGATCCCCGAGCCGCTCGTCACCGGCGGGAAGAAGTGGTCGGACGTCGACCGCGACATCTGCATGCACGCCGAGCAGTTCCCCACGAAGAAGTGGTGGATCGCGTTCTCCGTCGCGCTGACGGGGCTCGGCGTCCTCGTCTTCTCGCTGATCCTGCTCTTCTACTCGGGCATGGGCATCCTCGGCATCAACTCGCCGGTGGGATGGGGCTCGTTCATCGTCAACTTCGTCTTCTGGATCGGTATCGGCCACGCCGGGACGCTCATCTCGGCGGTCCTCTTCCTCTTCCGCCAGCAGTGGCGTACCGGCATCAACCGCGCCGCCGAGGCGATGACGCTCTTCGCCGTCGCCTGCGCCGGCATCTTCCCGATCATCCACCTCGGCCGGGCCTGGTTCGCCTACTGGCTGGTCCCCTACCCCAACGCCCGCGGCCCGCTCTGGATCAACTTCAACTCGCCGCTCGCGTGGGACATCTTCGCCATCTCCACCTACGGCCTCGTCTCCCTCGCGTTCTGGTACGTCGGTCTTCTCCCCGACCTGGCAACCGTCCGTGACCGGGCGACCCACCCGTGGCGCAAGGCGATCTACAACGCGCTGAGCTTCGGCTGGACCGGCTCGCACCGCGCCTGGCGGCACTACGAGTCGGCCTACATGATCCTCGCCGGCCTCGCGACCCCGCTCGTCTTCTCGGTCCACACCATCGTCTCGTTCGACTTCGCCACGTCGGTCATCCCGGGCTGGCACACGACGATCTTCCCGCCCTACTTCGTCATCGGCGCCATCTTCTCGGGCTTCGCGATGGTCATCACGCTGATGACCTTCATGCGCGGCTACTTCGGCATGAAGAGCTACGTCACGCTGAACCACATGGAGTCGATGGCGAAAATCCTGATGCTGACGGGCATGCTCGTCGGGTTCGCCTACTCCACCGAGTTCTTCATGGCCTGGTACTCGGGAAGCGAGTGGGAAGGGTTCATCTTCAAGAACCGGGCGTTCGGCCCCTACAGCTGGGCCTACGCCGTCATGTTCACCTGCAACGCCATCGTGCCGCAGGTCTTCTGGTTCAAGAAGATGAGGCGACACACCTGGGTCCTCTTCGCCGTCTCGATCCTCGTGAACGTCGGGATGTGGTTCGAGCGGTACGTCATCGTCGTCACCTCGCTCCACCGCGACTTCCTCCCGTCCTCCTGGGGCATGTACGCCCTCACGCGGTGGGACTTCGCGATCCTCTTCGGCTCCTTCGGCCTCTTCTTCACCCTCTTCCTCCTCTTCGTCCGCTTCCTCCCCGTCGTCGCGATCTCGGAGGTGAAGGGCGTGATGGACCCGAAGGTCGCACGCAGCGCTCCTACTGACGACCTCGCCGCCGCCGCGGCGCACCAGGAGGCCTGAGCCATGACGCCGACCTCGACCAAAGGCGTCCTCGGTCACTTCTGCGAGCCGGCCGACGCCCTGGCCGCCGCCACGAAGGTCCGCGATGCCGGATGGAAGCACTTCGACTTCCTCACCCCGTTCCCGATCCACGGCATGGAAGAGGCCATGGGGCAGAAGCGCTCGTGGATCCCCTGGGTGACGCTCGTCCTCGCCCTCTGCGGGATCCTCTTCGCGCAGGGGCTCCAGAACTACGTGATGATCTTCGACTGGCCGATGAACTTCGGCGGCAAGCCCCACGCGGCCTGGCCGGCGTTCATCCCGATCACGTTCGAGGCGATGGTCTTCTGGGCCGCCCTCGGGAGCGCCCTCGTGGCGATCATCGCGGGCAAGAAGGACACGATTCCGCAGCCGCCGCCGATGCTCGTGAAGACGGGGGCGACGATCGACCGCTTCGTTCTCTGGATCTCCGCGACCGACCCGAAGTGGGACGCCGCCAAGGCCGAGGCCTTCGTGAAGTCCCTCGGCGCGCACGACGTCCACCTCGTCGACGTCGAGGGAGGGGCCGATGCGTAACGCCGCCCGCACGCTCGCGCTCGTGACGATGGCTTTCTCCACGCTCCTCGCGGGGGGCTGCGATCTCGGTTTGCCGGCCGGACGGACCCCCCACCGCGAGGGGAACCGCCTCGACATGGGCGACCAGCTCAAGCTCAAGCCGCAGCGCAAGGACCTCTTCGGGGCCCGCGCCACCGGTCTGATGGAACCGCAGCCAGGCACCGTCGCCGTTGGCGAGATGCCCTATCCCTACGCCCAGAACGAGGCCGACCGGGCCGGCGCCGAGCTGAAGAACCCGCTCGAGCCGACGCCCGCGGTCCTCGCCCACGGGAAATTCGTCTACGAGAACGTCTGCATCACCTGCCACGGCCCGAAGGGGGCCGGCGACGGAACCGTCACCGCGCTCTTTCCCAAGCCCCCGAGCCTGATGACGCAGAAGGTGCGGGACTGGCCCGACGGCCAGCTGTTCCACCGACCGATGCGCGGTCAGAACTCGATGCCGAGCCACTCCCGGCAGGTCGACCAGAAGGACGCCTGGTCCGTCGTCCTCTACATCCGCCAGATGCAGAAGGTCGAGCCCGTTGCCCCGCCGGCCGCGCCGGCGACGCAATCAGCCGCGGCCCCGCCGGCCGCCGCTCCCGCCGCTCCCGCCGCCGCGCCTGCCGCCCCCGCCCCGCAGGCGGCACCCGCCACCGGAGGCAAGTCATGAGCCACGATTCCTCCCACGCCCTCCCGGCCGCACCCGGCCGCCTCGCCCTCCCCGGCGCCGTCCAGGGCCTCGCGATCGCCTTCGTCGTGATCGGCGCCGCGGCTCTCGGCTGGGCCTTCACCCGCGGCGAGGCGCAGCTCGCCTGGAGCTCGTACCTCATCGGCGCCTTCTTCGCCCTCGGCCTCGGCGTCTTCGGCGCCGCCTGGCTCGCGATCCTCTACCTCGCCCGCGGGAACTGGTCGGTCACGATGCGCCGCATCCCCGAGGCGATGACGGCGTGGCTGCTCCCGGGGGGCGTCCTGACGATGGCCGTCGGGCTCGGCGCGCGCTCGCTCTACCACTGGTCGCACGCCGACGTCGTCGCCGGGGACCCTCTCCTGACACACAAGGCGCCCTTCCTGAACATGACGATGTTCTACGGCCTCGTCGGCGCCAGCCTTCTCCTCTGGGTCGCTTTCGCGGCGCTCCTCGTCGGGGCCTCGCGCCGGCAGGACCGCGAAGGCGGAATCGGCGCCACGCGGACGAGTCGGACCCTTTCGGCTCTCTTCCTCGTCGTCTTCGCCTTCACGATCAGTATCGTCAGCTTCTACCTCCTCCTCTCCCTCGACGCGCACTGGTTCTCGACGATGTTCGCCGTCCTCGTCTTCACCGACGTCGTCCAGACCGGCACCGCCTTCGTCGCCGTCGTCTCGGGCCTCCTCGTCCTGTCCGGGCAGCTGAAGGGCTTCCTGAACGAGAACCACCTACACTCCCTCGGGAAGATGGTCTTCGCGACGACGGGCTTCTGGGCCTACATCTACTTCTGCCAGCACATGCTCATCTGGTACGCGAACCTCCCGGAAGAGACGGTCTACTTCCTGAAGCGGACCTCGAACGGCTGGCTCCCCTACATCCTGGTCCTGCCGGTCCTGAAGTTCGTCGTGCCGTTCCTCCTCCTGATCTCCCGGAACGCCAAGCGGAACCCCCGCACGCTCGTCCCGGTCGCCGTCCTCATCCTCTTCGCGCAGTTCTGGGAGCTCACCATCATGGTCGCCCCCGCGATGGGGCACGGCGCCGAGGCCGCCCACGCCCACCTGCCGCTCGTCGAGCTCGCAGCAACGCTCGGGTTCCTCGGCCTCTTCACGCTCGTCTTCGGGTGGGCGCTCGCGCGCCACGACGCCGTCCCGCTGAAGGACCCCGCCCTCGCCGAGTGTCTCGACTACCACTGCTGAGTACGCCGTGAAGCTCCGGGAGACCCTCCTCGGCCTCGTCGTCCTCGCCGCCGTCCTCGGCGGGGTCTGGTGGGCGCGCGCGCGGAGCCGGGCCGGAGCGCCTCCCCCGTCGTCGGCTCCCGCGTCCGCCTCGGCGGCCTCCGGCGCCGCCGAGGCGTCGCTCCCGGACGTCACCCTCGCCGACGCCTCCGTCGACCTGGGCGACGTTCGGATCGTCCTTTCCGCCGGCCGCCCCATCGTCGCGTTCGCGAAGTCCCGCTTCCGCGTTCGCGCCGAGAAGGACGGTACCGTCGTGCCGTTCGGGGACGGCCACATTTCCTTCCAGATGACGATGCCGATGGGCGACCACCGCTACAGCCTCCTCGGCGGCGAGGACGGATGGCACGAAGCGGAGGCCGTTCTCCCCCTCTGCAAGAGCGGCAAGCGGCGCTGGTTTGCGACCTTCGAGGGAACCGTCGCCGGCAAGCCACGGACGGCCCGCTTCCGGCTCGACCTGACGCCCCCGTCGGAGGCGCCTGCCGCGGCGCCTTGATCGAATCCGTCAGCCTCCTCGGCTTCCTGACGCTCGGCCTCCTCGGGGGCTTCGGGCACTGCGTCGGGATGTGCTCACCCTTCGTCCTCTTCGTCTCGAGGCGCTACGCACCGCCGGAGGGGGGCCGGCGCGCCGCATTCGCCGCGCAGCTCTGGTACACGCTCGGACGGGTCGTGACCTACGCGGTCCTCGGCGCCCTTGCGGGCGCCCTCGGCGGCGTCGTCCAGCTCGCCGGCGCCCTCCTCGGCCTCCAGCGCGCCGCGTCCGTCGTCGCGGGCGCCGTCCTCGTCCTCTGGGCCCTCATGGCCCTTTCCGACCTCGTCCCCGGCCTCGAGACGGGAGGGAGCCTCTTCGCGAAGGTGGCGGGCCGGCTGAAAGGGCGCGTCCCCGGCCACCCCTTCGCCATCGGCCTCTTCCTGGGCCTCCTCCCCTGCGGCCTCCTCTACTCGGCCGTCATCGCGGCCGTGGCTCGGGGCGGACCGCTCGAGGGCGCCGCCGCCCTCGCCCTCTTCGGCCTCGGCACCGCTCCCGCCCTCCTCGGCGTCTCCCTCGCCGACGAGCTCCTCGCGCGGAACCGGGCGCTCCTCAACCGCGTGTCGCAGGTGTTCCTGCTGGCGATGGGAGCGTGGTTCCTCTGGACGGGGCTCCGGGGATAGGGAGACAGAAGCCGCTCCGGGATCTTCCGACCCCAAGTCTCAGGCGTCCGCGATCGAGATCACTCCCCCAGCCCCTTCATCAGCGCCTCCCGCGCATCCCCGTAGAACTGGATGTCCACCTTCGTCGCCTTGTCGTCCGGCAGGTCGTTGAGCTGCCGCCTTGCCGAAACCGGCATCAGGAGGATCCGCGCCCCCTTCTCGATGGCCAGCTCGGCGATGTCGACGGGGTTGAAGACCGGGTCGACGGAGCCGCCGAGGTTGAGGCTGCCGACGGCGACGAGGCCGCCCTCGAGGCTTCGCTGGAGAAGCGAGCTGCAGAGGGCGAGGAGTGCGGCGACGCCGAGAGAGGCACCCGTCTTCACCGCGTCAAAGGTGCGGAGCTGGACGGAGAACTCGTGGGTGCGCGGGTCGCGGTCGCCGACGAGGCGCTTCGCGTTCCCGTAGAGGTTCTGCTCAGCGTAGCGGAGGCTCTCGCGGAAGGGCGGCGGCGGAGGCTGGTTAAGGATCTTCACTCCCGAGCCCGGGCCTTCCGTCACCTCGATCCGGTAGAGGCCGGTTCCGTCGTCCGGGCCGCCGGGGCTGATCGTCCAGATCTGTCCGGGCGGGAGCGGGTCGGAGCCGACGGTGTCCTCGCTCTGGAGCTCGGGCGTCGAAACGAACTTCTCGACGCCGCTCTCTCCGAGAACGTAGCTGAACTGCGTCGCCCGGAACTCGGCCGAGCCGATTCGCTTCTGCTGCTCCTTCACCCGCCGCCGGCACTCGAGGGCGAGGTGGACGGCCCACTCGAGATCGGCGTCGGAGACGGCCGCCTCCGGGTCGGGCGAGATGAGCTTCAGGAGGCCGCTGATCGTCTTCTGGACGGCCGTCAGGTCGCGGCCGCTCAGCGCGCCGCCCCAGCGGACGCGGTCCTGGAGGGAGCGGACCCGGCTTTCCTGACGGAGCCGGTGCCAGCACTCCGTCAGGAAGTCGCTGACGAGGCCGAAGTGGTCGGTGAAGTGCTCGAGGTGGTTGAGCTTCGGGATGTCCCAGCCGGCGACGTAGGAGTGGATGCGGTCCATGAAGGCCGTGTCGTCGCGCATCTCGGGGGGCATCGGCCCGAGGAGGTGCCCCACCTTCTGCTGGTGGGTCACGTCGACGTCGAAGTTCCCCACCATCACGATTCCGCCGTCGGCCCGGATGCTCTCCTTGCCGCGCGCGAACTCCCCCGACTCCATGTAGCCCTTCATGATCTGGACGCCGTCCTTCTGGTCGAAGGAGACGCCCGAGATCTCGTCGTAGCAGACGACGTCGTACTGGCAGACGAGGCCGCGCTGCCCGTTCGCGAGGTTCACGAACATCTGCGCGACCGTCGTCTTGCCGCCCGAGACGAGGCGGGCGTACGGCGAGACCTGCTGGAAGAGGTGGCTCTTCCCCGTGCCGCGCGGTCCCAGCTCCACCTGGTTGTAGTTCCGTTCGACGAACGGGACCATCCGGAGGAGGAGCATGTCCTTCGCCCGGTCGGTCAGCTTCTCGGGCTCGAAGCCGACGCTCCGGAGAAGGAACGCCTTCCACTCCTCGGTGTTGAAGAGCGCCCGGCCGCGCCGGAGGGTCGGCAGGACGTCCACCGTCGAGAGCTGGATCTCGCGCAGCCCGTTTACGCCGAACGGCCGCCCCCCCTGCTCCTGGGCGATGACGGTGTCATAGCCGAGCGTCACCTCCGCGTAGAAGCCTCCCGTCAGCATCCGATCGTTCTTCGCGACAAGGGCGTCCTCGATCCTCACGTCTTTCAGCCGGAGGCTCGGCAGCTCGGCGAGGAAGCAGTCGTCCTTCGCGTCGAGGCGCGCGCGAACGACGTCGATGATCTTGACCGCCCCCTTCTCGCGCGCCCGGGCCTTGAACAGCTCCTCCTCGCCGGCTCTCACGGTGCGGTTCCCGAGCTGCTCCTGGACGAGCTTCAGCCCTTCCTCGATCTCCTCCGGGTCGGTGCTCGCGCAGTAACGGCCGAGGAGGAACTCCACGACATACGTCGGCACGGGGTAGAGCCGTCCGAGCTTGCGCACGAGGTCCTTCCGGACGACGTATCCCTCGAACGCCTTCGCCGCGACCTCGTCGATCCTGTCGAGCGCCATTTACGAGTCCTCTCCTGCCGGCTCTCCGCGCTCGCGGCTCACCAGCTCTCCCCGGTCGTCCTGGCCAGCGCCTCGCGAATCGTCGCGTCGTCCAGGTGGATGCCTGATGCGCGGAGCGCCTGCGGGGCAGGGGCGGCCGCTGGAATGAGACCCTCCCGCGCGGCGCGCAGGACGAGACCGAGGCTGCCTACGACCGGCACTCCCAGGAGACGGGCGCAGACACGAGCCTCCCGGTCGTCGAGAACGGCGGTTGCGCCCGCCGTCTCGAGCGCGAGCGCCAGGACCGATGACTCGCCGGCGCCGAGCCCCCATTCCAGTACCCGATGCGGCACGTGGGGTCCCGGCCTCCGGAATCCCCATCCCCCCTCCAGGGCGACGCGCGCCGGGTCTCCCGAAGGGCCGGCCAGGATCTCGCTCGCAACGGGCTCCGGGACGAGGACCTCCGGGTCGAGTCTCTCGAGGAGATCGAGCAGGCCCGCCTTCGCCAGGCAAATCAGGGGAGACGCGTTGACGACGAGCGTCACCCGCCGGCCTCCTCCACGATCTCGTCGGCGCTGGCCTGGAACGGCGTAACGCCGAAACGGGCCAGCGCCGTCACGAACTCGGCCCGCGAGATTCCCGCGATCTCCGCGGCCCGCCCCTGCGAAACCGACCGGCTCTCGTACCACCTCACGGCGCCCGCGAGCCGAAGCTCGCGCCCGAACATCGCGGGGTCCATCCGGAGCGCGGCGAGCGCCCCGACGGGCACTTCGAGGTCCACCCTCACCGTCGACCCGGGCTCTCGCGGGGAGTCAAGGGGTTCAGACATGACAGCCTCCCGTTCGTTGGAGCCTACCAACGAAGCGAGCGTCGACCTGCCGATTCCGGTGAGCTCGACCTCTCGTCCTTGTCATTTCTTCTCTCCGTACGAGGCGGGCTTCTCGGCGATGTTCAGGGGCGTGAGGCGGTCGTACTCGTCGACGAAGGAGAGCGTCGGGCGAACGTACGGGCCGGCGGCGGAGCGGCCCGTCAGCAGAAGCACCGTCTCGCGGATCGAGGAATAGAGGATCGACATCCCGTTCACGTACGCAAGGCGGCGGGCCGCGTCGGCTTCCATCTGCGCAACGACCCGAAAGACGCCCAAGACCGAGACTTCGATCTCGTACGGGAGGGGCCGCATTTCGTCCGCGGGCCGGACGACGATCGCGAGGTCTGCCCTCCAGAGATTCGGCTCCGTCAGGTCGGCCAGGCCCGTTTGCGCCTGGATGGTCGCGGGTGGTGGCGAGCCGGAAAGGCGAGGGGCCGCAGCCTGAAGCCGGATCGAGTTCAGGAAGGTGCTCTCCACCTGGAGCGCCGCGGTCTGCATGTCAGGCCGCCTCGATGAGCGCCGACGCGGGCGGCCCGGTCTTCACGACACGCACCGTCGTCTCCGACTTCTTCGT
>CAVOJA010000121.1:0-13216 GCA_963696015.1 uncultured Holophagales bacterium
GCAACGTATTGCTCGCGATCGGAACACCGTCCGGCTCCAGGAGCGACTCGCCGATGCCGAGCCCGAGGGCGACGACGAAGTGATTCGCCATGCCGCCGCCGACGAGGAGTGTGTCGGCCCGCTCGACGAGAGCCTCCAGCGCGGCGATCTTCCCGAGGATCTTGGCGCCGCCGAGGATTCCGACGAAGGGGCGGTCGATGTCGTCGACGACCTTCCGGAGCGCGTTCAGCTCCTTCTCCATCAGGAGGCCGACACATCGGGCGTCGGGGGCGAAGTGGACCGCCATCCCCGCCGTCGAGGCGTGCGCCCGGTGCGCCGTGCCGAACGCGTCGTTGACGTAGACCTCGGCGAGCGCCGCGAGGCTCTTCGCGAAGGCGGGGTCGTTTCCCTCCTCGCCGGCGTGAAAGCGGGTGTTCTCGAGGAGGAGAACGTCGCCGTCGCCAAGGGCCTTCGCGCCAGCTTCCGCTGCGGGCCCGATGCAGTCCCCGGCGAAGGCGACGGGGGCGCCGAGGAGCTCCTCGAGCTTCTTCGCGACGGGGGCCAGCGAGTACTTCGGGTCGGGCGTCCCCTTCGCCTTGCCGAGGTGGGAGGCGAGGATGAGCCGTCCCCCCTTTTCGCGGGCGAGCCGGATGGTCGGAAGGGCCTCCGTGATCCGCGTGTCGTCCTTCACGATGCCGTCCTTGATCGGGACGTTGAAGTCGACGCGGAGGAAGACGCGGCGGCCGGAGAGCGTGAGGTCTCGGATGCTGCGGGGAAGGGTGGCCATCGGAAGACTCCTCGGGTCCGTCGTGTCGTTCGGGAACCGGGACGGACCGGCACCTCGTGGCGAAGAACGATTCTATAGTCGGCGCGTGAAGAGCACCTCCCTCGGAACCCGGGTCGTCCCCATTTCCGCAGGACCCGGCCGACTCCGACTCCTCGACCAGCGCCGGCTCCCCCGCCAGGAGACGTGGATCGACTGCCTTACGGCCGACGACGCGGTGGAGGCGATCCGGAGCCTCGCCGTCCGGGGGGCTCCCCTCATCGGCGTGGCCGCGGCCTGGGGCCTGGCGCTCGAGGCACGCCGGCTCGCCCGCAGTGCCGGGTTCGACGCCTCCTGGGAGGAGGCCGCCTCCCGCCTCGCCGCGGCCCGGCCGACGGCGGTGAACCTCGCCGCTGCCGTCGAACGGATGCGGAGCGCATTCCGGGCCGCAGCGGGCGAGACCCGCGCCGCCCGCGTCGCAGTCCTCGAAGCCGAGGCGGAGCACTTCGAGGCCGAGGACCGCGCCGCCTGCGAGGCGATGGCCCGGCAAGGGGCCGACTGGCTCGCCCGGCGCCTCGGGGGGGATCCCGGGTCCCCCGTGACGATCCTCACCCACTGCAACGCCGGAGCCCTCGCGACGGCCGGCGTCGGGACGGCCCTCGGCGTCGTTCGAGCCCTGGCGGCCGAACGCGCCGTCTCCGTCTTCGCCGACGAGACCCGCCCCTTCTGGCAGGGGGCGCGCCTGACGGCCTGGGAGCTTGCGAAGGACGGAATCGACGTCACGATCCTCCCCGACGTCGCCGCCGCGTCCCTCATCGCGTCCGGGCGCGTCTCGGCCGCGATCGTCGGCGCCGACCGGATCGCGGCGAACGGAGACGTCGCGAACAAGGTCGGGACCTACGGCGTCGCTCTCGCCTGTCGGGCGCACGGCGTTCCGTTCGTCGTCGCGGCTCCCCGGACGACGCTCGATCCCGCCTGCCCCTCCGGGGCGCAGATCCCGATCGAGTGGCGGGACGGGACCGAGGTCCTCCTTCTCGACCCGTCCGGCGACAGCTCGCTCTCGTTCGGCCCGGCGGGTGTCCCGGCCCTCTACCCCGCCTTCGACGTCACGCCGGCCGCGCTCGTGGACGCCATCGTCACCGAGGCCGGAGTCTCGGTTCCCCCGCACGCCGAGGGGCTCGTGCGCCTCCTCGCTCTCCCGTGAGCCTCGTCCTCGGCCTCGAGAGCTCCTGCGACGAGACGTCCGTCGCCCTCCTCCGGGAGGACGGCGCGATCGTAGCTTCCGTCGTCTCGTCGCAGATCGACATGCACCGCCGCTATGGCGGGGTCGTCCCGGAGATCGCGGCCCGGGCCCACCTGACGAACCTCCCCCCGCTCCTCGACGAGGCGTTCGAGCGAGCGGGCGCGCGGCTCGAGGACGTGGGTCTCGTCGTCGCGACGGCCGGTCCCGGCCTCGTCGGGGCGCTCCTCGTCGGCCTCGCCGAGGCGCGGGGAATCGCCCTCGGCCTCGGCGTTCCGTTCGTCCCGGGCCACCACATCGAGGGGCACGCGCTCTCCCCGTTCCTCGATCTCGACGGGGCTCCTGCGAGGGCGCTCCCGCCGCGCTTTGCGGCCGTTGTCGTCTCGGGGGGGCACTCGCACGTCTTCGCGTTCGCCCCCGAAGAGATCTCCCTCCTCGCGAGGACGCGGGATGACGCCGCGGGCGAGGCCTACGACAAGGTGGCGAAGATGGCCGGTCTCGGGTACCCCGGCGGGCCCGTCGTCGACCGCCTGGCCCGGACGGGCCGGGTCGTCCAGCCCTTCGCCGTGCCGCGCTTCAAAGGAGGCTCGTTCGACCTCTCCTTTTCCGGGCTGAAGACGGCCGTGCGCGACCGGCTCGCCGCTCTCGGCGTCTCGCCGAACACCGGCGTCGCCCTTCGCGGCCCCGTCCTCGCCGAAGGGGACGCCCCCGTTGCGCTTCGCGACCTTCTCGCCGCGTTCCAGGAGGCCGTCGTCGCCCAGCTCGAGGACCGCCTCGAACGCCTCCAAGCGGCGGCGCCCTTCCCGCTCCTGACCGTGTCGGGCGGCGTCGCGGCGAACTCCCTCCTCCGCGAGAGGCTCGCTGCCTGGGGTCCGCGGCGCGGTGTCGAGGTCCTGCTCGCCCCGCGCGCCCTCACCGGGGACAACGCCGCCATGGTCGCGTTCGCCGGTCTCCTCCGTCACAGGGCGGGGGTGCCTCACGAGGGCCTCTCGGCAACAGCCCGCTCCCGCTGGCCGCTGGAGAGCCTCCCCTCGGCGCTCCCACAGGAGCCGCACCGAATCGTCTAGGCTCGCCGGGGGCCGCGCTCTCCGGGGGGCGCTGTTCGCGGCCCCCCGGACCTCCCAGGCACCGTGTTGCGGCGAGGGCCTTGGTGTCATCCTGCGCCACGCGACCGCCGCCCCCCGGACCCCCCAGGTCTGGGGTGGGGCGAGCACTTTCCCGGACAGTCTCCTAGAATGAAAGGTTCGGGCGCCCCTGCCCGCAAACGCCATGCCCGATCCCTCCCGCATCCGCAACTTCTCGATCGTCGCCCACATCGACCATGGGAAGACGACCCTCTCCGACCGGATCCTCGAGATCACCGGCGCGCTGACTGCCCGCGAGATGCGGGAGCAGGTCCTCGACGACAACCCGATCGAGAAGGAGCGCGGCATCACGATCAAGGCCCGCGCGGTCTCGCTCAGCTACAAGAGCGAGGACGGACAGACCTGGGTCCTCAACCTGATCGACACGCCCGGCCACGTCGACTTCACCTACGAGGTCTCCCGGTCGCTGGCGGCGTGCGAGGGAGCGGTCCTCGTCGTCGACGCGACGCAGGGGGTCGAGGCGCAGACGCTCGCGAACGCCTACCTCGCGATCCACGGCAACCTGACGATCATTCCCTGCATCAACAAGGTCGACCTCCCGAGCGCGGTCCCCGAAATGGCGCGCGAGCAGATCGAGGAGGTCATCGGGATCCCGGCGCAGCACGCCGTCCTCACGTCGGGGAAGGCTGGCACCGGCGTCCGCGAGCTCCTCGAGCAGATCATCCACGACATCCCGGCGCCGGAGGGCGACAGGGAAGGGCCGCTCCGCGCACTCCTGTTCGACTCCTGGTTCGACGTCTACCGTGGCGTCACGTGCCTCGTCCGCGTAAAGGACGGGGCGATCCGGGCGGGGATGAAGGTGAAGATGCTCGGGATGGACCTCGTCTCGGAGGTCCAGGAGGTCGGCCTCTTCACGCCGAAGCAGCAGGTCGTCCCCGAGCTGACGGTCGGGATGGTCGGGTACGTCATCGCCGGCATCAAGGACCTCCACTCCACGAAGATCGGCGACACGATGACCGGGGCCGAGCGCCCCGCCACCGAGGCGCTCCCCGGGTTCGAGGACGTCAAGCCGATGGTCTTCGCCTCGGTCTTCCCGACCGAGTCGGACGACTACGAGGACCTGCGAGACGCGATGGAAAAGCTCCGGCTGAACGACGCGTCGTTCACGTTCGAGCCCGAGTCGTCGACCGCCCTGGGGTTCGGCTTCCGCTGCGGCTACCTCGGGCTCCTCCACCTCGAGATCATCCAGGAGCGCCTGGAGCGCGAGTTCGACCTCTCGCTCATCACGACCGCCCCGTCGGTTCCCTACCGGATCACGACGACGCGCGGGGAGGTCCTCGACATCTCGAACCCGGTGAAGCTCCCCGAGACGCAGCTCATCGACGTGATCGAAGAGCCGCGGATCCTGGCGACGATCATCACGAAGGACGAGTACCTCGGAGGAATCCTCGCGCTCTGCGAGGAGCGCCGGGGCCGGCAGATCTCGCTGGAGTACGCCGGCACGCAGCGCGCCGTCCTGAAGTACGACCTCCCGCTGAACGAAGTGATCCTCGACTTCTACGACAAGCTCAAGTCGGTCTCCCGCGGCTACGCCTCGTTCGACTACCACCTGACCGGCTACGCCCCGGCCGACCTCGTGAAGCTCGACGTCCTCATCAATGGGGAGCCCGTCGACGCCCTCGCCTTCATCGTCCACCGCGACAAAGCGACGCCCAAGGCGCGCTCCCTCGTGGAGAAGATGAAGGAGATGATTCCACCCCAGATGTTCGAGGTGATCATCCAGGCGGCGATCGGGGCGAAGATCCTGGCCCGGTCGACGGTGAGGGCGCTTCGCAAGAACGTCCTCGCCAAGTGCTACGGCGGCGACATCACCCGCAAGCGCAAGCTTCTCGAGAAGCAGAAGGAAGGAAAGAAGCGGATGAAGAAGGTCGGACGCGTCGACCTCCCGCAGGAGGCCTTCCTGGCGGTCCTGAAGGTCGACTGAGGGACCGGGCCGTGGCTCCCGCAGGCGGCGACGACGGCGCTGAGGCCAATCCGGGCCCCCGGCGCTCGAGAAGCTCCTCGCTGCTCAGGGAGTACCTCGAAGCGGTCCTCGTCGCGATCGTCTTCGCCCTCTTCGTCAAGGCATTCCTCTTCGAGGCCTACCAGATCCCGAGCGGCTCCATGGAGCAGAACCTCCTCGTCGGCGACCACGTCGTCGTCGACAAGCTCGCGTGGGCCCCGCGCACGCTGCCGTGGGGGCCGCTCCTGCCGCGCCGGAAGCTCCTCCGTGGCGACGTCGTCGTCTTTCGGGGCCCCGAAGACCCGGGCCGCGATTTCATCAAGCGGGTGGTCGCCCTCGGCGGGGAGACGGTCGAGATTCGGGCCAAGCGCCTCTTTGCGGGCGGGCTCGAGAGGGACGAGCCCTACGTGGTCCATCGCGACCCGGCCCTCCTGACCGGAGGCGTCGTCCCCGCCTCCCTGCGCGGGCGTGACGAGATGCCCCCTCTGGTTCTGCCCGCCGGGACCTTCTTCGCCCTCGGCGACAACCGGGACGAGTCGCGGGACTCCCGGACCTGGGGGCCCGTTGCGGGGCATCTCGTCAAGGGGCGGGCGCTCTTCGTCTACTGGTCGATCCGGCCCCCGCCGGAGCCGTTTACGGGCCGGGGCGCTGCCGTGCGCCGGGTCCTCGACGGCGCGATACACTTTTTCGCGAGGACCCGCTGGGAGCGGACGCTCCATGTCGTCCGTTAGACCTGCCGGGGTAATGGAAAGCAGGAGGCTGAACATGTCGGTCCGGAACCGGATTCGCGGCGAAGGGGCGTTCGGGACGATCGTCGGGATCGCCGTCGTCATTCTCGTGGGAATCGCGCTCTTCAAGATCGTGCCGCTGCACGTCGCCGGAAACAGTGTCCTGGACGCGATGACCGAGCAGGCGAACTTCGCAGGGGTCAAGCCGCTCGACAAGATCCAGTACGAGGTCTTCGTCGTCGCGCAGGAAGCCGGGACGCCTCTCGCGCTCCAGGACATCAAGATCCGACGGCAGGGGACGGACGTCATCATCGATGCGAAGTACACCCAGAAGGTCTCGGTCCTCGGCTACCAGTACGTCTACTCCTTCGACAAGTCCGTCCAGAAACCGGTGTTCTGAGATGGCGCTGGGGCGGGGAGGACTCCGTTCCCCTGGGCGAGAGGCTCGATCCCACCGGGGGCATCCCGGCGGGGAACGGCACGCGTGAAGCGCGAGAAGACGCGCGAGGACGAGGCAGACGCCGGGGGCGTCCGCCTCGACGTGTTTCTCGACGTCGCCTGCATCTATCCGACGCGCTCCCAGGCAAAAGAGGCGTGCGAGGGGGGCAAGGTCGACCTGAACGGGTCGGCCGCCAAGCCACACCGGACCGTGAAACCGGGCGACACGCTCCAGGTCTCCGTACCCGGGCGGCGGCGGACCGTCGTCGTCAAGGCGGTCAGCGAGCACCACGTTCCGAAGGCGCAGGCCCGTACGCTCTACGAGGAAACGACGCCCGAGCTGACTCCCGAGCAGGTCGAGGCGCGCCGGCTGGAGCGCTTCCTGGCCCCGAAGCGCGACGCCAGCGCCGGGAAGCTCTCCCGTCGGGAGCGGGAAGACCGGGGCCGCCTCCGCGGCTACTGAGCTGTCCCGGCGCTCCGCGCCCCTGAGCCGGGGAGGCCGCGCTCCGCGTCCTTCCCTCGGGGCCCATGCGCTCGCACGCTAAGATGGCACCCTTCCACCGATGAGAATCCTCCTCTACACGGGCAAGCTCAACGCGATCGTCATCCGCGACACGGCGGACAACTTCCACCGATGAGAATCCTCCTCTACACGGGCAAGGGCGGGGTCGGAAAGACGACCGTCGCCGCGGCGACGGGGCTCACTCTGGCCGCCCGCGGGCTGAAGACGCTCGTCATGTCGGTCGACGCGGCCCACTCCCTCGCCGACGTTTTCGACCTGGACGGCCGGCTCACCGACAGGCGGTGCGGCGTGCCGGTCGCCGTCGCTCCGAACCTCTGGATCCAGGAAGTCGACGTCACCGAGGAGATCGGGCGTCACTGGAAGGACATCTCCGGCTACATCTCGACCCTCCTCGCCGTCACGGGCGTCGAGGAAGTCCTCGCGGAGGAGCTGGCCATCTTCCCCGGGATGGAGGAGGTCTCGGCGCTCCTCTACGTCAACCGCTACGCGAAAGAGAAGGCCTACGACGTCCTGATCCTCGACTGTGCGCCGACGGGCGAGTCGCTCCGCTTCGTCTCCCTGCCGCCGACCCTCGACTGGTACATGAAGAAGCTCTTCCGAATAGAGAGGTCGTTCCTGAAGGTCGCCCGCCCCGTCGCCGAGAAGGTGACGGGCGTCCCGCTGCCTCCGGATCGGTACTTCGACAACGTCCAGGCGTTGGCCGAGAAGCTCGACGGCGTCGACGCCCTGCTGAAGGACCCGGAGACGACGACGGTGAGGCTCGTGACGAACGCCGAGAAGATCGTCCTGCGCGAAACCCAGCGCGCGTTCATGTACTTCGGCCTCTACGGCTTCACCGTCGACGCCGTCATCGTGAACCGCCTCCTTCCGGGCGCGCTCGAGGACCACTTTTTCGACAATTGGCGGAAGACGCAGACGCATTTCCTGGCCGAAGCGAAACGCTACTTCGACCCGGTGCCGATCTGGACCGTTCCCCTGAAGGACGACCAGGTCGTCGGCATCGCCGACCTCGCGAGCCTCGGCGACGGCCTCTTTTCGGGCGTCGACCCGGCGGCCTCGTTCCGGACGACCGCTCCGTACAGCTACCAGAAGAAGGCCGGGCACTACCTCCTGACGCTCGAGCTCCCCTTCGCCGAGCGCGAGGACGTCGAGCTGGCGGTCGCCTCGGGCGACCTCATCGTCACACTCGGGAACTTCCGGCACCACATCCCCATTCCGCGGACGTTGTCCGGACACGTGCCGACGAAGGCGAAAGTGGAAGCGGGACGGCTGACGGTCCGCTTCGAGCGGGCCCACGAGGAGACCGAACGTGGCTGAGCGCCGGAGAAAGGCGAGCGGCGAGGCCGGGGACGGCCTCGAGGACGACTTCGGACCCGGGTTCGACCCGACCCCGGAGGCGCCGGACGGCGCCTTCGGCGGACGAGCGTCCGACCGGGACGAACGCCGTCGGGACGAGGGCGTTGCGGCGGGCTTCGCGGGCATCCCGTGCGGAAAGGACGGCTGCTTCCTGAAGCCGGTCGGCGATCTCGTGACCCGCTTCGCGTTCGAGCTCGCGAAGAGGGGGCACGCGGAGTCCACCCAGCGCGCGGTCACGTCCGGCGTCGAGCTGCTCCGGGCGCTGCGCGATTTCCTCGACGAGGAGATCGCCTTCGCCGAGCGTGCCGCGGAGAAGCAGCGCGGTTCGGCGCGCTACACGAAGATCCCGGTCGAGTAGCCTCGGATCGCCCCCAGCCATCGCGCGGAGGGGGAGGCGCTGGAGGCGCCGCGGAAGGACCACGACGCGGCGACACGGTCAGGCGCCGGGTTCGTCCACACGGCGGACCGGGTCCCCCCGAATCCGCTCAGCCGGCTTCGATCTCGCGGGCGATCTCCCGCGTGGCAGCCGCGGGGTCGGCCGCGCCCGTGATCGGGCGCCCGATCACGAGGAGGTCGGCCCCCGCCTTCGCGGCGGAACCGGGCGTCGCGATCCGCTTCTGGTCGGCGGCCGCGCTCCCCGCCGGCCGGATCCCGGGAACGACGAGAAGGAACCCGGGTCCGCAGGCCGCGCGGATCGCGACGATCTCCTCGGGGGAGCAGACGACGCCGTCGAGGCCCGATTCCTTCGCCAGGGCCGCGAGGCGGAGGGCTGCGGTCCGGGGAGTCCCTTCGATGCCGACCTCTTCCAGGGCCGCGGCATCGAGCGACGTCAGGATCGTCACGGCGATCACCCGCGGGGAGGGGAAGCCGGCCGCCGAAGCGGCTTCGCGAGCCCTCTCGCCCGCGACGCGCATCATCTCCCGCCCGCCGGCGGCGTGGACGTTCAGGATCGAGGCCCCCGTCCGCGCGGCCGCGGCCGCGGCGCCGCCGACCGTGTTCGGGATGTCGTGGAGCTTCAGGTCGAGAAAGACGGGCGCGAGAGCGGCGACCTCGGTGACGAGGGAGGGGCCGTGGGCGCAGAACGCCTCGAGGCCGATCTTGAGAACGCCCGCTTCCGGGGCGACGAGGCGGGCCAGATGGAGAATACGGTCCCGCTCGGAAGCGTCGAGCGCGACGGCGATCCGCTTCCGGCCGTCAGACATACGCTTTCTCCGGGCGTGGCCGGGTCTTCAGGGTCCCGCTCAGCTCCGCCACGCGCGCCACGCCGTGCCGCTCGCACCAGAGCGCGAGGTCGCGGACGAGCCGGCCGCAGACGCCCGGGTCGCGGAAGTTGGCGGTGCCGACCTGAACGGCGTTCGCCCCGGCAATCAGGAACTCCAGGACGTGCTCGACCGTCTCGATGCCGCCGATCCCGAAAATCGGGATGCTCGGAAGCGCCTTGCGGACCTCCCAGACCATCCGGAGGGCGACGGGGCGGATGGCGGGGCCCGAGAGCCCGCCGGTCGTGAATCCGATCTTCGGCTCGCGCGTCTCGACGTCGATCGAGAGGCCGACGAGCGTGTTGATGAGCGAGAGGACGTCGGCGCCTCCGTCGACGGCAGCCCTGGCGGCCGTCACGATGTCCGTCACGTTCGGGGAGAGCTTCACCACGAGCGGGAGACGGGTCGCAGGGCGCACGGCGGCCACGAGCGCCTGGAGGGCGGCCGGGTCGTTTCCGAAGACCATTCCCCCCTTCACGACGTTCGGACAGGAGACGTTCAGCTCGACGGCGGCGATGCGCGGGTCGTCGCCGATCCGCTCGACGACGGCGCGGTACTCGTCCTCCGTGTCGCCCCAGACGTTCGCCAGGACGGTGGCGCCCAGAGCGTGCAGCTTCGGGAGCTTCTCCGAAAGGAACTCCTCGATGCCGACGTTCTGGAGGCCGATCGCGTTGAGCATTCCGGCGTCGGTCTCGCAGATTCGCGGAGGCGGGTTTCCGAGGCAGGGGCGGAACGAGAGGCCCTTGACCGAGATCGCTCCGAGGCTGCCGACATCGACGAACCCGGCGAACTCCAGCCCGTACCCGAAGGTACCGGACGCGGTCGCGATCGGGTTCTTCAGCTGGAGGCGGCCGAGATGGACGGAGAGATCGACGGTCATCGGGTTGCTCCGCTCACACCCGGCTCCAGTCGATGGCGGTCGGGGGGAGGCACGGCCCCTCGGTGCAGATCGTGTGGAAGCGGCCGTCGCGCCCGGGCAGGACGCAGCCGAGACAGACGCCGAACCCGCAGGCCATCTCCGACTCGAGGGCAAAGGAGCCCTCGATGCCGGTGGCGTCGAGGATCCCCGCCAGCGTCCGGAACATCGGCGTGGGGCCGCAGGCGAAGACGCGACGGTAGGTCGTCCCCGCCTCGAGCGCGGAGCCGAGGATGTCCGTGACGCGGCCCTTCTTCCCGAGCGAGCCGTCGTCGGTGGCGTATCGACAGCGGTGCGCGCCGAGGAAGCGCTCGAAGTCGGGACGCTTGAGCACCTCGCTCTCGTTCCGGCCGCCGTAGAAGAGGTCGGCGGGGATCCCCCGCTCGGCGAGCCGCCGGGCGAGGAGGACGAGAGGCGCGAGGCCGATCCCTCCCGCCACCAGCGCGACGCGGTCGGACTGCTTCAGGTCGTCGATCGGGAAGGGCACCCCGAGCGGTCCGAGGACCGGGATCGGCGTCCCTTCCGCAAAACGCCCGAGCGCCTCCGTTCCCACCCCGACGGCCCGTACGACGAGCTCGAAGCCGGGGACGCCCGCCACCGACGTCACGTCGGCGACGGAAAAGGCACGACGGAGGTAGGGCCGCAGGCCGTCGCCGGCCTGAACCATGACGAACTGCCCCGGCTTCGCAGTCGCGGCGATCGTGCCGGCCTGCAGGAAGACGGAGAAATGGGCCGCGTCGTAGCGGACGGTGCGGAGGATGCGGAGGGCTGCGTTGACCACCATGCAGAAGACGGCGAGACTCGCGGACGCGGATTATGAGCGAGGCCCTCCGCCGCAGCCACCCCGCGCTCCTCGGGGCGATCGCGGGCGTCGCCTTCGGGAACGTCCTTCTCGCTCTGAACCCGCACCTTCTCGCCGTCTTTCCGGTGCTGCGCCTTCTCGCGGGCAGCGCCCTCGCCGGCGCCCTTCTCCTCGCTCCGTTCGGTTTCTTCGTGAAGGAGCCGGGGGTGCCGTCGTCCGGGTTCTGGGGAGCATCGGCCCTGGTCCTCCTCCTCCTCGGTGCATTCGCCGAGGGCGAGCGGCAGGTCTTCTTCGCCTTCCTCGGCAACGACACGCGCCGGCTTCTCGTCGGCGTCTCGATGTTCGGGGCCGCCTCGGCGCTCGCCCTTCTCGGCGCCGTCCGCGTCCGACCACGCGGGCGCGCCGCGCACCTGTTCCTCCTGGGACCTCTCGCCCTTCTGTCCGCCGTCCCGCTCCTCGGCCGCCATGGTCCCGAGCGGTCGTCCCTCGCGCCGCCACAGGCGATCCCGAGGACCGCGACGCGGAGCCTTCTCGTCATCGGACTCGAGGGGGTCTCCTGGGAGCTCCTCTCGCGCGCGGCCTCCGAAGGGACTCTCCCCGTTTTCGCCCGCCTGCTCGAGGAGGGCGCCGGCGGCCCGCTCGGCACGCTCGCCCCGAATGACCGGTCCGCCCTCTGGACGACGGCGGCGAGCGGGAAGCTCCCCCGCAAGCACGGTGTCGTCTCCGGAGGCAGCTTCCGCACGCCGCTCGGGGTCCTCCGCCTTCTGCCACGGTTTCCCGGTTTCGCGGGGCCGATGCAACTTCCCTTCTCCCGGCCGCTGGCCGGGAGCGCACCCGGGAGCCGGAGCCTGGCGTTCTGGGAAGTCCTCGCGCAGCGACGCCACGAAGCCGCCGTCCTCGGGTGGCCGGCGGCGCAGCCGCCGAGGGAGGGTCTCGTCTTCTGGGCGACCGAGTCGTTCTTTTCCGGCGGGGTGACCGGTGGTTCCGCCCTTCCCGCGGAGGTGGCGGCCCGGGCCCGGCTTCTCCTGCTCGGCCCGGAGAACCTCGACCGGCAGCTCTTCAGGGCTCTCGGGCCGGCGTCGCTGCCCGAAGAGGAGCGACGCAGGGCCGCCGCGGCCGAAGGCGCCGCGCGCGACCTCGGCATCGTCGGCGCGACGCTCGCCGCGGTGCCGACCGGCCCGGGGAGCGTCTCGGCGCTCGTCCTCTCGGGTCTCGCCGGGCCGGCACGCGTCTGGGGGGCGGCCGCCGAGCCGCGCCGCTACCTCGGGCCCCCGCGACGCGACGCCGAGACCGCGGAGAAAGCCCTTCTCGCCTATTACCGCTTTCTCGACGACACGATCGGAGATCTCCTCGAGAGGGAGGGACGAGACAGGACCATCTGCGTCTTCTCGCCCTCCGGCTTCGGTCCCGCGCCCCCTCTCGCCGCGCTCGTCGACCTCCTCCGCGGGCGCGCGCCGGCCGCCTCACCCGACGCGGCCGACGACGGCTTCCTCGTCCTCTGGGGCTCCGGCATCCGTTCGAACGTTCGACTCACGTCGGCGGACGTCGTCGACCTGGCGCCGACGCTCCTCGCCCTGGCGGGCGAGCCGATCGCACGCGACATGGATGGCCGCGTCCTCGCGGAGGCGTTCGACGAGCGCTTCACGCAGGGGACGAGCATCCCGGTCGTCACGACCTTCGAGCCCGAGGGACCGCAATGACGGAACCGGCGCGGCGGGCGGCGCTCGGGGCGTCGCTGCTGGCGCTCCTGGCCCTCGGGTTCGCGCTTCGTCTGTTCCGCTGGAGCGAGGCCCCGCCCGGCCCCTGGATCGACGAGGCGCTCGCGCTCCGCGCCGCCCGAAGCGCGGCCGCGAGCGGGGCGCCGCTCGTCGGGACCTCGCCGCTCCAGCCGCCCGACGCCGGGTTCGTGAATTCCTGGATCTCGAACCTCTCCCTTCGAGGCCTCTCTGTGGTCGATCGCGCCGCCGGGGGCGGGATCGCCTCCGTGCGCGCAATGTCGATCCTCCCCTCCCTCGTTCTCCTGCTCGCGATCGTCGGCGTCGCGGCGGAGGCGTCGGGCGGGCGGCCCTTTCCGATCCTCGTCGCGATTCTTCTCGCGTCGACAGCAATACGCTGAAACGAGGCA
>CAVOJA010000122.1:0-30051 GCA_963696015.1 uncultured Holophagales bacterium
TCGGCTCCAGAGCGAAGGGCACCGCGGACCCGCGGTCGGACTTCGATATTGGCGTGGATGCCGGTCGGCCGCTTTCCGCAAGGGACCTGACTGAGCTGAGGGAGACTTTCGACGCGGCGCCGCTTCTGGCACGCGTCGACGTCGTCGACTTCGCGTGCGTCGATGACGGTTTCAGGAATCACGCTCTTCGGTCGATCCTGCCCCTCTATGACCGCGCCGCTTGACCGCCTCGCCACTGACCTCCGGGCCGCGCTCGAGAGGCTCGCCGAAGCGCTGCACGAGCCGAAAACCGACATCGTGCGCGATGCGGCGATTCAGAGATTCGAGTTCAGTTTCGAGCTGTTCTGGAAGGCTCTGAAGGCCCGGGCCGAGGAAGAAGGCCTCCGCGTCGTCTCGCCCCGGGAGGCGCTTCGCGCCGCCTTCCAGCTGAGTCTGCTCGAGGATGACGAGCAGGTCTTCCAGATGCTGGAGGATCGGAACCGGACGAGCCATCTCTACAACGCCGTCATGGCCGAGGAGGTCTTTGCCAGGCTGGCCGGCTACCACGCGCTCATGAGCGCGGCCGCAAGACGGCTCTGATCGACCTCCACTTCCACGCGCTGCCGGGGGTCGACGACGGCCCCGCGGGGTGGGACGACGCGCTGGCCCTCTGCCGGGCCGCGGCGGCGGAGGGGACGGAGACTGTCGTCGCCACGCCGCACGTGCTGCGGGACCCGTGGATGAACGAGGACCCGGCGGCGCGCGCGGCGCTGCTGGCCGAGCTGAACGCGAAACTGGGCGGGACGCCGCGGGTGCTCGAGGGTTCCGAGGTCTGGTTCGGGGACGACCTCGTCGAGCTGTTCGAGAAGGGTGCCGCGGGGCCGCTGACGACGCTGGCCGGAAGCCGGGCGCTCCTGGTGGAGTTCCCGCCCGGGTGGGTGTTGCCGCGGGCGGCGGCCGTGTTCCACGAGCTGCGGGTGATGGGCGTCGTGCCCGTCGTCGCGCACCCCGAGCGGAACCTCGTCTTCGCGCACGAGCCCGAGCGCCTCGCGGCGCTTGTGGAGCGTGGGGCGGTGCCGCAGGTGACGGCGGCGAGCTTCCTCGGCGAGGCGGGGCGCGGGGCTCTGGCCGCCGCGGAGACGCTGATGAAGCTGGGGCTCGTCCACCTCGTGGCCTCCGATGCGCACTCGATGCTGGCGCGGCCGCCCCGGATGGCGGCGGCGCGGGAGCGGGTGAGGAAGGTGTGGGGCGCGGAGGTGGAAGAGGGGCTCTTCGTCGCGAACCCGAAGGCGTTGCTGGCGGGGGAGGAGCTGCCGTGGGCGGGGTGAGGGGCGGGGCGACGGATCCCCCTGTGTTGACTTAGTCCTGCATGTGACTTAGTCTTTCTCCGTGGCCGAAGTAAATGTTCACCAGGCCAAGACGCAGCTGTCGCAGCTTCTCCATCGGGTCGAAGCCGGCGAAGAGGTCATCATCGCCCGCGCCGGCAAGCCGATAGCGCGCCTCGTTGCCGTTCAAGCCGGCTCTACTGACCGGCCGCTCGGTATCGATACCGGTACCGTCCGTGTCGCTCCGGACTTCGATGCCCCGCTGCCGGAGGACCTGCTCGCCGACTTCGAGCGATGAACGTCCTGATCGACACCCACGTCTGGGTCTGGAGCCTCGCCGACCCGGGCCGGCTCTCGCCGGAATGCAAGAGCCTTCTGTCTTCCAGTCGAAACGTCGTCTACCTCTCCGCGGCGAGCGCGTGGGAGCTCGCGCTCAAGGCGGCGATCGGAAAGATCGAGCTGCCGGAGCCGGTGGAAACGTATGTTCCGACGCGCATGGCGCGGCAGGGCATCACGGCGCTTCCCATCACGCACGCCCATGCCCTCAGGGTATCGACCCTTCCTCCGCACCACCGGGACCCGTTCGATCGACTCCTAGTCGCCCAGGCCCTCGTCGAACGACTCCCGATTCTCACTGCCGACGCCGCCTTCGACCGCTACGACGTGGACGTCATCCGGGCCTGAGGGCCTCTCGAGTCCGGCTGGTGGAGAGCCAGCCCGACGGAAGACGGGCTCCGCCCCGGGCAATCAGCTCCTGATCCCACGAGAGTAGAGGGCACCCCAGGCGCACGGCGGTCGCGGCGTAGAGGGCATCCGCGCCGCGCAGGCGAAGGTCGACACCGAGCCGTTCGGCCTCCTGGAGAAGGGCCTCGGTCATCGGCTCCAGGTGCAGCGCCGGATGTGCGGCGATCTTCGCGCCTGCTTCCCGCGCGACACGGGGGTCACCCAATCGTCGAGCGAGAGCGCACACCGACTCCAGGACGACGAACGAGGGCCCGGTCAGCCGCAAGGCGCGCCTCGCGGCCTCGGCGAAGACCGCCACGCTGGAGTCGTGGAACCTGTCGGACACGTCGAAGGCGGCGACCCAGACGTTCGCGTCGAGGGCCAGCACGGCTCAGCGCCTCTCGAGGCGTCCGCGATCCGAAGCGAGGATCTCGGTGGCCGTCGGCCCGACGGGGAGGTCCTTCGTTGCGGCCTCGCCCATCTCTACCCATTCCTCCAGCCAACGCGCCATGGCGTGGCTCCCGGCGGCCGCCGGCGTACGCCGTACTCTCAGGCCTGCACGGACGAGGTCGGGCACCAGCTCCTTGAGCTTCTTGTGTTGACGGGCCGCCTCGATCTTGACCTCGATGAGCAGATCGTCGGGAAGGTCGATCGTGGTCTTCATGCGGCCAGTTTTACGGAAAACCAGCTTTCTGTCCAGATCGGGCTCCTGACACGGTTCGAGGAAAGGCTGCTGCCGACCTTAAGTCATCGTACTATACGTATCGCGTAGAATATTGTAAAGTACAACGCTATGATAGCCCGCCCCTACTGGCTCGAGCGGATCGAAACCGCCTGGCGGGAAGCCCCCATAGCGTGGCTTAGCGGCGTCCGCCGTAGCGGCAAGACGACCCTCGCGCAGAGCCTCGGGGCCGACCGCGCTCTCTACGTCAACTGCGACCTCCCGATCGCCGAGGAAATGGTTCGGGATCCGGCCGTCTTCTTTCGCTCTGCCGGCAAGCCCGTCGTCGTCTTCGACGAGATCCACCAGCTGAAGGACCCGTCTCGCGTCCTGAAGATCGGCGCGGACCTCTTTCCGGAGCTCCGGATCCTCGCGACGGGCTCGTCGACGCTCGCCGCCAGCCAGAAATTCCGCGACACGCTCACCGGCCGCAAGAGAAACGTCCACCTCGTACCCGTGCTCTGGGACGAGGTCGACGCCTTCGGCGCGACGCTGCAGAGGCGCCTCTTCCACGGCGGCCTCCCGCAGGCCCTGCTCGCGGAATCGAAGAGCCCGTCGTTCTACCGCGAGTGGCTCGACTCGTTTTTCGCTCGCGACGTCCAGCGCCTCTTCGGCTTCCGCGACGTCAACCGCTTCAACGCCCTTCTCGAGTACGTCCTGCGCCGGAGCGGAGGCCAGCTGGAGGTCTCCCGGGCCGCGGCCGCACTCGGCCTCGCGCGCCAGACGGTGCAGAGCCACCTCGACGCGATGGAGATCACGAACGCCGTCACGCTCGTTCGCCCTTTCCACGGCGGGGGTCAGGGCGAGATCGTCCGGATGCCGAAGGCGTACGGCTTCGACACGGGGTTCGTGAGCTTCGCCCGCGGGTGGGACCCTCTTCGCCCCGAGGATCTCGGCATACTCTGGGAGCACCTCGTTCTCGAGCACCTGCAAGCCCACTCTCCCGACCTCCCCGTCCGCTACTGGCGCGATCGCAACGGCCGCGAGGTCGACTTTGTCCTGGCCCGCCGCCGAGACGAGGTGGATGCCGTCGAGTGCAAGTGGAACCCGGCAGGCTTCGAGGCCGGCGAACTGCGGGCTTTTCGCAGGCTCTATCCGAAGGGAAGGAACTTCCTCGTCACTCCCTCCGGCATCCCGGCCCACTCGAGGGACTACGACGGCCTCGAGGTAAGGGTGTGCACGCCGTCGGAGCTGGTGTGATCTACCCGAACAGGCGGTGGAAGGGAATGGTCCAGAAGGGACCGTCGGCCGGGCCTCTCGCGAGCGAACCACCCGAGGTGACGACGAAGGAAGCGAGGAGCCTCTTTCCCAGCCGGTCCGCGAGGAGGTGGAGGGGGCGGAAGTCGACGGCGGACGACGATTCCCGGGCCTTGATCTCGAAGGCGAGTAGGCCCTTCGGGGTGTCGACAAGGAGGTCAACCTCGAGCCCGCTCCGGCTCCGGTAGAAGGAGAGCTTGGCTTCGAGGGAGAGCGTCCGCGAGAGCTTCTGCGCCTCGGCCACGACGAGGCTCTCGAAGAGCGGGCCCGGTGCGGGGCCGTTGATTCCAGTGAGGGTGCGTGCGATGCCGAGGTCGGCCCAGAAGATCTTGGGCGACTTGACGAGGCCCGTAGCGCTGTTGCCGGACCAGGGCGGAAGCAGGAAGGCCTGATAGGAGAGGCGGAGGTACTCGAGGTAGTTGCGGGCGGTGTTCGGGCTCGTGCCGGCGTCGCGCGCGAGGTCCGCGTAGGAGAGGAGCCCGCCGGTACGGAAGGCGGCGAGCCGCTGGAACCGGTGGAACGGCTCGAGGTCGCGCAGGCGGACGAGGTCCGCGAGGTCTCGCTGGAGGTAGGTGTCGTGGTAGGAGCGCAGCCAGTCGAGCCGCTCGGGGGCGGGAAGATGGGTCAGCTCCGGCATGCCCCCCCAGGTTTCGAGGTGGCTCGCGGCTTCGCGGCGGGAAGCCTCGTCGTCGCCGTGGAGGAACGGAGGCTCGTCGGCGAGGATGGGTGCGACCGAGGCCGCATCGCGGACGAGGCGGACGAAGAGCGGCTCGGCCGGTTCGTTTCCCCGGGCTGCGAGCTCGGCGAGGGTGAGGGGCCAGAGCTCGAACACGAAGACGCGGCCGGCAAGAGTCTCGCGGACGTTCTGGAGAAGCAGGACCTGAGCGGAGCCCAGGAGAACGCTGAAGCCGAGGCTCCTGTCGTCGAAGGCGAGCTTGAGCTTCTCGAAGACGGAAGGCTCTTTCTGGGCTTCGTCGAGGATGGCGGGGCCGACGGAGCGGGACCAGAGGCGGGCAGGAAGCGCGCGCAGGGCGTGCCGGTCCTCGGCCGAATCGAGATTGAGGTACTTCAGCTCCGGCCACCTCGCACGGGCGAGCGTGGTCTTGCCGACCTGCCTCGCGCCGGTGAGAAGGACGAGCCGGTGCGCGTCGGTGGACGGGAGCCGGGATGCGAGATGTCGTTTCGCCTGTAAATCCGTCATCTGAGATGCCGATTTTACAGGACAATCGCAGATACCTCGAAGATCCGACGCCAACAGCCAGCGAACTTCACGAATCGCTGCCTCGAAGCTTTGGGTCCAGGTGGTACAGTGCGCCTGTACCGGAGCACCCATGCCTACTGAGACGACCTACAGTCACGCGCGCGCGAATTTCGCGGCCATCTGCGATGAGGCAGTCTCGTCCACGGAACCCGTCATCATTCACCGCCGAGGGGCTCAAGACGTGGCTCTGATCTCGGCGGCCGAGCTGAGAAGCCTCCAGGAAACGGCCCATCTCCTTCGGTCTCCGCGAAACGCCGAGCGCCTTCTCGCGGCACTGAATCGTGCCAGGTCCCGAACCGGCACGCCGCAGAGCCCCGACTCGGTGAGGCGCGAATTCGGCCTGGTCAAGGAGGTCTCCCGTCGTCGTCGCGCGAAGTAGGGACTGCGTTCTTCAGGACGAGTTCCGAGAAGACCTCAGGCACTGGATCGAACACGACAGACGCGTCGCTCTCAAGATCGCCGCGCTCATCGAATCGGTCATGGCGGACCCGTTTTTCGGCGTCGGCAAGCCGGAACCACTCAAGCATCTCGGCTCGAACGTCTGGTCTCGACGCCTGACCCAGGAGCATCGCGTGGTCTACCTCGTCGCGCACGATCGCATCGATTTCCTCCAGGCTCGGTATCACTACTGACACCGGCCAGGGCATCTCACTATCTCCAAGGTGGCGAGGCGGTCTGAGCTCACCAGGAAGGTCTGTGAACAGGCTCGTGATTCAGGCGCTCGGGGAAAGGGCCAGGCTGTCGATCGAACGTCGCCTCGCGGATGCTTGCGAGGTGCTGGGTCAGGACGAGACCGAGGCCGAGGTCGAGACCTTCCTCGGGGTCCAGGCCGAGGCGCTTCTCGATGGCTGACCGGCCCGCTCCCCGGCGAGGTGAGATCTGGTACGTGGATTTCGACCCCGCTCGAGGCTCCGAGCAGGGCGGGAAGCGGCTGGCGCTGGTCATTCAGAACGACGCGGAGAACGCGAGCGAGCGATACCAGAACACGATCGTTCTCGCGATGACGACGAAGGGGAAGGAGATTCCCTTCCACGTGCTCGTCATGTCCGGGCCCGGGACAGGCCTTCGGGAGACCAGCCGGGTGAAGTGCGAACAGATCCTCACGATCTCGAAGGTCCGGCTCGTCGGGGAAGGCCCCCTGGGCCGGGTGACTCGAGAGGAGATGAAGCGAGCGGAGGTGGCGGTGATGCTGTCGCTTGGAATCGGGGCCGGTTCAACCGACCGGCCCCTCGGTATCGATGCCGGTGTCGCCCTTGTGGCTCCGGATTTCGATGCCCCGTTGCCGGAGGAGCTGCCGCGGGAGAGGCGGGGGTATATTGGAATGGAGGTTTCAGCCGTGCCCGAAGTGGCTCGCTTCTACGGGATCATGGCAGACGCAGGAGTTCCGGAAGCTCCCTCCTCTGAAGTGACACGCTCATGAACGTGCCGCGAATCGTTTCCGCACGCGCCCTGATCGGTTTCGTTCTCCGCGTCGAGTTCGAGGGCGGGGACACCAGAGACTACGACGTTGGTCCGCTTCTCTCGCGAGATCCGTTCACGCTTCTCAGAGAGCCAGCCTTCTTTCGGTCGCTCGTCGTCGAGCGTCAAGGCCACGCCGTCGTATGGAATGACGATATCGACATCGCCGCCTACGAGCTTTTCCGAGGCGGCCAGCCCGTGGCGCTGAGTGGCGGAGCCGCCCGCGTGATGATTGACGGGGTGCCTGCCGGATTCACAGGCGGATCTCGTCAGGGAGACTCCGTCAAGGAGCTGTCGTCGTCGGGATGACGGGCCGGACGGTGGCAGGAGCCGGCCTCGCGGCACTGTGGTTGTGCCTCGCCGGGGCGTCGACGTTCCACTACACGCAGGACCAGGCCGGACGCCGGAACGTCCTGGCCTTCGCACGGGAGTGGGGCTTCGACGTGCGCAAGCCCAGGCACGTCGAGCAGGTCTCTCTCGCTCCCTCGGCCGACCTGGCGGCCGAGGTGATGGCCGGAGCCGCCGTGGAAGACGAGACCAGCTCGGTGCGCTGGAACGAGCTCGACGCGGCCGAGCGCGCGGCGTGGATGGACGCCCTGGCACGCCGAGGGGAGATGCTCGAAGCGGCTCACGCCCTCGCTCTCTCGACCGTTGCCGCGAACCCCGGCCTCGCCTTCCATGCCTATAGAGCCGGGCAGCTCGCGTACCTTTCGGCGCGGCGGCGCGGCGCCGAGGCGCTGAAGGCCGAGCGCGCAGAGTGGCTGACGCCGCTGCGGCGCACGACGCGGCTCGCCCCCGGTTTCGACGGGGGATGGACCTTTCTCGGCGCGGTGGTGGTGGAGACGTGGCCGCTTCTGCCGAAGGCGGAACGGGAGGACGGGCGCGCGGTGCTGAAGCGGGCGTTTCTCGACCCGGGCTTTGCGCGGACGGCATTCGTGCCTGTGTCGGTGGAGCTGGGAGTGGGCGAGGCGGTTGCGCTCGTGCCCGAGGTGCCGGGACCGCTGGCGGCGGCGCAGGACGAGGTGGCCCGCGCGGGAAACGTGGAGGCCGCCGCGGCGCTGAGGGCGCGGTGGGAAGGGGCGGAGACGAAGGCGCGGGCCGCGAATCTGGGGCAGCTCGAGGAGCGGGCGCGGAGGGGCGACGACGACGGCCTGCGGGCCGGGTGCCGCACGTTCGTGGCGGTGCACCCGCCCCGGGAGCTGGACGGCGCGGAGGGGCGGCGGCAGGCGGCGCGCGTGCTGGAGCTCTGGCCACACGACCGGCCAGGGCCCTGGCGTGCCGACGGCCGGGGCGAGCTGCTGCGGTACTTCCTTGACGGGCGGAGCGAAGGGCTGGACCGTGGGACGGTCGCCCGCGCCGCCGAGGGGCTCATTGGAATACCGGAGACCGAGCAGGCCCGGCTGGCGCTCCTCTCGGGAAACCGCTACGGCTGGGAGAGGGTCGTGCGGGAGTCGAAGACGGTGGGGTCGCTCGAGTGGACGACGTTCTTCGCCGAGCTGGCACGCGTGGAGCTGGCCGCGGGGCGGGCGGAGAAGGCAGCCGAGGCCCTGGGGCGAATCGCGCCGCCCGCCCGTGGGGAATGCGCGGTGCTGCTGGCGCGACGGGCGTATGCCGAGGCCGCCGGCGACGCAGCGGATGCGGCGGAGGCGGGGCGCCTCCTGGCGGAGGTCCGCCAGGGCTGGGTTGGGCCGGAAGCGTGGTCCAGAGCGTGGAGCCTTCCGCTCTGCGTGGACGCGGAGTCTGAAACGGGGGCCGACCGGGGCGCGGAGCTGCGGATCACCTTCGCCGCCGTGGCGCCCGCCCTCCTCGCGTGGGAAGTGAACGGAGGCCGGCGGGGGACCTTCGTCGTCGGGCCGGAAGGCGCGTCTCTCGGCGTCCCGCTGGACGGCCTTCAGGGAATGTCGGTCGTTTCTCTTCCGTTGTTGGCCGGGCCGCGGCCGGCCATCGTCTCGGCGTCGCGCAGGGCGGCGACGGCGGCGCCGGCAACGAGCGCGAGCGTGGCCGACGTGGCGGGAATGGAGAGGTTGAACTCGACGAGCCCGTGAAGGGCGACGGAGACGAGCGCGCCGAGGCCCGCAAGGGCGAAGGCGCCCTCCTCGCGGCGGATGCGCAGGAGGGTGCCGCGGAGGAGAAAGAGGGCGAGGGAGACCCAGGCCACGACGCCGAGAAGCGCGCCGATGGCCCCGCCGGTGACGAGGAGCTGGAGGAAGTCGCCGTGGGCGTTCTCGACGAGGCCCACGAGCTCGCGGGGCTGGACGACCCGGAACGCCTCGCGGAAGGTGCCGAGGCCCGAGCCGAAGACCGGGTATCTCTTCCAGGCTTCGACGGCGTGGGTCCAGAGAAGGACCCGGGTGTCGGCGCCGAGGTCGCGCGGGTCGGTGGAGAGAAAGCGCAGGAGCGGGCGCGACCCGAGGGCGGCGACGACGAAGAGGATGCCGAGCGCGAGACCGGCGGCGAGCGTGGCCCGCTGGGCCGACCGGATGCCCTGATCGCGGTGGGCCCGGGCGCCGATGGCCAGGCCGGCGAGAAAGAGCGTGGTGGCCGCCGCGGCAAGCATGCCGCCGCGGGAGTGGGTGAGGGCGAGGGCCGCGGCGAAGAAGCCCCAGAGAAGGACGCCGAGGGCCCCGGCGGCGATGCGCCGCTCGACCCAGGCGGCGTGAATGGGCCCCCGCTGGCGGGGATGGACCGTGAGGGCGACGACGAGCCCCCCGAACGCGAGCGAGAGGCCGATGCCGAGATAGCCGGCGAAATGGTCGGGGTTGAAGAAGGGACCGGAGACGCGCCCCGCCTCCTGCTGGGTGGCGACGGCCCAGGCGGCCTGGGCGGCCATGCTGACGAGGAGAACGCCCGCGAAGAGCCGGCGGCGGTTGCGGGAGGCGAGGAGCGAGGCGGCCGCGAGGAAGGCGGCCGCGGTGGATGCGGCAAGAAGGGCGACGGAACGCGTTTCGCTAGGAGCGATGGAGAGGCGCGGGGCGGGCGCCGGGGCGGAGCCGGACTCGCCGAGGATCGAGGCCGCGCCGCTGTAAACTTCGGCGCTGACCGGCGAGAGTGCGCGAACGAGGCCGGGTGAAAGGGGCAGTAGCTGAAAGACTCCGAGAAGACCGAGGGCCAGGAGGCAGGCCGCCGTCAAGTGGGCGGGCCGTGGCAGGGGGCGGTGGTTCCTTCGGCGCAGGGCCACGGCCCCCGCGGCGAGCAGCGCCATCAGCTGGATGCGAAAGGTGCCCCCGGGCTGGACCCCGCCGAGCGGGAACGGCGCCGTTGCGGCGAGCCCGAGAACGAGGAGAAGACCGGCCGCGCTCGCCGGATGGGACCTGAGATGCGCGGCCTGTTCACGAAGCCTGTGAAATCTCTGCAACTCGTCGCTCTGCTGGCGCTGGCGCCAACCTTCATTCTAGGGGCAGCGACCCCCGCCGACGACTTCTACCTCGTTCGCCTGCAGGCCGGAAAGGCCGAGGCGGCGGCGGGGCGCCCCTACGAGGCGATCGACGACCTGAAGATCGCGACCTTTGGCTTCCTCGACCAGCCGGTACTCCTGGTGGAGGGCCTGTCGCGACTGGCGCTGGCCCAGGCGGCCGCGGGCCGGGGCGAGGAGGCCGAAGCGACGCTGAGGCGCATGGTGGAGATCGAGAAGGCGTACAGCGGATGGGCCCAGGCCGACCTCGAGCCGGAGACGCGAGCCGCCGTCGTTTCACTCGTAGGGAAGAAGCTCGGCGCCGATGCGGCGAAGCTGCTGACGGCACCGCCGGTGCCGGCGGCGGTGCCCACGGCCGTTCCCAAGGCCGTTTCCACTCCGGTTCCGAACCCCGAGCCGCCGCCTGCAGTCGCGGTGGCGCCGCCCGTGCCGGTCGTCGGGCCGCCCTCACCTCCGGCGACGGCGGCCACCCTGGCCGAGTCGAAATCCCTGGTCGCCCAGGGACGCTACGTGGAAAACCTCCGACGCCTCGTGGCGGCCGTCGCGGTCAACCCGACGGACCGGGAGCTCAAGAAGGCTCTCCTCGAGGGGGCGGCGCTGACGAAGGCCTGGGGGACCGCGGTCGCCCAGCTGGAGCCGCTCCGCCCGTTCCGCGAAGGGGAAGAGCCCTGGATGTTCTACGGTGCGGTCGCCCTCTACGAGAGCGGCCGGGCCGCGGAAGCCCGGGAGCTGGCCGAAAAGGCCCTCCCGAGGCTCGCCCGGAGCCCGTTCGTGGACTATTACGCCCGGAGAATCGTGGAAACCGCCCCGAAGCGCTAAAGAAAATCTCTTCTCGCCCCTTGCGGAGGGCTTCCTTTTCGTCCATTTCCTGATAACGTTCGTCTGGTGTCCCGTTTTTTTTGAGGAGGCCACCTTGCCCATGAGTCAGACTCCAAAACTCTTCCTGGCAGCTCTGATCTTCGGACTGGTGCCGGCGCATGCCGAGACGATCCCCATCTCGCATGAACCGCTCGCCTGCATTCCCGTCGATTCCAGCGCCCGGGTTGTGGCGGGGACGGCTGCGTCGGAGGCGGTCTCCTCAGCCCGGGTCTACTTCCGGCCGGAGGGCGTCGCGTCCGACTACTTCGTCGAGATGAGGCGGGGCACGGGTGACAACTGGGTCGGGTTCCTCCCGTCGGCGGCCTCTCCCGACACGGTGATCACGTACCGGGTCGAGATGAAGGACTCCGAGGGGCGCTCCCGTCGCACGGCGCCGGTGCGCGTGCAGGCTTCCGCCACCTGCCCGGTGCGGATGAGCGACGACGACAGGCGGATGTCGAAGAACCTCGTCCTCGGCCTCACGGCGTCGGGGCAGCCGGTGGTTCCGGCGGGGTTCACGGCGGCGGGAATCGTCGCCCGCATCTCGCCCGAGGGCGACCTGCAGACCCTTCCTCCCGGCATGGTGGCGGCAGCGGTTCCGGCTCCGCCCGTCGCTTCTGCATCGTCGCGCACCGGCCCGTCTCCGGCCTGCGTGGGCTGCGGCACGCTGACGATCGGCGGCACCTCGACAGTCGGTGTCGACGAGTGCGTCATCGGCTGCGGCCCGCCACCCCCTGTATCTCCTGTCCGTCCTGTCGGCGGGAAGAAGTAGAGAGAGCGAGGAGGAAGAGATGAAGACCTCTGTTCGGGGCCTCTCCCTGATCGCGTCTCTGGTGGCGCTGGCCTTCGCCGCGCCCGTGCTCGCCGCGGTCTACGCGCCGATCGAAGATGCCGAGCTTCTCCGCCGTGCCAGCACGGTCGTCGTCGCGCGAGCCACCGGCTCGACGGTGGTCGCCATGCCGGGCGGCCTCCCCGAGACGCGCACGACGTTCACGATGGTCGATTCGCTCGCGGGCCTGGACGTGTCGTCCTTCGAAGTCGCCGTTCCGGGCGGCGAGCTGCCCGGCGGTCTCACTCTGGCCCTCGAGGGCGCGCCGCGGTTCAGCCCGGGCGGCCTCTACGTCCTGGCCCTCAACGCCCGTGCCGACGGCGCCCTCGTCCCCACCGAGCTGGGGCTCGGCGTGTTCGACGTGGTGCAGGACGAAGCGGGACGCACCTACGCGACCCGCGCGATGTTCCGCTCCGAGCGGGTGGCCGTGCTGCAGCGTGAGGCTGACGGCTCGCTCAGCGAGCGCCGCGAGCCCCTGCGCGAGCTGGCCGCCTTCACGAGCTACGCACGGGCCGCGCTCTACCGCGCCGAGCCGCTCGCCGGCGCGCCGGCCTACGTGGTGGCGCGCGAAGCGGGGAGCCTGAAGCAGGTGCGCCAGGGAGGCGTGTCGGCCCTGTGGGACGACCACTGGTGCCCGAGCGGCGTTCCCGGGTCGTGCGGCGAGAACTTCGTCCGCTATCGCTGGGTCGACCCGACGGCGACGGTGCGCTGGAGCGACGAGGACACCGCGACCTTCGGCCAGTGGGGCGTCGCGAGCGGCGGGTCGATCGAGCTCCAGAACGCCATCCCGCTCTGGGTGAACGACCCGAGCAGCACGATCAACTATTCCTACGCCGCTCCTCTCGGCGGGACGGCCAACCCGGCCGCGATCCCTGCCGCCGGAACGGTGCCGGTCTACTTCGACGACCTGTCGATGTTCGGCGGAACCGGGTTCCCGTGCCCGTTCACGGCGGGCGGCGCCCTCGCCATGAGCGGCGTGGTGACCGACCAGTCGTCGCACGCCTACAAGGGCACGTCGTACAAGACCATCCGCGCGGGTATCGGCTGGGTCCGCCGCGCCGGGGCCAGCTGCGGCGGCAACGTCGTCCCGTCGGAGCTCTTCCAGACGGTGATGGCGAATGTCCTCGGCTCGACGCTGGGCCTGACGGCCGCCGACAAGTCGCGCAACCCGAACGACCTGAACCCCGACGACGACAAGTACGCCCTGATGCTCTCGAGCTACGCGACGGGGGCGTCGCCGTACCTCGGCAGCGACGACCGCGCGGCGGTCTGCTACCTCTACGGCGACTGCGACGGGCTGCCGGCGGAATCGAAGATCTTCGTTCCGTTCGTCGGCCGCGTGGCCGGGCAGAGCGGGTCGATGTTCTCGTCGGAGATGGCGCTCACGAACCGTTCGGACGTGAACTCGACCGTGACGATCCAGTACACGCCTTCGCTGGGCGCGGGCAAGGGCACGGTGACGGAATCGGTCCCTGCCGGCCGTCAGATCGTCATTCCCGACGTCATCGGCTACCTGCGCACGAAGGGTCTCGCCATCGCCGAGACGGGTGACGCGGGCGGAACGCTGTACGTGACCTTCGGAGGCGTCTTCGACTTCGACGCCGCCGTCACGGTGCGAACGAACTCCGCGGTGCCCCCTGGAATCACTCCTCCCGTGGGCCGCGCGGGCCTCGCTTACCTCGGCGTGAAGCAGGCCGAGCTCCACCTCGAGCCGGTCTGGCTCCTGGGCCTGCGCAAGTCGACGGCCGACCGCTCGAACATCGCGTTCCAGCACGCCGGTGTCGAGACCGGCGGCAACATCCGCCTTCGGGCGACCTGGTACTCGGCGACGGGCGTCGCCGGCGGGACCCCGGTCGAACGGACCCTCACGCCGGGCGGCTGGACGCAGTTCGAGCTGACGACTCTCGAGCCGACGGCGGCCGAGGGGTACGTCAAGGTGGAGATCGTCGAGGGGCGCGCGCCGTGGTATGCGTACGGCATCGTCAACGACGAGAAGAACTCGGACGGCTCGTTCATCGCACCGATCGCCGACGCGCTCATCAAGGCGCGTGAGACGCTCATCCTCCCCGTGGCGGTCGAGGCCGGCCCCTACGCGACCGAGATCATCCTCGACAACGTCAGCACGACGAACAAGACCGCGCGGCTGAAGTGGGTCCCGGATGGCCTCCCGACCGATTCGGTCTCCATCGAGTACCCGCTCCCGGCGGGCCACCAGCTCGTCATCCCCGACTGGGTGCAGGCGCTCCGCACGGCGGGCCTCAACATTCCCGCCGAGGGCGCGAGGCTGGCCGGCGCCGTCTTCGTCACGGTACCGAACGGTACGGTGTCGGGCGTCTCCATCTCGGCGAGGGTCCAGAACCCGGCTTCCGACAAGGCGGCGGTGGCGAAGGCCGTCGACTGGGGCCAGTACGGAGTTCACTATCCGGCCGCGACGAAGACCTGTCTCACGAACCAGGCCTCGTGGCTCGCGGGCCTCTATCAGGACGACCTGAACCGCACGAATATCGCCATCATCAACACGGGTGAGGTGGATGGGACGTCCTCGACCTATCTCGTCGAGGTCTTCGACGGCGACCTCGGGACGAAGACCGGCGAGACGTACGTGGAGCTGCTCCCGTACGAGCGTTTCAGACAGCTCGACCGTGCCCTGCTGACGATCGCGCCTGGAACGAAGAACGCCTTCGTCCGCGTGACCGTCGTCTCCGGCCCGAACCCCTTCATCACCTACGCGGTGGTGAACGACGGCTCGGAGCCCGGGAAGAGGTCGGGAGATGGGGCGTACATCCAGAGCGAGATCGTTTCGGTCCGGTAGACCTTCGAACAGCCACCAGGAAGAACGGGGTCACGGCCCCGTTTTTTCTTTTCTGTGTTCCTCAACCAGGAAGCTCCGCCATGTCTGGACATGCCTCTTTCGGCGGGGGTTGCCGAAATCGGAAAGAGCGGAGAGTCCGTAGCTTCGCGCGAGCATCCACGGGCGCGCCGCGTACCGAAGCGCGGTTCGCCAGGCTGGCTCCCCGGGGGTCGCGCCGAGCTGCTCTCGGGGCGGGAAGAGCCGTCTGAGGAGCAGACCGGTTTGACCACCCCCGCCTGCGGGAGCTGCGGCCAGCCAGCGGTCGACCTCGCCCGCGAAGGAAACGAACGGTTCTGACCCGAACTCACCGACAGCGGCGAGCTGTCTGAGAAAGCGGATTGCCTCGTCGGTGCTGTCGGCGGCTCCCTCTCCGGCGCCGAGATCGCGCGCGATCCGGGTCAGCCAGGAAACCTCCGAAGAAAGTACTTCTTGTTTCCAGTCGAGGCCGGGTCCGATTCCGGCATCCTCCAGGCAAGCTAGGTCCTGGAGCGTGCGTAAGGCGTGCAGCGGGTCGCCGCCGTGGTGGTGAAGGAAGTGATGGACTGCGATCTCGCGGAAGGACGTCGAATCAGGAACCCTGAATCCGAGCGAGCCGAACTCGCCGGCGGCGACTCGTGCGGAGGCAGCGACTTCTTCGTAGGAGGGGCCGAACTCGCCACCCGCCGAACCCGGGAGCGCAACGTGAATCTCTACGAGGGCGTTCCTATCGCTGATGTATCCCTGCTCGTAGCCGCCCGCCCCTGGCTTGAAAGTCGTTCCCGTACGCAGCGCGGCCTTTTCCCACGCCGCGAGAGCGGAGGAGGGGACGAGGATGTCAACGTCGGCGAAGCTCCGCTCCCGGGGGGTCGTCAGGCCGGCGAGGACGAGGCCGGCGCCCTTGATGACGATCGGTGCCGTCTGCCAGATATCGGGGCATGAGGCGAGGCGCCAGAGAAGGTCTATCTGAGCGGTCGATCGCGCCTCGGCGCTCAGGCCAGCGACGACGAGGCGGGTCAGTCCCCTGGATTGGCGGTCGGCCGGCTGATCCGTGACAAACGCCGAGAGCGCGGAAGCGAGCCCGAAGCGGGCCGCAAGTGCGACGAGGTCGTCAGGCGCGAGAACGGCGAGCGACTCGGCCAGCAAGCGCTCGATGATCTCTGGCCGAGCCCGGCACCCGACGGCAGCCAGGAGTTGCAGGGCCACAACGGGCGGGCCAGGGGGGGAGCTTTCACCCGGAAATGGTACCTTTCTCGACTTGACCCCCCGGGAGCAGCCTCGTAGGATCGAACTATGAGTGCAGATCTCAAGACGGCGACGCCGCTCTTCTCGCGGGCGAAGGACTTCGCAGTCCGGGTGATCGCCGGGGAGACCATCCTGGTGCCGATCCGGTCGGGCGTGGCGGACCTCGACTCGATCTTCCTCCTGAACGAGACGGGATCGGTCGTCTGGGAGATGGTCGAGGGAGTTTCCAGCCCCGATGAGCTCGTCGCTGCCGTTGTCGAGCGGTTTGTGGTATCTCGGGAGAATGCCAGCCGGGACGTGGCGGAATACCTCGCCACGCTCGAGCACGCTGGGTTGATCTGTCGCTCGGAAGACGGGCCCTCATGAGCGTCGAACAGGGCTCCTACAAGGACTTCAGCTCCCTTTTCCATCGGAAGGTCAGCGGAGCCCGGGTCCCGGCGAGCGTGACTCTCGAGATCACGCACAGGTGCCCCCTTAACTGTCAGCACTGCCTCAACAACCTCCCGATGAACGATCTGGAAGCCCGGAACGGGGAGATGGATTACGCGGGCTACTGCCGCGTTCTCGACCAGCTCGCAGAGGCCGGGAGCTTCTGGATTCTCTTCACCGGTGGGGAGATCTTCGCCCGGCGGGACTTCCTGGACATCTACACCTACGCCAAGCAAAAGGGGATGATCATCACCCTCTTCACGAACGGGACGATGATCTCGCCGCGAATCGCGGACCATCTCTTGGAGTACCGTCCTTTCGCCATCGAGATCACGCTCTACGGCAGGACGAAGGAGACCTACGAGGCCCTCACCAGGATCCCGGGGTCGTATGAAGCGTGCCTGCGGGGAATCAGGCTGCTCAAGGAACGTGGGCTACCCCTCCGCGTGAAGACGGTCGCCGTTACGATCAACAAGCACGAGATCTGGGAGATGAAGCGTTTCGTGGAGGAGGAGTTGGAGCTTCCCTTCAAATTCGACGCGATGCTTACGCCGCGGATCGACTGCTCCCAGAGCCCGCTGGCCACGAGGCTGACGCCCGAGGAGATCGTGGAGCTGGACCTCACGGACCCGAGGCGAATGGAGGACTGGCAGAAATTCTCGGACTTCTTTCTCTCCCCTCCCCAGCCCCAGGGCCAGGAGGACAACGTCTATCACTGCGGTGGCGGCGTGAACTCGTTCGGGGTGGATCCGGCCGGGCAGATGAGCATCTGCTCCATATCCATGAAGGAGAAGTTCGACCTCCGGGAAGGGACGGTCGCGGAGGGCTGGGATCAGTTCCTCCAGCCGATCCGGGCACGGAAGACCACACGCGTGACGAAGTGCACCGCGTGTCACCTGAAGTCGGCTTGCGGCATGTGCCCGGCGAATGCGGAGCTCGAGAACGGAGACGCCGAAACCCCGGTCGAGTTCCTCTGCCACGTCGCGCATCTGCGGGCGGAGCTGTTTGGATGGACCGTGCCTGCCCACGGTGAGTGCGAGTTCTGCGAAGGCGGGATACACCGGGCCCGGGTGATCCAGGGCGGTGCCTATCTCCGGAAGCGCCTTGGGGAGGGGGGCGGGGGCCCGCCGGAGCCGATGCTCCTTCTCCCGTCGCTCGGAGCGGCAGGGCCGACCACCGGGTGCGCCCCGGGGGTGGCGTTTGAGGGGTTCGACGGCGAACGTTTGCCGTGTTCCCATGGCTGAGCGACAGAGCTACTATAGACACGCGAGTCTGGAAACTGCAGGAGTGTGACGACCGTGATGAACCATCTGGAAAACGACCCTTCTTTGGTCGCGAGCGCACGCAAGCCCTATATGAAGCCGTCCGTGAAGAAGGTTCCTCTGCGCCCGGACGAAGCGGTCCTGGGTGGCTGCAAGAAGTCCGGCCAAGGCGGGCCCATCCAGGCGGACTGCACGTCGCCCGCGGCCTGCTCCAGTACCAGCCTTTCCTAGGGGAGGAAGGGGGGCGAGGGCGGGATGCATGATCCCGAGGTCGGGTACTGAAGGCATGGAATCGACCAGGGCCCTTTGCATCCGGGTAGCGGACTTGGCCGTTTCGGTCCGGTCGGGGGAAGGTGGCCCTGCGCTTCGGGTCGAAGGGCCGTCTCGGAAGTTCCTGGTCGCCCCAGACGGTCCCGTGGATGTGATGCTGGAGGCGTCGTGGGGCGATCTGACTCGGGACAACCCCGGGCCCCTTGTATTCGACTCGGGCGGGGCCTGGCGCCTTCACGAGGAGCCAGACGGTCTGCAAGGATTCCGGTTCTTCTCCTCCAACACGGGTGACTCGCCTTATCTCCTGATGAGGCTGGCTTCCGATGCCAGAACCGGCACGCTCACGTTTCACAGACCCTTCTACCCGCACGACGCGCCCGTTGATCCCCTCCAGTTTCCGGCGGACGAGGTCCTCATGGTCCAGCTGCTCGGTCAGGGCCTGGGAGCGGAGATTCACTCATGCGGAGTTGTGGACGAGAATGGCCGGGGATATCTCTTTGCGGGTCAGTCAGGTGACGGCAAGACAACAACGGCCCGGCTATGGGAAGGGCGACCGGGCGTCCGCATCCTGAGTGATGACAGGATTGTAGTCCGGCGGGAAGGCGACCGTTTCGTGATGTATGGGACGCCCTGGCACGGCGAAGCCGAACTGGCGGAGAGCCTGAAGGCACCTCTGGACGCTATCTTCTTGTTGAAGAGAGGTTTAGAGAATCAGATCCAAAGGGTATCGGCTTCCGAGGCCGCGGCCGAGCTGTTGGCGAGGAGTTTCGTACCGTTTCACGATTCCCGGTCGGTCGAGAGGACGTTGGGATTTCTGGGCCAGCTTGCGGCGGGAGTTCCCTGCGCCTGGTTACCGTTCGTTCCGGACAACAACCTCCGCGATTTTGTTGCGAGATCCAGCGATGTAGGTCCATCAACAGTTGCCGTCGGTTGACAGCTGCGGTAGCGTAGGCATCAGTTTGATATCCGCCCAGATGGCGGCGCAAGGAGGTCCCATCGTGGATTCGGTTGGCGAAAGGCGCTGCTTGGGCCCTGACGATTCATTGGATCTCCGTGAAGGGGGAATGACGATGATTGGACGCGTTGCTAAGGCAAAGGTCTCGGTTGATCTGTGGTCGCCTCTAAAACTCCCCCTTCTGCTGCTAATCCTTTGTGTTGGGGTGGTTCTGCCCCAGGCGGCGAAGGCAGACGTCGACGACATTTTCCTTGAGACCACAGGCGTCTTTTCGGGGTCGGCAACGGGATCGGACCTTGAGAGGACGTACACGAGCACGACTGTGAGTCCGGGTTCTCTGATAAACGCCAACGGGTTCATTGTCATCGCAATTGCAATTCACGACAAGCGGTGGTCGGTGAAGAGTTCCGGAGTCGTCTGGGGCACCACGACAGTGGGCACTTCGGCGGTCCAGGCCCGCGCCTGTGGAGCGTGCACTGATCCATCGCCCGCTACCGAGATCTGGGGGATCGCTATCGGTACGTCTTCGCCGAGCGGCACGATCTCGGTGACACTGAACACAACGACGAGCGACCTGCCCGACCCCGAGATCGCATTCACATACTATGTCTTCACGAACGTTGCTCAGACGTCGACCTGGGGTGCGAATACAGGTAACGAAAGCAGCGGAACGACGGACGCGCTCCTCTCTGTTGGTGCAGTGAACCGGAGCGTTGGCATCGCGGTCGGAGCCGTGGATTCAACAACAATCACAGCCAGCATCACGGATGCGACGGTAACCCAGGAAACCTCGCGGATGAACCTCTTGGTGGGGGACCTGCGCGCGTTCGGGTCGACCATGACCCGGGTTGGTTTTAATGTCGCTAGCGAATTCACACTCAGCGCTTCTGCCAGGTGGGCCGGTTCACTCATCTCGATCAATCCCGCAACGACTCCGACGGCGGTTCGCCTAAGTAAGTTCCAGGCTGTCACCACACCTGCCGGAGTCAAGGTTCGCTGGCGTACAAGTTCTGAGGTGTCGAACCTCGGCTTCAACGTCTACCGTGAGGAGAACGGCATTCGGACCAGGGTGAACCGCGCGTTGATTGCGGGTTCGGCCCTCATGGTCGGTCCCGGCACAGAACTCTCGGCCGGTCGCGGCTATGAGTGGGTTGATCGGGCTCCGTTGCCGGACGCCTCTGTTCGCTATTGGCTCGAGGCTATTGACCTCGATGGGAGTACCCGGCTGCTGGATCCGGTTTCGCCCGAGACCGAGCGAGCCGAGGCTGGCTCCCGGCAACAGAAGTACGCAGAGGCGGTGCTCCTGGATACGCTGGGGCACGGCGCTCCGGAATCGGTGAGTGAGGCGGGAATCTCGGCCCGCTCGACCCTCGAGATGCCGCGATCCGACTCAAACATCGCTCTCTCCAAAGACGGAAGAAGCGAGCAGGCGATCCAGTGGATGCTTGCGGCGTCTCCCGGGGCGAAGATTGGAGTGACCCGTGAGGGCTGGTACCGAGTGACTCGGTCCGCCCTGATGGCGGCTGGTTACGACCCGGGCGGGGATTCGAAGTACCTTCAGCTGTTCGCCGACGGCGTCGAGCAGCCGATCATGGTGCGAGAGGGCGCAGACGCCGCGATCGAGTTCTACGGGACCCCGGTTGACACGCCATACTCGGGAACCCGGACTTACTGGCTGGTCAAGGGCAGCACCCCGGGCTTGCGGATAGCAAGGTTCGACTCCCGTCGCTCGCGACCGTCCACTCTCCCGAGCTTCCCGTTCATCGTCGAACGCAAGGAACGTACGATCTATTTCGCAGCGCTCACGAACAACGGGGACGCCTCGAACTTCTTCGGCCCGGTCGTCTCAGCGACGCCTGCGAGTCAGAAGCTGACGCTGGCGAATCTCGACGCGACCGCGCAGGGGTCTTGGCCGCTGCAGATCGTTCTGCAGGGCGTGACCAAGGACATCGCCCACGTGGTTGAGGTGCTCGTGAATGGCAACTCGGCCGGGTTTGTTCGCTTCAAGGACCAGGAGCGGCAGAGCTCGGTTCTTTCCGTCCCCCGGACCTGGCTCGTAGAGGGAGCAAACGAAGTCTCGCTGGTTGCCCGCGGCGAGAAGCAGGATGTGAGCCTCGTCGATACTGTCCGGCTAACATATCCGCACAAGCTCACGGCCGACCAGGGCGCGTTGAAGCTGACCGCCCAGGCCGGAGCCCCTGTGACCATCGACGGCTTCCCGGACGACTCCGTTCGGCTCATGGACATCACGGACTCCGCGGAGATCATCGAGCTCCCGGCCACAACGTCGAAGACAATGAGTGGCTTCGGGGTGTCGACGACGCTTCCGTCCCGCGGGCGGTTCGACCGGACGATCCTCGCCTTCACGTCGTCTCGTATCCTCACGCCGGCATCCCTGACGGCGAACCAGCCTTCGGCCTGGCACTCGGATGCGGCCAAGGCAGATCTGGTGATTCTCTCGAACCGGGCCTTCTTCGGCGCCGCGCGCGACCTCCAGTTGCGCAGGCAGCAAGGCGGGCTAACGGTGAAGCTCGTTGATGTGGACGATGTCTACGACGAGATCAGCTTCGGTATCGAAGAGCCGTATGCCATCCGGACGTTCCTCCAGAAGGCTGCCGCCGATTGGGGCACGCGCTACGTGCTTCTCGTCGGGGATGCCACAAGCGACCCCCGGAACTACCTGGGGCTGAACAGCCTCAACTCCGTCCCGTCCAAGTTTGTTGCGACCGAGCTACTAAAGACGGCCTCGGACGATTGGTTTGTCGATTTCAACGGAGATGGTTTCCCGGAGCTGTCGGTCGGCAGACTGGCAGTGAAGACCGAAGCAGAGGCCGCAACGGTGGTCGCGAAGATCGCAGCATTCGAGGACAGCGTGAAGGCATCGGCTCCGTGGCTGCAGCGAGTGGTTCATGTGGCCGATGAGGACGACTCGCCGGAGACGAACCCCTTCTCGTTCGAGAAGGCGGTGTCTGATCTCTCCGCACTGGTTCCGCCCTCGATCGGCGTCGACAGCATTCGAATCGGTCAGCTCGGGATGCCCGCCGCCCACGACTCAGTGGTGTCGCGGTTGAATCAGGGAGCTCTTCTCTACACCTACGTGGGCCACGGAACCCAGGATAGCTGGAGCAAGTTCCACGTCTTCGACGCGGAGGATGGCTCCACTCTGACAAACGGTGGCCGGCTTCCGGTAATCGTCACGATGAACTGCCTTAATGGTCTGTTTGCCGACGCCAATGCGGATAGCCTTGCAGAGGTGCTCCAGAAGTCCCCGTCGGGAGGCGGCGCCGCCATCTGGGCTTCGTCGGCGTTGACCAATCCGAACGGCCAGGGCGTCCTGGCAAGGACCCTGTATTCGACGCTGTTTGCCAGTCCGGGTGTCCGGCTCGGAGATGCCACGCTCGCCGCCAAGGCAGCCGTCAATGACTCCGACGTCCGCCGGACGTGGATTCTCTTTGGTGATCCGACCATGAAGATCCGGTAGTCTCCGACAAGACGTAGTCCGTTTGCAGGTTCAGCCCCTGCGGGAAACCGCGGGGGCTGAACGTCGTTTAAGGCCTGCGCGCAGCTGGCAACGCGGGCTATGAGGTGTCGCTTCCTCTATTCTGAAACCGTGAACCTGAAGACGGAGGGCTCTCCCGTCTCGCGCTGCAAGCCCGAGCCTGGTGCGATCGCACTCGGAACCTCGTTGCCGGCCAGCATCAGTTCAGCGGAGGTGCTGCTGCCTTGAGCCGCGACAGGTCGTTGATGACGACCTCTGTGCCCTCTATGAAGCTATGCTGAGCGGGTGAGGGCAGTGGCTACGTTGGAGCGGAAGAGACACGACGGCTCCTGGATCGGTGCACAGGTGTAGGGTTCCGCGCGAATTCGTGACCGTGGGCTGATCCGGTCTCGGTCTTTGCCGTGGTCGCGTAGATTCGTCGGAGGAAGAGAGCGGGACTGTTGCCCCCGTCGAGGAAGGACGAGAGCCCTATGGAATCGCGGGAACCTCAACGTCTTCGCTGTCTTGCTTCCATTCGGCTTGCAGGGGGTGCGGAGGTTCCCGTCTCGTCTTGTCGTTCCGTCTGTCGCTGCCGCGGGTACGGCCCCTCTTCTCGCGACTCTCGTCGACTCCGGTTCGAATGCGGCGCGTCCGCTCTTCAGCGCGCCTGGTCCGCTGCTGGTGATCGGGGCGGTGTGCACCATCGGAAGGCCGACAATACTGCGAGAGTGAGCGCTATCATCACAAGACGGAGAACGAGCATGAAATCGAGTCTGAAGGTCCTGACTCTCAGCGCTTTCGTCGTTGCAGCCTCTGCCTCGTTGGCAGCGGAACACCGCCTGCTCGAGTCCCAGAAGGCGCTCGTTGGCCCGGAGTACGTTTTCCCCTCGTCGGCGAATGTCCAGGGCGTGGGCGCGTACTTCAAGACGAGAATGGTCCTGACGAATCCCACCGGCTCCGAGATCACGGTTCTTGCCACGCTCTCGACCCCGAGCGGGTTTTCGGCGTCGTTGCCGATCGCACTGGCCTCGTTCCAGACCCGTATCTACGAGAACTTCCTCGCGGAAGCCTTCGGCTACATCGGAGGAGGCGGGGTGAACCTCGTCGAGCAGGGCGCCGCGACGGGGGGCGTCCGCAAGCCCTTCCTGGCCGTGGCGGAAGTCTACGTCGACGCTCCTACTGGCCGATACAGCACACCTGTAACGGGGCTGTCCCCTGATGACAGAGTCGTGAGGACGGCCGTCGAAACGGGGTTCTCCATGGTGACCGGGCTTCGAGCCAACGCAACGAACAGAGCGAACTTCGGCTGCTCGAACGCCGACATCGTTCCGGTCACAGTCCGGGCGGAGATCTACACCTCTTCCAGCCCGAACGTCGGTTCACCCGCCGCGGTGGAGGAGTTCTCTCTGGCGGCAGGAGGCTGGGGACAGAAGGCCGTACCGGTACAGGACGAGGTGATTCGGATTCTGTATTCGGTATCGAGCGGCGGTGGGGACCTCGGCGCCTACTGCTATGGAGTGAACGTCAACAACGCATCCAACGACGGCACTTCGATTCCAGCGAGCTACGCGCCAGTGGTCCCGTAGAGCTTCAGGGGCTCGCCTGGCGCAGACGATGCACCGCCAGAATGCAGCCTCGAAGAGGAGCCGCCGATGGAGCGAGGCACCGGGCCGTCGAGTGTGCAGGGGAGCCGTTGGAGTGCACCCGTGCTTCTTCTCGTCGTCGGCCTTCAGGCTCACGCGGCGGACGTTTCCCTACCTCTCCCTTCAATGGGGAGTGAGCCTGCCGTTCGCGTGCCCGTCCTCATCGAGCTCGAAGGCCTGCCCGCGGCGCGCGTCTTCGGCACTGTCCTTCGGGGTAAGGCTGGGAGCGGCGGCAGCTCGCGCGCCGAGGCAGCAACGGCCGCCCGCGTTCAGGTCGCTAGGAACAGGGCGAGGCAGGCGGCGCTCGTACCGCAGCTCGTCGAACGCTTCGGGGCAACGGAGCTCTATCGCGTCTCGAAGGCGCTGAATGCCGTCGTGGTCCTTGCCAAGCGGAAGCAGCTGGTTGAGATCGCCGACCTTGCCGGAGTGCGTGGGGCCCGGGTGCTACCGCTGGAGTTCCCGAGCAACGCGACGAGCGTGCCGTTCGTCGGTGCATCCACGGTCTGGGGTGGTTCGTCCGGGTCAGGCTCGCCTCTGACCGGCGCGGGCGTAACGATCGGGGTCATCGATTCGGGCGTCGACTACATCCACTCGGACTTCGGGGGCACCGGGAATCTGGCGGACTACCAGGCGAACGACCCGACGGCTGCCACGACCCCCTTCTACCCGAGCGCAGAAGGTGGTCGGCGGCGTCGATCTCGCCGGGGACGCCTACAACGGAAGCAACCTGCCGGCGCCGGACCCGAACCCTATGGACTGCCTTGGGCACGGGACCCACGTTGCGGGAACCGCCGCAGGCTACGGCGTGAACGCCGACGGCTCGACGTACGCAGGAGCGTACGGTCTCTTCAACGCCCTTCTCGTCGCTGCGAATCGGGCCGGGCGTCGCGCCGCAGGCTCTTCTGTATGGAATCCGGATCTTCGGCTGCGGCGGGGGTTCAGTTCTGGGAGCCCAGGGTATCGACTGGGCTCTCGACCCCAACGGCGACGACGATCTGTCAGACCACCTCGACGTCATCAACATGTCGTTCGGCGACGACTTCGGGGGCTCCTGGTCGGCCACCGCCGTCGCCACGGACAACGCCGCCTATGCGGGGGTCATCGCCGTGGCGGCGGCCGGGAACGGGGGGGACGCGTACTTCATTCACGGCTCTCCGGCGAGCGGATCTCGAGTGGTCAGCGTGGCGAATGCCGGCGACTCGGGGGTCGCGGCCTCCTACCTGGCGGTGACGTCCCCGCCGTCGATCGCAGGGAACTATGCGGCGCAGGCCGGGACGTTCTGGAACGCGGCGCCGCCGCACCCGCCCGCACCTACGGGGCAGTCGGGTACGGTCGTGGCGGCTGTCGACGCGACCGCTCCGTTCGGCGATGGCTGTGAACCGCTCACGAACGCGGCGGCGGTGGCCGGGAAGTTCGCCCTTGTGGATGCGGGTGGGTGTGCCTTCAACGTGAAGCTGAACAACGTGAACGTCGCGGGCGCCACCGGCCTGATCGTGACCAACGATGCACCGGGTGATCCCGAGCTGGTGTTCATGGGCGGGCTGGCGACGCCGGACGCTCACATTCCGTCCGAGTTCGTTTCGGCAGAGACCGGCAGCGCCCTGAGGGCTCACCTCGCCGAAGGGGTCAGCGCGACGTTTGCGCTTTCGACCTGGGCCGATCGGCTCTACTTCGGGTCGTCGCACGGCCCGAGCGGCGCCGGCTACTCGATCAGGCTCAAGCCCGATATCACGGCGCCGGGGGTGATGGTCGAATCCGCCCGGAGCGGAGTGACCTGCAAGACCTCGGGGTGCTTCTTTCCCGATCCCTCGGGGTTCCTTCCGGGAAACGGCAGCTTCTTTCTGACCGGGACCTCCATGGCGACCCCTCACGTCGCAGGGACCCTTGCGCTCCTTCGCGAGCGCCACCCGGACTGGACCCCGGAACAGCTGAAGGCCGTCGTGATGAACACCGCGCTTCACCGGCTGACGATCGGCTCGAATGGAACGGGGCCGACGCATACGCCCGATCGAGCGGGCGCGGGTCGCGTGGACGCCGCTCTCGCGGCCTCCCTGGAACTCTTCGCGTTCAACGCCGACGAGGAGGGGCCGGTCAGCCTCTCGTTCGAAGCCTCGGCCGTCGGTTCGAAGACACAGGTGAAGAAGCTCCGCGTGGTCAACACGGGTTCGGTCGCGAGGACGTTTACCATAGGCATCGATACCGTCCTCGATGCGCCTGGCGTGGACTTCTCTCTGCCAGGGGGAAGCACGGTGACGCTCCCGGCGGGCGGGAGCGTGGAGATCGACGTCCGGATGGACGCGGACGCGTCCCGGATGACGCATGCCCGGGATCCGTCGGTGTCGCCGACGAAGGCGGCAATGGGCGCCTTCAGTGCTCTCGGGACCCTTCCACGGCACTGGCTGACTTCGGAGGCGGGCTTCGTGACGTTCCGTGCGAGCGGGACGACGGTGCTCCGCGTCCCGCTCTTCGCGGCGGCCCACCCGGACGCGCAGATGGCCGCGGCCAGCCCGATCGCGACGGGCGGCCTGGGGAGCGGCTCTGGAACGATCGCCCTCTTGGGGCAGGACTCCTGCACTGGTCTTCGCGGCCCGGGTCCGGTTTGTTCGGGCTCGTTTCCCAGTGACGAAGTCTCGCTCGTGAGCCCGTTCGAGCTGCAGGTCGTCTCGCCCCGTGACCCGGTGAACGTGCCTGGGTACGCAGATCTTCAGTACGCTGGCGTGGCGCATCGGTCCGGCAGTGGCGAGATTCTCTTCGGCGTTTCGACTTGGGAGAGGTGGTCGACGCCCAGCGACGTGGTGGTGAACGTCTACGTCGACGCGAACAGCGACGGCGTCTGGGACAAGGTCGTCTTCAACACGAATCCCGGCGCACTCTCGCTCCTCTACGGGAACTGGCAGCCTCAGCAGGACAGCTTCCTGGCGGCCGTTTACGACTTCAGTACCGACACCATCACCGCTTCCTCGACACAGTTCCTGAATGGCCAGAGCGCAGCCCTCTACGACAGCCGGCTGTTCGACAACAGGGTCATGTTTCTGCCGGCGACGGTCGCCCAGCTTGGGCTCGTGGCGGGAAGCTCCCGGTTCCGGTACAGGGTGGTGACCTGCCCGGGATGGGCACCGCTGTGCGAGGTCCAGAACGGGTGGTGGTACGACCAGGCGGCGGGGCCGTACACGTGGGACCTGGCAGCCCAGGGTCTCGACTTCGCGGGCTCGGCCTTGAGCCCCGATCTGAACGGCGCTTCGCTGCCGGTGTCGTGGAATCTCCCGAACCTCGCGGCGAATGGCTCGCTCGGAGCGCTCCTGCTCCATCACCACAACACGGCGGGGCGCGAGGCGCAGGTCATTTCTCGTCGGGAACGCACCGTCGGCCGACGTCGGCGTGACGATATCCGCGACGCCTGCGAGCGTCGCGTTAGGGCAGAGCGTCGTTCTCATCGTGGTGGTGACGAACCTCAGGTCCCGAAGCCGCCACCGGCGTATCAGTCCTGACCGCCCTGCCGCCCGGTCTCAGTTATGCCTCAGACGATGGCGGGGGGGCCTACGTTCCAGGCTCGGGCATATGGACAATCCCAACCCTCGGGCCCGGCTCCAGCCGCCTGCTGCGCCTCACGGCGGCGGTCGGCACGAGCGATCCCGTGGTCGTTTCTGCGAGCGTCGGTGCCGCCGGCCCACTCGATCCGAACCCGGCCAACGACCACGCCTCGGTAACCCTGGCGGCGCCACGCTCGGCGGACCTGGTCCTGACGATGGCGGTCTCCTCCCCGACGACGGCTGCCGGGAGCGCCGTGACGTACACGATATCGGTGAGGAACCTCGGGCTCGACCCCGCGTACGGCATGAGCGCCGTCGTGTCGTTCCCGGCCGTGCCGGGGCTCGCGGCCTCGAGCCACGCGGCAAGCCAGGGCGTCTTCGACGTGGCGTCGGGCCTCTGGAGCTTCGCCAGCCTCGCCCCGGGGGCAACCGCGACGCTCTCGTGGACGGTGACGGCGCCCGCCAGATCGGGCGCTCTGACGTGTCGCGGGGTCCTTACCGCCTCGACGTCCGACTCCGACGTTTCGAACAACAGCGCCTCGGCGACGACGATCGTCGTGGGCGGAGAAGTGCCTGTTCCCTCGGCCTCCGCCTGGGGCCTCGGTCTCCTCGGCTTCCTGGTGGCGCTGTCCGGCGTACTGCTGCTTCGGGCGGGAGGCGGGCCGGGCGTTCCCGGACCGGGCCAGTCGTCGATGGGGAGAATCGTGGAGAGGAACGAGGATGGCGCCCCGCTCGCCGGAGTGGAGCTGGACGGGTGCGAGATGGCGGACCTCGTTGCGGAGCTCTTGGCGCGCGGCGCTTCGGCGCGGTTCGTCGCACGCGGCGGGAGCATGTCGCCGTGGATACGTGACGGGGACGTGGTGACGGTGGCGCCGCTGGCGGCGGGGCTGGGCGACGTGGCAGCGTTTCGCCTTCCAGGGGTCGGCGGCAGGTTGCGCGTCCACAGGCTGGTGCGCCGTGTGGCTCCGGGCTGGCTCGCGCAGGGGGATCGGCACGGGTGGGCGGACGGCGTCATTCCCGATAGCGAGATTCTCGGGGTCGTGCGGCGCGTCGAGCGGCGTGGGCGCGCCCGGTTCCTGCCAGGCGGTACCGCAGCGATGTGGCTGGCCCGCCTCTCCCGTCTCGCGCTCGAAGCGCGTGCGTGGGCGAGAGCTGGTGCGGTTCGGCGCTGAAGGCCCGCCGCAGTTTCGAACCTCGTGTTGAGCAGGCCCCGCTCAGGTGACGACGTTCGCCGCGATGAGCTGGGCGAGGAAGGCGTGGACATCGGCCTCGAGCGGCCCGCGGGAGACGTCGTACTCCTCGTGGAGGCGGGAGAGGATGTCGCCGAGGGGTGTTTCGCCGTCGATCAACTCGAGCGTGCGCGCTCCGACTTCGGAAACCGCGAGGAATCGGTTCTCTCCGAGGACGAGAATGACGGCCTCCTGCCGAATGCGCTTGACCAGGGCGCCGGGGCGAATGCTCAGAACGGAGGCGCGAGACAGGGACGGCGGCGACGTCACGGTGTGCCCGCGAGCCGAGCGACGTCGGCGATGGAGTCTGGGCGCTTCGGGTAGCGAAGGATGCGCACCTGCGCATTCTCGGCGAGCGCCGTGCTCGCGTGGAGCAGGCCCGCCATCAGGCTCTCGGTGAAGAGCCGGGACGCGACGGCGTGACTGCACACCGAGAGGGCGGCGACGGAAGAGGAGATCGGCTCCTCGCGTACGGAGGCGTCCACGCCGCACTTGGCGAGGAGGTAGAGGCGGGTTATTGGAAAGCGTTGGGGGGCGTCGGCGGGGTGCTGGCACTCGGGTGGGAGCTTGAGCTGGGGGAAGTGGGGGAGGACGAAGTAGCCGGAGGCGTCGGCAGTGAAGGGGGTGATGTCGTCGGTGAGACGCTGGAACCCGTGATGCGCGGAGAGCCAAGCGGCGAGGGTGGACTTGCCGGCGCCGGAGGGGCCTGCGAAGAGGACGGCGCCTTCAGGGGTGAGAACGGCGCTGGCGTGGAGGCAGAAGGTGCCCTGAAGGGCAAGGGCGAGGACGAGCCCGGGGCCGAGGATGAGCTCGGGGCGCTGGCAGGCCAGGTCGTCGGTGGGCCGCCAGGTGATGCGGCGGCCGTCTGCGGAGATGAATAGCTCGCCGAAGCCGGTGGCGTGGACCGTGAGGCCGGCGGGGGCGACGTGGCAGGTGACTTCGGTGGGCGTGTCGCCGAGGAGGGCGGTGAGAGGGGTTCCAGAGATGAGGTCTTCGGATTCGCTCCGCTCGTTCCGGGTTCCTTCCGAGAACTCGATGATTCCGGGTCGAAGGGATGGGAGACCGGGGATCTTGTCGTTCGCCCGGAGGCGGAGTCCGGCCAGCTCCACGGCCTCGCCCGATTCCGAACGGGGCGCCAGGAGCGTCAGGAATGTCAGCAGAGCTCGTCAGCCTCGGCGGGTCAGTGGATCCCCGGAATCCCCGACCCCCGGGGTGCCACCGAGGACAAGCCCGCGCACATCGTCGTCGATGAGGACTATGGGGGGAGCGTAGGGCTTTCGTGACGAGGACGGCCCAGGCCGACCCGGCACAGGCGACCTGTGTGGAGCAGCTGCGCCGATCGCATCAAGCTCTTTCTTGA
>CAVOJA010000123.1:0-11240 GCA_963696015.1 uncultured Holophagales bacterium
GTTTTGTTTACCTTACTTGGTTAGGTTGGTCTTGCTGCAGAGCCCTTTTCGAGGGTGTCCATCAAATCCTCGCTTTGACAAAACCTACTGCCATGCAGCGCACATGTGTTTGGCTCGCATTCAGCACCATCAGCGCCCGCGCGCTACAAAAAAGTTGTAGAGCGGCCCAAAAATAAGAGCGACATACCAGCCGTAGGCAAAGCTCTCGACTAACCCAAGAAAAAAACTAGGCCAGCTGAGCCAGACAAAGCCGGGAAGAAAACGTATCCAGCTTTCATACATTGCATGCCCTGGAAACAGGAGATCAAATCCGACGCAAAGCACGAAGGTGATGGCCAAAAAAAGTCCTAAACTCATACCCAGCGCAAAGACGGGAATACGCAAGGCAGAATAGGCTACCAGCGGGGTGCCGGAACGCGGTTGCGCGGTGGCGTTGTGGAAGAGTCCGAGGCATTAGACATGGTTGTTGAGGGCGGCCCAGGTGGCCAGAAGGCCGAACGTACGGTCGCCGAGGAGGAACGCCTCGGGCGAACGGGAGGCGCGGCGGGCAGCAAGGAGCCCGACGAGGAGGACGGCGGCGCCATAGGCCAGAAGAGCCGGGATCAACGCCTCGTCCTCCGGGTTACGATCCCGCCGTGAAGAGAACGTTCACGTTCGAGGAGGCCCGCAAGCTCCTCCCCTCGGTGCGGGAGCGGACGCGGCGAGCCCTCTCGAAAATCGAAGGTCTCGGAGAAAGCGGAGTCGGGCCGGACGACCCCGAGGTCAGGGGGATTCTGGTGGCGTGGGCTCGTGAGATGAACGAGCTCGGGATCGAGGTCAAGGGGCACTGGCTCGTCGACTTCGACTCCGGCGACGGCTACTGGTGCTGGCGTTGGCCCGAAGAAAGTCTCGACTACTACCACGGGTACGACGAGGGATTCTCGGGGCGCGTCAGGATCCAGTAGTCGTGTGGGCGGAACGCTGTGGGCCCCTGGGCGTGGTGGCCTGGAACGCCTCGATCCGCTTCTTCAGCTCGTCCGGGACGGGGACCTTCGTTCCCGATGCCCAGTCCCACGTGACCTGGACGGTCCGGCCGGACGCCACGAGGCGGACCTCCGCATCGACGGAGCCCCCGGCCGCGACGATCCGGTAGTCGAAGACGAACGACGAGACGCCGAAGTCCCCCGCGCGGCACCCGACGAGGAGCCGTTCCCCGAGGCGTACGGGGGAGGCATAGTCGCACTCGGATCGGGCCAGGACGAACCCGATCCGCGCCACGTCGATCGCCTCGCCCGGCGTTCCACCCGGGTGGAGCGCGAGCCAGAACGCGAGGCGGGCCTGTTCGAAAAACGTGAGGTAGACCGCGTTGTTCACGTGTCCCATCGCGTCGAGGTCGCGGAACCGGACCTCGACAGGGGCGACGCACGGGAAGTCGGGAAGACGGACATCGCGCATCCGGTTCGACTCTAGCACCGCAGTTCGGGTGAGAATACGGTTCGCGTGGCTCGCACCCCGAATCTGGACGACGACCTCGACTCTCTCCTCGACCGTGCGCTGCGCGGCGAAGGGGACGTGACCGACGAGAAGCTGCGTGCGCGGCTTTCGATGGCCTTCCCGGCACTGAAGGCACCTTCGCCGGTCGCGGCTGGAAAGCCCCCTTCCCCGCCGAAGGAAGCCCCCTCCGCACCCGGTGGGACCCTCTCGCCGTCCGCATCCCCGGCGGCCGAGGCCTCGGGACCGATCGAGCCGCCGACTCCCCTGCCGCCGGGAGTTTCCGGGCCGAGCCTGGCCGAGGCTCTCCCGCTCGGCATCGTCCTGTCCGACGCCTCCGGCCTCGTGAGGAGCGCGAACGCGATGGCGAGAAGGCTCTTCGGGGCCGAAGGGAGGGCCCTCGAAGGACGCCGGGTCATCGAGCTCTTCGAGGCGGTCGAGCGGGGCCAGCTCGCAGGCCTCCTCGAGGATGCGTTTCGAGCGCGTCCGACCCGGGAAGTCTCTCTCAACGCGGCGAACCCGGCCGGTGCCGTGGCCGTTCGCGTCTCGGCCGCAGGCCGGTTCGGCGCCGACCGGAAGCTGGTCCAGGTCGTCTGGACGGTCCGCGAGGCGGGCGTGAACCCGGCGGCTCTCGAGGTCCAGGTCCACAGCGGCAAGCAGGAGGCGATCGCCGAGCTCGGGGTGGAGCTGGGACGCGAGGTGAGCCCGCTCCTCGTCCGCCTCACGGAGGCGCTCGTCGCCGTGCAGCGAGTCCTCTCGTCGGGCGGCGACGAGACCCCGGCGGAGCGGGAGGCGATCCGGGTCAAGATCGCCGATGCCCTGTCGGGACTCCTGCGCCTCTCCGAGGTCGTCGCCGAGCTGGAGCGCTTCGCCGCGTCCGCGCCGCTCAAGCTCGAGCCTGTCGACCCCTCCGAGGTCCTCGAGCGGTCGCAGAAGCTCCTCGGGAGGGTGCTGAAGGGGGCGAAGGTCAGGGTCAGGAACGACATGGACGAGCCCGCACCCCGGGTGGTCGCCGACGCGCCACGGATGACCGAGATCTTCGTGAACCTGCTGCGGAACGCACGCAAGGCGATCGTCCGCCGGTTCGAGGAGGGCGACCCCGAAGCGAGCGTGGGAACGAAGCGTCTCGTCGTCGTCGAGGCGTTCGTGAAGGACCCCTACGTCGCGCTCGTCTTCACGAACAACGGGCTGCCGGTTCCCGTTGCCGACCAGGAGAAGATCTTCCTGCCGTCGTTCCAGGCGCGAGACCCGGAAAAGAACGGTCTCGGGCTCCCGGAGACCGCCGCGCTCCTGAAGCAGATGGGAGGTGCGATCCGCTGCGAGTCGCTCGGAGACAAGGGAACCCGCTTCATCCTGACACTCCCGAAGGCGCTCTGAGGAGAGGTCACATCCCCAGGATCCGGCGTCCCTCGGGGGTCGTCATGTCCGCGCTCCAGGGCGGATCCCAGACGAGCTGGACATCCGCCGACGCGACCCCGGGGAGAGCGAGGATCCGTCCTCGCGCGTCGGCCGCGATGGCCGGGCCCATGCCGCAGCCGGGAGCCGTCAGCGTCATCTTCACCGTGACGTGGGGCCCGGGCCCCAGCGCGGAGGAGGCGTCCCGCGGAGAGACCGAAGACAGGGTCAGGTCGTAGACGAGGCCGAGGTCGACGATGTTCACCGGGATCTCCGGGTCGTAGCACTGCTTCAGCGCCCGCCAGACGTCTTCTTCGCTCGCGGGCCCCTTCGCGGCCGGGGCCGGCTCCTCGGAGGCGGGAGCGTCGAGGCCGAGGGCGTCGGCGTTTTCCGCGGCGATCCGGAAGAGGCCGCCGACCGTCGGAGCCTGCACGGTGAACGTGCCGCCGAGCGAATGGACGAGGTAGACCGCGGCCCCCTCGGGGAGCACGGTCCCTTCGCCGCTCGGAACCCTCACCGCGGGGCAGTCGCGCTGGAGGAGGATCGCGGGCGTTCTCGTCACGACGCGCCTCGCGCCGGCGAGGCGACGGCCTTCAGGCCGACGAGGACGACGACGACGGCGGCCACCTCGAGGAGCGCCCCGGTTCCGTAAGGGCCGGCGGCCTCCCACTTGAACCAGACGTACTCGCCCCAGAACGGGCCGAGGACCCGCCCGAGCGAGGAGAGCGACTGGGCCGCGCCGAGAATCTCCCCCTGCTCGGCGGCGTCCGTCGAGCGGGAGAGGAGCCCGGCGAGCGAGGGGTTCACCAGGCCGCTCCCCGCGGCGGTCGTCACGACGAGCGCGATCAGCCCGGCGTGTCCCGGCACGACGACGAGCCCGGCGAAGGAGAGGGCGAGGAGCGTCGTCCCGATGCCGATGAGCCGTGCCTCTCCGAGGAGCGGAACGAGGCGCCGGATCAGGCCCCCCTGGACGATGGCCGCCGTCACGCCGATCAGGACGAAGAGCCAGGAGACCGTCGACGGGTCGTGCCCGAAGCGGCTCCGCGCGAACTGGGCGAACGTCGCCTCGAAGTTCGAGAAGGCCGTCGTGTTCAGAAGCGTGATGAGAAGGAGCGCCCCGACGACGGGCCGGCGGAACCCGGCGATCGCGGCACGCAGGGGGAAGGTGCGCCGGTGCGGTCGGGGCGCGGCGTTCTCGGGGCGCGTCTCGGGGAGGCCGAAGAACGCCCAGAGGAACGCCGTGAGGGAGAGGCCGGCGGCGACGAGGCCGGGGAGGGTGGGGCTCACCTTCACGGCGAAGCCGCCGATGGCGGGGCCGAAGACGAAGCCGAGGCCAAAGGCCATCCCGACGAGGCCCATCCCGCGCGCGCGGTCGCCCTGCGGCGTCACGTCGGCGATGACCGCCTGCGCCGTGCCGATGTTCGCGCCCATGATTCCCGCCAGGACGCGCGAGGCGAGGAGGAGGGCGAAGCTGGACGAGAACGCGAAGAGCAGGTAGCTGAAGAAGCTCCCAAAGAGGGAGAAGAGAAGGACGGGCCGTCTCCCGATCCGGTCCGAGAGCCGTCCGAGGAGCGGGGCGAAGAGGAACTGCATCGCCGAGAAGCTCGCCATCAGGATCCCGAAGGAGAGCGGCGAGGGGTGGTAGGCCTCGGCGTAGAGCGGTACGAGAGGGATGACGATGCCGAATCCGACGAGGTCGATGAAGACCGTCAGGAAGACGACGGCGAGGGGGGAGAGGCGCCGGCTCACTCGGTGGACTTCGCTGGGACCCCGAAGACGGAGACGGCCCCCGTCCGGGGGCCGTCGTCCGCGCGCGGGGCGACCCGGCTCAGGCGAAGCTCTTGCCGCAGCCGCAGCCGCCGCCGGCGTTCGGATTCTCGACGGAGAAGCCTGCGCCGCGGAAGTCCTCGATCCAGTCGACGGTCGAGCCGTTCAGCTTCATCGCGCTCGTCCTGTCGACGAGGACCTGGATCCCGCTGACGGCGAGGACGTGGTCGGTCTCCTTGGCGTCGTCGAAGGTGAAGCCGTACTGGAAGCCGGAGCAGCCACCGGCCTGGACGAAGACCCGGAGGGCCTTTCCGCCCGCGTCGGGCATCTTGGCGGCGAAGTCCTTGACCTTGTCGACGGCACGGTCCGTGAGGCTGAGAGCGAACGTCTCCTGGACGGAGACGGTGGCGGTGTTGAGAGTCGTGGACGCCATCGGTTCCTCCTCGCGACTCCGCCGCGAGGGCGGCATGGAGCCACGAACCTTTTATTGTCGCTCCTCCTCGGGATCGCCGTCAATCCGCCTCTCCGGCCCCAGACGGCAAGATTCGGACCAGATTTCGGACGTTCGCACAAAATCTAGTGGTCCTTACTACAACACCCACGATATGTTGCGTTCCGCCCCGCCGTTCTCATAAAATTCCTCATCCTAGAATTCGGAATTCCACAAGGGGGGTCCGCCGTGACCGCTTCTGCCGATCGCTCCGCCGCCCAGACATCCACCCAGACCGAATCCGAGCCGGTCGCCACGCGGGCCGGGCTCCGCGGTCTCACCTTCCGCCGCCTCTTCACCGACGGCGTCACACACCCCTTCGACGCCATCGAATGGGAGCTCCGGACCGCCGCGATCACGAACGACAAGGGCGAGGTCTTCTTCGAGCAGAAGGACGTCGAGGTCCCGAAGCTCTGGTCGATGACCGCGACGAACATCGTCACGCAGAAGTACTTCAGCGGGAGGGCCGGGACGCCCGAGCGGGAGCGCTCCGTGAGGCAGCTCATCGGGCGGGTCGTCGAGACGATCACGGGCTTCGGGTCGAAAGGGGGCTACTTCCGGACCGCGGCGGACCGGGACGCGTTCCAGGACGAGCTGACGGCGATCCTCGTGAACCAGGTGGCGAGCTTCAACTCCCCCGTCTGGTTCAACGTCGGCGTCGAGGAGAAGCCGCAGGCCTCGGCCTGCTTCATCAACGCCGTCGGCGATTCGATGGGCTCGATCCTCGACCTGGCCAAGACCGAGGGAATGCTCTTCAAGTTCGGCTCGGGAACCGGCTCGAACCTCTCGTCGCTGCGCTCCTCGACCGAGTGCCTCTCCTCCGGCGGCATCGCCTCGGGCCCCGTCTCGTTCATGAAGGGTTTCGACAGCTTCGCCGGCGCCATCAAGTCGGGTGGCAAGACGCGCCGTGCCGCGAAGATGGTCATCCTGAACGTCGACCACCCCGACGTGCTCGAGTTCATCGACTGCAAGGCGAAGGAGGAGCGGAAGGCCTGGGACCTCATCGAGGCGGGCTGGGACGGTTCCTTCGGCGGCGAGGTCTACAACAACGTCCTCTTCCAGAACGCGAACCACACCGTCCGCGTCACGGACGAGTTCATGCAGGCCGTGGAATCCGGGCGGGAGTACGTCTGCCACGCCGTGACGACGGGGCAGCCTCTCACCCGCCACGACGCCCGGTCGGTCCTGCGCCGCATGTCGGAGGCCGCCTGGATCTGCGGCGACCCGGGGATCCAGTACGACACGACGATCAACCGCTGGAACCCGTGCAAGGCGACGCACCGGATCAACGCGTCGAACCCCTGCTCGGAGTACATGTTCGTCGACGACTCCGCGTGCAACCTCGCGTCGCTGAACCTGATGAAGTTCGCGAAGGAGGACGGCGGCTTCGACGTGGAACGTTTCCGCCACGCCGTCGACGTCGTCTTCGCCGCGCAGGAGATGCTCGTCAGCGAAGCGTCCTACCCGACGCCTGCCATCGAGAAGAACTCGCACGACTTCCGTCCGATCGGGCTCGGCTACGCGAACCTCGGCGCGCTCCTCATGTACAACGGTCTTCCCTACGACGGCGACGACGGGCGCGCCTGGGCCGCCGCCGTCACGAGCCTGATGCACGGACAGGCCTGTCTCACGTCCTCGCGCATCGCGTCGGAGATCGGGACCTTCCGGCTGTACGAGCCGAACCGCGACGCCTTCCTCGGCGTCATGGGAATGCACCGCGACGCGGCGGCGCGAATCCCGCGCGCGGGCGTCCCGAAAGAGCTCTACGAGGCGCAGCTCGGCGTCTGGGACCTGGCTCTGGAGTCGGGCCGGCAGCACGGTTTCCGCAACGCTCAGTCGACGGTCCTCGCCCCGACCGGGACCATCGGCTTCATGATGGACTGCGACACCACGGGCGTGGAGCCCGACCTCGCCCTCGTCAAGTACAAGAAGCTCGTCGGGGGCGGGACGATCAAGATCGTCAACAACACCGTCCCGCACGCTCTCCAGCGCCTCGGCTACACGGAGGCGCTGGTGAACGCGATCGTCGCGTACGTCGACGAGAAGGGGACGATCGAAGGGGCGCCCGGCCTCGAGCCTGCGCACCTGCCCGTGTTCGACTGCGCGTTCAAGGCCGTCGGCGGTACGCGCTCGATCGGCGCGATGGGGCACGTGCGAATGATGGCCGCCGTCCAGCCGTTCCTCTCCGGGGCCATCTCGAAGACCGTGAATCTCCCGTCCGACGCGAGCGTCGAGGACATCTCGAGCGTCTACCTGGAGGGCTGGAAGCTCGGCCTGAAGGCGATCGCCGTCTACCGCGACGGCTGCAAGAAGACCCAGCCGCTCAACACGGCTGCGAGCAAGAGCGACGACGGGGTCAAGGGGACGAGGGGCGTGGCCTCGGCCGTCGCGGCCCCGGCCCCCGCGCCGGTCCACACGTCCGTCCCCCGCCGCAAGAAGCTGCCCGACGAGCGCCGCGCCCTGACCCACAAGTTCTCCGTGGGCGGGCACGAGGGGTACATCACCGTCGGCCTCTACGACGACGGCACGCCGGGCGAGATCTTCCTGACGATGGCCAAGGAGGGGTCGACGATCTCCGGCCTCATGGACGCCTTCGCGACGGCGATCTCGCTGACGCTCCAGTACGGCGTGCCGCTGGAGGCGCTCGTGGAGAAGTTCAGCCACATGCGCTTCGAGCCGACGGGCTACACGAAGAACCCGGAAATCCCGATCGCGAAGAGCCTCGTCGACTACATCTTCCGCTACCTCGCCTCGCGCTTCCTGACGGCGGACCTGAGGGCCCGGGCGGGGGTGATCTCGAGGGAGGAGAACGGGAACGGCAACGGCGGGCCGTGGGCCCGTGTCGAACCGCTGCAGCGCCCTGCGGGACCGCCCGTCCAGGCGCAGACCTTCGAGAACAGCGCCGACGCCCCGAGCTGCCACCAGTGCGGCCACCTCATGGTGAGGAACGGCGCCTGCTACAAGTGCCTCAACTGCGGCGAGACGAGCGGTTGCAGCTGAAATGATCCTGGGGAACCCGGGCCCGCCCGGGTTGACTCCGAGGAGGACGAGGCCTCCGGTCTCGTCCTCCTCTCCGCCTTCGGGAAGGGGCGCGCGGGGCGCGCCCCTTTCGTTCCCCAGACCCCTCCGCGGCGGTAGGGAAGCGACCTTCGGTCGAAGCGGAATCTCCGGGATCGGCGTGAATCGCGGCGCGGCCGTGGCGCCGCGCCTGCGGTGCGTCTATTTCTTGCCGAAGAGCTTGTCGAAGGCGGAGCGGGCCTGGTCCGGCGTGTCGGTCGCCTTGCGGCCCGTCAGGTCGAGCGTCACCGCGGGCTCGTAGAAGGTGCAGTCGTTCGCTCGCGACTTGGCGGAGATGGGTGTCGGGATCGGCTGCCGGCACTGGAACTGGGCCCCGCCGTCGAAGTGACGGCACTGTGCGCAGGCGTGGAGCGGCGTCTTGCACTTCGCACAGACGGCCGCCGGCGCGACGGCCGGGTCGTTCTTCTCCCCGCAGCCGCGGCAGCGGAAGACCTCTACGCTCGGGCGGCCCGCGCTCCGGCCGCGCGGCGCCCCTTCCAGGCGCGCCGGGCGGTCCTCGAACGGTCCCGAGGGGCCGCGGGGCGTGGAAGGGGCGTTGTCCTGGTAGCCGCTCTGGCGGTACTTGCGATCCATGAGGCTCACCTCGTCCCGGAGCGTGCCGCAGCGGGGTGTGAAGAGTGTACCCGCGGTCCCTGGGCGAGGCGCACCGTCGCGTTGCGCGCTATCGTTCCAGGTCCGGAAGGAGAGTTCTCCCATGAAGCTGATCCTGCGCGTCGTCGTCAACGCCCTCGCCCTCGGGGCTGCGGCCTGGCTCGTCCCCGGGATCCGGGCGGGAAGCGTTACCTCGCTGCTCCTCATCGCGCTCGTCTTCGGCGTCCTCAACGCTCTGGTGAGGCCCTTCCTGAAGCTCCTCTCGTGTCCCCTCCTCATCCTGACGCTGGGCCTCTTCACGCTCGTCCTGAACGCCGTCATGCTGCTGATGACGGCCCGTCTCGGGCAGGCGTTCGGGATCGATTTCCGCGTCGACGGCTTCTGGACCGCGTTCCTCGGCGCGCTCGTCGTGTCGGTCGTGTCGGTCGTCCTCTCCTGGATCCTCATCGACGACGGAAAGAGATCCTCTTGAAAGGCGCGCTACTGTTCTGAGGGTCGTGACGCGGATCTCGTTTACCCCCTTCACCGGGTTCCTCGACGGCGTCTATCCGCCGGCGAAGGAGGGGGATGCGAGCCGCGAGCGGGAGTTCACTGAGAACAGGTTGGCCGTTTGGTGGCGCGCCGACTAGGTGCCTCCGGTAGACCCGAGTTTGACGCCACGGAAGCCCTCCTAGGCACGTGAAGTCACACACCTGCATCAAGTTGGAGCAGTTTCGAGGGGTAGGGGTCGTGTTACTAGGCCGCTGCGGTGGGATCGATGCGGTGGAGCCGTGGCGGGAGAGGGACCTGAAGGCGGCGGAGCATCCCGGCGGCCTGGCTGCGCACTTCGGTGGTCTGCCGTACGCGGGCGGCGCCACGCTCGTGCTCGACGACCTTGATGGCGTCCAGGAGCGCAAGGATGTTGCGCCAGGTGTCACCGGCGCGCTGTTCGGCCATCCGCTCGAGCAGCAGAGCCAGGACGCAGAGCGAGATGTGCGCGCAGATGCGATGGGGCGTCCAGTGGAAGATCGGCCGAGTCCGCAGACCGGACTTCATCGTTCGCCAGCACTCCTCCACGCGCATCAGTTGCTTGTAGCCCAGCGCCAGGTCCTCGGCCGAGAGGGAGTCATCGTTGGAGGTGATCACCCATCTGCCGTCGAGCCGGGCCTCTGCCGCGACGGCGGCTCGGTCGATGTTGAGCACGCCGCCAGCAGACGGCCTCAGGAAGCGCCCGGACCGCCGGCTCGTGAGGAGTTCGCAGGCGCGCTTGGAGTGCTGCCCTCCACAGCCGGGCTCACGCAGACTCTCCAGCTCCAGACGAAGTTCCTCCAGGAGCTTCTCTCGATGCTGGTGCTGGCGTTCGGCTTCCTTGGGGTTGTGACAGACCACGTAACGGCGTCGCCGCTCGCCGTCCTCGACGACGACCTCCTTGACATGCAGGTTTTCGGCCACGATCTGGTACCGGCCCGCCCGCGTTACGACCTCCTTGGTGACCTCGTCGCCGGCCCGCATCCTGGACGCCAGGATGTACTTGCCACCCCCCAGAGACAGGCGTCGACGGTTCTCTTCCGAGTTCATGCCGGCGTCACCTACGAAGACACACCGGTTCAGCCGCCCGCCGCGAAGGTCCTCCTTGACCTTCTCGATCGTCGTCGTGTCGCTGGTGTTGCCCGGGAATACCCAGGACCACACGGGCAGCCCGTCGCGCGTGACCGCCAGGCCCACCACGATCTGGAGAGCGTCGGTCCGACCGTTCTTGGAGTGGCCACGCTTGCGCAGCGGCTCGTACCGCTCGCGACCGGCCAGCTCGTTGCCGTGGCTGGCCAGCTCGTCCTCCTCGTCGATCTCGAAGTGCAACGAAGTCGTGTCGTAGAAGATCAGATCGACGTCCACGTTGAACAGATCGGCGACTCGGAAGTAGATGGCCTTCTCGATCTTCTCCTTGTTCGCCTCGAGGAAGTCCATCGCCCGGTAGAGGTGTTGAAGCTGAAGGGCCTCGCGTCCCGGGAAGAACACTCCTTCGGGCAGCCACTGCTCGTGGCAGTAGAGCTTGGAGCATGGCTGCAGCGCCTTGTTGGCGACCATGGCGAAGAGGGCTCGCTCGAACGGCTGCTTGGTCTTGTGAAGCCTGGCATGTTCCTCGACGACCTTCGGGATCTCCAGTTCGGACCAGAGCGCATCCAGGACGTAGGCTCCGCCATATGGCCAGCTCTGGATCACCCGGACATCGGGCTCGGCGGCCAAGGCCTCCTCGCTCGAGAAGACGCGCAGGATGCTGCGAGCGAGCCGCCGCATCGCCTCGGGGTCGAGCTGATCGCCGCGCCCAAAGCTGTAGACGACCTTGGCGACCGCGCAGCGTTTCTCTGGGTTCCAGACGTTCTCGGCAAGCTGGTAGTACCGGACCACGGAGCCATCGGCGTTACGTCGGCTGATGGAGCGCAGGTACATGCCTAGCGTATAGCGATACGTC
>CAVOJA010000124.1:0-69089 GCA_963696015.1 uncultured Holophagales bacterium
CGGCGGGAATGCTCCTGCGGTCGACGCTCGTCGTGACGCCGAACTGTCCGACGGGGCCCCTGAAGTCGGGGCGTCCCGGAATCGGGAGGATCCTCAGGGATAGCGCCTTCGTCTCCCGCTCGAGAACGCGGGGCCGGAGCATCGCGAACGGGTCGCCGAAGGGGTCCATGGCGACGCGGACCCCGATCCGGATCTTCGCGGGGGGGATCGTCACCGTCCCCGGGGTGAGGCCGGAGACGGCTTTCTTCAGAATGATGAAGCGGGCGACCGGGCGTCCCTCCCAGGTGTCCCGGCGCGGTGTCGGGCGCTCGGGCCGCTCGAGGTCCTCGGCCCAGAGTCCCGGGAACTGGGGGGCCTCGACGTATTCGATTCCCTGGACTTCGGCCTGCGTCACGAGCTCGTAGGTGATCATCACTTCCTCGCCGACGAAGGACGCGTCCTTGCTCGGCGTCGCTACGAAGGCGAGGATCGGTTCCTCCGCGGGGAAGTCGCGCTCGGCTCCGGCGCGCCGGGTTCCGGGTCTCGGAGCCGTCCTGCCGAAGGGATCCTCTTCGGGGGTCGCGGGGCCCGGACCGGCGCCGGACGAACGGCGCGCCGTGCCGACCTCCAGGAGGTAGGCGCCGGCCTTGACGTCCTTGTCGCCGACCTTGAACGTCGTCTCGCCCACCTCGGCCGGACCGGTCCCTGCGGGCCGGAGGAACCAGGTGAGGCTCGCCTGGCGGGAAAGCTGGCCGTTGATGAAGCTGATCTGCGTCGAGGTGTTCGGTCCGCCGACGACCACGAGGTTCTTCAACGGCAGCTCGGCTGGCGCCCGGAGGCTCCCTCCGACGCCGGGTCCGGTGAAGGAGTAGGTCAGGCGGACGATGTCGTCGGAGGCGGGCCGGGGGTTGTCGACGAGGACCCGGACCTCGGGCTCCTCCTGCACCGCGGAAAGCGGGGCCGCCAGGAGCGAGAGGAGGGCGGCGGCGAGGAGCGTCGCTGCCCGGGCGGCGTCGCGCCTCACCAGTCTCTCCCGGCGCGCCGCTGCTTCTTCTGCTCGGCGACCTTCTTCCGCTGCTCTTCGAGGTCGTTTCGGGCGATCGCCTGGAGGAGCTGCTCGGCCTTGTCGCGGCTCATCTTCGCCTTCTTCTCGAAGTCGTCTTTCTTCGGCGGCGGCGTACCGCCCTTCTGCTGCTGCTGCTGCTTCTTCTTCTGCTGGTCGAGCCGCCGGAGGGCGAGCTCGTAGTTCCAGGCCGCATCGGCTTCGCCGGGGCGCGCCCGGAGCGCGTCGCGGTAGGCGGCCGCAGCGGCCTCCCACTGCTGGCCCGAGAGGAGGACGTTGCCGGAGTTGAAGGACGCGTCGGCGGCGAGGTCGCCACGCGAGGCCCCCATCGCCGTCTTCAGTGCCGCCAGGGCTTCCTCTCCTCGTCCCGCCGCCGACAGGGCCGTGCCGAGGTTGTAGGCGCCCGACGGGTCCTTCGGGGCGAGGGCCGCTTCGCGCGCGAAGCGGGAGACGGCCTCGTCCACGCGCTTCTCCTCGAGCGCTTTCTTCCCGGCGAGCGCTTGGCCACGGGCCGTCGTGAAGGGGGGGCGCGACAGGATCCGCTCCTTCAGGGAGGACGGCGCGGGAGGGGTCGCCGGAGCTGACGAGGCGGAGGAGGCGAGGCCGGGAGCGGGAGCGGGAGCGCCGGCAGGAGGCACCGTCTGCCCGACGAGAGGAGCCGGATTGCCGGCCAGCACGAGAGCGACGAGTGCGATCAGCGCCGTGCCGGCCGTCCGTGGCCGGCGGACGAGGAGTCCGAGCGGTCCGACGAGGAGCAGCGCGAGAACGGCGACGGCGATGCCGAGCGGGATCTGGAACCGCTCGTGGCGGTTCGTGCCGACGGACTCCGAGAGCGGGCGGCGCGCGGCCTCGTCGACCTCGCGGGCGACGCCGTCGAGGTCGGTCCGGCCGGGCTGGACGACGCTGAAGCTCCCCCCCGTCTCTGCGGCGAGGCGGCGAAGGAGCGCGGGGTCGGGACGCGAGAGGACCGGCGCCCCGTTCTCCGACTTGAAGCCGCTGGGCCGGCCGGAGAGGTCGACCTCCGGGACGGGTGCGCCGCGCCCTTCGGTCCCGACGAAGACGGCGTGGACGACGATTCCCTCTCCCTTCGCTTTCGTGATCGCGTCGTCGACACCCCCTTCGAGGTCCTCGCCGTCGGAGAGGACGACGACCTGCCGTCCGGCCGACGTGCCCGGGGGCATCAGCTCGGCGGCCGCGGCGAGCCCGGCCGCGAGCGAGGTGCCCGGAAGCGTGCCGATTCCAGGCTCGAGAGCCTCGAGGAACAGGGCCACGGCGGCGGAATCGAGCGTGAGGGGGACGAGGACCTGCGCTTCCCCTTCGCACCCGACGAGGGCGAGGCGGTCGCCCGGAAGCTTCTCGACGAGGGAGAGTGCCGCCTGCCGCGCGAGGACGAAGCGCGACGGGGTGACGTCGGTCGCGCGCATGGAGGCGGAGGTGTCGAGGACAATCGCGACGTCGGCCCCGCGGCGCTCCACCGTCTCCGTGACGAGACCCCAGCGCGGGCGCGCGAGCGCGAATCCGGTGCCGAGGACGACGATCACCGCGAGGGCCGCCGCAAGCGGAGTCCATCGGTCGCGCGAGAGAAGCCCCGCCCTCTCCGCGAGGGCGGGGGCGACCAGCCCCTCCCGCCGGCTGCGGGCCCGGCGGGCCGAGTACCACGCGGCGACGATGGCGAGGATCGCGGAACCGAGCGTGGCGCCGACCCAGAAGGGAGAAAGGAAGAGGTCCTTCATCGCGGCGCCACCGGGAAGGTGAAGAGGGCGAGGCCGGCGGCCAGCGCGAGCACGCCGGCCGCGGGGATCGCGACGCGGGGAAACGTCTCGCGCCAGCGCGTGTAGGTCGTCGTCTTCACCTCGGTCTTCTCGAGGCGGTCGATCTCGGCGTAGGTCCCTGCGAGGCCGGCCGGGTCGGTCGCGCGGAAATAGCGTCCGCCCGTCGTCTCGGCGATTCGGCCGAGGAGCTTCTCGTCGACGTCGACCTGGGCCATGACCCGCCGCTCGACGACGCGCCCCGTCTCCGGGTCGCGGATCGGGACCGGGATTTCCACGGGGCCACCGGCTGTTCCGACGCCGATCGTGTAGACCCGGATGCCGAGCCCCTTCGCGACGTTCGCGGCCGTGTCGGGGTCGATCTCTCCCGCGTTGTTCCCGCCGTCGGTCACGAGGACGACGACTTTCGACTTCGCTTTCGATGCACCGAGGCGCGCGAGCGAGTTCCCGAGGGCCATTCCGATGGCCGTCCCGTCCCCCTGGTCGCCGAGCTTCATCTCGGCGAGGCGGGTCAGGAGCATCGCCCGGTCGGTCGTCAGCGGGACGACCGTCCGCGATCGGCCGGCGAAGGCGATGAGGCCGAGACGATCCTGCGGGCGGCCCTCGACGAAGGTCCGCGTGGCGGCCTTTGCGACGAAGAAGCGGTTCTTCGGCTTGAAGTCCTCCGCGGCCATCGAGCCGGAGGCGTCGAGCGCGACGACGATGTCGACGCCCTCGGTCCACGATTCGGTCCGTTCGAGGCCGACGCGCGGCCGGGCGAGGGCGACGACGAGCCCGGCGAAACCGAGGCAGCCGAGGACGAACGGGACGTGCCGGAACCTCACGCGCCAGCCGGGCCTCACGCGCGCCACGAAAGCGAGCGTCGGGACGACGAGGGCGGAGTCTCCCCGCTGCTCGCGGACGATCCGGAGGGCGATGGCGACCGGGATGGCGAGGAGGAACAGCAGGAAGAGAGGGTCGCGGAAGGAGAGCCCGGACGGGAGGAGCGAGGTGAGGATGGTCATCGGCTCGCTCCCGTGCCCCGGCCCGCCGTCGAAGGGCTCGCGGCTTTCGGCGCCGCGGGAGCCGCCGGCTTCGCCGCACTCCTCGCAGCGGCTCTTTCTGCCGCCTTTTCGGCCGCCGCCTGCGCGGCCATCCTCACGCGTCCCCACGCCAGGAGCTGCCGGGCGTTCTCGAGCGCGCGGGACGCCTCTTCGCGGGTCGATTCCGCGCGGCCGAACTTCACCCGGTCGGCGCCGGTCAGAAGCTCCGGGAGCGCCACTTCACGAGGGGGCTCGGCGCCGCTCTCCCGGAGTCGGCGGACCGTCTCGAACGTCGTCCACTCCAGGACCGGCTGCCCGAGGTGGCGCTCGAGGAAGCGCTTCGCCGCGTGGGTCAGCTCGGTGTAGAAGGGACGTGCGTCGCCGTCCAGCGAGGCGGCCCGGGCGGTGAGGGATGCGAGCGCGGCCTCCAGCTCGACGTCGGGCGGCGGGGGGGGCGGGGCGATCGCTTCGGAAGCCGCACCCTTTTCCCTTCGCCGTTTCACGAGCCAGGTGACGAGGGCAGCGACGGCGAGGATCGCGGCGGCAATCGAGGCCCAGAACCAGGGGCTGCGGGCGGGAATGCGCACCGGCCGCTCGGGCTTCGGGGCGAGCTGCTCGGGCTCCTGGTCGGCCGGCAGGCGCGAGGAGACGGTGAGCGTGAGGTCGGGCGGGCGGACGACGGCCTTCGCCCCGTCGGGGCCCTCGTAGGAGAAGACGGGGCCGGGGACGCGCGTCTGGCCCGGGACGAAGGCGGCGAGCCGCACCGTCTGCCGCACGTCGACGAGGCCGGTTCCCTTCGCCTTCTCGACGGCAGGAGGGTCCACGGGCTCGAAATCGAGGACGAAGCCCGCTGTCGCGGACTGCCCTTCGGGCCGGGAGGGGGAGACGAGGGACTCGAGCTTCAGCACGGCCCCTTCCGGGACCCGCGCGGAGTAGACGACCGTCACCCTCTCGCCGACGGCGACCGTCGTCCGGTCGGCCGTCGACGTCACGACGATCGGCGGCGGGATCGTCGCGGGGAGGAGCCCGGCCCGGCGGTCCCCGGGCGCGGCGGACACGGCGATCGAAACGAGCGCCGGCGCCAGGAGGGACGCGAGGAGGAGCCGCCTCATCGGCCCGCCGACCTCCTCCGCTCGCGCTCCTTGAAGAAGCGGACGAGCGCGCGCTCGTACGGGGCGTCGGTCGAGAGCGGAATCGAGTCGACGCCCGAGGTGCGGAAGACCTCGACCGGGTCGGGAAAGGGCCGGCCGTGCTTCTGCCACGCGGCGCGGAAGGCGGGGTCGCCGGCATCGAAGACGCGCGTCAGGCCGGTCTCGGAGTCGCGGAGCCGCACGAGCCCGCGGGCGGGGAGCGCCGTCTCCAGCGGGTCGGTGATCGGCATGGCGACGACGTCGTGCCGGCGGCGCAGGATCTTCAGGGGCTTCTCGTAGTCGGCCGCCAGGAAGTCGGAAAGGACGAAGACGACGGAACGCTGCTTGAGGAGCGACGCGCCGGTCTTCAGCGCGAGAGCGAGGTCGGTGCGCGTTCCCTTCATCGGCTGGACGAGGACGTCGCGCAGGATGGCGAGGGCGTGGTCGAAGCCCTTACGCGGGGGGATGAAGCGTTCGAGGCGGTCGGTGAACAGGAGCGCCCCCACGCGGTCGTTGTTCTTCACGGCCGCGAAGGCGAGGAGGCCGGCGAGCTCGGCCATGAGGGCCCGCTTGGTCAGGAAGCGCGAGCCGAAGTCCTGCGAGCGGGAGAGGTCGACGACGAGGAGGGTGGTCAGGTCGCGCTCCTCGACGAACTTCTTCACGTGAGGGACGCCGGTGCGGGCCGTGACGTTCCAGTCGATGGCCCGCACGTCGTCGCCCGGGACGTAGGCGCGGACCTCGGAGAATTCCATGCCTCGCCCGCGGAAGACGGAGTGGTACTCCCCGCCGAGCCCGGCGTCGACGAGCCGGTTCGTCGTGATCCGGATCCTCTGGATCTTCTTGACGATCTCGCGGGGAAGCATGGCGGAAGGACCCCTTAAGGAACTTCGATCCGCTCGAGGATGCGGGAGACGACCCGGTCGCTCGAGACGTTCTCCGCCTCGGCCTCGTACGAGAGGAGGACCCGGTGGCGCAGGACGTCCGGGGCGACTTCCTTCACGTCCTCGGGAATGACGTACCCGCGGCCCTGGAGGAAGGCGTGGGCCCGGGCGGTCGAGAGGAGCGCGAGCGTGGCGCGCGGAGAAGCGCCGTACTGGACGAAATCGGCGAGCTCAGGCAGGCCGTAGGCCCGCGGCTCGCGGGTCGCCGCGACGAGCTCGACGAGGTAGCCCTTGATCCGTTCGTCGGCGTAGAGCTCACGGACGAGCTTCTGGAGCCCTTCGATCTGAGTCGGCGTGAGGACTGCCCGCACCGAAGCGGACGCGGACGTCTCGGTGGCATCCCCCATCCGGTCGAGGATCTGACGCTCCTCGGCCTTCGTCGGGTAGCCGACCCTCAGCTTCATCAGGAAGCGGTCGATCTGTGCCTCGGGCAGCGGGTAGGTCCCTTCCTGCTCGATCGGGTTCTGCGTCGCGAGAACGAGGAACGGCTTCGGGAGCGGCATCGTCTCGTCGCCGATCGTGACCTGCCGTTCCTGCATCGCTTCGAGGAGGGCCGACTGGACCTTCGCCGGCGCGCGGTTGATCTCGTCGGCGAGGACGATGTGGGCGAAGACAGGGCCGCGTCGCGCGACGAATTCCTGGGTCTTGGGATTGAAAACGAGCGTGCCGATCAGATCGGCCGGCAGGAGGTCGGGGGTGAACTGGATTCGCGAGAAGCTCGCGTCGAGCCCGCGGGCGAGCGTCCGGACGGCGAGCGTCTTGGCGAGACCCGGGACCCCCTCGAGGAGGACGTGGCCGTCGGCCAGGAGGCCGATGACGAGCCGTTCGACCATCTTCGGCTGGCCGACGATGACTTTGCGCACCTCGGCGAGGAGGGCGGAGACGGCGAGGGAGCTCTCCCGGATTCTCTCGGTGAGGGCGGCCGTGTCGGTGGGGGTAATGCTCATCGCTCCTCGGGGCGCGTCAAAGGGACGCGCAGACGGACGTTACACGGGCGGCGCGCTGCCGTTTCGGCGCGTCAGCGACGACACCCGACCCGTGAGAGCAACGCCGATGCCGCGACGATCCGGCGCGGCTCGGCTATCCTCGTCCGTCCGATGCGCCGGCCCCCTCTCCACCTCGCCGCCGCGACGCTCCTCCTCCTCGCGCTCCTCCTGCCGGACCCGGCCGAAGGGAAGGCGACGAAGAAGAAGTCCCGGAGCCCGGCCAGGGCCCCCACCGCGCGGCCCTACTACGGCCCGCCTGCGCCGACGCCGGGACCTTTCCTGCGCGCCGCCGGGGCCTGCATGGAGTTCACGCCGGGGCAGTACCTCGTCCTGGCAGAGGTCGGCGCGACCGGCCGCGTTTTCAGGCTCGACGCCGACACGCGGGTCGAGGCCGACGTTCGAAAGGGCTCGCGTGTGAGGGTCCTCTACGTCGACGGTCCCGAGGGGCCGGTCGCACGAAAGATCCTCCCGGGCCCGGCGGCGGCGACCCCGTCGCCGCGAACGCCGTAGCGGGAACCCTCCGGAAACCCTGCGGGCCCGCCCCCCGGGCAGGCCCGCACGCGGAATCAGGCGACGTACTGCTGGAACTTCTGCTCGAGGGCAGCCTGGGAGGCGAAGCCGATGACGCGCTCGACCACGACGCCGTCCTTGAAGAGCATCAGCGTCGGGATCGACATGATGCTGTACTTCTCGGCGATCGAGGGGTGGTCGTCGACGTTGACCTTGCCGACCTTTACGGACTCGCCCCACTTTCCGGACAGGGCCTCGACGACCGGGGCCACCTGGCGGCACGGGCCGCACCAGACGGCCCAGAAATCGACGAGGACGGGCTTGTCGCTCTTGAGCACCACTTGGTCGAAGTTCGCGGCCGTGAACTCCTGGACATTTCCTGACATAGCGGTTCCTCTCTTTGGGGAAGCGTGGCGGCGCCCCTTCAGGCGCCGGCCGGGGGGCATGGTAGGTTGGCACTCGTGAGACCGTCAAGGAGACCCCGGCTCGGCCAGAACTTCCTGTCGAGCCCCCGGACGGCGGGGCGGATCGTCGATGCGCTTGCCGCCGGGGCGGGCACCTGGGTCCTCGAGATCGGCCCCGGCCGCGGCGCGCTCACCCGGCCGCTGCTGTCGCGGGGGATCCGCGTCCTCGCGGTGGAGGTCGACGGACTCCTCGCCGCGCGGCTGACCGCGGAGCTCGGTTGCGATTCGCTTCGGGTCATCGAGGCGGACGCCCTCCGTTTCGACCCTGCGGGAGCGCTCGCCGAAGCGGGCGCCGCGCCGCCGGTTCCCCTCGTCGCGAACCTCCCGTACGAGTCGGCGACGCCGATGGTCCGTGCCTTCGCCCGCCGCCCGGAGCTCTTCTCGCGGCTCGTGGTGATGGTCCAGCGCGAGGTGGCCGAGCGGATCTGCGGCCGCCCCGGCGAGGACGGATACGGCTTCCTTTCCGTCGACGTCGCGCTGCACGCGAGGGCGAGGCGCCTTTTCGACGTGCCGCCGGGGGACTTCACTCCACGGCCGAAAGTCGTCTCCTCCGTGGTCGAGCTCGTCCCGGCCACCGCCCCAGGCGGAGCCGCGGCGGCGATCTCCGTCGCGTCGGCCGGCTTCGGCGTGCGGCGCAAGACCCTCACCAACGCGCTGGGCGCGGCGTGGGGGCGCGAGGCCGCCGCGGCGGCGGTGGCCGAGGCCGGGCTCTCCCCGACGGTACGGGCGGAGGAGCTCGGGCCCGAGGAGTTCCTCTCTCTGGCGCGCATCCTCGGGCCCCGCCCGGGGGCCGCACCGGTCCGCTGACGGCGCGAGGCACGGCCCTCCGCCTGCTAGACTTGGTCGATGTCGGTCACGTTCTGGCAGGCGATCCTGCTGGGGGCCTTGCAGGGTCTGACCGAGTTCCTGCCGGTCTCCTCGAGCGCACACCTCATCCTCGCGCAGAGGTTGCTGCCGGGCTTCTCGCAGCCCGGAATTCTCTTCGACGTGATGCTCCACGTCGGGACGCTCGTCGCCGTCGTCGTCTATTTCCGCGAGAGGATCGGCGGACTCCTGCGCGGCGCCGTTTCGCGTGACCCGGCGGCGCGGCGAGCCGCCTGGAGGATGGCGCTCCTCCTCGCCGTCTCCGTCGGCCTCACGGGCGCCGTGACGCTCCCGCTGAAGAAGATCGCCCTGGACGGGATGGACGACCTCCCGCGGATCGGCCTCGCCCTCCTCGCGACCTCGGCTCTCCTCACCGCGGCGCAGGTCGTGGGCGCGCGGCGCGGAGACGGAGGGCGCACGCTCGAGGAGATGCGCTTCTCCGACGCCGCCCTCATCGGCGGTTTCCAATCGTTCTCCGCCCTCTTCCACGGCCTCTCGCGCTCGGGGAACACCATCACGATGGGCCTCTTCTCCGGCCTCTCGCGGGGCGCGGCGGCCGAATACTCGTTTCTCCTCTCCGTCCCGACGATCCTCGCCGCGGCCCTCGTCGAGAACGTCAGCGAGTACCGCGCGACCGGGCACCTCGTGACGTCCGGCAGTCACCTCGGCGTCTACCTCGCCGGGATGGTGGCCGCCGCCGTCGTCGGCTACGTCGCGGTCGCGGCCCTCCTGCGCCTGGTCGTCGCCATGAAGCTCCAGCCGTTCATCATCTACACCGCGCTCCTCGGCACCGCGGTCCTGCTCGCGGGCCCCCTCTGACTTCGATGGCCGAAAGCTCCCGGACGCCCGAAGCCCCGCACCGCCGGCGCGACGAGTTCCTCGGCATCCTCGTCCTGGCGGTCGGACTTCTCCTGATCGCGTCGCTCTCTTCCTACGACCCGAACGACCCGTCGGTCTTCTCGTCCGTCGCCGACCCCGACGCCCGTCCGGGAAACTGGGCAGGACGTGTCGGCGCTTCCTTCGCCGACGCGGCGCTCCAGTTCTTCGGTTTCGCCGCGTTCGCCCTGCCGATCGTCGTCCTCGGCGTCGGTGTCGCGCGGCTGCGCTCCCGCTCCATCGGGGCCTGGGGAACGAAGGCGCTCGGGCTCCTCGTCGTCCTCCTCACCAGCGCGCCGCTCCTCCACCTCGCCCTCGGGCGCCCGCAGCTCCTCGGAGGGAGCCTGGGCGCCGGCGGCTTCGTGGGCGACCTCCTCGCGGGAGCGCTCGTCGCCGGCCTCAACCCGCCCGGCGCGGTCATCGCGCTCTCGGCAGGTCTCCTCATCGGCATCCTGCTCGTCGCATCGCTGTCTCTCGGAGAGACGATCCGCGGCGCGACCCTGCGCGCCTCGGCGAGCGTCTCGGCCTGGAAGGTGGACCGCGAGAAGGCGAGGCAGGTCGAGGAGAAGGAGCGGACGCGGCGGGCGGTGGTCCAGAAGCACCTCGAGAGGGCGCGCGAGGCTCCGCCGGTCGAGGACGAGGAAGAGGAGGCGGGAGGCGAGGTCGTCGCCATCCCCTCCCTCGCGACGCTCCGGGTTCGCGAGCGGAGCGGCTCGGGACAGTTTTCAATCCGTCGCACGGCGGGGTCTGCCGTCGCTTCCGGGAACGAAGGGGGCTCGTCGACGGACTCCGCGCCGCCGTCCGCGCCGGTTCGCCCGGTCACGGTGTCCCGGCCCGCGCAGCTGAAGAAGGTCGAGCCGCCGCCCCAGCGGGTTCTCCCGTTTCCCTCCCCCAAGGAATCGAACGGCTGGATCTTCCCGCCCGAGAAGCTCCTTCGGTCCGCCGTGAAGCGGGACCGGGAGAAGTCGCGCGAGGAGTTCCAGCAGACGATGGAGCTCATCGCCGCCAAGTGCCTCGAGTTCGGGGTCGAGGGAATCGTCGACAGCTACCGGCCCGGTCCGGTCGTCACGACCTACGAGTTCAAGCCCTCGGCGGGCGTCAAGGTCGCGCAGGTGTCCGGCCTCGAGAACGACCTCGCCCTGGCGCTGGCGGCCGAGAAGGTCCGCATCGAGCGGATCCCGGGCCGGGCCGCGATCGGCATCGAGGTGCCGAACCGGAACCGCGACCTCATCTCGCTGCGCGAGGTGATCGAGAGCGAGAAGTTCAAGAGGTCCCCCTCGCTCCTGACGATCGCCCTCGGCATCGACGTCGAGGGGAATCCCGTCGTCGCCGACCTCGCCCGGATGCCCCACCTCCTCGTCGCCGGCATGACGGGCGCCGGCAAGAGCGTCGGCGTGAACGGGATGATCACGTCGATCCTCTACAAGGCGCGCCCCGACGAGGTGAAGTTCATCTTCGTCGACCCGAAGATGAACGACATGAAGGACTACGACGACCTGCCGCACCTCCTCGTGCCGGTCGTCGTCGACCCGAAGAAGGCGGCGAACGCCTTGAAGTGGGCGGTGGACGAGATGGAGGGGCGCTACAAGCTCCTCTCCGAGTGGCCCGGCGTCCGCAACATCGAGCAGTACAACGCGGCGATCCGCGACCCCGAGGCCCTCGCCGAGGTGCGCGAGAAGATCGGCGAGAAGCTGAAGGCCGACGGGCCCGACGGCACCATCTCGCCGATGCCCTACATCGTCATCGTCATCGACGAGCTCGCCGACCTGATGATGACCGCCCCGAAGGACATCGAGGAATCGGTCGCGCGCCTCGCGCAGAAGGCGCGCGCCGTCGGCATCCACCTCATCCTGGCGACGCAGCGCCCCTCGGTCGACGTCATCACCGGGACGATCAAGGCGAACCTCCCCTGCCGCATCGCCTACACCACCCGGACGAAAATCGACGCGCGGACGATCCTCGACGCCACCGGCGCCGAGGCGCTTCTCCTGATGGGGGACATGCTCTTCCTCCCGCCCGGGACGTCGTACCTGCAGCGCGTGCACGGCGGCTTCGTCTCTGGCGAGGAGATCAAGGACATCTGCCGCTTCCTGAAGAAGCAGGCCAAGCCGATCTACGACGAGTCCGTCACGGCCGAGCGGGAGAGCGTGATGGAGGCGAACGGCCGGGGCGGAAAGGCGAACCCCGACGACGCCGACCCGATGTACGAGCAGGCGGCGCGCCTCGTCGTCCGCGAGCGGATGGCCTCGATCTCGTTCCTGCAGCGGAGGCTCGAGATCGGCTTCTCCCGCGCGGGAAAGCTCATCGACATGATGCAGCGCGACGGCATCGTCGGTCCGCCGAGCGGCGGGGCGAAGAGCCGCGAGGTGCTCATGCCGCCGGACTACTACGACGACGTCGATCGACAGCCGCGCTGAGGCGCCGATCCGGATCGGCATGCGCATCGTCTTCTTCGGCTCACCCGACTTCGCCCTCCCGTCGCTGGAGGCGCTCGTCGCCGCGGGCCACGAGCTCGTCCTCGCCGTGTCGCAGCCGGCCAAGCCGGTGGGGAGGTCGGCCGAGGTCGCCGACCCGCCAGCGGCACGGCGGGCCCGCGCGCTCGCGATTCCCGTCTTCCAGCCGCCGACGTTGAAGGACGAAGAGGCCGTCGCGCGACTCGCGGAGGCGAACGCGGACCTCTTCGTCGTCGTGGCCTACGGGAAGATCCTCGCGCAGCGCGTCCTGGACCTCCCCCGTCTCGGCTGCGTGAACGTCCACGGCTCGATCCTTCCGCGCTGGCGCGGCGCCTCGCCGGTCCAGGCCGCGCTCCTCGCGGGGGACGCCGAGACGGGCGTCTCGATCATGCGGATGGAGGCGGGGATGGACACGGGTCCGGTCTACGCAGCCTCCCGGACCCCGATCGGTCCGGACGAGGACGCCGGAGCGCTCTCTTCGCGGCTCGCCGGGGACGGCGCGGCGCTCCTGGTCGACACGCTTCCGCGGATCGCCAAGGGCGAGGCCGAGGCGGTCCGCCAGGACGACGCGCTCGCGACCGCCTGCCCGAAGATCCGCCGCGAGGACGGCCGAGCCGATTTCGCCCGACCCGCCCTCGACCTCGTCCGCAAACTCCGCGCCTTCACCCCGTGGCCCGGCCTCTTCGCGTATCGAGGCGGGCGGCGAGTGAAGCTCCTGGCGGCCCGCGAGGCGGAGGGCCGGGCGGGGGTCGCGCCGGGCAAGGTCCTGGCGGCCGGAGGCGAGATCGTCCTCGCGTGCGGCACAGGGGCGCTCTCCGTGACGCTCCTGCAGGCTGAGGGAAGAAAGCCCCTCGACGCCGCGGCGTTCTCGCGAGGTGAGCGGGTCGTGCCGGGAGAGACCTGGGCATGACCTCCCTGCGATCGCTCGCCGTCGAGGTCCTCGTGCGGGTCGAGAGGGACCGAGCCTTCGCGGCGCCGCTCCTCGCCGCGCGCGAGGGGAGCCTGGCGCCGCGCGACCGGCCTCTCCTCAGGACCATCGTCCGGTCGGTCCTCCGGAACCGCTCTCTCCTCGATCACGTCCTCTCCCGGAGCCTCTCGCGCCCGCTCGAAGGGCTCGACCCGGACGTCCGCGCCGCCCTCCGCGCGGGGGCCGCGCAGCTACTCCTCCTCGACCGGATTCCCTCGCACGCTGCCGTGAGCGAGACGGTCGAGGCCATCACGGCGCGGTCGGCCAGAGCCGCGGGGCTCGTCAACGCCGTCCTCCGCCGCGTGACCCGGGAGGGGAAGCCGCCGCGGATCGTCCTGCCGAGGGGGACCGATCCGGTCGTGCGGCTCGCGCTCGAGACCTCGCACCCCGAGTGGCTCGTGCGGCGCTGGATCGCGGACCTCGGGCTCGCCGCGGCCGAGGCGGCGCTCCGCGCCGACGACGACGACGCCCCGGTCGACGTCCTTCTCGACCCCCGGGGAGAGGACGTGGAACGGCTCCGCGAACGCCTCCGCGAGGAAGGCCTCGAGGGGGAAACGTCTCCCTGGGCGCCTCTGGCCCTCACTCTCTCCTCTCCGGCGGCGGGACGCCACCCCGCCATCGCGTCGGGGCGGCTGGCCGTCGTCGACGTCGCTGCGCAGGCGATGTGCGAGCTCGTCGAGCCGGCGGACGTCGTCGTCGACCTGGCGGCCGCCCCTGGCGGAAAGACGCGAACCCTTCTCGCCCGTGGAAAGGCGAGGCGCGTCGTCGCCCTCGAGCGCAACCCGACGCGATCGCGTCGCCTCGCCGCCGGCCTTCTCGCGTCCGGGCGGCGGGACGAGGTGCTCGTCGTGCGCGCCGATTCCGTGCGGCCGCCGCTGCCTCGCGAGACGTTTCGCTCCGTCCTTCTCGACGCCCCCTGCTCGGGGACGGGGACGCTCCGGAAGAACCCGGAGATTCGCTGGCGCCTCTCGCCGGGCGACCTCCCGGCGCTCGCCCGCGCGCAGCAGGCGCTTCTCCACGCCGCGCTCGACCTTTGCTCCCCCGGTGGGAGCGTCGTCTACGTGACCTGCTCCCTGGAGCCGGAAGAGAACGAAGGCGTCGTCGCAGCCGTCCTGTCCGGTCGCGCGGACGCGGCGCCGGAGCGCCCCGGCGGCGACGCGCTCCCCGCGCCGCTTCGGGCGGCCCTGCGGCCAGACGGGTTCTTCCGGGTCCCTCCGGGCGCCTCAAATGACGGTTTCTCGGCCGTCGTCCTCCGAAAGGGCGGAGGGAGCCGCTGAACACGCGGCTTTTCCGTTGACAAGGTGCGGATGGAATCCTACATTTCAGCCGTTCGAACAAACGTGACGCTTTCCGGGGCGTAGACCCGGAGCAAGCACGACAGAGAGAGAAAGAGGAGGATTCCGCACATGGCCGGTAAAGCCGAGATCGTCGAGGCGATTTCCAAGCACACGGAGCTGTCGAAGAAGGACGCGACGGCTGCCTTCGAAGGGTTCGTGGATTCGATCTGCGACAACCTGAAGAAGGGCGAGCGCGTCGCCGTCCCGGGCCTCGGGATCTTCAGTGTGGCCGACAGAAAGGCCCGCGTCGGCATCAACCCGCAGACGAAGGCGAAGATCAAGATCGCCGCGTCCAAGGTTGCCAAGTTCAAGGCCGGCAAGGACCTCAAGACTCTCCTCAACAAGAAGAGGAAGTAGTCCTCCTGGCGAGGAACGCGAGGGGCCGACGGGCCACTCTGCGTTGAGTACCCTGCCTCCGCGGCGCCCCGGGCCTCCCCGGGGCGTTTCGCTTTTCCGACGGCAGGGAAGAACGCCCGTATCATCCCGGCGCCTTGATTCCTCTGCGCGACACGATCCCGGCCCGCACCGTCCCGCTCGTCAACGGCGCCCTCATCGCAGCCTGCATCGGTGGCTTCGTCGTACAGCTCCTTGCCGGGAGCGGCGACGAGACGCTCGTGAGGGCCTTCGGTTTCGTCCCCGCGCGGCTCTTCCACGCGGGCGAGCTGGGGCCGGGGAGCTTCTCGCTGGGAGCGCTCGGTCTCTTCAGCTCGATGTTCCTCCACGGTGGCTTTCTTCACCTCGCCGGGAACATGCTCTTCCTCTGGGTTTTCGGGGACAACGTCGAGGACGCACTCGGCCATGGCCGCTACCTGTCCTTCTACCTCGGGTGTGGCGTCATCGCAGCCCTGCTTCAGGGCCTCTTCGCCACGGAGTCGCTCGTGCCAATGGTCGGCGCCTCGGGGGCGATCGCCGGGGTCCTCGGCGCCTACCTCGTCCTCTACCCGCACGCCCGGGTCGTCACGCTCGTTCCCCTCTTCTTTCTCTTCCCGCTCGTCGAGGTCCCCGCTTTCCTCTTCCTCCTTCTCTGGTTCCTTCTCCAGTTCTGGCAGGGTTCCGCCGCGCTCGTCACCTCGGGGAAGGCCGGAGCGGCCGCGGGAGGAGTCGCCTGGTGGGCCCACGTCGGTGGCTTCGCGGCGGGAATCGCCCTGCTCCCCTTCATGAAGCCGAAGCGGCGCCCGGCGCCGCGGTACTGGATCCGGTAAGGGGGTTTACGGACGGTCCGCGGGCCGGCTCGGTCGGCATCGGGTGATTCCCGGAGCCACACTGCCGTATGCTTCCCGGTGGCTATGGAACCGACGATGCCGCTCGCCGTCCCCGTCCCTCTCCTCGACCTGAAGAAGCAGTACGCCACCCTCCGCGACGAGATCCGCGTTGCGACGGACGAGCTCTTCGAGAGCCAGGGCTTCATCCTCGGCCCGAAAGTCGAGGCATTCGAGAAGGCGATCGCCGAGTACGTCGGCGTCAAGCACGCGATCGGCATGTCTTCCGGCACGGATGCCCAGCTCGCCGCGATGATGGCGCTGGGCATCGGGCCGGGAGACGAGGTCGTGACGTCGCCCTACACCTTCTTCTCCACGGCGGGAGCGGTCGTGAGGCTCGGGGCACGCCCCGTTTTCTGCGACATCGACCCCGTGACCTGCAACGTCGACCCGGAGAAGCTCGCGAAGGCGATCACGCCGAAGACGAAAGCGATCCAGCCGGTCCATCTGTACGGGCAGTGTGCCGACATGGACCCGATCCTGGCGGTCGCGAAGGCGAAGGGGATCCCGGTCATCGAGGACGCCTGCCAGTCGCTCGGAGCCGCGTACGAGGGGCGCAAGGCGGGCTCGATGGGCGAGTTCGGAGCGTTCTCGTTCTTCCCGTCGAAGAACCTGGGCGGCTTCGGGGACGGCGGGATGGTGACGACGAACGACGACGGCTACGCCACCACGCTGCGGGCCCTCCGGATGCACGGGGAGACGAGCCGTTACCACCACAAGCTCGTCGGCGGGAACTTCCGCCTCGACGCGCTCCAGGCGGTCGTCCTCCACGTCAAGCTCCCGCACCTGGACTCCTGGGCTGAGGGCCGGAGACAGAACGCGGCCGAGATCGAGCGGCGGTTCCTCGAGCACGGAGGGCGGACCTACGAAGAGGGAGGGATCTCGTTCCCGCGCGAGGCGCCTGGTCAGCACCACGTCTACAACCAGTTCGTCGTCCGGGTCGCCCGGGGACGGCGGGACGCCCTGAAAGAGCGTCTCGTCCAGCTCAAGATCGGCCACGCCGTCTACTACCCGGTCCCGCTTCACCTCCAGGAGTGCTTCGCAGGTCTGGGAGGCAAGGCAGGGGATTTCCCGGAGGCCGAGCGGGCCGCCGCGGAAACCCTTGCGCTGCCGGTGTTTCCGGAGCTTGCGCCTTCGCAAAAGGCCTTCGTCGCATATCACCTGTCGCAGTTCTCGAGGGAATAGGACGGCCCGCCCGGGACGTTTCCCCGGCGCGTCCGTTTCTCCTCTCTTGACAAGAACGCACGTAGGTCGTAACTTCTTAGCACTCGAAGCACGCGAGTGCTAACGAGCGCCAGGAGAACCCTCACCTGGGGCCGAATGCCCCGAGAGACCCGAAACCCATGAAGGAGCATGAAATGAAGATTCGTCCTCTCTATGACCGGATCCTCGTCAAGAGGATCGAGACCAAGGAACAGGTCCGCGGCGGAATCATCATTCCCGACACCGCCAAGGAAAAGCCGATGGAGGCCACTGTGGAGGCCGTCGGCGAAGGCAAGTTCGACGACAACGGCAAGCGCGTGGCCCTGACCGTCAAGACGGGCGACAAGGTCCTCATCGGCAAGTACGCGGGCACCGAAATCAAGCTCGACGACCAGGATTTCCTCATCCTCCGCGAGGACGAGGTCCTGGCCATCGTCGACGCGAAGTAAGGCGAGGTTAGAGAAATGGCTGCCAAGAACATCACCTACGGCGAGGACGCTCGCCAGTCCATCCTCCGCGGCGTCAACAAGCTGGCCGACGCCGTCAAGGTCACCCTCGGCCCCAAGGGCCGCAACGTCGTCATCGAGAAGAAGTTCGGCTCGCCCCTGATCACCAAGGACGGCGTCACCGTCGCCAAGGAGATCGAGCTGGCCGATCCGCTCGAGAACATGGGCGCCCAGATGGTCCGCGAGGTCGCCTCGAAGACCTCCGACATCGCCGGTGACGGCACGACGACCGCCACGGTCCTCGCGCAGGCCATCTACCGCGAGGGGATCAAGATCGTCACCTCCGGCCACAACCCGATGGAGCTCAAGCGCGGCATCGAGATCGCCGTGAAGAAGGCCGTCGAGTCGATCGACAAGCTCAAGAAGAGCGTCGACGCCAAGGAGATCGCTTTCGTCGGCACCATCTCCGCCAACGGCGACGAGGAGATCGGCAAGATCATCGCCGAGGCGATGGACAAGGTCGGCAAGGACGGCGTCATCACGGTCGAGGAGGCCAAGGGTCTCGACACGACCCTCGAGGTCGTCGAGGGGATGCAGTTCGACCGCGGCTACCTCTCCCCCTACTTCGTCACGGACGCGGAGAGGATGGAGTCCGTCCTCGAGAACGCCCGGATCCTGATCTTCGAGAAGAAGATCTCCTCGATGAAGGACCTCCTCCCCGTGCTCGAGCAGACCGCCAAGCAGAGCAAGCCGCTCCTCATCATCGCCGAGGACATCGAGGGCGAGGCCCTCGCGACGCTCGTCGTGAACAAGCTCCGCGGCACTCTCCAGGTCTGCGCCGTCAAGGCGCCCGGCTTCGGTGACCGCCGCAAGGCCATGCTCGAGGACATCGCCATCCTCACGGGCGGCAAGATGATCTCCGAGGACCTCGGCATCAAGCTCGAGAACGTCAAGTGGGACGACCTCGGCGAGGCCAAGAAGATCGTCGTCGACAAGGAGAACACCACCATCGTCGTCGACACGACCGAGCGCAAGCGCAAGGAAGCGATCTCGGGCCGCGTGAAGCAGATCCGGGCGCAGATCGAGGAGACGACCTCGGACTACGACCGCGAGAAGCTGCAGGAGCGGCTCGCCAAGATCGTCGGCGGCGTGGCGGTCATCAAGGTCGGCGCGGCCACCGAGACCGAGATGAAGGAGAAGAAGGCCCGCGTCGAGGACGCGATGCACGCCACGAAGGCGGCGGTCGAGGACGGCATCGTCCCCGGCGGCGGCGTGGCACTCCTCCGCGCGATGGACGCGGTCGGCACGCTCGAGGAAGCGGGCGACGTCCAGGTCGGCATCAACATCGTCAAGCGGGCCCTCGAGGAGCCTTCCCGCCAGATCATCGCGAACGCGGGGATCGAGGGCGCGGTCATCCTCAAGGAGCTGAAGGAGAAGGGCGGCAACATCGGCTTCAACGCGGCCACCGAGAAGGTCGAGGACCTGCTCAAGTCGGGCATCATCGACCCGGCCAAGGTGACGAAGTCGGCGCTGCAGAACGCCTCCTCCATCGCCAGCCTCATGCTGACGACCGAGGCCCTCATCTCCGAGATCAAGGAGAAGGACAAGGCCCCCGCGATGCCCGGTGGCGGCGGCGGCATGGGCGGGATGTACTAGGAAGAACCTGGGAGAGCCCGGTATGCCGGGTTCTCCCAAAGCCCCCTCCGCGCAGGGACGAAGAGGCCCGGCACCGCAAGGTGCCGGGCCTCTTCGTCCCTGCCTGGAATGGGCTTCGTCCTGGATTCTGCTCGACTCCGGTCGAGTCGTCCTTTGGCAGGTCCTCGAATCGAAGGCGTGGAGCGGCGGTGCGTTCAGCGCCCAGCGGGCGCTGGTGGTCTGGCGGGTTTCGCGTCGAGCTGGATGACGGCGGCGCGATAGCCGTGGCTCCCGTACCAGACCCACGACGCGATCTCGTACCGTGGGAGCAGGAGTCGCAGAGGGCTCTCCTCGACGAAGTTCGGGAACTCGAGGAGCAGGAGTCGATCGAGATGTAGCTGCCCCCTGACCAGGGGGATCGACGAGATAGCCTCGAAGCGGAAGGACCCGGTCCGGCGAAGCGTCCGCCGACCCGATGTCCGGTCGACGGGTCCGAAGAGATTCCAGTTCACGCCCGGCCAGACGACGGCGGGCGGGCGTGGGGCGGCCGTCAGGGCGGGCAGCATCTCGTCCAGGAGGTAGTGGAACTGAGCAAACTCCAGGCTGTAGACGAGCTGGTCCCGGCCGAAGCCGCAGCACTCGCCCGTGAGAGACGTCATCCGGAGCATCTCGTGGTCTCCGAACTCGAAAGTGCCGAAGATGGCGCGCGAGACCGGATCCGTGGTTCGCCAGATCGAGAGGCTGAACGCGAGACACACCGTTCCCATCGCCAGTCCCTGGATTGCCCGGGTGCCTGTCAGCTGGTGAATCCCCGCCAGGGTGCACAGGAGGAGGAGAGGATAGAGAGGCAGGAAGTACCGGGAGTTCAGGTAGGTCTGGAAGCGCGTGAGGGCAAGCGTCGCCACCACGAACGTGAGCATCACCACGAGGCGGTCACGGAACACCTCCGAGACGGCGAGTCTTCCGCGGACGGCCGAAAGAACCCGGAAACGTACGTCGACGAGCCACTTTGCGAGGCCGGCGAGTGAGATCAGCGAAGGCAGCCAGGCGACGTTGAGGACGAAGATCAGGATCAGGTATCCCAGGAGGACGCGGTGCGAACCGACGCTCAGAGCGGATGCCAGGAGGCCGGCGGCCCCGCTCCTGGCCTCGAAGAACGGAAGCCCGATCAGCCGGTAGTGCTTGAGGATCGGATAGAGGGCGAACGACGCTGTCGGTAGCAGGAGCCACAGGAGGCGCTTCGAAGAAACCAGGGTCCGGCGCCACGAGCCTTCGGCCGCGAGGATTCGACAGAGAACGAAGAGGGACACGAGGAGGGTGTAGACCACGACCCCCTGCTGCTTCGACCAGATGGCGAAGGTGCCGGCCACGACGGCTCCGGCGATCCGCCCTTCGAGCAGGAAGGCCGCCGCGGCCAGGAAGAAGACTGCGACTCCGTAGTCGGGGTTCAGGAACGCCGCTCCCGCGAGGAAGACGGGGTGGAGAGCGAACGCGAGCGTCGTGAGGCCGGGAAGGAGGGAAGAGCCGCGTTCCTCGACCGGGATCAGGCGGCGCGCGATCCTGTGGAACGAGAAGATGGCGAGGCAGCCGAGGAGCGCGTTCACGACGAGGAGCGCCGACGTGCTGCCCGGCGAGATCGTCTGCCCAACCCAGAGGAGGGTCATGTAGAGCAGGGTCGGGTGCCCGGCGCAGTTGAGCCTCAGGGGGTCGAAGCCTCTCTCCGCCGCGTTGACGACGCACTCGGCGTACTCTCGGGCATCCCAGAACGGGACGAGGTCGTGGTACGGGGCCAGGATCGCGGCGAAGACGACGCACGCGAGGATCGGGGCGAATCGAACGCCGACGTGGCGAACCTTGTTCATCTCAGAATCGTCTGAAGAAGGCGTGGAGGGTGTCGACGATGTGCCGGAGACGTGGTTCGTCGATCCCGGGATAGACGCCCAGGAACAGGCCGTCCGTCATGATTCGGTCTGTGTTCGCCAGCGTGTCGACGACCCGGTGCGGGATATCCCGGTACGCCGGCTGCCGGAGAGCATTCCCGCAGAAGAGCTGCCGGGTCTGAATCCGCCGTTCCTCGAGCCAGGCGACCAGATCCGAGCGTTGGAACGGCGCCTCGGGCCGGCGAACGAGGAGGAACCCGAACCAGGACGGGTCGGCCCCGGGCGTCGGGCGGTGGAGGACGACGAAGTGCCGCCAGCGCTCCATCTGCTCGAGGAGGAGCGCGTGGTTCCGCCTCCGGGCCTCGACGAACGACGGGAGCTTCTCGATCTGGGCGAGGCCGATCGCAGCCTGCAGCTCGAGCGGCTTCAGGTTGTAGCCGATGTGGCTGTACGTGTACTTGTGGTCGTAGCCGGCCGGCAGCGTGCCGAGCTGCCAGCCGAACCGCTTGCGGCAGGTGTCGTCGTGGCCCGCCTCGCACCAGCAGTCCCGGCCCCAGTCCCGGAAGCTCTCGACGATCTTCCGGTGCCGTCCCTCCTTCACGAGCACCATCCCTCCCTCGCCGGTCGTCATGTGGTGGGCGGGGAAGAACGAGAGCGTGGAGACCGTCCCGAAGCTGCCGGTTTTCCGTCCCCGGTAGGTCGCGCCCAGCGCGTCGCAGTTGTCCTCGAGGAGGAGGAGGCGGTGGCGGGAGCAGACGTCGAGGACCGTGTCCAGGTCGAAGGGGTTCCCGAGGGCGTGGGCCAGGAAGACGGCGCGGGTCCTGGGGCCGATCGCCTCTTCGAGCCGCCGGGTGTCGACGTTGCCCGTGTCCACCTCGACGTCGAGGAAGACGGGAACGCAGCCGACCTGCAGGATCGGGTTGATCGTCGTCGGGAAGCCGGCGGCGACGGTGATCACCTCGTCGCCCGGCTTCAGCGGCTCCTCGAGCTTCGGCGACGTCAGGAGGCTCAGAGCCAGGAGGTTCGCGGACGAGCCCGAGTTGACGTAGACGGCGTGGGGCATTCCCTGGTACGCCGCGACGGCTTCCTCGAAGGCCTTGCCCTTCGGGCCGAGGGTGAGCCAGAAGTCGAGGGAGGAGTCGACGAGGCGCACCACCTCCTCCTCGTCGTAGACCCGGCCCGCGTAGCCCGCCGGTGTCTCCCCTGGAACGAAGGGCGGAGTCGAAGCGAGCCGTTCGCGAATCAGCTCCCGGGTCAGCTCGAGGATTCGAGCGCGAAGGTCGGTCTCTCGCTCGGTCACGAGGGGCCTCCGCCCCGCGGGGCGCCGCGCGCGGAATTCCGGAGGACGATTCCGCGAAGGCTGTCGGCGCTCATGCCGTCCCGAGAAGAGCGCGGTACCAGGGGACTGTCTTCTCGAGCCCCTCGCGCAGGGAAATCTGCGGCGTCCAGGCAAGGAGGTCTCGCGCCTTGCCGGCGTCGAGCGCCTGGTCGCGGATCTCGGCCCGGGCGGTATCGAGGACGACCGGCGCGAGGTCCTCCCGTCCGAGGATGGCGAGGAGGAGGTCGACGATCTCCCGCACGCTCGCCGGGGCACCGGGAGCGAAGTTGAAGACGTCGCCAGGTCCGGCGGCTCCGCCCGTCGCGAGGGCGAGCGACAGGTAGGCGTCGACGACGTCGTCGACGTGGATGTAGTCGCGCGTGTAGCGGCCGTCGGAACGGATGACGGGCCGCTCGCCGCGCAGGACCGAACGGATCGTGCCCGGGACGATGCGGCTCCAGGCGAGGTCGCCGCCTCCGTAGACGTTCCCGCAGCGCGCCACGGTCACCGGGAGCCCGTAGGTGTGCGCGTAGGCCCGGGCGAGGAGGTCGGCGCAGCTCTTCGAGACGTCGTAGGGGTGGCGCCCAGCGACCGGCATCTCCTCGGTGTACGGGAGGACGGGGACGTCGCCGTAGGCCTTGTCGCTGGAGGCGACGACGACCGCGGAGAGACCCTTCGCGTGCCGGCGACAGGCCTCGAGGAGGTTGTACGTGCCGCGGACGTTCGCCTCGAAAGTCAGAAGCGGGGCTTCGAGCGCCGGGATCACGAGCGCCTGCGCGCCGAGGTGAAAGACGACCTCGGCCTCGCTCGCCAGGAGGGCCCGTTCGACGTCGTCGATCTCCTCGAGCCGGCCGTCGACGACTCGGCAGCCCGCGATCCGGCCGCTCCGGATGAGCTCGGAGGAGGGGTCGTGGTCGAGGACGAGAACGGTCACGCGTGCGCCGAGATCGAGGAGCCGCGCGACGAGCCAGGAGCCGATGAAGCCCGTGCCGCCGGTGACGAGGACGGCGCGACCTGCCAGGCCGCTCACGGCCAGACCTTCCACGGCGCGTTGCCGGTGGCCCACAGGTCCTCGAGGAAGCGTTTCTCCCTGAGCGTGTCCATCGGCTGCCAGAAGCCGTCGTGGTGGTAGGCCATCAGCTCTCCCCGTGCGGCGAGCGTCTCGAGCGGGAGCCCCTCCCAGGGCGTGTCGTCCCCCGCGATCAGGTCGAGGACCTCACGCTGGAGGACGAAGAAGCCGCCGTTGATCCAGCCCTCCGTCGCGCTCGGCTTCTCGGTGAACGAGGTCACCCTCTCGCCGTCGAGCCAGAGTCCGCCGAAGCGGGCCGGGGGCCGCACCGCCGTCAGCGTCGCGAGCCTTCCGTGCGTCCGGTGGTACGCGACCAGCCGTTTCACGTCGATGTCGGCCACGCCGTCGCCATAGGTCATCATGAAGGTCGCGTCGTCGCCGAGCCAGGACGAGAGTCTCTTGATACGCCCCCCCGTCGCTGTGCCGAGGCCCGTGTCGACGAGATGGACCGTCCAGTCGGGATGCGCCGCGTCGTGAGCCGTCACCTCGCCGCGCGCGAGCCTGACGGTGAGGTCGGAGTTCCTCTCGCGAAAGCTCCGGAAGTAGTCCTTGACGACCTCGCCTTTGTACCCGAGCGCCAGGACGAACTCGTGGAAGCCATGGGCGGCATAGATGTTCATGATGTGCCAGAGGATCGGGCGTCCTCCGATCTCGACCATCGGCTTGGGGACGACCGAGGTCTCTTCGGCGAGACGCGTGCCAAGACCGCCAGCGAGGAGGACGGTCTTCACTGGTGACCTCGCATTCAGCGAGTTTACGGCATGCGTCGGGCAGCCCGCCGCCGGATCCCTCCGGGGCCCGGCGTCGCTCTCCGTTTCGGGTCACCTCGGCTCGGTGTCGCCCGCTCGTTGACGAGGGCAGCCGGCGAGGTCATTCCCCCGCATCGTCGCCATCGAAGGTCGATGGGTCCGCTTCGACCCGAGGTCCCGTCGACTGATCCGACCTGCCTGCCGGAGGGACTTCTGCCCGTGAGACGCATCCTGGCCCTCTTGAAGACCCTGGTCCCGCGCAGACCTCGCCTGCTGCTCGCGATCCTCGGGCCGATGTATCGGAACTACGAGATGGGCGTGTCGCGCAATGGGGGCTTCCTCTACTTCAGATCCGACGATCGCGAGATTCGCATCGCTCCGAGACACGCCGCCTACTCCGTGGACGTCCTCCGGGAGTTCGATTACTACTTCTCGAGCGTCGTGCCCGAGGTCCGATCCGACGGTGTCGCTGTAGCGCACTTCTCGCGGCCGAAGCTCCGCCGCGTGCCCGGGTTGGACCCGGCCTTCGTCTTCCCGGGTCTGCCCGAGGGGGGCAGCACGAACAACGCCTACCTCCGGACTCTGAAGCTCGAGGGAGGGGAGACGTTTCTCGATCTCGGCCCGTACGACGGGCTCACGGCCTATCTCTTCGCCTCGGAGGTCGGTTCGACCGGAAAAGTGATTGCCGTAGAACCCGACCCGGTGACGTTTAGGGTCGTGAGCGGCAACCTCGAGAGGGTCCGGTCGAAGACGGTCGGACGGATCGAACCGGTTCAGGCGGCCATCTGGAGCGAGAGGGGAACGGTGGAGTTGTGCTCGGAGGGGAACATGGGCGCGACGACGAGCTCCCACGTCCGTCGGGACCACGAGCCGGTGGATGTGGAAGCAAGAACTCTGCAGCAGCTCGCGGAGGAGTACGTCGTCGACCGCGTCGATGCCGTCAAGATGGACCTCGAAGGCGCCGAATACGAGGAGATTCCCGCTGCTGGCGACTTCGTTCGCCGGTTTCGCCCGCGGTTCATCATCGAAGTCCACAAGAACGAGCTCGGAGTCATCGACACGGCCGCGATCGGAAGGGCGTTCTCCGGTTACGGATACTCCTGCCGCCTCGTGACCCAGTCGGCGGCGGAAGCGTTTCCGCTTCTCTTCGCGTACCCGCCTGGCGGGAAGCCCCCGTGAGTCGATGCGACTCCCTCAGCGCGGAGGCTTGGGTGCACGGTCGTTTGCAGGCGTTGCCTGGCCTTCTACCGGCTTCGCGGGCATGAGGCGATCGGGCGTACACTTTCCCAGAGTGAACGTCGAGGATCCAGCTTTCGTCGCGCCCGCCAATGCGCTCGTAGTGGAGAGAGGTGTCGCGGTCTACGGGGCTGGTCAGGTGGGGAGATCCGTAGCGCGGGCGCTGCTCGACCGTGGCGTTCCGATCCGTGCAATTCTCGACCGGCGGGCTACGTGCCTCGCGCCGGTGGCCGGCCTTCCCGTGGAGAGTCCCGACGCCGAGGCCGCAGGTCGGCTCCGCGGAATTCCCCTCGTCCTCGCGACCTTCAACCGGGAGGTCGATGTCCTGGCACTCGCGCGCTCGCTCCAGGAGACGGGCTTCGGCCCGTTCGTCTCCTTCGTGTCGCTCCACGGGTACCTCGGAGGAGGGCTGGAGGACAGGTTCTGGCTCTCACGCTCCGAGGAGGGGGAGGCGGCGAGGGCGAGAGCGGAGGAGGCGCGCCGGCTCTTTGCCGACGACGCGAGCCGCTCCCTCTTCGACTCGCATCTCGCGTTTCGTCGGACGGGCGACTACCGCTTCCTCCCGGCGCCCAACCCGGAGGGCATCTACCTCCCCGACGATGTTCCAGGGTGGCTCCGGAAGAGGCCCGTTCGGCTACTGGACGGGGGGGCCTACGACGGAGACACGCTCGAGAGGTTCCGTCGCGCGGGCGTTCCGGTTTCGGCCGCCGCCTGCTTCGAGCCCGACCCGGAGACGTTTGCGCGACTCTCGGCGGGCGCTCGGTTCCGGGAAGAGATCGAGCAGTACCTATGGCCCTGTGCGCTCGCGGCCTCGAGCGGGCGCCTCCGCTTCGCGGGAGGGCTCGGCGAATCGAGCCGGGTCGACCCGGCGGGCGGGAGCGAGGTGACGTGCGTCGCGGTCGACGAGGCGCTTCCTTCCTTCGCGCCGACGCTCGTGAAGCTCGACGTCGAAGGAGCCGAGGAGGAGGCGTTGACTGGGATGACGCAGACGCTGGTGCGCCACCGGCCCGACCTCGCCGTGTCGGTCTACCACCTGCCGGCGCACCTCACGGCGCTCCCGATGCGGATCGCGGGGCTCGGCGCAGGCTACCGCCTCTACCTCAGGTCCCACGGTCACAGCGGTTTCGACGTCGTCCTCTACGCGACCGTCTGAGCGGTTGCCGCGTCACCCCTCCCAGGCCGGAATGAGGAGGTTCTCCGCGAGCTCCTCGCGGGAGAGGAAGGGGGCGAGGTCCTCCAGTGGCGCGGAGACCATCCGGCCGTCGGGCAGCGCATGTGAGGAGGGTTTCGGGGCGAAGAGCTGCTCCGTGTCGAGAACGACCTCGCAGACGTGGGGACCCTCCGCGGAGAGCGCGGCGTCGAGCGCCGCCGGAAGGTCGGCGTGCGTTCCGACCCGCGAGGCGGGGAGGCCGTAGGCCGACGCCAGCCGGAGGACGTCGGGGAACGAGAGGCCGCTCTCCTCGCCGCAGCCGACGATGTTGTCGGGGAAGTAGGCTCGCTGCGTCTGGCGGATCGAGTGGTAGCCCCGGTTGTTCAGGACGAAGAGCGTGACGGGGAGCCGGTGGTGCGCGACGGTCGCGAGCTCCTGGACGTTCATCTGCAGGCTGCCGTCGCCGGCGAGCGCGACGACGCGCCGCCTCCCGGAGGCGATGCACGCCCCGATGGCCGCGGGGAGGTCCCAGCCCATGGAGGCGGAGCCGGAGTTGGAATAGAGCCGCTGGCCCCGCCTGAGGCGCGCCGCCTGGAACGTGGCGACGCAGGCCGTGCCGTCGCCGGTGACGACGACCGCGCTTTCCCCGAGGCGCGCGAAGAGCTCGTCGACGAAGACGTAGGGGTTGACCGGTGCGCCCTTCGCCCGGTATTCCGGCAGGACCACGGGGTACCGCGCGACGCGCTCGCGGCACCACGAGACCCAGCGACGGTGCTCGGCTGTCGGGTCGTCGGGCCCGGCGGCGAGGAGGACGTCGAGGAACTCGCGCGCGTCGGCGTGGACGGCGAGATCGGGCTTCATGGTCGGCTTGGCGAGCTCGGCCGGGTCGACGTCGACCATCACCTTGAACGCGCCCCGCGCGAAGGAGGCCCAGTTGTAGCCGACCTGCCGGACGTTCAGCCGGCACCCGAGGACGAGGAGGAGATCGGCGTTCTGGACGGCGAAGTTGCCCGGGCGATCACCCACCGTTCCCGGGCGCCCGGCGAGAAGGGGGTGGTCCGATTCGAGGAGGTCGTGCGCGTTGAAGGCCGTCGTGACGGGAATGCCGAGCCTCTCGACGACGGCCCGGAACGTCTCCGCGGCCCCGGCAATCCGGACCCCGCCCCCGGCGAGGAGGACGGGGCGTCGCGCGGCCGCGATCCTCGAGAGGACGTCCCGGGCGGCAGCGGCGAGGTCCGTCTCGGGCCGCCCGGGAGCCTCGAGATCGGGGTCGAACCCGCGGAGCGTCGCGGGATCGACGGGAGCGGCCTGGACATCGATCGGGACGTCGATCCAGACCGGACCGGGCCGCCCGTCGAGGGCGAGGAAGAGCGCCTTCTCGAGGTGGTAGCGGATCGTCGACGGGTCGGTCACCGTGACGGCGTACTTCGTCAGCTGCGCCGCGAGCCCCACGATGTCGACCTCCTGATCCCCGAGCTGGCGGAGGGGGAGCCCCGTCGAGGCGACCATCGTCTCGCGCTTGACCTGGCCGGAGACGACGATCATGCCGAGCGAGTCGGTGTAGGCGCCGAAGACCCCGTTGAGCGCGTTCAGGCCGCCCGGACCCGTCGTCACGTTCACGGCGGCGAGCCGCCCCGTGAGCCGGAAGTAGCTGTCGGCCGCCATGGCGCAGGCCTGCTCGTGGTGGAAGGCGACCCACTCGAGGCCGCTCTCCCTTCCGAAGGCATCGTTGAGGTGCATCGCGCCCCCGCCCGTGACGAGAAAGACGTGTCGCACGCCCCGGGCGGCGAGGGCCCGTGCGATGTAGTCGGCGACGCGGATCGGCATCGGAGGAGCCTCCCTACCAGCGCTTTCAAGGTGACCATTTCCTTTGTGGTCGGCGGCCGCAACCCGCATGGTGAGTGGCTTTCCCCGTCTGGGAAGAACTGAAGCTGCCCGTCACGAAGGCAGGAAAGCCAATGGCAAGCGCCTGCTCTTACGGTAAGTCACCAGTTTACAATACTTTACCACCTTGAAAGGGCTGGCCTCCCTACTTGTCGACGAGGAGCCGTTCGCGAGGGATGTCCGCGAGCCGCGCGCGGTAGAAGGCGCAGAGCTGTTCCGCGGCCTCGCGGAAGGGGGTGAATGCGAGGTCGGGGAGCTCGGCGCGAAGCCGGCCGTTGTCTCCCGTGTATTCGAGGCCGGCGCCCTCGCGCGCGACGACGATCGACACGTCGGCGCCGGCGACGTCTCTCGCGAGGCGGGCGAGCGAGAGGAGGTCGGGCGTCGCGTCGGGGGTGACGTTGTAGACGGCGTGAGCGCCTCCGCCGCGGAGGAGGAAGCGGGCGACGACCTCGCAGAGGTCGCCGACCCAGACGTAGTCGAGCCGGCGGTTCTGGCGGAGCGTGATCGGAAGGCCGTGAAGCGCTTTGCAGAGCGCGTTCGAGACGAAACGGATCTCCCAGTCCTCGTGCGGGCCGAAGACGCCGAACGGCCGGAGGTGGACGAAGCCGGGCCGCCCTTCGGCGAGGACCGACTGGACGAGCTTGGAGAAGCCGGTCTCGTCGCGCGGGACAGTGTGAGACAGGTCGTCCTCCCGCGCCCGGACGACGTCGCGAGAGACGTCGTACTCGGCGCCGGAGCCGAGGACGACGAAGCGCGTCGAAGGGGCCGCGGCCCGGAGGAGGTGGACGAGCATCCGCACGTTCCCGAGACCGAGGTCGCGGGCCGGCGGAGCGTTCCGGTGTCCCGGGATCGTGGCGGCGTGGACGACGGCGTCGACGGGGAATGTGGCAAGAAAGCGCCGGACCGAGCCGTCGTCGAGGAGGTCGAGCTCGGCGCGAGCCGGGGCGAGAACCTCGAAGCGCCCGGCGAGACGTTCGCGGAGGTTTCGCCCAACGAACCCCGTCCCCCCCGTCAGGAGGACCTTCATCGAGATCAGATGCCCCGCTGCTCGATCTGGGCCTTCAGGGCCGGATTCCGCGAGTAGGGCGAGTCGAGCATCTCGATCCGGATTGGAGCGTCCTTCGGGCAGTCCGCAAGGAGAACCTCCCCGGCGACGAGCTCCCGACAGGAGATCTGCCCCTTCTGGAGCGGGATTGCGAGGTAGTAGTCCCCGTCGGCGAGCCCGTGGCCGGCGGTAAGGTCGCGCCGCGCGTAGACCCCTCGTACGAGGGCGTCGAGGTAGGAGATCTCCTTCTGCGGCGGGACGCGCTTCTCGGTGCCGGGCCCACCGCACATCTCCTTCGCCCGGCGGAAGGCCCGAAACCACTCGTCGGCCTGGCCGGGGCGCGTGCAGTAGGGTGACACGGAAACGCCGTCCTCGTCGATATCGATATGCCGTTCGAAAGTCCTCGCTCCCTTGGCGTAGGCGATGGCGATCGACAGCGTCCAGTCCCGGTGCTCGTGCGTGGAAAGGCCGATGACGTTCTCGGGGTAGCGGTCCCGCAGGAAATCCACCTGGTTGAGATGGAGCTCGTTGTCCTCGCTCGGGTACATCGAGACACAGTGGTTCAGGGCGAGGGGAATGCCGCGGTTTCGGAAGAAGCGCACGAGGTCGTCGATGTCCTTGAGGCTCGAGCCGCCGGTCGAGGCGATGACCGGCCGGCGGGCGGTCGCCACTCTCTCGATGAGCGGCCAGTCGTTGATGTCCGAGCTCGCGAGCTTGAGGAGGTCCATGTCGAGGGCGATGCAGAGATCGACAGAGGCCTCGTCGAACGGCGTCGCCATGCGGAGGCAGTTGTTCTGCCGGATTGCCTCGGCGAGAGCCGCGTAGTCGCCAGAAGCGAGTCGTGTGTCGATCGTCTTCTTCACGTAACGAATGTCGGTTCGGTCACGAAACGCAGGGTGGATGAAGCTCTCGACGTCGCGGACCTGGAGCTTGATCGCCGCCCGCACTCCGTTGTGCCGTACGACGCGCCCGAAATCGTGGACGATCCGGAGGCCGCGTTCGAGCCTGCCGAGATGGTTGTTCGCCAGCTCGAGGACGAAGAGCTCGTGGAAGATGCGGTTGTCCATCGGGCGCCTTTCGTGTCCTTCCTGCTCGATGATACCTTTCGCCTGCATGGATCCGAGTTCGACCCGCCACTGCGCCGTTTGCGGTCTGGCGGATGCACACTTCTTCCGCCGTCAGGCTTTTCTCCTTCCCGGCGACACACTCACGGGCTACGACGTCGTAGCCTGCGCGGCCTGCGGCTTCTGCTACGCGAGACCCCTCGAGGGCTTCGTCTCAGCGCTCGAGGCGCACTACCGAGGGAGCCGGAAGTACGCCTACGAGGGAAGCGGAAATGTCGCTCGGGGCGTCCTGGCCAGCCACGAAGCTGCGGCCGGCTTCGTCGTCGAGCTGGTCCGGCGGCATTCCCCGCCGCTCCGAGGCGTGGCGACTCCCGTCCTCGACGTCGGTTGTGCGACGGGGCAGCTGCTGTCATTGCTTCGGGATCGAGGCCTGACGGACCTCGCGGGCCTCGATCCGGCGCCAGAGTGCCGGATCGTCGCCCGGAGGCTTTTCGACCTCGACGTTGCCACGGGGACACTCTCCGAGTACCGGTCGAGCCGCCTCTTCGGGGCGATCATCATCTGGAACGTGCTCGAACACGTGATCGAACCGGCCGCCTTCATAACTTCGGCCGCGGCGCTTCTCGACGAGGGCGGAGTCATCTTCGTCCAGCTGCCCGACGCCGACCGGTTCGGACTGGAGCGCGACGAGCCGTTTCAGGAGCTTTCCGTCGAGCACGTGAACTACTTCACGGAGGCGAGCTTGTCCGGGCTGATGGCGCGTTGTGGATTCCGGCCGATCGAAACGAGGAGCGAGGCGATCCGGTCCGGTGGAAGCGCCGGAGCGGTCCTCACGGCTGTCTTCCAGCGGGGAGAGGGGCCGCTCCCAGGTCGGGCGGACACTCTGGCGTTCGTCCGCTACCTCGGAGAGAGTTTCGACCGCCTGACCGAGATCTCCGCGGCGATCGACGCCCTCGTCGCAGGCGGGGAGGAGATCGTCGTCTGGGGAGCCGGGGCGCTCACCGCCCGGCTACTGGCCGACACCCGACTCGCGGACGCTCGAATCTCGGCGTTCGTCGACAGCGACTCGGCTCTGCATGGAAAGGTACTCGCCGGACGGCCCGTCCTCTCCCCGGAGACACTTCGCGGCGGGCTGGGGACGGTACTCGTGGCGAGCGTGCGATGGGAGAGCGAGATCCTCGCGGCGCTTGGAGGTCCCCTCGCCTGGCGCGGCAAGGTCCGAATGCTGCGGCAGAGCGGTTTCAGTCGAAGTTGATCCGCTGCTTTTCGACGACGAGGGGTCTCTTCATCACCCGCGTGTGGATCAAGGCGACGTACTCGCCAAGGAGCCCCATGCAGAAGAGCTGGAACGAGCAGAGAAGGAAGATCCCGATGACGGCCGGGGCGATACCGGCTGGAAACCTCGACCAGAAGATCAGCTTGTAGGCGAAATAGACGAGAGCGACGAGAAGGCTGAGGGCAGAGAGGAGGAACCCTGCGAGGGTCACGAGGCGCAGCGGCACCTTCGAGTGGCTCGTGATCCCGACCATCGCGAGGTCGTACAGCGTGAAGAAATTGTTGCTCGTTACCCCGCGGACCCGGAGGGGCTGGTCGTAGGGCACGGTCTCGGCGGGGAAGCCGAGGTCCGACACGAGCCCGCGCACGTAGGGGTAGGGGTCGTCGAGCTGGCGCAGAACTTCGAGGAAGGACCGGTCGTAGAGCCCAAATCCCGTCGCGTGCTCGATCAGGGGAACGTCGGAGAGCCAGTCCGCGAGCTTGTAGTAGAAGGTCCGGATCGCGTAGAAGAGCGGCGACTCGGAGCTCGATTTCTTCACACCGAGGACGACTGGAGCTCCAGCTTCCCATGCTGCAAGGAACTCCGGTATCAGCTCCGGCGGATCTTGCAGGTCTGAGGCGAGTGCGACGACCGCGTCGCCGCGGGCCTGGAGGATTGCGTGGACAGGCGAGCGGATGTGGCCGAAGTTGCGCCGGTTGAGAATCACCCGGACGTGTGGATCGGACGATGCGAGCGCGCGCAGCTCGGCTACCGTGCCGTCCGTCGAAGCGTTGTCTATGAAGAGGTGTTCGCGCTGATACCCAGGGAGGGATGCAAAGACGGCGCGAACGCGGGCGGCGATCTCGGTCACGTTCCCGGCCTCGTTGTAGCACGGTGTCACGACGGTGATGAGCTTCATGGGTGCTCCTGGAAGACGAACGTCCTGAGGAGGAGGAACGATAGCCCGGCGGAGGGCAGGAGGAGAACGAATCCAGCAAGGTAGAGGTCGATCTCGAGGGCACGGGCCGCCTTGAGGGCGAGGATTCCCACTGCCCACGTCACCACGTACACGGCCACGAAGCGGTGCAGACGGGCGGGGTCGCGCTGTCCGAAGACGAGCGTGCCGGTCGTGACGAAGTTGAAGAGCACGCCGAGGACGGTGGAGAGCGTCGCGGCGACGGCGTAGTGGGCGCCCAGGAAGAGGGCGAGAGCGTAGACGCCGTAGCCGAAGGCCGTGTTCAGCCCTCCGACGAGGAGGAAGCGGACGAATCGCCCCTCCGGGAGCCGGATCGTCAGCACGGGAAGGTCCCGCGGCCGGTCGTCCCGTTCATGGCTCCAGGATCCCGCTACCCTTCCTCTTCCTCCGGCACCGCGAGAATCCGTGCTCCCAGCCCGAAACCCTTCTTCGTGCTCCTGAGACGGAGGCCGCCCGCCTTCAGGACGTCGCGGGCGACGACGGAGGCGAGCCTGATCTCTTCGAGGAGCGTGTCGACGGAGGCGCGCCCCTCGACGCGCTCGACGGCGAGGGGGACGTGGGCGTTTCCCATCCGGACGAGACGGCAGACGAAGGGCCGGGTCCCGCGCCGCCAGAGGGCCGGTCCGGGGAGCGCGCGGCCCGTGGAGAGGTCCTCGATCGTAACGTTCTTCCCTTCCCAGGTGGCTCGGGCGACCGTGTCCGCCGCGCGCAGAAGCGCTTTCACGGCGCGGACCGCCTCCTTCGGGAGGTCGGCCGCGAAGCGGGCGAGGAAGAGGTCGGCGGCGGTGACGCGTACGTTCTCCTCCAGGAGGACGTCGAACGGGAGGCGCGGGGCGAAAAGGTGCGTGAACTGATCGTCGCCGGCGCCGTCCGCCTCGAGGGCGCGCTCGGCGAGGTCGGCGGCGTAAACGAGAGCGTCGAGGGCGTGCTCCGGAGACTTCGCATTGGCCTCGGCGACGCAGAAGACGTCGACAGCGACGACGGCCGCGAAGACGGCGGCGGTCGTGGCGTCGAAACCCTCGTCCTCCGCGGCGGCGGCAGTCCGCTCGTAGGCCAGGGGCGGGGGGACGTCGGCGAGCCCGGCGGGGTCGCTGGCTTCCGCAGGCACGGGGACGGGCTTCATGGCGCTCTGGCGGCGGGCGGGCCGGACGGGCGGCTTCTTCTCGGTCGGCATTCCGGGAGGCTACCGGTTTACGGCAGCGGAGGGAACGGGTCCGGCGCGGGCCCGTTCGTGGCAGGATTGGGGCGTGGAAGAGAAGGCGCCGCTGATCCTGACGAAGAGGTTCGACGAGGCCCTCGCCTTCGCGGTGGACCTCCACCGCGAGCAGCCGAGAAAAGGAACCGGCGTCCCATACGTGTCCCATCTCCTGTCGGTGGCCGCCCTCGTCCTCGAGCACGGCGGGACGGAGGAGCAGGCGATCGCCGCTCTCCTTCACGACGCGGTGGAGGACCAGGGGGGAAGGCCGACGGCGGATGCCATCCGCACGCGGTTCGGGGATCTCGTCGCCGACATCGTCGAGGGCTGTACCGACACGGACGTCTCCCCGAAACCGCCGTGGCGGGCGCGGAAGGAGGCCTACATCGCGCGCGTGAGGACGGAGCCCGCCCTCGTGAGGCTCGTCTCCGCCGCCGACAAGCTCCACAACGCCCGGACGATGGTCACCGACCTCAGGATCCACGGGCCAGTCCTCTGGAGCCGGTTCAACGCCAGCCGGGACGAGACGCTCTGGTACCTCGGCGCTCTCGTGGAGGCCTTCCGCGAGGCAGGAACGGCCCCGATCGTCGAGGAGCTCGCGCGGACGGTCGCCGAGCTGGAGGTCGTGTCCCGAATCGGGCGCCCCTGACGGAGCCGGAGCGCCAGGACGGGCAGCCTATACTTCCCCTTCCCCCTCCCCGCTGCCATGGACGAACGACCGCCAGGCGGCCCCCCCGCCGCTCCCGCCGAGCCGACGCTGACGCTCAAGGCGCCGCTGTCGGGGCCGGTTGTTCCGATCGACAGGGTCCCCGACCCGGTCTTCGCACACCGTCTCCTCGGCGACGGTGTCGCGATCGACCCGGTCTCGTCGCTCCTCCTGGCCCCATGCGACGGCATCGTGGCGACGATCCACCCGGCGGGGCACGCGATCGCGCTGACGACCGACTCGGGGGTCGAGGTGATGCTGCACATCGGCCTCGACACGGTCGCCCTCGGCGGGCGGGGCTTCGTGCCGCGCGTGGCGCAGGGGCGCCGGGTCGTCGCGGGGGAGGTGCTCCTCGCCTTCGACGCCGACCTCGTCGCCCGCTCGGCGCGGAGCCTCGTGACGCCGGTCGTCGTGACGAGCCGCGAGCGGGTGATGGGGATGCGGGCGGCCACGGGATTCGTGACGGCGGGAGTCGACGATCTCCTCGTCCTGAGGCTCGCCCCGATGGCAGGCGTCCCGTCGGGCCCGGTCCTGGGCGAGAAGGTGCGGGACGTGAGGGTCCAGCGGCGGCTCGGACTGCACGCCCGCCCCGCGGCGGCCCTCGCGGGCGCAGCGCGGCGGTTCCGGGCGGAGGTCCTCGTGGAGACCGGAGCTGCGATGGCGAGCGCGCGGAGCATCGTCGGGCTCCTCTCGCTCGGCGTCGTCCACGGCGAGGTCGTGAGGCTCCGCGCCACGGGTCCCGACGCGGGGAAGGCGCTCGCGACCCTCGCCCGCGTCCTGGAAGCCGTGGACGGGAACGAGCCCGGTGCGCCCCTCTCCTCGGCTCCGAGAGCTGCACCCCGAAGGGAACGCGTTTTCACGGGCGTCCCCATGGCCCCCGGCTGCGCGGCGGGGCCCGTGGCGCGCCCGGTGCGCGAAGAGCCCGAAGTCCTCGAGACCGGAGCCGACGAGAGGACGGAACGGCGCGACCTGGACTTCGCGCTCGAAGAGGCCAAGGTCCAGCTGCGGGCGCTCGAAGCGCGCGTCGGCGCGGAGGCCGGCAGCGAGCACGCCGACATTTTCGAGGCGCACGTCGCCCTCCTCGACGACCCGCTCCTCCTCGCCGAGGCCGAGCACGAGATCGTCGCAGGCAAAGGCGCCGCCTGGGCCTTTCGCGAGGCGGTCCGCCGCTATGCCGACCGGATCTCCCGCCTCCCGAACCCGGCGCTGGCCGCCCGCGCGGCCGACCTGCGGGACGCAGGTGGGCGTGTCCTGCGCATCCTCGTCGGGCAGCGCTCCTCGCCTCCCTCGCCCCCCGAGGGCTCGATCGTCGTAGCGGAGGACCTCTCCCCGTCGGAAGCCGCGACGCTCGGGCGCGGAGGGGTGGCCGGGTTCTGCACGGTGTCGGGCGGGGCGACGTCGCACGCCGCGCTCCTGGCCCGGTCGATGGGGATTCCCGCGGTGGCCGGGATCGACGCCCGCGCGCTCGAGATTCCTGAAGGGACGCTCGCGGTCCTCGACGGCGACGCCGCCGAGCTGCGCCTCTCGCCGGACGACGCCGAGAGGGAGGCGATCCGGGAGCGCTGCGCCCGGGGAGCAGCGCTTCGGAGCGCCGCCCGGCTGGCTTCGGCCGAGCCGGCGTTCACGAAGGACGGTGTGAGGATCGCCGTCCTGGCGAACGTGGGGAGTCTTGCCGACGCGGAGGAAGGGATCGCCTCCGGTGCCGAGGGGATCGGGCTCCTCCGGTCCGAGTTCCTGTTTCTCGACCGCGCGAACGTCCCTTCGGAGGAGGAGCAGGAAGCGGTGTACCGCGCCGTAGCCGAGGCGGTGGGGCCGGGGCGACCGATCGTCGTGAGAACGTTCGACGCCGGGGGTGACAAGCCGCTGCGCTGGCTTCCCCTCCCCGAGGAGGAGAACCCGGCGCTCGGCGAGCGCGGCCTGCGGGTCTTCATCGACCGGCCCGATCTCTTCCGCGCCCAGCTCCGTGCCCTTCTCAGGGTTCCGGAGGAGTACGACGTGAGGGTGACGTTCCCGATGGTCTCGATGCTCGACGAGTGGCGCGAAGCGGTCAGGGACCTGGAAGAGGAACGGGAGCGGCTCGGTGCGCCCCGGCGGCGGGCGGGGATGACGGTGGAGGTGGCCTCGGCCGCGATCCTCGCAGAGGCGTTCCTGAAGGAAGCGGACTTCGTCACGATCGGGACGAACGACCTGACCCAGTTCACACTGGCGATGGACCGTGGCCACCCGCGCCTGTCGCCGCGGGCCGACGCTCTCGACCCCGCCGTCCTTCACCTCATCGCCAGAACCTGCGCCGCTGCGCGCAGGCGCGGAATTCCCTCGGCGGTCTGCGGGGCCCTCGCCGGAGACCTCGCGGCGGTGCCGCTCCTGCTCGGTCTGGACGTCGGCGAGCTCTCGGTCGGTACGGGACAGGTCCCGGCGGTGAAGGCGCGCGTGCGGGAGGTGTCGCTCGACGCCTGCCGGTCTCTCGCCTTCCGCGCCCTCGAGGCGACGACGGCGGCGGAGGTGAGAGCCCTGCTCTCGGAAGCGGGGAAGGCGTCGTGAACGTTCCGCGCCGGGCCTTCGCTCTGCTCCAGAAGATCGGCCGGGCGCTCATGCTCCCGGTCTCCGTCCTCCCCGTGGCGGGTCTCCTCCTCGGGCTCGGGAGCGCGAAGCTCGGCCTTCTCCCGGACGCGGTCGCGAGCGTCCTCGGGCAGGCAGGAGGGGCGATCTTCACGAGCCTCCCCCTCATCTTCGCCATCGCCGTCGCGCTCGGCCTGACGCAGAACGACGGAGCGGCCGCCGTCGCCGCCGTCGTCGGCCACGTCGTCCTCCTCGCGACGATGGGCGTCGGGGCTCGTCTGCTCGGGCTGCCGACGACGAAGGTCCTCGGCTTCGACTCGGTCGAGATGGGGGTCTTCGGCGGCATCCTCGTCGGCCTCCTGGCCGCGACGCTCTTCAACCGCTTCTCGAGGGCCGAGCTTCCGGCGTGGCTCGGCTTCTTCGGCGGCAAGCGGCTCGTGCCGATCCTGACCGGCCTGGCGGCGACGTTTCTGGGTGTCGCGCTCTCCTTTCTCTGGCCTCCCGTCCAGGGCGCGATCCGGGTCCTCGCCGACCAGGTCGCCTACGGCCAGCCGACCGTCGCGACCTTCGTGTACGGCGTGGTCGAGCGACTCCTCCTTCCGTTCGGTCTCCACCACATCTGGAACGTGCCGTTCTTCTTCGAGATCGGCTCGTTCGTCGATGCCGCGGGGAAGACCGTTCACGGCGACATTACCCGCTTCTTTGCGGGGGACCCGGCGGCGGGGATTCTCTCGGGCGGCTTCCTCTTTAAGATGTGGGGCCTCCCTGCGGCCGCTCTCGCCATCTGGCGCTGCGCCCGCCCGGAGAACCGCGCGCGCGTCGGCGGGATCATGGTCTCGGCCGCGGCGACGTCGTTCCTGACGGGGATCACCGAGCCGATCGAGTTCTCGTTCCTCTTCCTCGCGCCGTTCCTCTACGCGCTTCACGCGCTCCTCGCCGGTCTCGCCTTCGTCGTCGCGAACCTCGCCGGGATGAAGCTCGGGTTCACGTTCTCGCACGGTTTTTTCGACCTCGCCCTCTACTGGCCGATGGACACGCGGCCCTGGCTGGTGCCTCTGCTCGGGCCGCTCTGGGGCCTCGTCTACTACGGCGTCTTCCGTGCGGCGATCCTCCGCTTCGACCTGAAGACGCCGGGGAGGGAAGACTCGGCGGCTGCTCCCGAACCGGGTCCGGAAGCCGGGCGTCCGGCGCCCGTCGAGACCGGCGGCCTCGCCGAGCGGCTCGTCGCCGCTTTCGGAGGGGCCCGGAACATCGAAAGCCTCGACGCCTGCATCACGCGGCTCCGGGTCACCGTCCGCAGGCTCGACGCCGTCGACGAGAAAGCGCTCCGGGCCCTGGGAGCCGCGGGCGTCGTCGTCATCGGGAACGCGGTCCAGGCGGTCTTCGGGACCCGATCGGAGAACCTGAAGTCGGCCATGGAAGTCGTCCTCGGTGGAGCGCCGGCGGCGATCCCGCCGGGAGCGGCCGTCAGGGCCCTCGGTGCGCAGCCCTGTTCACCGGACGCCAGGACGCTCTCCCGGGCTGTTCTGCCAGCGCTCGGCGGAGCGGTGAACGTGCGAACGGTGGAGCCGTGCGCGCGGACGCGCGTTCGCCTGCTCCTCGTCGATCCGGCCCGCCTCGACGAGCCGGCGCTCGTCGCCGCCGGTATCGGCGGCGTCATGCGCCTGCCGGGCGGCGTCGTCCACCTCGTCCGCGGGGAGGAAGCGGAGGCGCTCGCGGCGGCGTTGAGGGACACCCTCAGGGACGCCGGGGGTTAGCTGGAGCGTTTCGGGGTCGGCCCGTGTCTCGGGGCCGGCGTCGGGCGGGAGGGCGAGAGGGTGCGCATTTTCCCGCCCTTCAAAGCCGGGGCACGCGGACGGGGAGGGGCCTCCTTCTTCATCTCTGCCTTGACCTTCCGGTTGAGCTTGATGTCGCCCGCGCGGGCCGCGAGCCCTCCACGCGCGACGCCCTCGGGAAGAGCCGTCGGCCCCGGGCGCTCCTGCGCCGCCCCCGCCGAGGCGAGGGCGAGGGCGGCGAGAAGAAAGAGAACGCGTCGCATGAGGCTGTCGGCATTCTGTCACCCCGTCATGTCGTAGAATTCCCGATCGCCGGTCGGGGAGATCCGTTGGACCGAGCCCCGGTCGCGGGAGGATGCATGGTCGACAGAACGGACGACCCCAACGACCTCGACTCCGGCCCCGGCGGCGTCAGCCGCCGCGGCTTCCTCGGCTCGGTCCTTCCCGCGGCCGTAGGGGTAGCGGTAGCGAAAGAGGCGCTGTCCGCGCCTCTGCAGACGGCTCCGGTCGCCCAGCTCCCCGCGGCCGAGCCGTCGAAGCTGACGCTCGTCGTGAACGGGAGGACGCACAAGGTTCTCGTCGAGCCCCGCGACACGCTCCTGACGGTCCTGCGCGAAAAGCTGGGCCTCACGGGGACGAAGCCCGGGTGCGAACGGGGCGAGTGCGGCGCCTGCTCGGTCCTCATCGACGGCGTCCCACGCTACTCCTGTCTCACGCTCGCCCTCGAGGCAGAAGGTCGGCAGGTGACGACGGTCGAGGGCCTGATGAACGGCGAGGAGCTCGGGCCGGTCCAGAAGGCCTTCGCCGAGGAGGACGCCTTCCAGTGCGGCTACTGCACGCCGGGTCAGGTCGTCGCCGCCGAGGGGCTCCTCCGCGCCAACCCCGACCCCACGCTCGACGAAATCCGCCTCGGCATGAGCGGCAACCTCTGCCGCTGCGGCGCCTACGCTCACATCTTCAACGCGGTCGGCAAGGCCGCCACGCTGCGGAAGGGGAGGTGATTCCGTGATGGACCTTCTCTACTGGCTCCAGGGCCCCGTCCCCGAGACCGCTCCTCCGAAGGTGGAGATGCCGCCGTGGGGCGAGACGAAGGTCGTGGGCAAGCCGCTGCCGCGAGTCGACGCCTACGAGCGCGTCAGCGGCTCGGCCGTCTACCCGCTCGACTTCGCCCTCCCCGACATGCTCCACGCGGCGATCCTCCGCTGTCCGCACGCCCACGCCGTCGTGAGGTCGGTCGACACGAGCGCGGCGGAGAAGATGCCGGGCGTCCGTGCCGTGATCACCGGGAAGACGCCGGGCGCGGACATCCCGTGGTTCCGCGGGCTCGGGAAGTGGTACTCGAAGCTCTTCGACGAGAGGGCGCGGTACGAGGGAGACGAGGTCGCCGCGGTCGCCGCGGAGACCCGCGCCCAGGCGTACGACGCGCTGAAGGCGATCAAGGTCGAGTACGAGGAGCTCGCCTTCGTCCTCGACCCCCGCGAGGCGACGAAGCCCGACGCGCCGCCGATCCACGAAGGGACGAACCGGTACGGCGACCCGGCCGACTACGCGCGCGGCGACGTCGCGGCCGGCTTTGCGGCGGCGGACGCCGTCGTCGAGGGGACGTACTCGACCGCCTGCGAGGTCCACTCTCCGATGGAGGTCCACGGGTCGGTCGTGAAGTGGGACGGGAACCGGCTCACGGTCTGGGACACGACGCAGGGTGTCTTCCAGGTCCAGGAGGCGGTGGCGCAGTCGCTGAAGCTCCCCCTCGCGAACGTCCGCGTCATCGGCCACTACATGGGAGGCGGGTTCGGGTCGAAGCTCGAGGCGGGGAAGTACACGGTCATCGCCGCGCTCCTGGCGAAGACGACGGCTCGTCCCGTCAAGCTCTTCCTGACCCGCGAGGAGGAGTTCCTCGCCACCGGGAACCGCCCGGCGAACACGATGACCGTGAAGGTCGGGGCGAAGAAGGACGGCACGCTCACGGCGATCGAGTTCTCCTCGATCGGCTCCGGCGGGGCCTACCCGAACGGCGCGTCGACGTCGTTCCTCGCGACGGACCTCTACACCTGCCCGAACGTGAAGGCCCTCGACGAGAACGTCGCCATCAACGCGGGCCGGGCCCGGGCGATGCGCGCTCCCGGCTTCCCGCAGGGGGCCTGGGCGCTCGAGCAGGCGATGGACGCCCTGGCCCGAACGCTCGCGATGGACCCGGTCGAGCTGCGCCTGAAGAACGTCCCGAAGGTGAGCCAGCGGCGCGGCAACCAGCCCTACACCTCGACGGGCCTCGCGGAGACGCTCCGCGACGGCGCGAAGGCGTTCGGCTGGGAGGAGGCGCGGAAGCGGCCGCAGGGGGAGGGACCGGTTCGAAAGGGGGTCGGCGTCGCATCGGCCCTCTGGGGTTACGGGGGCGGCCCCCCGGCGACGGTCGTCGTGAAGCTCTACGCGGACGGGAGCGTGAACGTGAACACCGGCGCCGCCGACATCGGCACCGGGACGAAGACCGTGATGGCGCAGGTCGTCGCCGAGGAGCTCGGCGTGCCGGTCGAGAAGATCCAGATCGAGCACGCCGACACCGGGACGACGCAGTACAGCGGGCCGAGCGGAGGCTCGAAGACGGTGCCGTCCGACATGCCGGCGGCGCGCGCCGCGGCGATCGAGGTGAGGAACAAGCTCCTCGCGGGGGCCGCGGAGGATCTGAAGCTCCCGGTCGGGGAGCTGCGGCTCGAGGGTCCCGACGTCGTCTCGACGAAGGACCCTTCGAAGAAGGTCGCGGTCACGGCCGTGAAGGCGCTCGAAAGGCACCAGGTCCTCGTCGGCGTCGGGACGCGCGGTCCGAACGTCGAGGGGAAGGTCATCTCGATGTTCGCGACGCACTTCGCCGAGGTCGAGGTGAACACACGGACGGGTGAGGTGACGGTCACGCGGCTCCTCGCCGCGCAGGACAGCGCGCGCGTCATGAACCGCCTCACCTTCGAGTGCCAGGTCCAGGGCGGCCTCGTCATGGGGCTCGGCCTCGGCCGGACCGAGGAGAGGGTCCTCGACCGGCAGACCGGGAAGATGTGCAACGCGAACTGGCACGACTACAAGATCCCGACGGCGCTCGACGTGCCGGCTGAGCAGAAGGTCCTCTCCGTCGACCTCGTCGACACCGAGTGCAACACGGCCGGCGCCAAGGGGGTCGGGGAGCCCGCCACGATCCCGACGGCGGCGGCGATTGCGAACGCCGTCCACGACGCCGTCGGCGTTCGGGTCTTCGACTCCCCGATCACGCCGCCGAAGCTCGTCGCGCTCCTTTCCGGGCGCGGGAAGAAGGGGTGACGCGATGCTCCCGAGCTTTCGCTACGTCCGTCCCCGCACCGTCGCCGAGGCCGTGAAGGCCCTCTCCGAGCCGGGCGCGCGCGCCCACTCAGGCGGAACCGACCTCGTCGGGTGCCTGCGCGACGGCGTCTTCGACGCGAGATCCGTCGTCAGCTTATCGGGCCTCCCCGAGCTGAAGGGGATCTCTGCGACGAAGGACGGCGGCCTCCGTATCGGCGCCCTAGCGACCCTCGCCGAGATCGCCCGGCACCCCGAGATCGCGAAGGGGTGGCCCGCGCTCGCACAGGGGGCCGCGGCCGCCGCCAGCCCGCAGCTACGCAACCAGGGAACGCTCGGCGGGAACCTCTGCCAGCGCCCCCGTTGCTGGTACTTCCGCGGCGACTTCGCCTGCGCCCGTAAGGGCGGGGAGCTCTGCTACGCCGTCGAGGGCGAGAACACCTACCACGCCATCTTCGGCGGTTCCGGCTGCTTCATCGTCCACCCCTCCGACACGGCCTCCCCGCTCGTCGCGCTCCAGGCGACGGTGAAGGTCGCCGGACCGAAGGGGCCGCGGAGCCTTCCGGTCGAGAAGCTCTTCGTCCTTCCCGCCGTCGACCACACCCGCGAAACCGTGCTGGCCCCCGGCGAGGTGATCACCGAGGTCCTTCTCCCACCGCCGCTCGCGGGGGGAAGGGTTCCTACAAGAAAGTCCGCGCGCGCGGCGCCTGGGACTTCGCACTCGGTGGCGTCGCCCTCGCGCTCTCGATGAAGGACGGCAAGATCGCCTCCGCCCGCGTCGTCCTCTCCGGGGTCGCCCCGACGCCCTGGTGCGTCCCCGAGGTCGAGAAGCTCCTCGTCGGACGCGCGCTCGACGCGAATCTCGCCGTGGAGGCGGCGGCGCTCGCCGTGAAGGGCGCCGAGCCGATGTCGGGCAACGAATACAAGGTCCCCCTCGTGAAGGGAGCCGTCGAGGAGGCGCTCCTCTCCCTCGTCTGACGCTGCGGCCTCTCCGCGGGGTCAGGTCTTGATTTTCTATTCTACGGCGTCGAGCAGGGCGTTCAGGGCCATCATTTCCGCGACGATCGCGGCGCGTTCGTCCCGGAGTCGCGCGAGGGTGCGGCGGCGCAGGAGCGAAAGCCCGAGGGCGCGAAGTGCGGCGACCGTTCGCTCCCAGCGCTCGAGGAGCAGGAGGGCGAGGTATCCGCAGAGGGGGAGCCCCAGGCCCGTGAGGAGGCCGAGGGGGAGGCCCCAGGCGAGGCCGGCCGCGAGGCCGAACGCGATCCACGTGAGCGGGAAGAAGAGGAAGGCGCCGAGGACCTTGATCGTCGCGACGATGTCGGTGTCGCCGCGCGAGAGGCGCCGGGCGAGCGGGCCGATCACGTTGTAGGCGGGCGCGTGGGCGGCGAGGCCGATGAGCGCGGGCGGAGCGAGGAAGAGAGAGACGAGAAGGGCCGCGAAGGCCGAAGCGACGAGCTCGGCGCGGACCGTTCCGCCGTCGAGGTCGGCAGGGGAGAGCCCGGAGGTCGAGAGGACGCGTGCGAAGCGCTCGATGCGCGCCGAGATCGCGGCGTGGCGCTCGGGATGCCCCTCGCGAAGGCGCGTCCCCCTCTCGAGGAGGAGGTGTCGGAAGGCGAACCGGGCGTCGAGACCATCCTCGGCTCCCGGCACGAAGAGCGTCTCGGCGGCCGCGGCGAGGTCGAGGGTCGCCTGGTCGTCGGCCTGGAGCGTGGCCTGCTCCATCGCGACCCGCAGCCGCCCCGTGAGAGCCTTCACGGCGGTCCTCGGCGGTTGGCCCTTCTCGTCAAGAGGGATCGGCTCGACCGCGAACGGCTCGGCGATGCGCAGGAGCGCGCCGCTCCGGAAGATGTCCCGCGCCTCGTACGTCAGGCCCGCGGGGACGATCGTCACCGGCCCCTCCGCGGCCGCGCCGAGGGCGATTCGCGCGGCGCCCGACTTGAGAGGCATGAGGCGCGGCTCGGCGTGCGAGATCCCCTCGGGGAAGAGGGCCAGTACGCCACCCTGTTTCAGCAGGTCCCGCGCCTTCGCGAAGGTCTCGCTGTTGCGCCGAACGTCCGCGTCGGCGTCCTGTGGACGGTAGACCGGGATCGATCCGAACGCTTTGACGAAGATGGAGACGAACGGCATCGAGAAGAGGGGCGACTTGGCGAGGAAGGAGACGGGACGGGGCGAGAGGCAGAGGAGGAGGAGCGGGTCCATCAGCCCGTTCGGGTGATTCAGGACGAGGATCGTCGGGCCGGAGGCGGGAACCCGTTCGAGGCCCGCGGCCTCGATGCGGCGGTAGAAGACGCGCAGGACGAGGCGCGAGACCGCAGTGGCGGCGGCCCGGATCACCCGCGACGCCCCGAGAGGGCGCCCCAGGTCCAGATCGCACCCCCCACGAGGAAGGCGACTGGTACGAGGAGTACGGCTCTCTGAAGGGACGACGCGTCGGAGAGGGCGCCGAGAAGCGGCGGCGAGGGGACGTCGCCGAGGACGTGGATCGTGAAGTTGCACGCCGCCACGGCCGTCGCGCGCTGCCACGGCAGGACGTCGTTGACGATGGCCGAGTTGATCGGGCCGGTGGAAGCGAAGACGAGGAGCTGCGCGACGACCAGCGCCGGGAGATAGACGCGTGGGGCAGGAACGGTCAGCGCCACGAACGCGAAGGGGACGGCGACCAGCGTCGCGACGCCGGAGACCCAGAGGTAGGCCTCTTTCGTCCGCTTCAGGAGGGCGTCGCCCAGGAAGCCGCCCGTGAAGGTCCCGACGAACCCCGTGACGACGACGACGAGGCCGAACTGGACCGTCGCCGCCTCCTTCGGGACGCCGCGGACCCGCTCGAGAAACGCGGGCATCCAGAAGGCCATGCCGCCGATTCCGAAGGTGTAGGCCGCGTAACCGAGGACGGCGATCCGGAATGGCCTGTTCTTCGCGAGGGCCAGGTACGAGCTCCAGCCGGCTCGGCCAGCGGCGCCGCTGGGTAGGTCTTGCCCCGCCTCTCTCGGCTCTTCCGCCTCGCTCGCACCGCGGGGCGGATCGGGAAGGGTCAGGGCCAGGAACGCGAGGAGGAGACCAGGGAGACCGGCCACGAAGAAGGCCGAACGCCACCCGAGATGGGTGTCGGCGTAGCCACCGACGATGTAGCCGAGCGCCGAACCGATCGGGATCGCGCAGAAGAAGATCGCGTAGACCCGGCCGCGTTTCTCCTTCGAGAAGTAGTCGGCCAGGAGGCTCGGGGCGATCGTCCCGTAGGCGGCCTCGCCGATGCCGACCGCCGCCCGGGCCGCGAAGAGCGAGACGAAGCTCCTCGCGAGGCCCGCGGCGGCCGTGGCGAGGCTCCAGACGAAGACGCCAAGCGCGAGGAGGCGCGGCCGAGAACCCCTGTCGCCGAGGACGCCGAAGAACGGGGAGGCGACCATGTAGACGACGATGAAGCCGGTCATCAGCGCGCCCGACTGCGTGTCGGTGAGGTGGAGCTCGGAGGCGCGCAGGCTCTCGACGAGCGAGGCGACGACGAACCGGTCGAGGTAGTTGAAGAGGTTGATGAGCGTGAGGACGGCGAGGCCGCGCGCGGCGAGCCGGGCGGTCACGTCGCCGGGAGCGGGCTGGGCGATCTCGTTCATCGGTTTCACGAGGTTTTACACGATCCGGAGGGTTCTGCGACGATGCGGCGGATGGACGCCGACGTCGTCGTCGTGGGTGCCGGGGCTGTGGGCCTCGCCTGTGCGGCCGAGCTGGCCCGCGCGGGACTCGCGGTCGTGGTCACGGAACGTCACTCCTCGCCAGGCCAGGAGACGAGCTCGCGGAACAGCCAGGTCGTCCACGCGGGAATCTACTACCCGGAGGGATCGCTCAAGGCCCGGCTTTCCGTTCGCGGCAACCGGGGCCTCTCGCAGTTCTGCGAGGCACACGGCGTCCCATTCCGGCGGATCGGGAAGTGGCTTCTCGCGGTGGAGCCGGACGAGGAGGCCCGCCTCGCCGAAATCGTCGCGGGAGGGCGCGCCAACGGCGTGGCCCTCGAGGAGGTTACGCTCACGCGGTTCCGGGCCGAGGAGCCGCACGTCCGCGCCGCGGCGGCGGTCCTCTCCCCGTCGACCGGCATCCTCGACGTCCACGGACTCTTCCGCGCGCTGCGGGCAATCGCCGAGGGGCACGGCGCGAGCTTCGCGTTCCGGCACTCGCTGAAGGGGGCCACGCGAATCCCCGGTGGCTACGACCTCCTCTTCGACGACCCCTCGGGCGAGGAGGTCCGGCTCTCGGCGTCCCGCGTGGTCAACGCCGCCGGGCTCGACGCCGACGCCGTCGCGGCGATGTCGGGACTCGACGTCGACGCGGCGGGGTACCGCCTCTCGTGGACGAAGGGGAGCTACTTCCGAATCCGCCCGGCCCGCCGTCACCTCGCGCGGCGGCTCCTCTATCCGGTTCTCCCGCCGGGGTTCGGGAGCGCCCTCGGCATTCACCTGACGGTCGACCTCGACGGAGAGCTGAAGCTCGGTCCCGACATCGAGGTCCTCGCCGGACGCCGACAGGACTACGCGGTCGCAGACGGCCTCCGTGGCTCTTTCTTCACCGCGGCCGTTCGATACCTCCCCGACCTCGAGCCTGACGACCTCACGCCGGACCAGTCCGGAATCCGAGCCCGCCTGCAGAGCCCCGGTGGTTCCTTCAGGGACTTCGTCATCGCCGAGGAATCGACCCGGGGGCTCGCCGGCTGGGTCAACCTCGTCGGCATCGAGTCGCCGGGCCTGACGAGCTGCCTCGAGATCGCTTCGGAAGTGAGGACCCTCGTCTTACACTGAAGAGCCCGGCCGGCCGGGTCATCCTGCTACAGTCCCGCCAGGACGACGTCGACCAGGCCCCGCGGCCACGGAGGCACGATGGCTTCGGCCCCCGGAATCCCCCCGAGTAGCGAGGTCCCTTCGCCGGGGAGCGAAGGAGGGGCGGCGCCAGATCTGACGGGAACCGGGACGTCCTGCCCGCTGTCGGCGACCCTCGAAGCGTCCCCGGACCCGGCGCTCTTGGCGACGACGAAGGGAGCCGTCGTCGCGGTCAACGAGGCCCTCGTCTCGACCTGGCGTCTTGGAACCGCCGGACGGCTCGAGGGGGAGCGCCTGGTCTCCCTCTTCGCGGCCGGCGCCGCCGAGCTGCTCGACGGAGTCGCCGCACACGGGGCCTTCTCTGGGGACGGACGAGCCCTCCTCGGAGACGGGTCGGAGATCGAGCTGCGCCTCTCGGCCCGCCGGCTGCGGGATCCCGCGTCCTCCGACGACAGACTCGTCGTCTTCGCCTCCGACGTGACGGCGGCGCGGCGTCTCGAACGGGCCGCGGCAGTCCTCGGGACGACCCTCGACGCGGGCCCATCCGACGGATTCTTCGACCGGCTCGCCGCGGGACTGGCCGACACGCTCCGGATGGAGATGGTCGTCGTCGGCCGCCTCGAAGAAGGCGAGCCTCCAAGGGTCCGGACGCTGGCCGTCCGGGAGGGTGGGGCGCCGGCCGAGCCTTTCACCTACGAGCTGCACGGGGCGCCCTGCGAACAGGTCGTGGGGCGCGTCCCCTGCGTCTTCCCATCCCGCGTGGCGAAGCTCTTCCCCGAGGACCCGCTGCTCTCGCAGAACGGGTTCTCCAGCTACATCGGAGTGCCTCTGATCACGGCGAGCGGCAGCTCGCTCGGCCTGCTGGCGGCTCTCTCCCGGCGGCCACTTCACGACGGCGAATCGGCGGCGAGGGCCCTCGGGCTTTTCGCGGCACGGGTCGTGGTGGAAATCGAGCGACGGGAAGCGCGCATCGAGGAAGGACGGCGCGAGGAGGAGAGCCGACGGCTCGTCGCGTCGATCCCAGTCGGCCTTCACCGGTACCGGCTCGAGGAGGGCGGTCGTCTCGTCTTCGTCGGAGCGAACCCGGCCGCCGACGCCATCCTCGGCGTCGACAACCGGCAGTTCGTCGGGCGGACGATCGAGGAGGCCTTCCCGGACCTCGTCGGGACGCGCGTTCCGGAGGCGTATCGGAGGGCTGCAATCGAGGGAACCCCGTGGCGGAGCGAGGAGATCGCCTACGCCGACGGCCGGATCACGGGGGCCTTTCTCATGCAGGCGTTTCAGACCGCGCCCTCGGAGATGGCGGCGGCGTTCCTCGACATCTCGGCGCGCCGGCGGGCCGAGGAGGCGGTGCGCGAGCGCGAAGCGCGCCTCGAGAGGCTCATCCGGATCCTGAAGGCCGCCGCGCGCGTCCGGGAGATTCTCGCCGAAGCGCGGGAGCAGGGAGAGCTGATCGGGCGCGTCTGCGCGGCGCTCGTCGAGGATCGCGGCTACGTCTTCGCCTGGGTCGGCCTGCTGGACGAGCAGGGGAACGAGGTCCGCCTTGCGGGAGCTTCCCGGCCCTGCGACCCGGAGTCCTACCGGATCGACCTCAGGACTCTCCACGGTGGCCCGTCGTGCGGGAAGGCGGCTTTCCTGAGGGGAACGGCGGTCCTGATCGATTCCGATTCGTGCGGGATGTTCTGTCCTGAGTGTCCCACGCTGAAGGAGCATCCCGGCGGATGCGCCCTCGCGATGCCGCTCTGGAAGGGAGAGAGAGCGCTGGGAGTCCTCGTCGTCCACGCGTCCACAGGGGGAGTCTTCGACGCCGAGGAATCCCGGCTCGTCGCGGACATGGCCGACGCGCTCGCCGCCGCCATCGATCGGCTCGAGGCCGAAGCGCAGAGGGTCGAAGCTCGGAAGGAGCGAACGTTCCGCGCGGACGTCGCGTCGGCGGCTTTCCGCGATGAGAGCCTGCCTTCGCTCCTCGAGGTGCTCGCGGAGGCGGTGGAACGACGACTTTCTGCGGCGGGAGTCCTCGTCGCGCTCTGGGACGAAGACCACGGGCGGATCGCCCTGTCGATCGGCCGGGGTGCCCTCGGTGCGATCGGCTCCGAAGACGCCGTGATCGCCCAGGAAACGGCGCGTCTCCTCGGGACTGCCGGATCTTCGAAGGAGGCGGTCGGTGGGCTCTCGGCGCGCCTGCTTCCCGGCGGCGAGCTGACGGCGTGGCCGCTCCGGGACGGGCCTCACAGGGTGGGGCTCCTCGCCGTCGCCTGGGGGGGCGTCCCATCCCGGGCCCTGCTCGCCGCCGGCGCGGAGACGGCCGGGCCGCTGGCGCTCGCGCTCGGGAAAGCGCGGCTCCTCGAGGCGAACAGGGAGCGCCTCGCGACGCTCCTCGCCCTTCACGAGACGGGGGTCGACCTCGGCTCGAGCCGCGACAGGGACGCTCTCCTACGTTCCATCGTCGACCGCGCGCAGGGTCTCGTGCACGGGACGATTGCGGGCCTCTACCTGAAACTCGAGGACGGGAGGCTCGAGCTCGTCCTCGCGAGCGGGATGCTCTCGACGTACGTCGGAACGGTCCTGGGCCCGGGAGAAGGCGTGGCGGGGACCGTCGCGGCGACGGGCGAGCCGATCCTCCTCGACGACTACCGCACCTGGCCGGGCCGCTCGTCCGTTTTCTCGACCGCCGGCATCGGATCGGTCATCGGCGTTCCGGTTCTCTGGAGGGGGGAGGTCCTCGGAAGCCTCTTCGTGGACCACGAGGTGGCCGGCCGATTCGGCGCGGCGGACCTGGAGACGGTCCGACTCTTCGCCGAGCAGGCGGCGGTCGCCATCGCCCACGCCCGCCTCATCGGCGAGCTGAAGGGGGCCGCGGAGGAGCTGGCCTTGGCCTACGACGCCACCCTCGAGGGATGGGTGCGCGCTCTCGACCTGCGCGACAAGGAGACGGAGGGGCACACGCAGCGGGTCGTCCACCGGACGCTCGACCTCGCGCGACGCTCCGGTATCCCCGAGGAGGCGTTGATCCACGTCCGCCGCGGCGCGCTCCTCCACGACATCGGGAAGGTCGGTATCCCCGACCGGATCCTACAGAAGCCGGGGCCCCTGACGGACGAGGAGTGGGCTGTCATGCGGCTCCACCCGACGTACGCCCACGACGTGCTCTCGGGAATCGGCTTTCTTCGCCCCGCGCTCGACATCCCCTGGGCACACCACGAGAAGTGGGACGGGACCGGCTACCCCCGCGGCCTGCGCGGCGAGGAGATCCCCCTCCCGGCGAGGGTCTTCGCCGTGGTCGACATCTGGGACGCGCTCGTCTTCGACCGGCCGTACCGCAAGGCCGTCCCCGCATCGGAGGTGCGTGCCTACCTCGGGAAGATCGCCGGGACCCACCTGGATGCCCGGCTCGTCGACCTGTTCCTGGCGACCGAACCCGAATGAGACACGAAGGCCCGGCGCGAGACACCGGGCCTTCGCAAGCGACCTCGGGCGGGCGGACGCGCCGCGATCAGCCCTTCTTCGGGAGAATCTCCTCGAGCTTCTTCGTCAGCTCCTCCGACATCGGGTCGACCTTCGAACCGAAACGGGCGACGACCTTGCCGCTCGGATCGACGAGGAACTTGTTGAAGTTCCACGTGATGTCACCCGAGAACTCCGGAAGCGTCGTGAGGTACTTGTAGAGGGGGTGGATGTCGTCCCCTTTGACCGAGATCTTCGCGAAGAGGGGGAAGGTCGTGTTGAACTTCGCCGTGCAGAAGGCCCGGATCTCCTCGTCCGTCCCCGGCTCCTGCCCCATGAAGTTGTTGGCGGGGAAGGCAAGGACCTCGAAACCGCGGTCCTTGTACCTCTGGTAGAGCTGCTCCATGGGGGCGTACTGCTTCGTGTAGCCGCACTTGCTGGCGGTGTTCACGACGAGGAGAGCCTTCCCCTTGTAGTCGGCGAGCTTCTTCGGGGTGCCGTCGTTCAGGTTGAGGGAGAAGGCGTGGACGCCGGCGTCCGCGGCTGAGGCCGTCGCCGCCAGCCCGAGGACGGCCGCGGCCGCCAGGTTCTGCCAGAGCTTCATCGTTCCAGACCTCCGTTGTCTGTATACGCCGTCCGGGCGGGCGCGGATCTCAGCGTTTCGGGTCGATGGGCGGGAGGATGACGGTCCGTTCCCCCTCCCGTCCTGGAATCGTCTGCAGCGGTGCCGTGACGGAGGTCGCTTCGCCGACGGGCGGCCGGGTCGGCGGGGGCGCCGGGATGACGTGCGCGGGCGGAGGAGGTGGCGCCTGGACGACCGGCGCCGGGAAATAGGTCGCCGGGGCGAAGGGTGCGGGCGCGTGCGGCTCTTCGTCGTGTCGCGTCGGCTCAGCGGCGGGCGGGGCAGGTGCGACCACGGGAACCGTCATCGGCGAGACGTGGCGGTCGGGGAGCGGCATCGACTGCGAGCCCGACATTTCCAGTCGCTTCCCGCCGCGCATCAGCCGGAGGGTCTTGAAACGGTCCTCGTCGACGAGGCCGTTCATCGGGTACTCCTGGCGCGAGGCCAGGATCTCGACAGCGTCGAGAGGGGTGATGCCGAGCTCCTGCGCGGCGTCGCCGATCCACTTCACGGCCATGGCTGCCTCCGGTCAGAAGCGGCGGGCCTGGCCGCCGCGGGGAAAGACCGCCGAAGCGATCTCGGGCTCGAGGAAGACGCCAGTCAGCTCGCAGGGGACGCCGGCGGCCGAAGCCGCCTTTTCGAGGCCGGCCTTGACGGCGAGGAAGAGATCGAGGGCGGCCTCGTCGGTTGCGCGCGACCCGGCAGGCTGCTCGTAGATCACGACGCCCTCCTCGCGGCGGGGCCGGGGGACGCCCGGGCCGACCTTTTCGACGACCGACGCGTACGAGCCGTAGAGAAGGAGGGCCGATAGGTCGTACGCGCCGGAAGGTTCGGCCTCGTCGGGGAGGCCGACGGCGACGACGGCCACGGGTTCTCCCTCCTCCAGGGCGGTGTAGACGACGGTCGCCTTGAAGACCCCTTCGGGCGCGGGCGGCGGCGCCACGAGCGGGCCGATGCGGGCCATCAGGTCCTGCCGCTCCTTCATCAGAGCCTTGCGCGCCGCGTCGGGGATCGGTGTGCCGGTGTCCTTGAGGAAGGCCTCGATCTGGAAGAAGTTGTCCATCATCCGGCCGCTGTCGGCCTCGGCGAGGAGTCGCGCCCGCTCGGTCTCGAACGCCGAGCGGAGGTGGCGGAAGTCCTCGGAGATCCGGTGGCCGTCGGCCCGGTCGTACTCGAGGCACGAACGGACCGCCTCGATCTTCCGCTCGTGAGCCTCGCGGTCATGGTCCTCCCTGCGGGACTCGATCTCGAGGAGCTGCTCCTCGGTTCGCGCGATGTCCTCGGCGAGGCGGCGAAGCCCCTCCTCGATCATCGCCACCTCGTCGCGCTTGCGCTTCGCTTCCGCTCCGATCTCGTCGATCTGGAGCCTTCGCGACTGTGCCTCGAGCCGGAGCGCCGCGAGGGCGCCTCGCCGGTCGGCTTCGATCCTGAGGAAGTCCTTCAGGAGACCCATCGTCTCGCTCCTCGACTCCTGCGCTGTGGGCCTGGGGTCGGGGACGAGTCTATACCGGGTCCGGCGCCCGCCTGGCTCGTCGCCGCCCGCCGCGCGGCCCTCGCCTACACTGGAGGCCAGAGGACCGCACCATGGACGAGAATCCCGCAGCCGAGGCAGAGAAGATCGCCCGGAAAGTCGCGAAGATCGGGGTCGCGGTCGCCCGCAGGCACGTCTTCCTGTGCGCCGACCGGGAGAACCCGAGGTGCGCAGACGCCGATCGCGCTCTCGTGGCCTGGAATCACCTGAAGGACGGCCTGAAGCAACGGGGGCTCTCCGAGGCGGGAGGCGTCCTCCGGACGCGCGTCGGTTGCTTGAGGATCTGCGAGGGGGGCCCGGTCGCCGTCGTCTACCCGGAGGGGGTCTGGTACCGCGCCTGCGACCCTCCCGTCCTCGACCGGATCATGGACGAGCACCTCGTCGGTGGCCGGCCCGTCGAGGAATTCGTCATCGCGCGGCACCGGCTGCCGGAAGACGGGGCCTGACCGGGAGAAGCTCTCCTCGGCGCGCGGACGTCTCTCCGGGACCGACCCGGCGGACACCCATGACTCAGTGCCAGGCGTGAAACCGTGTATTGTCAAGCAATACACGGTTTCACGCCTGGCACGAATCCGCGGGGCACGAATCCGCGGGGTCGTACGGCGGAATCCGCCGTTCAGGCCGGCGAGTGAACGGCGACAGGCCCGCCGGTGGGGCCTTCGAGGGCCCTCGCTTCCACGACGAGAAGCTCGGCGAGCCGGGCCGCCGTGGCTTCCTTCCCCGCGTGCCGCTCCGCCAGCTCGACGTAGGCCGGGCCGTGCCGCTCCTCGGCGACCGCCAGATCGGCGTAGAGCCGTGCGAGACGCGGCTCGGCGGAGAGGTGCTCGACGAGGAGGAGGAAGCGTTCGTGGCTCCGCACCTCCACGAGGGCGCCGGCGAGGAAGAGGTCGAGGCCCTGCTCCGGCTCGCGCCCGCCGCGGCACGCCGCGCGCAGGGTCGATACGTAGGGGTTCGAACGGCGGGCCTGCGTTCTTGCGCCGAGGCGCCGCGCTTCCTTCGTCGCCTTGCGGAAGTGGCGCAGCTCCTCGGCGGCCAGGGCCGAAAGCCTGTCGACGAGGAGCGGGTCGCCCGGATAGCGGCCGACGAGCGAGAGGGCGAAGACGGCCGCCTGCAGCTCGCAGGCGGCGTGGTCGGCGACCAGCTCGGGAAGGCGCGACACGGCGTGCTCGGCCCAGGACGCGGGGGTCTTCGTGAGGAGCTCGATCACGTCTCGATCTTCGCAGGTGCGGGGCGTGCGGCCTCGCGCGCCCCTCGCATCCAGGCCGTCGCCGCGCCGAGGTGCGCCGTTCGGGCGAAGAGGCGAAGGAGGACAACGGCCTGCTGACCGGTGACGAGGAGCGCCAGGAGTCGCACGTCGCCTCCGCTCCACGACGGGACGAAGAGGAGCCAGAGGGCCAGCGGGAGAAGCGCGGTAACGCCGAAGGAGGCCTCGAGGAAAAGAGCCTTGACGGGGCGTCCCAGGACGAAACCGACACCCGACGCGAGGGCGAGGACGGGATTTGCCGTCTTCGCCAGGCCGAGAGCGGCACGCGACTGGGCCACGACCGCTCGAATCGCGCCCGCTGCTCCGAGGAACGCGAAGAGACGCAGGAGCGAGAGGCCTGTCCGTTCCCAGTCCCATCGCAGGTCGGGGGAGAGCGTGGCCTCGCGCGGGAGCTCGACGAAGAGAAGGTACGCCCCGAGGATCGCCGCGAGGCCCGCGAGACCGATGAAGAGGGATGGAAGGCCGAGGCGAACCGCGTCGGCGAGGAACGCCGTGAGACTGCCGCGCTCGCGGTCGGCGACGAAGCGTCCGGCGAAGCCTCCAGCCAGGAGCGCCGAGAGGGCGGCGTGGAGGAGGCCGGCGGCGAGGAGGCCGGCCAGGGGGCCGGAGAGCCGGGGCCATTCGGCCAGCGGCAGGGTCCCCCGCTCGATCGCGTCGAGACGTTCCCGATCGCCGAGGAGGCCCGGTTCGGAGCGGAGGAGATGAGCGCCGAGGACGAGGTCCCAGCCTCTCGCCAGGCCGTCGGCCGCCGGCCTGTCGTCGAGGAGATCGTGCAGGCGCGAGGCGAGAGGGGCGGTGACGACCAGGGCGAGGGCGGCGTTCAGGGCGAGGGCGAGGAGGAGCGCCTTCCACGTCGCGGCGGCCGCCGCGAGACCGCGCGCCCAGAGAAAGGGGAGGGCGTTCCCCTTCAACGGGACACTCCCGGGACGACCGCCACGAGGGCGAAGAGCTCGAGGAGGTTCTGGGTGAGGAATCGGAGGCGGTGTCCCCAGGCCCGGGCGACGGTCGGATCGGGCTCGGTTCGCAGGCCGTCGTTCAGGCGGTTCACGTCCAGGAGACAGACGCGGCGCGGGTCGACGACGGCCGAGACGAGGCGGGGGCCGGTGACGCGCCAGCGCATCCACTCGGCCCGGCCGTCCCAGCGGCGCGTGACCGTCTGCCCGCCCTCGAAGCGCATCTCGACCTCGACGGGCCACGGGATCTCGCCGCGGCGCTGGACGACGACCGTCGACTCGAAGGACCGGGCCGGTGCCGCCGGGGCACGGTACGCGCGCCGGGGTCCTTCGCCGAGGTAGCCGGCCGCCGGCGCGACGCGGCGCGTGGAGGCCCGGGTCACGGCGTAGTCGACCGCGCCTGCCGAGGTCCAGCCGCGTTCGACGAGGTCGCGCGCCTCGGGGCCCGCCACCTCGCCGAGGACGCCGAGGAAGTCGCTCGTCGTCGGGTGGCGGAAGGCGAAGCGGCGCGCGTACTCCCGGATGGCGGCGAAGAGCGGCTGCTCCCCGCTCGTCCGCGCCACCGACTCGAGGAGGAGCGCCGTGCGGAAGTAGGCGTTCGTCCGTACGGCGGCGTCGTCGAGAGACCGCCAGGTCTCGCGGAGGACCGGATCTGAGCGCGAGAAGGTGGCCTGGTCGAGCGCGCCCTGTGATTCCCCCTCGGGGAGCGGCCGCTTCAGGGAGCGCAGGGGAATCGGGACGCCGAACGCCTCCAGGACGGGCCTCGGGGTCCCGAAGATCTCGGTCGCGGCTCTCGCGGAGATCCAGCTCACGAGGCCTTCGTCCAGGTGCGCCTCGCGCGTTTCGTCGGAGGCGAGCATCCCGTGGAACCACTGGTGCGCGAGCTCGTGCAGCGTCACGGCGCCCGGCTCGCCTCCGGAGGCGGGGGAAAGCCAGGTCGTCCCTGCGGTGAAGAGCGTCGGGTACTCCATCGCCTCCGCGCCGGAGCCGGTGGGTGGGTCGACGATCGTGAGACCCGGGTACGGGTAGGGCGTCAACCACGTTCCGAAGAGGGCGAGCCCTTCGCGCGCGGCGCGAAGGGTGCGCTCCCTCGAGCGCCGGTGGTCGGGCTGGAGAAAGAGGAGGACGTCGACTTTCGGGAGCCCCTTCGGGACGACGGTTTCCTTCCTCACCTCGAAACGGGGGGAGAAGGAGAACGCGAAGTCGTGGACATCCTCGGCGTGAGCGCGGACGCGGATGCGCTCCGCGGATTCCTCCGTCTCCTCGACCACGCGGCCGGTGACCGCCACCTTTCCCTTCACCTCGGCAGACAGGAGGAGCGTGACGTCGTAGGTGCCGAAGTCGGCGAAGAGCTCCGTCGAGGGGCCGAAGGGTCTTCCGCGCCAGCCCTCGTTCGTCGCTTTCGCGAGCTTCGGGAACCATTGGCCCGCGAAGACGAAGTCGTCCTTCCAGCCGGTGCGCAGGACCCCGCGCGGCAGTCGCGACTCGAAGTCCACCTCGAGGACGAGCGTCTCGCCGGGACCCACCGGGCGCGGGAGCGGGACGCGGGCAAGCGTCCGGTCGTCGGGGTTGTCGTTCGCGGGGAGCTCGAACGAGATCCGGCGCGTCAGGTCGGTCCCGTCGGGGAGGGCGACGCGCTTGAGCTCGCAGAAGCCGAAGGCGGCGGAGCCTGACGGCGGGGGAAGCCCTCGCCAGAGCGTGGAGCGCGTGTTGCGGAAGCCGTTCAGGTAAAGGTGCAGAACGACGTCTGGGAGCTCCCGGGAGGTCCTGTTCACGAAGGTCACTGCCTCCCGGCCGGCGAGCGTCTTCTGCTCCCGGTCCCAGGTCGCTTCGATCCGGTACGAGGCGACGGGGGGCGGTCTCGGGACCGCCCGGGCGGGAAAGGCGAGTCCGAGAAGGGCCGTGAAACCGAGGAGCGCCTTCAGACGGTGCACGGCGGGGATGCTAGGTGGGCCCGGTCCTCTTGGGAAGGGGCCTGCCCCCGCCCCCCTACAATCCGGCTGTGACCCTTCCCGAGAACGCGGACGCCGCGACCCTGCGCGCCGGCTGGCTGCGCGACGAGCTCCGCCGGCACGAGCACCTCTACTACGCTCTCGCCCGGCCCGAGATCAGCGACGCCGAGTACGACGCCCTCTCCCGCGAGCTCCTCGCGATCGAGGAAGCCTTCCCAGAGGTCGCCACCCCCGACTCGCCCACGCGGCGCGTCGGAGGCGCCCCCGTCGACGACCTCCCGAACGTCCGCCACGAGGTGCCGCTTCTCTCTCTCGAGAACGCGTACGACGAGGCGGACCTCGACGCCTGGATGACGCGGGTGACCGACCGGCTCGACGGCCGCCTCCCGGAAATCGTCTGCGAGCTGAAGATCGACGGGCTCTCCGTCTCCCTCGTCTACGAGGACGGCGTCCTCGTCAGGGGCGCGACGCGCGGCGACGGGACGACGGGCGAGGACGTGACGCCGAACGTGAGGACGATCCGCGTCCTCCCGCTCCGGTTGCCTCCCGCGGCACCGCGCCTCCTCGAGGTGCGGGGCGAGGTTTACCTCGGCAAGTCCGCCTTCCGCGGGCTGAACGCCGCGCGGGAGGAGGCCGGCGAGCCGCTCTTCGCGAACCCGCGGAACGCGGCGGCCGGTTCGCTCCGCCTCCTCGACTCGCGCGAGACGGCGCGCCGCAGGCTCTCGGTCTTCCTCTACTCTGTGGCCCGCTGGGAGGGGGACGGCGCTCCCGGGACACAGGTCGATGCGCTCGAGGCGCTCGTGGGCCTCGGCCTCCCGGTGAGTCCGCACCGCGCCCTGGCGTCCGGCCCGGAAGAGGTCCGCGCGTTCCTTCACGAGTGGCGGGAGAAGCGGCACGAGCTCGACCTCGAGACCGACGGCGCCGTGCTGAAGGTGAGCCCCGTGGCGGACCAGCAGAGGCTTGGCGCGACGGCGAAGTTCCCCCGCTGGGCCCTCGCCTACAAGTTCCCGGCCGAGGAGGCGACGACGCGGGTGACGCGGATCGTCGTCCAGGTGGGGCGCACGGGCGTCCTGACGCCCGTCGCCGAGTTCGAGCCGGTGCTCCTCGCCGGCACGACCGTCCGACGCGCGACGCTCCACAACTACGAGGACCTCTCCCGAAAGGACGTCCGCGTCGGCGACACCGTGGCCGTCGAGAAGGCGGGCGACGTCATCCCGAAGGTGACCCGCGTGCTCCTCGACAGGCGGCCCTCGGACGCGATTCCCTTCGAGATGCCCGCCACGTGCCCCCAGTGCGGAGAGGCGGTCGTCCGGGAGGAGGACGAGGTCGCTGTACGCTGCGTCAGCGCCTCCTGCCCGGCGCAAGTGAAGGAGGCGATCGGCCATTTCGTCGCCCGCAGGGCGATGGACGTGGAAGGGCTCGGCGACGAACGGATCGACCAGCTCCTCGTGGCGGGGCTCATCTCCGACGTCGCGGGCCTCTACCAGCTCCGCAGCGAGGACCTCTCGAACCTGGAACGCTGGGGCGAGAAGTCGGCCGCCAACGTTCTCGCCGAGATCGAGAAGTCTAAGGAGGCAGGGCTCGCGCGCCTTCTCTTCGGCCTCGGGATCCGGCACGTCGGCGAGAAGACGGGGAAGGTCCTCGCCAGGCGCTTCGGGACGATGAACGCCCTCCGGACCACATCTGAAGACGAGCTGACGGGGGTCTCGGAGATAGGACCGGAGACGGCGAGGTCTATCCTCGAGTGGCTTGGCAGGCCTGCGAACGTCCTGCTCCTGTCGAAACTCGAGGCCGCCGGCGTCCGTATGAACGAACCAGAGGGGGCGCCCGCCCCGGGAGGGCCGTTGGCCGGAAAGACGTTCGTCCTGACGGGGACGCTTCCGAAACGGACGCGAGACGAAGCGACGGCAGCCATCGAGAGAGCCGGAGGCAAGGTGAGCGGAAGCGTTTCGAAGAAGACGGCCGCAGTCGTGGCGGGTGAAGATGCGGGTTCCAAGCTGACGAAGGCTCGCGCCCTCGGCGTGCCGGTCTGGTCCGAGAACGACCTCGAAGTGGCGATCGGCGGCCTCGCGTGAGCGCGGCCCCCCCGCGCGAGCCGCTCGTCCTCGTCGTCGACGACGACGCGGGAAGCCGCCGGGCGATGGCTCTCACGCTCACGACGGACGGTCGCCGCGTCGAGGAGCTCGCCGACGCCGACTCCGCCCTCTCGCGAGCGATCGACGACCCGTCCGTCGGCCTCGTCGTGACGGACCTGAAGATGCCGGGCAAGACCGGGATCGAGCTCGCGACGGACCTCGCCGCGGCGCGTCCGGACGTCTCGGTCCTCCTCGTGACCGCCTTCGGCGACGTGGACACGCTCCTGAAGGCGAAGGACCTCGGCACCGTCGACTACGTCGCCAAGCCCGTCGGCCGCGACGACCTGCGCCTCCGCGCCTCGGCCGCGCTCGGGCGGGCGCGGCAGGCGGGCGAGATCAAGCAGCTGCGAGAGCGGCTCGACAAGCGCTACGGGTTCGAGGCGATCGTCGGCGTGTCGGCGGTCATGGAGAGGGTCTTCGACGTCCTGCGCAAGGTCGCGCCGACGAAGATGAACGTGCTGATCACCGGCGAGTCGGGGACGGGCAAGGAGCTCGTCGCCAACGCGCTCCACCACAACTCGCCGCGCCGGCCGCGCGCTTTCGTGGCGCTCAACTGCGGAGCGATCCCGAGGGAGATCATCGAGTCGGAGCTCTTCGGGCACGAGAAGGGCGCGTTCACGGGGGCTCTCGTGAAGCGGATGGGGCGGATCGAGCAGGCCCACGGCGGAACCCTCTTCCTCGACGAGGTCTCCGAGATGCCGCCCGACCTGCAGGTCAAGTTCCTGCGCGTCCTCGAAGAGCGGCGCGTCACGCCGGTCGGCGGGAACGACTCGAAGGAGTCCGACTTCCGCCTCGTCTCCGCCACGAACCGCGACCTGAAGAAGGAGATCGAGGCCGGGCGGTTCCGCCAGGACCTCTACTACCGGATCAAGGGCGTCGTCGTCGACCTGCCCCCGCTGCGGGAGCGGCGCGAGGACCTGGCCCTGCTCGCCGAGCGGTTCCGGGAGGTCTTCGCGAAGGAGCACGACCGCCCCGTCACCGGCTTCACACCCGCGGCCCTGTCGGCCCTCATGTCGTACCCCTGGCCCGGAAACGTCCGGGAGATGAAGAGCGCCATCGAGTGGGGGGTCTTCAGCGCGGCCGGGCCGCGCATCGACGTCGTCGACCTCCCGCCCGACGTGAAGGGGGATGCGGAGGCGAGCGCGGACGGGGAGGGGGCTCGTCCGGAAGGCGCCGAACACGTGCCGCCCTCCGCGATACTCATCGGGAAGACGATGGCCGAGATCGAGAAGGAGGCCATCCTCACCGCTCTCCAGGCGTCGGGCGGGAACCGCCGCAAGGCGGCCGAGCGCCTCGACATCGGCCTGCGGACCCTCCAGCGGAAGCTCAAGGAGTACCGGGGCGGCGTGGGGGGGGGCGACGGCGAGGACGAGCCGGACGACGACGGGCCGGAGGCGTGAGCGTCTAGAATCCCTCTCAGAGAGCAGTGTCTCAGGAGGAGCCGCATGGACATTCCGGCGAAGACCTACATCACCTGCGTCAGCGCTGAGCTGAAGAAGCAGCCCGGAACGCTCATCGCCGTCTCGCCTCACGGCTTCTACGAAGTCCACGTCCAGTTCGGCTCGAATACGCACGTGATGCTGCTCCCTGTCGCGGAGACGTCGATGCTCTACGCGGAGCCGATCCTGATGCATCCCCCGGGTTTCGAGCTGGAGCGGTGAAGGTTCCCGGGGGACCCGTATCCGCGCGGTTCCCCCGGCCCCCCACCGCGGAGCCGAAGGGGGGCCGGCTGCTCCTCAGCGCTCCTCGTCCTCCGGGCCGCGTTCGCGCGGCTCGGGGGCTCGCTCGAATTCCTCGGTCGCGCCGCCCTTCACGAACTGCTCGGCCGCTTTCTGGACGTGGCGGCGCGCCTGGTCGAGGAAGTACGCCTGGGAGTCGATGGCGGGCTCGCCGCGCCCCGGATGACGGCGTTCGTACGTCCCGTCGGAGCGAAGCGCCCGGGCCCTCACGTTGTCGGCCATCAGGACGTCGAAGACATCGGAGAGCTGCCGCCCCATTTCGGCGTCGACGATCGGGAACGAAGCCTCGACGCGCCGGAAGAAGTTGCGGGGCATCCAGTCGGCCGACGACGCCCAGACCTCCTGCTCGCCGCCGTTCTCGAACAGGAAGAAGCGGCTGTGCTCGAGGAAGCGTCCGACGATGGAGCGGACGCGGATCGTCTCCGAAACGCCCGGCAGCCCCGGAACGAGGCAGCAGACTCCTCGGACGATCAGGTCGATCGGCACCCCGGCCTGAGAGGCCTCGCAGAGCGCCTCGATCGTCCCGCGGTCGACGAGCGCGTTCAGCTTGACCCGGATGCGCGCGGGCCGTCCCGCGCGGGCGTGCGCCGTTTCCCGGGAGATCCACTCCCTGACGGTCCTGTGCATGTCTCGCGGGGCGGTGACGAGCCGGTTGTAGCTCGTCCGCGTCGCCAGGCCCGTCAACGTGTTGAAGAGGCGCGTGGCGTCCTGGCCGAACTCGGGGCGGCAGGTGAGGAGGCCGAGGTCGGTATAGACCTTCGCCGTCGTCGGGTTGTAGTTGCCCGTGCCGAGGTGGACGTATCGGCGGATCTCGTCCTTCTCGCGCCTCACGACGAGGGCGATCTTGGCGTGTGTCTTCAGGCCGATGACGCCGTAGACGACGTGGATGCCGGCGCGCTCGAGCGCCTTGGCCCAGACGATGTTGTTCTCCTCGTCGAATCGGGCCTTCAGCTCGACGAGGACGGCCACCTGCTTGCCGTTCTCGGCGGCGCGGATGAGCGCGGGAATGACCGGTGAGTCGGAGCTCGTCCGGTAGAGCGTCATCTTGATGGCGAGGGTCTTCGGGTCCTCGGCGGCCTCCTCTATGAGCTCGACGACCGGGCCGAACGAGTCGTACGGGTGGTGGAGGAGGATGTCGCCCTGGCGGATCGCCTGGAAGATCGACCCGTCGGGGGAGCCGAGCGGCGAGGGAAGCGCCGGTGTGAACGGAGCATCCTTCAGGTCGCGCCGGTCGAGCCGCACGAGGGTCATCAGATCGGAGGCTCCCAGGATCCCGGCGATCTCGTAGATGTCGAAGTCGGACACCTCGAGCTGCCGCATCAGGAGCTTGCGCATCCGCTTCGGCACCTTCGGCGTCACCTCGACCCGGACGACCGCACCGAACCGCCGTCTCCGGACCTCCTGCTCGATCGTGGCGAGGAGGTCAGAGGCCTCGTCCTCCTGGATCTCGATGTCGGCGTCGCGCGTGATCCGGAAGAGGTAGGAGGCGAGGATGTCGAGGCCGGGGAAGAGATCGTCCAGGTTCGCCTGGACGAGGCTCTCGAGGAGGAGGAATTCCGCCCGGTCGGCCTTCACCTTCTTCTTCCCCTCGACGATTGCCCGGAGGGAGAGAAGCCGCGGAATCGCCGGCGGCACCTTCACGCGGGCGAACTTCACCTCGCCCGTCTCCGGGTTCTTCGTCTCGATGGCGAGGTTCAGCGAGAGGTTCGAGAGGAACGGGAAGGGGTGTCCCGGGTCGACCGCGAGCGGCGTGAGAACCGGCAGGACGTTCCGCCGGAAGTACCCCCGGGCGGCCTCCTTCCGTTCCTCGTCGAGCTCCTCCCACGAGACGATGGAGATCCCCGCGGCCGCGAGGCGCGGGAGAAGGTCTTCATGGAGGCAGGCCGTCTGCTCGGCCTCCATCACGAGGACGCCCTTCCTCACGAGCATCAGCTGTTCGCGCGCCGTCAGTCCGTCGTCCGACCGTTCGGACAGGTCGGCCGAGAGCTGGTCGCGCAGGGCCGAGACGCGGATCATGAAGAACTCGTCGAGGTTGCTCTCGGAGATGCAGAGAAACTTCAGGCGCTCGAGCAGAGGCCACCGCTCGTCGCGCGCCTCCTCGAGGACCCTCTGGTTGAAGTCGAGCCAGGAGAGCTCGCGGTTCAGCAGCGGCACGAGCGGTGCGGCGGCAGGAGCGGCGTCTTTCCCGGCGGCTGGAGGGGTATCGTCGTCCTCGGGCAGGGCCGGAGAATCCGCCGACTTCGAGGGCGCCTGGAGAAGAAGTGGCTCAGGTTCGACGAGGACGTCGGCGTTTCGCTTGCGGAGCGGGCGTTGCTCGTGGCGGATCACGCGTTTCGCTCCTTCGTCCTTCAGGCGGGCACGCCAACGGCCTGGCGCAGCGCGCCCGCCAGCTCGCCGGCGATCGACTCGACGGTCCCCGGCTCGATTCCCTCGACCATGACCCTGGCGAGGAGCTCGGTCCCGGAATAACGGACGAGGATGCGGCCGCTGCCGGCGATCCTCTCCTCGGCGTTCGTCATGAGGACGGCGAAGCCCGGGATGCTCTCGAAGGGGACCCTCTCCCGGACCTCCACGTTCACGAGGACCTGGGGTGCCCTGACCAGGCGCGGTCCGGCGGCGAGGGGGACGCGGGTGGCCGCGACGGAGGCGGCGACGTGGAGGCCCGTCAGGGTCCCATCTCCGGTCGTCGTCAGGTCGGCGCGGATGAGGTGCCCCGACTGCTCGCCCCCGAGAAGGGCGTCGAGGCGGTCCATCTCCTCCACGACGTAGCGGTCGCCGACGGCGGCGCGGACGAGCCGGATTCCGCGGGCGGAGAGCGCCTCCTCGAGCCCCCAGTTCGACATGACCGTCCCGACGACGGTGTCGGGCTTCTTCCCCTCCCGCTCGAGCTCGAGGGCCCACAGAAGGAGGACGGCGTCTCCATCGAGGATGCGCCCCTCGCCGTCGGCGAGCATCGCCCGGTCGGCGTCGCCGTCGAGAGCGAGGCCGAGGTCGGCCCCGGCCTGCACGACGGCTCTGGCCATCGCATCCGGGTGAAGGGCGCCGCAGCCCTCGTTGATGTTGAGACCGTCCGGGGAGACCGCCATCGGGATCACCTCGGCGCCCGCCCGCCGGAACGCCTCGGGAGCGACCCGAAACGCGGCTCCGTTCGCACAGTCGATGACGATCCGGAGGCCGTCGAGCCGGGCCGGGAGCGTCGCGACGAGGTGGGTCTCGTAGAGATCGGCCAGCGCCGGGTCCTCCAGAATCTCGATCGGCGCCATGGCCTCGGCCGTCGAGATGAGCTTCTCGATCCGGGCCTCCACGGCATCGGGGAGCTTCTTCCCCTCCCACGAGAAGATCTTTATCCCGTTGTCGGGCCATGCGTTGTGCGAGGCCGAGACGGAGATTCCCGCATCGGCGCCGAGCGCCTTCACGAGGTGGGCGACGGCAGGCGTCGGGACGATGCCGGCGAACCGAACCTCGGCGCCGGCGGCGCGAAGCCCTCCCGTCAGAGCCGCCACGATTCCGGGCGAGGAGATGCGCGTGTCGCAGCCGACGACGACCGAGAGCGTTCCCGTCCGGCCCCTGTCGCGGAGCGAGACGGCGAGGGCTGCGCCGATTCGCGAGACGGTGGCCGGGTCGAGCGGGTATTCGCCGGCCTTGCCACGAATCCCGTCAGTGCCGAAGAGGGAACGCATATTCCGGGGAGTTTACGGGACGGGGGGGCAAGGAGCCCGGGAGGGCTCCGACGGGCGAAAGGCCGGGTCCGGCGGGGAATCCGTCGAGCCGGTAGCGGACCGACAGGGCGGTGATGTCGTCGAACTGGGGGGCCGCACCCACGAAGTCGACGAGCGCACGCAGGGCTCCGGCAACGACTTCCACCGGCCTCCACCCCCCTCGTGCTTTCGAGGGTGGCCTCCAGACGGGCCTCCGAGAAGAGCTCGTTCCTCGTGTCGATCGCTTCGGTGACGCCGTCCGTGAGGAGGAAGACGCCGTCGCCCGGGTCGAGGCGGGTGCTCTCGGTCCGGTAGACGAAGTCCTCGTTCACCCACATGGCGAGGCCCGGCAACGCGGGGAGAGGGGAAACGGACCCGTCGTCCCGGAGGCGATCGGGAAGGTCGTGGCCGGCGTTGGCGTCCTCGAGCTCCCCGGTCCGGACGTCCAGGCGGCCCAGGAAGGCGCTGACGAAGAGGAAATGCTCGTTCTCCCGGCAGAGGGCCCGATCCACCCGGCCCATTGCGGCCGCCGGTGACGACTCGACCTCGACGCTCCCACCTACTACGCTTCGCAGTTCCGGCAGGTCTTCGGGAAGCCGATCCCGGAGGCGTGGCAGGAGTGGGTCGACTTCGAGAAGGAGCTCCAGAAGAAGGACCTCGCCGCGATCCGGACCGACCCGGCGACGCCGCACGAGGACCTCTCGTCGCAGGCCCGCGGCAGCGCCTCGGGGGCCTTCTGCGACCCGGACACGCCGAAGCTCTCCGCCGCGTTCAACCACCCGGGGGTCGTCGCCCACGTCGGGGCGATCTCGGTGGACGACGGAAAGGCGGAGCGGATCGCCGAGATCAAAGGCCCGCTCGGGTCCTTCGTCACCTCGCTCGCGTGGGACCCCGGTTCGAAGACGCTCTCCGACACGACCGACAACGCCGACCACCGCGACGTGCGGTCGCTCGACCCGAAGACGGGCGAGTCGAAGACCCTGCTGAAGGAGGGCCGGATCGGCGAGCTCGTCGTCAACCGGGCCGACCGGTCGCTCTGGGTTGTGAGGACCATGAACGGCATTGCGACGCTCGTGCGGATCGCGGCCCCCTGGACCGAGCGGAAGCAGGTCCGCTCGTGGCCGTACGGGGAGTCGCTCTACGGCATGGACCTCTCCCCGGACGGGACGCTCCTTTCGGTCTCGGTGTCGGCGGTCACCGGCCAGCACACGCTCCAAATGATGAGGACCGAGGCGCTCCTCGCGGGCGACGCGAGCTCCGTCGCGACGACCGACTTCGGGGCCGCCATCCCGATGAACCTCGTCTTCGCGCCCGACGGGAAGACGCTCTGCGGGACCTCGTCCTCCATCGGCGTCGCGAACCTCTTCCGCTGGAACCCGGCGACCGGGGAGAAGGAGGCCCTCAGCAACACGGAGACGGGCTTCTTCCGCCCGCTCCCGATGCCCGACGGCGCCCTCCGCGCGTTCCGCCTCACGGGCGAGGGGTTCGTGCCCGCCCGTGTCGAGGCCCGCGTCACCCAGGACGTGTGTCCGATCACCTTCCTCGGAAACGAGACGATCGTGAAACACCCCGTCCTCGAGGCGTGGAAGGTGCCGCCGTCCTCGGTGGTCGACCTCGAGCCCCTCGTGAGATCCCGCGGCACCTACCGCTCCTTCGCGGCGATCGGCCTCGACTCGATCGCCCCGGTCGTTCAGGGCGACAAGGACTCGGCGGCCGTCGGCGTGCGCCTCGACTTCTCGGACCCGGTCCAGCTCAACGAGCTGAACCTGACTGCGGTGTACTCGCCTGACGGGGGCCTGCCGAGCGACGAGCGCCTCCACGGCGACGCCCGCTACGAGCGCTACGACTGGAGCGCCCGGGTCCGCTGGAACGCGGGCGACTTCTGCGATCTCTTCGGTTCGACGAAGACGAGCATGAAGGGGTACTCCTTCCGGGTCGGCTGGCAGAAGGCCCTTCTCTACCACGAACCGCGCGAGCTCCGCGTCGAGGCGAACGCCACGCACGACGGCGGCCTCGCTCCTCGATCTGGGTCCGGACGACGGCGGGCTGGACGCCGCGGGTCGAGGACGAACCGTTCGCGAGCTTCGACTTCGGCGGCTTCGGGAACGGCTGGGTCGACGACCGGCCCGAGAAGCAGTACCGCGAATTCCTGACCTTCCCGGGCGTCGAGATCGACGAGATCCCGGGGAGCGACTTCGGGCGGGCGATGCTCGAGTGGAACCTCCCGCCGCTCCGTTTCCGCGAGGCCGGGCCCCCCCGCTTCTACGTCTCTCGGATGCACCCCGCGCTCTTTGCGAGCGCCATGGTCGCGAACATCGACTCGGAGAAGGGCCTCGCCGCCGACCCCGCGCGGCACATCGTCGAGAACTTCGGCGCGCAGGTCGACTTCCGCATCTTCGCCCTCTCCCGGCTCGAGCTGACCCTCTCGGTGGGGCAGGCCTGGGCCTTCGAGGAGGGGAGGAAAACGCGCGCCGAGACGATGGTCTCGCTCAAGATCCTGAAGTAGCCCGGCCCGGGGCGCCGGCGCGTCCGAGAGCCGCGAGGAAGCGGAGCGTCTCCTCGACGTCGTGGACGCGGAGCAGCAGAGGGTTCCGGTCCCGAAGCCTCTCGACGGCGACGGCGCAGGCGGCGAGGGACTCGGGAAGCCGCTCGGCGGGCGGCTTGCCGGAGAGGGAGCCGAGGAACGCCTTCCTCGAGGCGCCGACGACGACCGGGGCCCCCTCCGGCGCGAGGAGCGCGAGGCCGGTGAGGAGGGCGAAGCTCTGCTCGGGGGCCTTTCCGAAACCGAGACCGGGGTCGACGTAGACGCGGTCGGGACGCAGGCCGGCGACGAGCGCGCGCCGGCGGGCCCGCGCGAGGTCGGCCGCGACGTCGGCGACGACGTCCTGGCCGAACCGCGACACCTCGAAGGTCGTCGGCGGGACGCCCCGCATGTGATTCAGGATGATCGCCGCGCCCATCTGGAAGACGACCTCCAGGAGCCCGTCGGGCGGGTCGAGCCCCGTGACGAGGTTGACGACGTCCGCCCCCGCGTCGAGGGCGCGGCGTGCGACCTCCGTCCGCCTGGTATCGACGGAGATCGGGATCGAGGGGCGTGCGGCACGAAGACCTTCGACGACGGGAAGGACTCGCGCGAGCTCGTCGTCGACCGTGATCTCTCCCGCGCCTTCTCCGTACGCGGCGCCCCGCGGGCGCGTCGACTCGCCCCCCACGTCCAGGATCGCGGCGCCCGCGTCGGCGAAACGCACTCCCGCTTCGATGGCCGACGCGGGCGTCGCGAGGCGCCCGCCGTCGGAGAAGGAATCGGGCGTGACGTTGAGGATCGCCATCACTCCCCCGACGGAGCCGTAGTCGAGCGACGCGCCGGAGCGCAGCAGGAGAGGGCGGAAGGTCATCGGGAGGCTCCTCCGAAGCCGGAGTCTAGCGAGAGACGGCGCACCCTCAGGAGCGTTGCGCCGCCGCGAGGCGCACGAGGCGGGCGCGGGCGTCCCTCGCGAACGCGGCGTTGCCGCGAGGGGGCGCCACGGCCAGGAACGTCTCGTAGCTCGCCGCCGCGCGGCGCGGCCGGCCGGCGGCCTCGGCGCATCGCCCTTCCAGGTAGAGCCCTTCCCGGACGGACGGCGCGTGGCGTCGCAGCGCCCTGAGCGCGGCGATCGCGCCGTCGAGGGGGGCGTGACCGAAGCGCTCGGCGTGAGCGACGGCGGCCCGGGCGTAGGCGAGGACGGCGGGCGGGTGGAGAGGCGCCTCGGCGAGGGCTCGCGAGGCGTCGGCGAGCGCGCGGGCGATTCCCCGGTCGCGGCGGTAGGCGCGACGGCAGGGGAGGCATCTCACCGCGGCGGCGTCGAGGCGGAAGCCGAGCGTCTCGTACCAGTGCTTCTGCTCGCGCGCCGAGAAGACGAACGGCGCGCCGCAGTCGCGGCAGGTCCGGTCGACGTCGACGTAGAAGTAGCGCGGGACCTCGCAGCAGAAGAGCTGGCGCCGAGGGTCGCCGCGGACCGCGCCAGCAGGGAGGTCGGGCCGGTAGTCGGGGTCGTACGTCCAGGCGGGGCCGGACACTCCGGAAGCGCCGGGGCCCGGGAGGAGCGGGACCTCGCCGAAGAGCCGATGACGCCGGGTCCGCATCGCCGGACGGCGGGTGGGAACGGTGGCTCCGGGGCGCGCTTCCATGCGGCCCGGGAGACGGAACGGCCCGCTCCGTGTCCGGAGCGGGCCGGGAGGCAGGCGGGGGGTGCCGGGCTTCTTCAGACCGGGGCCGGCACGAGTCCCGAGGGCGCCGCCTCCGCGCCGTCGTTCTTCGTTTCGGCGGCGGGGGCCACCGGATCGGCCGGCCGGGAAGCCTGGGTCCTCGCCTTCGTCGCGTGCGGGACCTCTCTGCCCGTGATCCGCTCGATCAGGGTGTAGACCTCGTCGCCGTCGAGGGACTCCTTCTCGAGGAGCTCGGCGGCGATGGCGTCGAGAGCGGGGCGGTTCTCCTGGACGACCACCTTCCCCCTCTGGTAGGCCGCCGTGACGATCCGGTTCACCTCGGAGTCGATCTTTCGCGCGGTGTCCTCGGAGTAGTCGGGTCTCCTGGCGAAGTCCTTGCCGAGGAAGACCTCGCCCTCCTCGTGGCCGAACGTCATCGGTCCGAGGTCGCTCATCCCCCATTCGCAGACCATGCGCCGGGCCATCGTCGTCGCCTGCTCGAAGTCGTTCGAGGCGCCGGTCGTGATCTGGTCGAGGCAGACTTCCTCGGCGAGGCGGCCGCCCATCATGACGGCGAGGCGCGCCTCGACGTACTCCTTCGAGTAGGAGTGCTTGTCCTCGAGGGGAAGCTGCTGCGTGAGGCCGAGGGCGCGGCCGCGGGGGATGATCGTCACCTTGTGGAGCGGGTCTGCGTGCTCCTCG
>CAVOJA010000125.1:0-133792 GCA_963696015.1 uncultured Holophagales bacterium
CTCGGTCCGCACGTCGTCGATCAGCCAGTACCACTGGTAGCTCGAGGATGTGAACCTCCACCGGAGCATGATCGACTGGCCGGCGTACGCCGACAGGTCGATCGTCGCTTCGCCCGCGACGTCCGCCGTGTACGAAGCGAGCGTCGTCCAGGTCGTCCCGCCGTCGGGCGACACGGCGACGGTCGCCGAGTCTGTGCTGAGGTGGTTGAAGTAGTGCCGGAACTTCAGGTTGCGCGGAATCGCCGGCATGTGGATCGGCGGAGTCCGGAGCTCGGTGTCGAAGGTGCCGGAACCCGAGCCCCCGGCGTCGGAGTCGGCGTCGGCACAGAAGCCGGTGCCGCCGCTGATATTGGCTCTGCCCCACTCGTCGTTTCGTTTCCAGATGTTGTTGACGTTCGCGGTGTTGTTCACGATGGTCCAGCCGAGCGGCGGGAAAGCGGCGTCGAAGTTCTCGTTGATGCCGCCCTCGAGGTAGCAGGCGTACGCCGGGTTACCGGAAGCCGCCAGGAGGGAGAAGCTCTGGACCTGGTCGCCCGCGGCGATCGTGACAGGCCGAACCTCGTCCTGGTAGCCCTGGTACATCGAATGCACCGTGAAGTCGTAGGTGTAGCCGTTGGGAAGCTCCGGGATCTCGTAGTACCCGTTCCAGGGCGAGGTGTAGACGGTGCTGATCAGAGTCCCGGCCTGGCGGACCTCGATCCTCGCCCAGAGCGGCCAGTTGTGATCGGCCGCGGTCACGAAGCCGTCGACGGCGTATGTGCCGACCGGCGTCAGCAGGATGTCGGGTACGGCCGTCGTGCCGCCTTCGGTGATGACCTGGCCGAGCTGGCTGGCCGTGTCGTAGCCGAACTTGGTCGCGGTGACGTCATACGTGCCGACCGGAATGGTGATCTGGTAGAAGCCCGATGCGTTGGTGGTCGTCGAATACGACGCGCCGATCTGCACCGAGGCGCCCGCGATCGCGGCGCCGCCCGCCGTGCTCTTCACGTAGCCCTCGATGACTCCGGCGGGCCCGTTCGTGCAGGACGGGAACTTCATGTTGCCGACCCAGGTCTGCCACTGGAAGTTCCCGCCGACGGCGATGTACTCCTGGGTGTACCAGAACGTGCAGCCGTCCGTCGGGTCGATGGACATCGTCGAGTAGTCGCCCCAGCGGTTTCCACCCGTCTGGGCCGCGGCGCCGACGACCATGATCTTTTCGTCGCCCATCAGGCCGAGGGGGTCGCCCGCCAGGCGGCCGACGTAGCGAACCGACGGGAAGATCGTCGTGGACGACGCCGAGTAGCCCAGCATGATGTTTCCGTTGGTGTCCATCGCCACTGACGGCATCCAACGGTGATCGCTGTCGGCCGGCGCGTAGACGCCGTCCTGGCGCGTCGTCCAGCCCGCTCCCTGTTCCTGGAACTCGCCCCACCACACGCCCGCGCGCCCGCCGGCCCCGACCGTCATGCTGGCGACGAGCGCCTGAGACGAGCCGAGGTTGCGATAGGCGAGACGGTGCATGATGCGGAAGTCGATGTCGTCGACCTTCTGGGCCGCGTTGCCCTGCGGGACGCAGTCGCGCCCGCCGCAGTTCTCGCTCACGTCCGAGATGGCCATCTGGTAGTCGGGGTCGTGCGTCGCACCGACTCCGAACGTCGAGTTGGCCGGGTTCGCCCAGTCCAGCGTCAGCTTGAACAGCCAGATCTGGTCGGTCGGCAGGTTCGGGGTGAACCACGTCTTGTCCTGGAACTCCGCGATCAGCCCCGGCGCGCCCGCCGGCGGCGCCACGTTGCCGTCGAGGTCGGCCGGCAGCGCCGAGTAATCACGTACACCGCCGTCGGTCATCTGGAAGTAGATGAAGCCGGCCGGCAGGCCCTGCAGCATCTTGTCGCGCTCGAAGGCGCCCGCCGTGATCCCCATGAAGGCCGACAGCGACGAGTTGAAGTCGTTCGTCGTGATGTAGTACCCGTCCGTCCAGACTCCCAGCTTCGGGTAGTCCGGGAAGCGATTGTTCGGCCATACGTAGGCGTACAGGTTCCACGTGCCCGTCGGGTCCGAAGTCGTGGACACCGCGACGCACTGGTAGAACGGCGAACCGTCCACGGCGAACTGGCTCATCACCCAGCGCTCCGCAAGCGGATCCCACAGGGTGATCGGGTCGCCCGAGTTGTTCGTCTCGCAAGCGCCACCGAACCCTGTCCAGAGGATGTTCCCCGGCGCCGCGGCGGGGCCGGGCTGCGGCGGATAGACCTTGTTTCCGCTCTTGTCCCAGACCGCGAACAGGAGGTTGATCCACTGGACGTAGTGGTCCTTCCCGATGTCCCCCTGGGTGTCCGGGGGCATGAGGCGGCCGCCAAGGATCGTGTTGTTGTTGTCGCTGTTGAGGCCCGGCCAGCCCGCGAGCGGGTCCGGGGTGTTCGGAACGCCCGGGGTCCCCTGGATGTTGGCCGAGGTGCCCGGAACCTCGGGACGCTCCGAGGTGGTCCTGTTCGGGACCTCGCGTGCCGCAAAGGGCTTCGGCGCCGGGACCGGTATGTCTCGCAGAGCCGGGGAGACGGCCATCTTGACCGGGTACATGACCTGTGCCCGCTTGTTCTGGGGGAGCATCTCCGCCGACAGCGTTCCCGCCAGCACCAGGCTGGCGGCCGCCGTCACGGAAAGGAGTTTCTTCATGTGGGAGCTCACTTGTCCTCGCCTCCTAACTCTGAACGTGAATCATGGGTGACATCACGAGTCGTGGTCCCGGCCCGGGCGAACGTCCTTACTCTCGAGGCCCCGGCGGAGACCGCCCCTGGAGGAGAACCGGCATCGCCGTTTCCCTGCGAAGCGGCGGTACAGGTTCTCGCCGCCTCACCGGATCCCCCCGGGGTTCACGACGAGCGTCGAGGGAGGATGCAGGACAGGCGGGCCACGGCACGGACCAAGTCGATGCGCTGCTGTGGCGCTCCGACAAACCGCTTCCGACCGCGACGCTCGTCACCGTAAGCCTTCATCCCCGGCGACTCGAGGGCGTTGGATGACCTCGAGTCAGTCGAGTCACAGGCACTGTGACGCCGTCGCGTCCACGGACTTCAGATCCGGATCCCAGATCCCGAGCCTGCATGAGCGAAACCTATTCCTCGGGTGCGGGCCACGTCAAGAAAGAACAGCTCGCTCCCGCGAGAAGGACGACGGGGACCAGAGGCCCGAATCCGGCCGGAGGGGCGGATCTCGGTCAGGCGTCCGGGGACGCCTCGATCACCATCCGGGGCGCGTCCGCGCCGCTCCTCGCCCACTCCCGGTAGCGCTCGCAGACGTCCTTCGGCTCCCCGTCCGCCACGACCTCGCCGTCGAGGAGCCAGATCGCGCGGTGGCAGGTCTTCTCCACCTGCAGGAGCGAGTGGGTGACGAGGAAGAAGGTCTTGCCCCGGTCCCGAAAGCCGGCCATGCGGTCGTGGCACTTCGCGACGAAGCGCTCGTCGCCGACGGCCAGCATCTCGTCGATCAGGAGAACGTCCGGGTCGACGTCGGTCGCCGTGGCAAAGGCGAGTCGCGCCGACATCCCGGTGGAATACGTCCGGACCGGGGCGTCGAGGAAGCCCTCGATCTCGGCGAATCCCGCGATCGCTTCCATTCGCGACTCCATCTCCGCTCGCGACCGGCCGAGGAGCGTCCCCTGCAGGACGACGTTCTCTCTCCCCGAGAGCTCCGAATGGAAGCCGAGGCCGAGCTGGAGGAGGGGGGCAACCCGCCCGCGGACGACGACCCGTCCTTCCGTGGGCCGGCAGACCCTCGCGATGACCTTCATCATCGTGCTCTTGCCGGCCCCGTTCGGCCCGATCACGCCGACGCGGTCCCCGGGAGCGACGCTCAGCGAGACGCCCCGGAGCGCCACCAGCTCGTCGTGCTCGATCCGGCCCTGGAGCCTGCGGATCGCGTACTCCTTGATGGACGACACGACCTCTTTTGCCACCCGGTAGCGGACGGTGACCCCCTCGAGCTGGATGGCCGGCGGTCGCACCGGGACCTCAGGCGCCACGGCCGTACTCCTCGATCCGGGACGCGTAGAAGGCCCATCCGAGCACCAGGCTGGCAATGGCGGCGACGACCGCGAACGCGAGCGTGTTGTGTCCGGGGAGCCAGCCGTTGTAGATCGGGGCGCGGAAGACCTCCACGAGGTAGGTCATCGGGTTCCATCGGACGAGCCACCGGAACCGCTCGGGCACGAGCGACGGCTCGTAGACGATCGGCGTCAGGAAGAACCAGGGCGTCAGGAGCGTCATGTACGTCTCGCGAACGTCCACGAACCGCGAGGCGAGGGTGAAGATCACGAGGCCCACCCCCGTGCAGAACATCGCGCCGAGCAGCACGGCCACCGGGAGGAACAGCCATGTCATGTGGAACGGGTGGCGCGTGACCGCCACGATGAGGAGGAGCGGGACGATCGAGAGGACCAGGTTGACCAGCCCGACTCCGACCGCGGCCACGACGAAGACCGAGCGCGGGACGTAGATGCGGCGCGTCGTCTCCGCCGCGTCGACGGACAGGGCGGCCGCGTGTCCCGTCGACTGGGCGAAGAAGTTCCAGAAGAGCATCCCCCCGAGGAAGTAGACAGGGAAGTGCTCGATCCCCTGGCGGAGGATCACCGAGAAGACGACGGTCAACGCGACCATGTTCAGCAGAGGGTTCAGCATCGTCCACACCACGCCGAGGACCGACCGCTTGTACCGGACCGTGACGTCGCGGGAGATCAGCTCGCGGACGAGGTGGCGGTATTCCCAGAGCGCTTTCGCCTCGGAAAAGAACGGGGTGCCGAGCCGGGCGGAATCGTAGACGGGGACGTCACGGGAGGAATCCGTCGGTGCGGGAAGGTCTTTCGTCATCTGGCGTGGAACACGCGGACCCGCGACCACCGGCGGACCACGAGACCGATAATCTCACACCGTTGCCGGCGCCTCCGGGCAGGCGGGCCGTCGGCCCCGCCCGGCGGCCGCTCCCTATAATCCGCCGCAATGCCGACAGCCCCGCCGGAGCTCGCTCCCTTTGCCACGCGCGGACGCCCCACCCCGCAGGCCCGCATCGACATCGAGGAGCTCGAGTACGAGCTGCGCCTCTCGCGCGAGCTGCGCCGCCGGCTCGACGAAGAGAGACGCCGGCTCGACGCGCACCTCGCGGCCGCCGAGGCCGACCGGGCCCACCTGCTCTCCGTCCTCGCTCAGCGCGAGGCGTACGTCGCCGCCATCCACCGCTCCGTCGTCTGGAGGGCGGCTCAGGCCCTCCGCCGCCTCGTGGGGCGGACATGGTGAACCGGCCCGAGACTCCCGCCGAAATCGCGGGCGACGTTCCGGGCGAGCGGGTCCGGACGCCCCTCGGCGAGCTCCGGCGACGGATGCTCCTCCTCGCGCGCCTCCTGCCCTTCGAGCACCTCCGCCTGCTCGACGCCGACCTCGACGATCTCGAGTCGGAGGCCTTCGCGGCCCCCCTCCTCGACGGCCTCTCCGACTCCGTCGACCTCGTCGCCTCCGACGTCGAGCCGGCGCTGCGGGCAGCCTGGACCCGAGCCGGAGGCGCATGAGCGTCTCCCTTCCGGAACCCGCTCCCACCGCGGAGCGGCTCTCGCGACCCGTCACGATCGTCATCCTGGCCTGGAACCGCTGGCCCCTCACCCGGCGCTGCCTCGAGTCGCTCCGCGCCCACACCGACCTCGCGGGCGTCGAGGTGCTCGTCGTCGACAATGGCTCGACGGACGAGACCCCCGCGCGCCTGGCCGAGTACCCGTGGCTGAGGACGATCCGCAACGGGACGAACCTCGGCTTCGTGAGGGGAAACAACGTCGGGATCTCCGCCGCACGCGCCGGTTCGGACGTCGTCCTCCTGAACAACGACCTCGAGATCCGCCAGCACGGATGGCTCGACCGGCTCGCGGCCTGTGCGCATTCCGCCGCCGACATCGGCGTCGTCGGTTGCCGTCTCACGATGCCGGACGGCCGGCTCCTCCACGCCGGCACCTACGTCCTGCCGGACACCGTCTGGGGCCAGCAGATCGGCTCCTCGGAGACGGACGTCGGGCAGTACGCCTCGGACCGCACCGTCGAGGGAATCGTCTTCGCCTGCGCCTACCTGAAGAGGGAGACGCTCGACGCGATCGGCGGCCTCTCGGAGGACTTCGAGTCGTACTTCGAAGACACCGACTACTGCCTTCGCGCGCGGCAGGCGGGCCTTCGCACCGTCTGCTGCGGAGCGGTGACCCTCGTCCACGAGGAGCACGGCTCCACGGCGTCGGACCCGAAGTTCTTCGAGAGCCTCTTCCGCCGGAGCCGCGGCGTCTTCGAGAAGAAGTGGAAGCCGCTTCTCGAGGCGCGCTACACCCGCTCGCTCTCGTGGCAGTCGATACTGAACTTCTCGACCGGCTACGCCATGAGCAGCCGCGAGCTGCTCCGGGCTCTCGACGCCGAGGGGGTTCGGGCGTCGTATTCATACGTCTACGGCCCCGGTTCCCCGTTCCCCGTGCCGGAGCCTCCCTACAGCGGCGACTACCTGCTCAACGTTCTCGCCCAGCGGCCGGCCGGAAGCCGGCCCGACGTCGGGATCGTCTACGCGCAGGGCGACGTCTTCCAGCGCGGCCTCGGACGACACCGGGTCGGCTACACGATGCTCGAGGTCGACGGCTTCCCCGCCGAGTGGGTCCGCCAGGCGAACCTCATGGACGAGGTCTGGGTCCCGAGCCGGTTCAACCGCGAGGGGCTCCTCTCGAGCGGCGTCACCCGTCCCGTCCACGTCATGCCCCTCGGCGTCGACGTCGACCATTTCCACCCCGGAATCAAGTCCGTCCCGAACCCCAGCGGCGACTTCGTCTTCCTCTCGAACTTCGAATGGGGCGAGCGCAAACACCCCGAGCTCCTCCTCACGACGTTCAACCGCGTCTTCAAGGCCTCGGACCCGGTCCTCCTCCTCTGCAAGGTGATCAACCGCGATCCCAGTCTCCGCGTCCGCGATCTCGTCTCGAAGCTTCGCCTCTCCCCGTCCGGGGGCCGGATCGCGTTCATCTACAACCACGACTTCCCCTACCACCAGCTCGGCGTCCTCTACCGCTCCACCGACTGCTACGTCACCGCCGGCCGCGGAGAGGGCTGGGACATGCCCCTCATGGAAGCGATGGCCTGCGGCCTCCCGAGCATCGCGACGGACTGGGGCGCGCACACCGAGTTCGTGCACGACGGAATCTCCTACCCGCTCCGCGTGAAGGGAACCATCCGCGCCGTCGCCAAGTGCCCGTACTACGCGGGCTTCTCCTGGGCCGACCCCGACCCCGACCACCTCGCGCACCTCCTCCGCCACGTCTTCGAGAACCGCGAAGAGGCGGCGGCAAAGGGGCGGGCGGCGGCGGTGGAGATGCGGGAGAAGTGGACGTGGCGCCACGCGGCGCGGCGGATCGTGGAGAGGGTGGAGGCGGTCGAGGGTGGGACCCGGTGACGACGACCGGCGCAGCGGAGGCGGCCTTCGCCGTCAGAACGACTGCCGCCCGCAAGGCGTCGTGGTGAGGAATCCCGCTACACTCCTGACGTGTTGAACAGGTGGTTTCGGCGCCCCGGTCAAAACTCCGCTGCAGCTCTCGTTCGGGCCGCCGGAGAGGCACTCGCCCGCCCCGAATCGCTCGATGCTCCGACCCTGCGCGGGCGGTTGTCCGACCTCGCTAACGCGGCGCATGAAGATGACGACTCGCTGTTCGTGTCCAGGCTCACGGACGTGGCTCCCGCGCTCCTGGGTTACCTCCTGAGCTTCGAGCTCGACGGATCCCCTCCCGGGATGCTCCGCGCGTACAGCGGGGACGCGTTCTGCGGGTTTCTCCACACCATGGAGCTGACCCCGCGACCGGTGAACGGCTCCATCCTGGAGATCGGGGCTGGCCCGTACCTTTTTCACCTTCTCCTTCGGGCTGTCTTCCCGAAGGCGGTCCTCGTCGGGTCGGATTTCTTCGACCACGACATTTTCTCGACCCGTATCGGAAGCGCCACGCGTCGCTTGCGCAGCCCCAGGCTCGGCGAGGTGCTCGACTTCGACTTCCCGACCTTCAAACTGGAGACCGTGCACCCGTATCCCTACCCGGCGAGCTCCTTCGACGTCGTGTACTTCTGCGAAACGCTCGAGCACCTCGTCGTCAACCCGCTTCGCGTCTTTCGGGAGATTCGACGGATCCTCCGTCCCGGCGGACACCTCGTCCTGACTCTGCCGAACGCGCTTCGGCTGACCAACGTGGCCGCGATGCTGGCAGGCCGAAACTTCTTCGACCTCTACTGTGTCGAAAACGGCGTCCACGGACGGCACAATCGCGAGTTCTCCCTAGGGGAGATCCGAACACTACTCGAGCGGGACGGATTCGAAATCGTGCGGGCTGAGACCCGGGACCGTCTCGACTACGACACTGTCCCGAGCGAGGCCGTCGACTACTCGGGCCCAGCCTCGGTCCTGCCGTTCAGGGAAACGGATCTCGAGCGGCGGATCAGGCGAGCCGGGGGGACCACGGCGGACAGAGGCGACAACATCTACGTCCTCGCGCGGTGGCCGGCTACGGCCCACTCGAATCGAACTGAGTATCCGGCTCCTCCCGGGGCGATGCCCGACCCTCCCCGCCCCTGTCCCGACAACGACCGGTTGGTCTCGTTCCTCGACGTTCTCGAGGAAACGACGGAGGGGCTTCGCGTTACCGGCTGGGCCTTCTACACGGACAACGCGTCCGGAATTCCGGCCGACGCCGCGATCATCCTTAGCGGGTCGGACCGGTCGACGATCCATCGTGCCGAGGGGATGCTCCGCGCCGACGTCGCATCAGCGCACGGGCTCGGGCACGACGTGGTCGGGTTCACGACGGTCGTTCCCCGCTCGGAGCTTCTGGTCCCTTCGTTCGAGGTCCGGCTTCGATTCGGCAACTCGACGGGAGCGACCGCGGAAAGGTCGCTCGGCACGTGGGACGGGCCCGCGAGCCGCCCTCTTCGCGATACCAGCAGCGGCGGTTCTCCGGATGTCCCCTAAGGGTGACCTGGACACGACACGAAGCACGACCGTGCCGCGGGAAGGCCGCTCGGCTTCCTCCCTGTGGCCCTTCCGGCGGGCGATCGATCTGCATGACGATCCCCGCGCATTCTGGTTCGGCCTGGCCGTCGTGGTGCTCCTCCAGGCGTTCTCGGCACTCGGGTACATGCAGCGTGGCCAGGTGAACTTCAGCTCGGACCAGGCCGTTCCCGCGCTCATGGCTCTGGAAATCCGAGACCACGGCAGCCATCCCGTCTTCTACTGGGGTGTCCAGTACGACGGCAGCCTCGAGCCACACCTCCTGTCTCTCGCCTTCCGAGTACTCCCAGAGACCGTCGAGTCTTACAGGATCGTGATCTTTGCCCTGATGGCGTCCGCGACGGTCCTCATCTCGCTCGCCACCGCTCTGGGGTTCGGGCGACGGGCAGGCCTCCTCGCGGGGACCTACCTCGCTGCCGGTCCGTCCTTTCTCTTCTTCAAACTCCTGGGTTCCGACGGCGCCTATGGGTCCTTCTTCACGTTGACGGCAGCGACCGTCTACCTGGTAGCCCGGATCGTCCAGCCGACGGCAGAGGACCGCAGGTCGTTCCTTCATATCGCTCTCGGCGTCGTTCTCGGCGTCGCCTGGTGGGTCACCCCTCTCTCGATCGTCCTCCCCGGCGTCGTGGCCGCAGGCGTATTCGTCACGCGCGGGACGTGGCTGAAGCCGTTCCGAATCGTCCTCCTCTGTGCAGGATTCGCCCTGGGGTCGTCTCCGTGGCTGTTCGAGAATTTCCGTACGGCGTTCGCCAGTCTCCGGTCCGCCGAAATGCGCGGGTCAGACCTGCAGCAAGCCCTCTCCCAGGCCCGGGTACTCCTCGCCCGCGGGCTTCCTGTGCTCCTCGGCGGACGATCGCCGGGAGGCACGGAGGCGACTTTCCCAGGATCCGAGACGATCTCCGTCATCCTGTTCGGCGGCCTCGTGATCACGGGCGCCTGTCTGGTATGCCGCAAGGCACCGGCCACTGGCCGATTCCTGGCCCTGTCGTCGGTGTTTCTGCTGGTTGCGCCCGCCGTCATGGCCCTGTCTCGGGCGCGCACCGATCTTCGGGAGGACCCGCGTTTTCTCCTGTCGTCCTACGTCGCCGTCGCGGTCCTCTCGGGCGTCGGCCTGGCGACACTCATCGAACGCAGGGCTCGCTTCGGGACCCTTGCATTCGCGGGCATCCTTCTGCTCCTGGGCCCCCTGAGCCAGCTCCGCTCTCAGACCTACGCCGAAGACCCCCGACACGGCCGAATCGCGGAGACGATCGCCCTCACGGAGAGACTCGCCGCGTCCGGAATCCGGGACGTCTACACCGAGTACTGGATCGCCTATCGCCTGACGTTCCTCTCCGGCGGCGAGGTCGTCGCGTCTCCGTTCGGCGAGGGCGCACCGGGACCGATTCGTGACGTCCGCGCCCACGAGCGGGTCGAGGCCGCCGCGAGTCCCGCCTTCATTCTCGAACCGGACACAGCGAAACGACTACTCGCCTTTCTCGACGCCCGTGCCGCCTCCTACTCGCTCGAACGGCTTCCGAACCTTGGACGGGAGCTGATCTGGGGAATCCCGTCCGGCGAGATGGCGATGCTCCGTGCCTGTCATTGCTTTCCGGCCCCGAACCCGGCTTCACCGGGTGCGGGTCCTGGAACCCCACGATAGTCGAAGGGGCCGCCTGGCCGCTCCGGGTCGCCATACCCCCGAGTTGAAGGGAAGCTCGAGAAGTACTGCATGGGCGGATCGAACGCACCTCGCGCTACCGTCGGTATCATGACCTTTCCCGTCACTGTGAGCTCCACCAGCGCCTCACGCCCGGCGCCTCTCCAATGCCGTTGATGGTCCCGCCGGGCGCGATCTCGAAGGTCAGCACACTGGCCGTGACGAGCTGCTGTATCCCCGGCTGCATCTTCCACAGGGCGAGGGTGGCTTCGAAGCGCCCTTCAGAGACCTCCTTGTTCGACTCCTCGAGCGGCGCTCCTCTGCCGTCGATGGATCCGATGCCTGCCCGCTTTCGGAGATCGATCCGGACCACCGCCCGGTGAGGACGGCCATCCTGCGGAAGGTCGAGGCTAAAGACGCTCCACCACCCAAACCCATTCGGCTGTCCCCCACCGACGTGCACGCCGATTCGGTAGGCGGCGGGCGCCTCGTCTCGAGGTGGGACGAACTCGATCTCTCCGCGCAAGACCTGCTCGGAGACCGACCCTTTCCAGTCCAGGTAGCCCCGAGGATTCCGGAGCAGTTCTGTGCAGCGATCCGGTTCGCCCGTCCGCGTGTCCAGGAGCAAGACCAGGCCCGGGGTGACGGTTCCCCGCGAGAGTCTGGCCTCGAGCGGCAAGCGGCAGGCCGTGTCCCAGTCGATGCGCCACGTCCCCGGCGCGACGTCGATCACTCCGTCGGGGCCGGCGAGAAAAGCACCATCCAGGGATGCGATCTCGATCTGGATGGTTCTGACGTCGCCCGGAGGCAGAGGATTGTGGGTGCGGACTCCTCCCACGTCGAGGATGACTTCCTTCCCGGTCCGATCGATGGTCGCCGTCGCGGCTCCTCCCGTCCACCCGTCGACTCCGACCAGCGGCCACTCCGCCAGGCGACCGTCCACCCACTCGATCAGCCTATAGCGCGACCCTTCCCAGATCGGCCGCGAAGGCCGATCGCTTCGGGAGCAATCCCCCGGGCTCGTCTCCCGATTGCGGTCAATCAGTGCGAGCACGGGAGCCCTGATGAGCGGCGGCGCCGTGACCGTATGAAGCTCGTTTCCACAGGGGAAGACGACCCTCTGGTCGCGAAGGAGGTAGCCGAACCAGTTTTCCAACGGTCCTCGCTCGACCAACAGCTCGATGCCCCGATCTCCGGCAAGGCGGGTCGCAGACCGGGCTGCGTCCACGATCTGCCTCGAAGCGAGGACCTGAGTCGTTGCCGAGTACCTGAGCGTCCCCAGCGTGATGTGCGCCGAGAAGAGCAGGAAGACGGCTGCCACGGCGAGCGCCCACGGGCGGAATCGTCGCGAGCCCGGAGACCCTGCGATTCCCACAGCGAGCATCGGGGCGAGCGCGATTGCCAGCAGTGTCACGGCCTTGAAGTACCCGTAGGGGTAGCCCCCAGGCGGGTTCACGACGAACCTCTGGTGAATCGCCAGACTGCCGGCCGCCACGAGAATCGACAGGGGCGCCAGCGCACGAACGAACCCGCCAAGGACGAGGCCCCGCGCGACGAAGGCCGCTGCCAGAGCGGCGAAAACGGTTCCCGCCAACGCAAAGTCGCCGTTGATGGCTCTGCCGTGCGCCACGGCAGCGTGGCTGATGAGACCGAACAGCTCCGCTAACGGCGGATACACTAGGATGTTGCCGGCCCCGACCGCCGAGATCCCACGCTCGCCCAGCATTCCGCCAACGAAGCCGAGCTCCCGGATCGCACGCGCGGAGCCGACGGGCCCTGCCGCCACTGACACAATCCCCGCGAGCAGAAGGGCCGACGCCCTCCTGGCACGGAGCTCGGGCCGGGGGTAGCGAACGATCGAAGCGATGCCCAGCAGACCGACTGCGGCGGCGACGAGAACGAAGAAGACGGGATAGATGGTGACGATCCCCGACAACAGGAGACCGAGCACGATGGCCAGGCGTGGCGACGGGCGACGGAAAAGGGCCGTCGCCACCGCGACGCAGATCGGCACGAACGCGAGCGCCAGCGCCTGCGAAAAGCTGCAGTCGAGACCCGGCCACAGGAGGGTGTTGCTCAGCGCGACAAACGACGCGGCGAGAACGCCGACCGGGCGGGACCTTCGAAGCCCCACTCGTGCGAAGAAGTAGGTTCCGAACACCGCGTGGAGGTGGGCGAGCGCCGCGATGACGGAGAGAATCTCGAAGCTGCGACGCGACAGGACGAGGGCTGTCAGACCGAGGAAGCAGACGTCGCCCACCCGAAGCAACCCGATCTGGGCGGCCACCCATCCGAGCCACGGCTGCCCCGCCGTGACCTCAGGTATCTGCAACGGGTGGTCCTGCAGGTATTCGGACCTGACGTTGTACGAGATGGCGTCGATGCTCCCGCCGATCGTCGTCAGGGTCCCCTGAAAGCCGAGTGGAGAAGCAGCGAGGACCAGCGCCCCCAGAGCGACCCCAAGGGCGGGCCAATGCGCCCGCAGCCACCTCGCCACGCCCCCTTCGCGCAGGAGGAGGACCCAGCCCCCGCCGGCGAGGACGACGAGGGGCCAAACGATCGAGCGGAGCGGAAACCCCAGCGCTCCGACGGAAGGTCCGACGGAGCCTACGAAGGCGAGGCCGAGCGCCGGGCAGACCCACGGACGAAAGGCCGCGTGGCGGGTGGGCAGGAGAATCGTGGCCAGAATGTAGCCCCAGCCCACGAGGAGTGCAGGCGGGACGACGAAGGCTGCGAGCACTGAGAGGGCGGCAAACACGATCTCAACAGTCTAGTTCACCGTGTTCGAGGGCGCCGCCCCGCCGAACCAAACCACCGAACCGCCAGACACACCGTCGCGACCTCCGTCCTCGTCCAGCGCGGTGATCACGTATTCTCCGCGAAGGGTGCGGACGCGGCTCCGATGAACGCGGAGCGTGGATTCTGAGAAGGCGTGCCTTCGCAACCCGAGAGGAAGCTACAGGGCGTTATGAAGAGGTCTCTGCTCCCGAGCCTGCGCTGCGTCTCCTGCACCGGCGGGCGCCTGACTCTGCAGGTAACGCACGAGAGTGCCGTGGAGGTGCGGACGGGTCGCCTCACCTGTGCGGACTGTGGAAGCGTGTTCGAGATCCGCGACGGAATCCTGGACGTCCTCGATCCCTCGGACGACACGATCCGAAAAGAGATCCATGGATGGATCGAGCTCGCAGGGCCTCTCGAGGAGCACCTGGTCTCCCAAATGGCAGCCTTGCCCTACTTTCCCCAGGGGCCCTGGCCACACACGGCTCCCGATTTCTTCCAGATCTTCGAAATCGTCGATTTTGCGGAAAAGAGCGTGGTGGACATTGGGGCGGGACGCACGTGGTCCTCGCGATTCCTCGCAACGATCGGACGGGCGGGTGAGGTCGTCGCAGTCGACGTACTCAAGACCCGTTTCCTCGGCCTCGAGACGGCGGAGATCTTCTTTCACGACGACGGGAGCCACTTCGAGAGGATCGCCGGAGACATCCACAACATCCCCCTCGTCGAGGGGTGGGCGGACGTGGTCTTCAGTTGCGCCGCCATCCACCACTCCTCGGGGATCGAAGCCTTGTTCCGGGAGATCTGGCGGATCCTGAAGCCAGGCGGACTCTTCGTCTTCGTCTCGGAACCCTCCAAGAAGGCGTCGATCAAGGAAAGGCAGCCGGTCAACGCGGAGACGGCTCACGGGATCAACGAGCACATCTACTCGTTCGACGAGTACATGTCCGCGCTCCGCGCGACCGGGTTCCAGCCGCGCCAGCTCTCGCCGCGGTCCATTCGCTATCGCCTTCTCTACCCGGATGCCGAGTTCCGTGAGGGGGTTCCGTCCTGGCTCTGGCGATTCGGCAGGACCGCGGTCGGTCGCCGAATCGTCCCGCGGCTGCTGGGCGGCCGCCACACCGGACCGATCCTCTACCGCATAGCGAACCTCCCGCTCTCCGTCATCGCGAAACGCCCTGGCGCTTGAACCGAGGGCCGGGGACGCCAGGACGTCCTCGGCTTTCGGAGAACCTCACGGGCCCGCGACCGGCAACGGTGCGAGGTCGGTCTCCAGGGTCGGCCCGGGGTCGGAAAGGGCGACCTGCCAGTGGCCGCCGCTCGTTGTACCGCGGGAACCGCCCTCGGCTGCTCTACGCCCTCACCGGAAGAACCCGTTGACGTCCACGATCAGGTGAACCGCCGCCGCCGCAGTGTTCGTCGCTGCGATCGTCCCGAGGCCATCCGTCGAGAGCCGCATCAGCGTCACGCTCGCGCGCGTCCGCCCCACGGCGAAGCTCAGCATCGACGACAGCGTGGTCAGCTGGTCGCCCGGAGTGATCTTGATGTCTCCCGCAGCGACCGCCTGAGTCACGGTCACGTTGATCGACACTGCCTTCGCGTCGGAGGGGATTCCGCACTTCCCCGCCATCTGAAAGATGCGGCGTTCACCTGCCGAGAGGGCGGGCGCGGCGGCCGTCGGTCCGGACGACTCCCGGGTATCGAAGACGCGGCACGGCGTGAGGGTGAAGAGCGAGCTCCCGACCGGAGCCGTCTGCGAAAGGAGCCCCGTCCTTCCGAGCCCACGACGGAACATTGGCCACGGCGCAACTCCCGGGATCGCTGCTGCCGGGAGCTCCCAGACGTAGAGGCGTCCCTGATCGAAAGCGCCGTTGGCCGAACCGATCGCCACTTCCAGACGTCCGTTGCCGTCAAGATCCTTGACGGTGGCGGTGCCCCCAACCGAGAAGAGCGTGCGGAATCTCAGTTGCTGCGTATCGCCCGGGTACTTGAAGACAGATCCGTTGCCCGAGAACGCCACGACATCCCAGCCGATCGGGACGAGAACCTCGGGAGCGCCGTCCCCGTTGAGATCGGCCGCCACGGGCGACCCGCCCATGCCGCCATTGACGCCGCTCTCGTTGAGCGGCTGGACCGGCCAGCCCGCGAGGAGAGTCCCGTTGGCTTTCCATGCGTAGAGCTTTCCGTCTTCGCACGAGACGATCACCTCGGGAAGACCGTTTCCGTCCAGATCCGCGAGAGCGGGCGACGGCCAGACGAACGCACCGGTCGAGACGGGCCAGCCCGTGACGTCCGTCGCGTCATGATGCATCGCGTAGACCCTGCGTCCGGCGATCGTTGCCGGCTCGTGGCCCGTCCCCACAACGATCTCGAGGTCTCCGTCTCCGTCGAGATCCCCCAGGGCGGGAGACGAGTCGATGTGGAGGTCGAAGACCCGGGGCCAGCCCGGCTTCACGACTCCTGTACGGGTCAGAACCCACATGATCCCGCCACCGTCCACCGTTGGCAGACCCGGCGGGAAGCCCGCATGCGTGTACGCGCTGATCACGATCTCGGGCTCGCCGTCCCTGTCCAGGTCGCCTATGGCTGCGGAGGACCACGTGCCGTCGTACAGGAAGAACGGCCATGCTCCAGCCACGGCCTGACCGTCGTAACGAAGTGCGTACAAGTACTGGTCGAAGCTCCCGACGACGATGTCGAGCTTCCCGTCGAGGTCGAGGTCGACAAGCGAGGGAGTCGCGAAGACGCCGTCCGGGTGACCGTTCGGTCCGAGGTTCAGGTCCTTCGTCAGGAACGGCCATCCCGCCATGACCAGCCCGTTTCGGCGGAAGGCATAGATGGCCCCGTCGTTGGTGAGGTCCTGCCACCCCACGCCCACGACGACCTCGTTGAAGCCGTCCCCGTCAATGTCGCCGATGGCCGGGCTCGAATTCACCTCGCCGGTCACGGTCACCGGCCATCCCGGGACGAGGGTCCCGTTGGGGTTGAAGGCGTAGACCTTCTTTCCCACCGTTCCGACGACGATCTCCAGGTCGGCGTCGTCATCCAGGTTTCCGACGCCCGGGGACGACCGGTCGACGAGAAGCCCTGTCGCCTGCGGCCATCCGGCCTTCGGCGGAACGAGTTCTGCTGAAAGGCGAAGCGAGGCCATCAGCGAGGCCGTCGCGAGGACCAAGAGAAGGGACTTCTTCATGGCACCACCCTGCACCGTTCCGGCACCCGTCCGTTCCGCTTCGGTTCGACCGCTCCGCCCCTTGGGCCGGAGCGGGTTCGGGCGACACGTCCCCGCCGCGCGGGGCCGCGTCCTCCTACTGGAAGTACCCGTTCACGTCGATCAGGAGGTGGTACGTCCACGTCTGGGTGAAGGGGGCTCCGGCAGCGTCGATCTGAATGTCCGGGTCGGTTCCGGGATTCACCGTTCCGAGCGGCACGATCGCGCCGTTTGCGACAGTTTCTCCCGCGTAGTAGTTCGAGGTCGACTGCGCGGGGAAGGTCCCCGGATAGGGTGCGACGCGGAGGTCGCCCTGGGACGCCTGCGGGTTGGTGACAGTCAGGTTCACCGAAACAGCCGCAGCCGTGCTGGGCACGCCGCAGAAGCCTCTCATCCTGAAGGCTCTCGGCGTGGCCGTGTACATGATCCCGCCGTTGGTCCCGCCCGCCGACGGCAGTCCCGTCCGCGTGTCGTAGACCCGGCAGGGCGTGACGGCGTAGTACTGGTACGGCCCGGCCTGGGCCTCGGCAAGGCCGGACGAGAGGACGACCGCCGCAACAGCTCCGAGGCCGAGGGTGCGTGCGAGGGTAGCGAGGTTCTTCATGGTCGCCTCCTTCTGAGGGCAAGAGAGGATTCTCATTGCAGATAACCGTTCACGTCAATGAGGAGGTGGGCCGTGCCGGTGGATTCGTTCTTCACCGTGATCGCCCCGCTCCCCGAAGAGCTGAGCATGAGGATCGAGTTATTGGCGCGGGTCCGGCCGGCGCTGAACGCCAGGGCCGTCGCCGCGGAGGGGGTCCCGTCTCCCGGGAAGGCGCGGAAAGACCCGGCGGCGGCGGGCTGGGTGACGGTGAGGTTCACCGAGACCGCCCTGGCCCCGACGGGAACGCCGCACGGACCCGCCACGACGAAGACCCGCTCGGCCCCGGGCGCGAGCGCGGGCCCCCCCCACGGACCGGAGGCGTTTCTCGTGTCGGCGACCCGGCACGGCGTCAGCGTGTAGAGCCCCGCCGCCGGGGCCGTCATGGAGACGGCCGGCTTCCACCCGAGCTGGAGCACCTCGAAGTCGCCCGCGACGAGGTCGTCGAAGGCGGGGTTGAGGACCCCGTTGTCCCAGCGGGTGTCGTACGCCCCCTGGACGAACATGTCGCTCCCGTTGTCGGCCACGATGAGACCGTAGGTCTTCATCGCCTGGAAGATCCGCTGGACGTACGCCGGGTACCCGGAAATGTCCTTGGACGCCTTCAGCCGGAGGCGGGCCCCCATCGGAGGGGCGCCGGCGGTGTCCCCGGCCTCGTGCGAGGCGGGCCAGACGTAGCCGTTCGTGGCCCTCGTCGTCATGCGGAACGCGTGCCGGATCGGGTTCGCCCCGAACGCCTCGTCGTAGCGGACGAGGCCGGGCAGGATGGCGAGGCCCGCCGCGTCCGCGCTCGTCCAGGTCTCGGGCCGGCGTTGGTTCGAGTCGAGGAGGATGACCGCCCCGGAGCCGGCCCGCCACGAGCAGGACGGCGAGCCGGCGGGAAGGCACCGGGTGTTCCAGGTCTCGAAGAGGAACCGGTTGTCGCGATCGACGATGAGCATGTGCTTGTCGCCGCCGGCGCCGGAGTTCCCGGCGTAGCCGCCCTCGATCCATTTCGCCTGGGTTTTCGCCTCCACGGGAATCGGATAGCCGGCGGGGCGGCCGGGGGCGCCGTAGTCGCTCTCGTCGTCGTAGTCGAACACCATCGGCTCGAGCGGCTGCTCGCCGTCGACGGTCATGGTGACCATCCCGTAGATCCCGGGAGGTGCCTCTTCGTCGTCGCCCCCGAAGTCGGGGTGGAGGCCGCGCGTCGGGCCGATGAACTGGATGAAAGAAGCACTGGCCGGGTCGACCGGCGCGGCGCTGACGTCGACGTTCCACCAGTTGTCTGGGGGAAAGAGCTGAGGCAGCGCTCCGCCACGCACCGGCTGGCCCGCCGCCGGCAGGGCGAGAAGCGCCAGGAGCGGGGCCGCGAGGGCCACGCTACGGCGCCAGGAGGTAGTAGCCCGACACATCGAGGATGAGGTGGACGGCGGCGGCGGAGACGTTCTGGACCTTCAGGGTCGCCGTCCCGTCGGTCGCGAGGCGGACGATGCCGTTGTTTGCGCGCGTCTTTCCGGCCGCGTAGAAGATCGAGCTGGCGGGCGGATTGGGGCTGATGCCGTTCCCCGGGAAGAGGCGCAGCTCGCCCGTCGCTCCCGACCCGGTGACCGTGATGTTGACGGTGAGGGAGAGGGCCTCCTCGGGAACGCTGCATCGGTCGGTCACGTCGAATGTCCGGGTCTCGTTCGCGGAGAGGATCGGCGAAGCGTCATCGGGGCCGGAGGTGTTGCGCGTGTCGAAAAGGCGACACGGCGTGAGGACGTAGTACCGCGACCTGGAGGGCGGGGGGAGATAGGCGAAGCCGTCCGTCAGCGTTCCGGACTGCGCGTCGGGGTTCGTGATGACGACGCTGACGATACCGCTGGCGTGGGCGGGGACGGTCGCCGTGAGGGTCGTCGAGTTGACGAAGGCCTCGCCCGAGGCGTTCGCCCCGCCGATGGTCACGGATGGGGTACCGACAAAGTTCGCCCCGGTGATCGTCACGCTCGTTCCGCCGGCGGTGGAGCCCGTGTTCGGGGAGATGGCGGTAACGGTCGGGGCCGGGGGCGCGGTCGTGTACGTGAACCCGCTCGAACGGGTGGCCGTCTGGAAATCTGGGTTCATGACGACCACGTCGACCGCACCCGCGCTCGAGGCGGAGGGGGTCGTGGCCGTGAGCTGCGTCGAGCTGTTGAAGGTGACGGAGGCCGCGCTCTTGGAGCTCGGCGTGCCGAAGACGTCGTTGGACGGGAGCTCGACGAACGCGACTATGGCCCCGTAGACGAAGTTCGATCCGGTGATGGTCAGGGCCGTTCCGCCCGCGAGCGGACCCGAGGCGGGAGAGACGTTCGTGATCGTGGGGGCCGCGGGAACGACTCCACCGGCGAGGCTGTTCAAGCAGGAGGCGTTCGCCACCTCGGTCAGGATCGAATCGATGCCGTACGGGTCCGCAGGGTTGTCGGCGACGGACCGCGTGTGGAAGACGAGGTTGCGCGGGCTGCAGCTGATCACGTGGCAGTAGCTCATCAGCGTGCCGTTCGTCGTCACGCCGTTGAAGACCTGCGAACCCGGGCATCCCGTCGCCGTCGTGCACCCGCCCTCCGGTGCGTAGCAGGTGTCGATCGGCGGGTTGCCGTAGTAGCAGTTGTGGGTATGGAAGGCGCCGAAGTTGTGGCCGACCTCGTGCGCGATGATGCCGAGGTCCGCCGTGAGGCCCGAGGCACCGGTGAAGAGCTGGTCGATGCTGTAGCCGTAGGAGGACCCCGCACACAATGACCCGACCCAAGCGATCCCCGATGCGTAGCTCGGGTTTCCCTGCTTGCCGGAGAGGAGAGCCGCGAGAGCCCGCCGGACGACGGTCGTCGGGTACTGGGCGTCCCAGTAGGCCCCGAACTCGTTGAGCTTGGCCGAGTCGGCGCTTCCAATCGTGTCCGAGTAGGGGTCGCTCGACTCGCCCACGCGCAGGATGGTGTAGCCCTGCAGGAGCTTCACCCCGTGATCCATCACCGTGGCGACGTCCCGCACGTAGATGACCGACATTCCGGCCACGAGCTGGCCGATGTAAGTCGTGGCGGCGGCGGTGTCGTTCGCGAACCTCAGGTTGAGGTACTCGGCGTCCGTGTCGAACGCGATGATGGCCGTCTTGCTCACCGTCCCGAGGGGGGAAAGGGCTCCGGACGGACCGGTGGGCGGCACCGTCCTTTGCGCCCGGTGCGCCCGGATCGCCTGCCAGAAGGGGTGCCCTTCGTCGTCCGGGACGCCGCAGCTCCAGGAAGGGGCGGCTCCCTCCGGGTCGAAAGCCTGCGCCAGTGCCAATCGCGCCTCTCTTCGTCCACGCTCAGGAGATTCCAGTGCAACCACGCCGAGGCTCGTCATCGCATAGCCCCCGACGTTTCCCGTTTCCGGGTCGACCCAGCTGACGAACTGGCCGCCGGCTTCCGGACCATCCTCGACAGTCCCCCTGTAGAAGAGCTGGTTCGACCGCGGGGCCTCGCGTTCGACCCCGTCCTCGATCACGACGATCTTCGCGTCGGGGGCATAGACCTCGAACCGGCGCAGAACGGCCGCTGCCCGCAGGCCCGGGAAGATCGGCCAGTCGTCGACCCGGAGGGTCTCCTCGGGGGCGAGGGTCAGGAGTTGGGCGGTGACCCGTTCGTCGAACCGCACCAGCTCCATCTCGCTCCTGCCGTCCGGGGCCTCGACGATCGGCCCGAGGGGTGCCGCACGGAGGACCTCCCCGTCCACCGGACGCGCCGCCGCCGCGCGGAACCCGGGAACACCCACCACGAGGATGACCAGAAGCAGGCACCGCACAGCTCTCATGAGACCCCCTCCCGGCTGGAACGCCAACCGGACGCGAACGCTCGCACCTTTGAATCTAGCCCTTCCAGGGGTCGGTTGCCAGCGAGGCAGATCACGTCGGGCGCACCTTCACGCCTCGTAGTGTCGGAGGCTCACGGTCAGCGTCCTGCTGCCTCGCGGCCCCGGCAGATACACTAAGAGGCGTGTCCGAGGTCGCCAGGAAGCGGGAACCGACCTACGAGGACCTCCTCGCCTTGCCGGACGGGGTCGTCGGGCAGCTCGTCGAGGGTGAGCTTCACGCGACGCCCCGGCCGGCGATCGACCATCAGCGGGCATCCTCGACGCTCGGTTCCGAGCTGGGAACCCCGTTCGACCGCGGCCGCGGCCCCGGCGGTTGGTGGATCTTCGACGGACCGGAGGTTCACCTCGGCCGGAACGTTCTCGTCCCCGATCTCGCCGGCTGGCGGCGAGAGCGACTCCCGGTGCTACCGCGAGAAGCGTTCTTCACGCTCGCGCCCGACTGGGCCTGCGAGGTCCTCTCTCCGGCCACGGCGCGCCTCGACCGGCTGAAGAAGCTCGCGATCTACGCGCGTGAGGGTGTGGGGCACGCCTGGCTCGTCGACCCGGTCCTCGAGACGCTCGAGGTCTACCGGAGGCAGGACGAGGCCTGGCTTCTCGTTCTCACTGCCGGCGGCGACGACGTCGTGCGGGCCGAGCCGTTCGACGCCATCGAGCTGACGCTGACCGGGCTCTGGATCCGGCCGGCCTGAAGGCAAGGTCTGGCCAGGAGCCTTCCCGAACGGATTCGGAAATCGCTATCCCTTCTTCACTCGCCGGGGCCGGGGCACGACCGCCTCGATGTCGGTCCGGGCGAAGTCGTCCCCCTTGTAGAGCAGAGGTTCGCCCAGGGCGCGCGCGAGTGCGTAGGCAAAGCAGTCCCCGAAGTTGAGCGCTGCCGGGTGGCGGCCCTTGCCGAACCGGCTGAATGCACGGCGGGCGATGCCGAGCTGCTCGAGGTCGACGGGAACGAGCTCGATGCGAGCCTTCCCTATCAGCTGATCGAGGTCGCGGATGCCCTCGGCGCCGAAACGCGACTCGATGACGAGTGACGTCTCGAGCAGGTTCCCGACCGACATCGAGCAGGAACCGGCATTCTCGATGGCCTCGGCGAAGGCGCGGCGCTCGGGCTCGTCCTGGAGGATCGCCAGGAGCGCGGACGTATCTATGACCATTCAGCGACCATCAGCGCGGCACGCCGTTCTCGTCGTAGCCGAGGATCTCCTCCGGGCTCCGGGTGTCCCTGACTGGAAGCCTGGAGCAGTGGAGTCCGATCTCGTCCAGCTCGTCCGCGAGCCGACGGCCTGCCCGCTCACGGCGGAGGCGGGCCAGTCGATCGCGAAGGGCCTTCGTCACGGCCTCCGTCTTCGTCTCGCCGGCGAGCCGGGCCAGAGTCTCGGCCAGCCGCTCGGCTTCGGGGTTCCTGATGTTCAGAGCCATCGACGATTCTCCCCCGGAGCCACAGCCATCTACACGTGTAGCTCTTTAGCTACACGCTAGCCAGTCACGACCTTCCTGTCAACGAGGTCGCAAACGATGGCTCATTCCTGCGCCAGGGGCCGGTGTTGAGCCAGCCTCTCGCCCTGACCCGGATGGGAAACGGCTCGACCGAGGTCCAGTAGGCACGGCCCGACGAGGAGGTTACGGTTCCTTCGGCCCATGACGAATGTATGCATCCCCGTCTCTCCGGCGATTCGGTCCCTCAAACGCGATAGGTCTGGCGGCGTTTTCGCCCTTGCGATCCTCGCGTGTGCCCTCGCGGCCCCCGTCGCGTCCGCGCAGCTCGCCGTCTACACCGACTCTCTCCAGAACGGCTTCACCGACTGGTCGTGGGGAACGCGGAACCTCGCGCAGTCGGCCGTCGTCCACTCCGGAACCGCCGCGATCTCGTTCGAGCCGGACTCCTGGGCAGGCCTCTTCCTTCACCGCGACGCCGGGTTCGCGGGAACCGACTACGAGGCGATCGAGCTCTGGGTCCGCGGCGCCGGCGCCGGGGGGCAGCAGCTCACGGTGGCGATCCTGATCGGCGGGAGCCCCGCCGGGTCAGCTGCGCTCGCAGGCTTCGTCGAAGGGGGCTCTGTTCCGGCCGGAACCTGGGCGAAGGCGACGGTGCCGTTTTCGGCGCTGGGCCTTTCGACCGGGAGCTGGGACGGGCTTTGGCTTCAGGATTCCTCGGGGGGGACCAGGCGACGCTCTACGTCGACGACGTCCGACTGCTGGCGCGCACGGGGCCGCCTCCCCCGCCGCCCGTCGGCGGGGCGGTGACGGTTGCGGTCGACGCGGCGCTCGACCGGCGGCCCGTGAACCCTCAGATCTTCGGCGTGAACTTCGGGTCCGCCGCCCAGGCTGCAGCGCTGAAGTGGCCGGTCCGGCGCTGGGGCGGGAACTCCGTGACCCGCTACAACTGGCAGAACGACACGTCGAACAAGGGGATGGACTGGTTCTTCATGAACGTCCCCGAGGACAACCCCGCCCCCGAGAACCTCCCCTTCGGCTCGGCCGCCGACCGGTTCCTCGCCGAGACGCGAGCCGCGGGGGGCGAGCCGATCCTGACCGTGCCGCTCATCGGCTGGACGCCGAAGAGCCGCGCGAAGTCGTGGGGCTTTTCGGTGCAGCGCTACGGCGCGCAGACCGAGACGGAGTGCACGGCGACGGGCGGGGTCTTCTGGTGCCAGCCCGACGCGGGAAACGGCATCCGCCCCGGCGGCGCGTTCGTGACGGGGAACGACCCGCTCGACACCTCGATCGCCGTCGGGCCGTCCTTCGTCACGGCCTGGATGGACCACCTCGCCGCGCAGTTCGGGACGGCGGGGAACGGCGGCATCCGCTACTACGCCCTCGACAACGAGCCGGCCCTCTGGGACTCCACGCACCGTGACGTCCACCCGCAGCCGCTGACGTTCGACGAGCTCTGGACGAAGTCGCTCGACGTCGCCGCCGCGATCAAAGCGAAGGACCCGGCCGCCGTCGTCTTCGGACCGGTGTCGTGGGGCTGGTGCGAGTACTTCTATTCCGCGGCCGACGACTGCTCGCCGAACGGCGCCGACTTCATCGCCCACGGGAGCGTGCCGCTGACGCAGTGGTACCTGCGGCAGGTGAAGCTGTACCAGGACGCGCACCCCGGCGTCCGGCTCGTCGACGTCCTCGACGTCCACTACTACCCGCAGGCCGACGGCGTCGCGCTCTCCGGCGACGAGTCGGCCGCGACGTCGGCCCGGCGGCTCCGGTCGCTCCGCAGTCTCTGGGACCCGACCTACGTCGACGAATCGTGGATCGCCGCCGCCGTGCGGCTGATCCCGCGAATGAAGGAGTGGATCGCCGCCGAGCTGCCCGGGACGAAGCTCGCGATCACGGAGTACAGCTGGGGTAACGACGACGGTCTCTCGAGCGCGCTCGCACAGGCGGAGGCGCTCGGGATCTTCGCGCGGGAAGGGGTCGACATCGCCACGCGCTGGGTGGCCCCGGCCGCGGGCTCGCTCGTCGAGGACGCCTTCCGGCTCTGGCTCGACTACGACGGAGCAGGCTCGCGCGTCGCCGGCACGAGCGTGAGGGCCGCGTCGAGCGCACCCGACGCCGTGAGCGGCTACGCGGTGGAGGCGCCGGGCGGGCCGCTGCGCGTCGTCCTCGTGAACCGGGACACCGTGCAGCGCCCGGTCACGGTCTCGCTGACGGGCGGCGGGATGCGAGACGTACGGCTCTTCGGGTTCGACGGCGCGACGCGCCTCACCTCGCTCGGCACGACCGCATTCAGCGGCGGCTCGCTGCCGCTCGACCTGCCGCCCCGCTCGGCGCGGCTCGTGGAGGTGGCGCCCGAGAGCGTGGCGCCGAGCCCGTCCTCCTTCCACACGCTGACGCCGTGCCGCCTCGTCGACACCCGCAACGCGACGGGACCGTTCGGCGGGCCGGCGCTCGCCGCCGGAGAGACGAGGTCTTTCACCGTGGCCGATGGGGCGTGCGGCATTCCGGCCGACGCAAAGGCCGTGGCGGTCAACGTCACCGTGACGAGCCAGACGTCCGCCGGCGCGCTGACACTTTTCCCAGGTAGCGGCGTCGCTCCGGTGACGACGACAATCTCGTTCGCCGCCGGGAAGACCCGCGCGAACAACGCGCTCATCGGCCTCACGGGCGGCGTCCTCTCGGTGCTGGACCGACAGGAAGCCGGCGCGGTCCACGTCATCGTCGACGTCTCGGGCACCTTCCGCTGATCCGATGGGGTCGGGGGACGGCGGGCTCCGGCCATGCCTACACCTGCTAGTATGTATATGGAGGTGTATTCGTGCGAACGAACATCGTCCTCGACGACGACCTAATCCGTGAGGCGGCCCGCCTCACCGGCATCCGGACGAAGCGATCCCTCGTCGACGAGGCCCTCCGCCTGCTCGTGAAGACGAAGAAGCGCCGATCGATCCTCGCCCTGAAGGGGAAGGTGCGCTTCGCCGACGGATACGACTACAAGGCGCTCCGGGGGCGCGACCTTGATCCTCGTTGACAGCTCGGTCCTGATCGGTTTCTTCCGAGGCATGGAGACGCCCGCGGTGCGGCGCCTGGAGGAGATCGAGAGCGAAGGAGAGGCGGCCGGGTGGGCGCTTCCTCTCGTCTGCCTCCAGGAAGTCCTGCAGGGGGCGAAGGACGAGCGGGAATGGAGGGCACTTCGGCAGACGCTCGAGTCGCAGGAGATCGTCTCGCCCGTCGATCCCCTCGCCGTCCACATCGAAGCGGCCCAAATCTACTTCGAGTGCCGGCGGCGAGGCCTCATCGTTCGGAGCTCGACCGACTGCTTCATCGCCGCGCTCGCGCTGGAGCACGGGCACGTCCTGCTCCACGACGACGCGGATTTCGAGGCGATCGCGAGGGTCCGGCCGCTCCGCACGCTCCGGGGGTAGGCCCCTACCACGTCCGGCCCGCCTCGATCGCCGCGCGGCTCTCGCGGTCGGCTTCGCGGCGCCTCGAGCGAGCCCGACTCGGTGAGCGGCTACGCGGTGGAGGCGCCGGGCGGGCCGCTGCGCGTCGTCCTTCCACACGGCGACGCCGTGCCGTCTCGTCGACACCCGCAACGCGACGGGACCGTTCGGCGGACCGGCGCTCGCCGCCGGAAAGACGAGGTCTTTCACCGTGGCCGCTGGCGCGTCCGGCATCCCGGCCGACGCAAAGGCCGTGGCGGTCAACGAGACGGTGACGGGGCACGCGACGGCCGGTGCGCTGACGCTCTTCCCCGGCAGCGGCGTCGCTCCCGTGACGACGACGATCTCGTTCGCCGCCGGGAAGACCCGCACGAACAACGCGCTCATCGGCCTCGCGGGCGGAGTCCTCTCGGTGAGGAACCGGCAGGAGTCCTGGTCCGTCCACGTCATCGTCGACGTGTCGGGCACCTTCCGGTAGGTCCCGGCCGGCAGAGGGTGCTTCTCCAGGGGTCGTTGTGAAGCACCGTCTGCGGCCGAGTCAGCGGTAGTACCCGCTGACGTCGAGGATGAAGTCCACCGTGCCCGCCTGTTGCCGATCGAGTACGGAGAGAACTCCTCCCGCGAGCCCCATCGTGACGTTGTTCGCGCGGGTCCTCCCCGCCGCGAAGTGGAGCGCGCCCGTTTCCGGAGCAGGGCCAGTTCCGGGATAGAGCGTCAACGATCCGGCTTCCGTCGGCGCGGTGACGGTGACATTCAACGCGACGGCGTTGGCGTCGGAGGGGACGCCGCACGTTCCGGCGATCGTGAAGGCGCGAGAAGCCCCCGCCTCGAGCGCGGGCCCACCGTAGGAACCTGCCGGATTGCGCGTGTCGACGACCCGGCACGGGGCCAACGTGTAGAAGCGCGCGGCCGCCTTCTGGAAGAAGGTTGCAGAAACGGTCGTCGGACCGGTCATCGTCACGGTGCAGGGGTCGGTGCCGGCACAACCGCCGCCGAGCCAGCCTGCGAAGCGGGAGCTGGATCCCGGGCGCGCATACAGGGTGACCGATGATCCGTGCGCAAAGACCGTCGAGCATAAGAGCCCGCAGGAGATCTCAGGCGGGTAATAGCCCGTCGTTTCGACTTCGACGATGTCGCTTCCCGTTCCGTTCCGGACGACCTCGAGCCGGTGGTAGACGCCGATCGGAATCGCCTTTCTCCAGCTGGCCGCGCACCCGTTCTTTTGGACCGTGGCGCTGAGGACGACGTTCGTCGCGCCAGGTGTCGCCGTGAACAAAAGGACCGGAGTGCCCTGGCCGGAGTCGATCGCGCCACCCTCGATCGTCCACTCGTACGTCGCTGCCCCGCCGGAGTCGGGGACCGAGGCCACCTGCGTCCCGCTCGCCTCGAGGATCGAATCCGGCGCGGTCATAGCCGCAGACGGGGGCGTGCAGACCGGCGGCTCGTACGCCCAGAGGTCCAGGAGCGTCCCGTATGCGCCAGTGGAGTCGGTGCCGGCGCCCCCCCAGAGCCGGAAACGGCCCTGCGCGTCCTTCCAGGAGGCAGCTTCGTAGTGTCCTCCGGGAGTATTGGAAGACGCAGGGACCCCAATGTCTCCGTAGACGCCCGGTTGAGACAGATTCGGGGACCCGCTCATCCAGGTCCAGTTCACCCCGTCCCAGCGCCAGAGGTCGTTCAGATCGCCCCATCCCGGCGAATACCCTCCGAAGAGCCACAAGCTGCCGTTCAGGTCGGTCCACGAGGACGCCCCGTACCGCGATCCGGGGGCGTTCTCCGGGGCCGAGACCCCCAGGCTCCCGTAGATGCGCCCCCCGATACCATAGGGCGTGCCGCTCATCCACGTCCAATTCGTCCCGTCCCATCGCCAGAGGTCGTCGTGGTCTTGGGAATAGCCGTAGTTCGTCCCGCCGAAGAGCCAGAACTGGCCGTTCTGATCGATCCACGCCGCAGCCCTCACCCGGCCTGCTGGGGTGTTTTCTGGTGCCGGGACCCCCAGTGCTCCGTACGACCCGCCAACAGTCCCGTCGTTCGCCCCGCTCATCCAGGTCCAGTTCGTCCCGTCCCAGCGCCAGAGATCATTCAGCTCTGCGCCCGGGCCTCCCGGCCACTCGTTTCCGCCAAACAACCAGAGGTTCCCGTTGGCGCCGGTCCACGCCACGCCGCTGTGCCGGCAGCCCGGGACGTTCGTTGGAGCCGGCACGCCCTTCGTTCCGTAGACGCCCTGGGCACCGGGGTTCTGGCTACCGCTGACCCAGGTCCAATTCGTGCCATCCCACTTCCAGAGGTCATTCACGAGAGTCTGATCCCAGAGACCCAGGGCTCCTCCGAAGAGCCACAGGTTTCCCTCCTGATCGACCCAAGACGCCGAATAGCCCCTCGCGCCAGGGACATTCGTCGCGGCAGGAACTCCCTTCGTGCCGAAGACCCCGGGCTGGTCTTCCCGATTCGTACCGCTCATCCAGGTCCAGCTGGAGCCGTCAAACCGCCAGAGGTCGTTCAGGTAGCCCTCTCCAGTTGCCGAGAACCCGTAGCCACCGAAGAGCCAGGCGTCGCCGCTTGCGGCGAGCCACGTGACGGCCCCCATCCGGGCGCCGGGATGGGAACCGGGGCTCGTCACGCCCTTCGTCCCGTAGACCCCGGCCTCGCTGGCCCCGTTCGAGCCGGAAGACCATGTCCACTCGGAGCCGTCCCACAGCCAGAGGTCGTTCAGGAGGTACGAGTGGTATGCCGCGGACAGGCGGAGGCCTCCGAAAACCCGAACGGAACCCGAGGAGCTCTTCCCGACGATTGCGCCATACCGCCCGCCCGGCTCGTTCGCCGGGCCGGGAAGCCCCTTCGTTCCGTAGACTCCCGTCTGCCCGACCGTGTCGGCGCCTTTTATCCACGTCCAGCTCGCGCCGTTCCATTTCCAGAGGTCGTTTAGCGAGCCTTCGGGTCCGGCAGAGGGGAACCCACTGCCGCCGAGCAGCCAGAGGTCCCCGTTCGAATCGCACCAGGACGCGGAGCTCCGGCGGGCGCCCGGCACGTTGGAGACGGCGGCGACGCCCTTCGTTCCGTAGACGCCCGGCTGGTTCGGTGTGTCCGACCCGCTCACCCACGTCCAGCTCGTGCCGTCCCAGCTCCAGAGGTCGTTCAGCAGGCCGCTGCTCGCCGCACCGAAACCACTGCCGCCGTGCACCCAGACCCGGCCATCCGGATCGAGGGACGACGTCGCTGCGTACCTTCCGCCCGGCACGTTCGCCGGACTCGCCGTCCCCTTCGTACCGTAGACACCAGCCTGTTCGGAACTCGACCCGCTCATCCAGGTCCAGTTCGCGCCGTCCCACTTCCAGAGATCGTTCAGCAGCTTGTTTCCCGAGCCTGCTGATGCGTAGCCGCGCCCGCCGAAAAGCCAGAAGCTTCCGCTCGCGTCCCTCCACGCCGAAGCCTCGCGACGGGCACCTGGGCGGTTCAGCGGCGCCGCCACTCCTTTCGTTCCGTAGACGCCCAGTTGTTGGCCCACGTTCGGCCCGCTCACCCAAGTCCAGTTTGCGCCGTCCCACTTCCAGAGGTCGCTGAGCGCGACATCGAACGACGTGACCGAACCGCGACCTTCTCCGCCAAAGAGCCAGAGGTTCCCGCCGTCGTCGATCCACGTGGCCGCGCCGTATCTCGCACCCGGGACGTTCTCCGGCGCCGCCACGCCCTTCGTCCCGTAGATGCCGACGCGGCCGTACGCGTTCGATCCGCTCACCCAGGTCCAGCTCGTGCCGTCCCACTTCCAGAGGTCGTTCAGCACGCCCTCTCTCGCGAATCGGACGAATCCGCTGCCGCCGAAGAGCCAGAAGTTGCCGCTCCCGTCGACCCAAGTGGCCGCGCCGCGCCGCGCTCCGGGCACATTCTCCGGCGCCGCGACGCCCTTCGTTCCGTAGGTACCGAGTCGCTCGGACTCGGCGATGCGATCCGGGCCACCGGCCCAGGTCCACTGACCAGGGCTCGTCGCGACTGCGGGGCTCATCAGCGCCGGAGAAACGATGGGAGCCCGAGGGCCGGAGGTCGGCTCGGCGGCGAGCGTCGCCGGACAGAGGACCAGAACGAGCAAAATGCAGGCGCTGTGGCGCATACCAGGAGTCTGACACGACGGTGCGTCGTGCGGCCAGCCCTCACCCCCGGCGCGAGCGATGACGTGCGGGGCTACCGCGTCCGGCCCGCCTTGATCGCCGCGCGGCTCTCGCGGTCGGCCTCGCGCCGCTTGATCGTCTCGCGCTTGTCGTGGAGCTTCTTGCCGGTGACGAGGGCGATCTCGACCTTGGCCCGCGGGCCGCGGAAGTAGAGGAACAGGGGAACGCACGTGGCGCTCGACCGCTGGACCTTCGTCGCCCACTTCAGGATCTCGCGCTTGTGGAGAAGGAGGCGCCGCTTCCGGGTCGGGTCGGGGTTCATGTACGAGCCGGGGTCGTAGGGGGAGACGTGGACGCCGTGGAGCCAGGCCTGCCCCTTCGCGAACTCGACCCAGCCGTCCGTGAGGTTCGCGCGCCCTTCGCGGAGCGACTTGACCTCGGTGCCGGTCAGCTCGAGACCCGCCTCGACCTTCTCTTCGATGAAGTACTCGTGGAACGCCTTGCGGTTCCGGGCCACGGGACGGACGTCCGCGTCCTTGTCCTTCTTGCCTGATTTCCCCGAGAGGGCGGCAGGGCGGGCGGTCACGGGTGGTCTTCCCGGGTGTGATCCGCCGGCCGGGTCGTCTCCGGGGCGATCTGAACAGCGGACGTCGACGAGAGGGCTTCCACGGCCCGGAGTATGCCCGTGACGGGAAACGGTCGCGGCAAGCCGGCTCGCCTGCCTTCGCCGGGACGACGGGCCTGGAGTCGGAGCCGGGTGTTGCGTCGACGCCACACTGTGATGCGGGAACTCAACGGAGGCACCGCGGCGGTGGCCGGCAAGTGCCACAGAAACAGCGATTTCGAGAACGTCCGGCTGGCATCCCGCGTGCGTAGAGGGGGTCGTGATGAGGTTGCAGACGACCCTCGGCCGCACGATTTCGGTCTCCGGCGTGGGCCTTCATTCCGGGCGCGCGGTCCGTGCGACCCTCCGCCCCGCCCCCGCGGGCCGGGGAATCGCCTTCGTGAGGACCGACGTCGGCGTCGTCATTCCGGCCCTCGCTGAAGAGGCGGGCCGCCTCGAGTACGCGACGTCGCTCGGGGAGCCCGGGCGCGAGGTCGGGACGATCGAGCACCTCCTGTCCGCCGCCGTCGGGCTCGGCCTCGACAACCTGACGGTGGAGATCGACGGTCCCGAGATCCCGATCCTCGACGGCAGCTCCGCCCCCTGGGTCGCCGAGATCCGCAAGGCGGGCCTCGTCTCTCTCGGCTCCGCCGCCCGCCCTTTCGCGGTCACGAGCACGCTCTCGGTCCATGGCGAAGAGGGTAAGTGGATCGAGATCCGCCCGTCGAAAGAGCTCCGCGTCTCCTATTCCATCGACTTCCCGAACCCCGCCATCGGCCGGCAGTCGCTCTCCCTCGTCCTGACTCCAGACGTCTATGCCGACCACCTCGCCCCGGCCCGGACGTTCGGATTTCTCGCCGAGTACGACTACCTCCGGTCGAAGGGGCTCGCGCAGGGTGCGAGCGAAGAGAACTGCATCGTCGTCGGAGACAGCGACGTCATGAACGGCAATCTTCGCTTCGCCGACGAGTTCGTCCGGCACAAGACGCTCGACCTGGTCGGCGACCTCGCCCTCGTCGGGCGCCCGGTCGTCGGGCACATCGTGGCGCACCGCGCCGGGCACGCGCTCCACACGGCGCTCGCCAGGAAGATCCGCCAGGCGGCCGCCAGCGAGCACCTCCGCCGCTCCGAGCCGGTCCACGAGTCCGTGGCCCTCGCCGGGCGCTGAGGATTCCGCGCACAATGCGCCGGTGCGTGCGCGCCGGGTTCCGGTCTCCGTTGCCGCTCTGATCGCCGGTGCCCTCGCGGCCGCGGGCGCTCCGGCACAGGACGAGCGGTTCCGGATTCCCCAGGTCGAGACCGCCCTCGCCGGACGGGACGTCCGCGTCGCGGCGTCCCTTTCCCCCGGCCTCCCCCCGGACGTCCGGAAGCGGTTCGCTTCCGGGCTCCCGACGACGGTTTCCTGGGAGCTCCGGCTCTTCGTCTCGCGCGACAAGTGGTGGGACGGCCTGCGAGACGAGCGGAGCTTCAGCATCACCGCGACCTACCGCCCCGTGAGCGGCGACAGCACCGTCGAGCGCCGGCTCGACGGACGGCTCCTCGAGACGGTCGTCCTGCCGGGCCGGGAGGAGGCCGAACGGCTGCTCTCGACCCTCCCCGGCCTCCCCGCCTTCACGATGGGGCCGCACCTCGTCGAAAAGCCCCTGGTCGTCAGGGTCCGGTGTCTCTACGGGACCGAGGTGACGCTCGGGTTTGTCCCGACGCGCGCCATGACCAGCTGGCGGAGGTCCCCCGTCTTCTTCTGGAAGGAGGGAGGAGAGGCGCCATGAGGACTCCGTGGGCGCGGGACAACAGGGTCCTCCTCGGCGTCGGCCTCACGCTCGGCCTCGCCCTCGCCGGAATCTACGCGCTCGTCCTCCGTGCCCGGGCGCTCGCGCCGCCGGCCGCCACGAACCGGATTCTCCTGTTCGTTCTCTTCTACATCGTCGTCCTCCTCATCCTCGCCCTGCTGCTCGTCATCGGACGGAGCGCGGCGCGGCTCGTCCTCGAATCCCGGCGAGGGGTCTTCGGCTCGAAGTTCCGCGTCCGCATCGTCCTGACGCACGTCGGCCTCGCTCTCCTTCCCATCGCGCTCCTCATCCTGCCGACGACCGGCCTCCTCCAGCGAAGCGTGGAGATCTGGTTCCAGACGCCGGTGACCGAGACGGTCTCGGCCGGACGCGAGGTCGTCGAGCTGGTGCGGCAACGTGCCGCCGAAGGGGAGGCGCGGGTCGCCTCGCGCCTGGCGGCTTCGCTCGAGGAGGCAAAGGGCTCGGCGGCGCGGCTCGCCCTCCTCGCTTCCATCCGCGAGGACTCCGGGCTCGACTACCTCGAGCTGAGGCCCTTCGACGGGACCGCGGCCGCCGGAACGCTCGCCGTCGGATCTCCCCGCTGGCCGCTGCGCGACGTGAAGGAGCCTTCGGCGGAGTGGCTCTCTTCGGTCCGCGCCCGCGGTTCCGTCCGACGCGTCGACACGACCGAGAGGGGCGGGCAGGTCGGTCGGACGATCGTCGCCCTCCCTGCCGGATTCCTCGTTCTCGGCACCTATGATCCTCCCGACGAGGCCGGACCGCTCCGGATGCTCTCGCGCGCCACCTCCGCCTTCGCGCAGCTGGAGTCCGAGCGGACGTCGCTTCAGGCCGTACAGGTCCTCCTGTTCCTCCTGCTCGCCCTCCTCGTCCTTCTGGCTGCGGTCTGGGTCGGGCTCCTCCTGGCGCGGCGCGTGACGCGCCCCATCGCCGCGCTGGCCGCATCGGTGCGGCGCGTCGGGGCCGGTGACTTCGACACGCGCGTGGAGGTGGAGGGGGCCGACGAGATCGCGACTCTCGGCCTCGCCTTCAACGCGATGACGGACGAGCTGCGCGAGAGCCGCGGCCGGCTCGTCTCGGCGAACGCGGAGCTTCGCTCGGCCTACGCGACACTGGACGAGGACCGCCTCCGGATCCGGACCATCCTGGCGCACCTGGACGTCGGCGTTCTCGCCTTCGGCCCTCTGACGGGCGAGGGCCTGGGCGAGGCCCGGCTCGAGGGGCTGAACGACGCCGCGCTGAGGATGCTCCACAGGGCGGGTGCATCTCCCGGAACGCCGATGTCCGTCCTCCTCGACGAGGAGTGGCGGGCGCCTCTCCTCGAGCTCCTCGACCGCGCTTTCCGAAACACCGGCCCCCGTGAGGCGACGCTCTCGCTCGCGGCACCCGGGGCGCGCGAGCCGCTCGTCGTAGAGGCGCACGCCACGAACGTCCCAGGAGCCGCCGGAGAGAAAACGGCCTGGGTCGTGACCCTGGAGGACACGACGGCCCTCGTCCGCGCGGAACGCGCCGCGGCCTGGGAGGAAGCGGCGCGCCGGATGGCGCACGAGATCAAGAACCCGCTCACGCCCGTGCGGCTCGCCGCCGAGCGGATACGGCGGAAGGCGCGCGGCTCGACGGGGTGCGACCCGGCTCTCGTGAAGGTCGTGGAGGAGGGGGCCGACACGATCGTCCAGGAAGTGAGGACCCTCGCCGCGCTCGTGGACGCCTTCCACCGCTTCGCGCGGCTTCCCGAAACCAGCCTCGGCGACTGCGACCTCGGTTCGATCGTCGACCAGGTCGTGAAGCTCTACGACGGGACGAAGGCGGGCGTGAGGATCGCGGCCGACGTCCCGGAGGGCCTCGCCGCGGTCAGGGGCGACGTGCAGCAGATCAAGCGGGCCGTCGTCAACCTCGTCGACAACGCCGTTTCGGCGACCCCTCCCGGCGGGGAGGTTCGCATCCGGGCCTCGGTGGAGGAGGGCCTGGCCCGCGTCGTCGTCGCCGACGACGGGCCGGGGATCCCCGCTGAGGAACGGCACCTCGTCTTCGAGCCGACCTTCTCGACGAAGGCACAGGGCTTCGGCCTCGGGCTCTCGATCACGTCGCGGATCGCCGCCGAGCACCGCGGACGGGTCGTCCTGGAGGAGAATTCGCCTCGCGGATGTCGCTTCGTCCTCGAATGGCCGGCCGCGTGACGCCCCGCGCGCGGAGGAGACCGTGAGCGCCCCCGGACGGGGGGTGACGCTGTTCGTTTGCGACGACGCGCCGGGAATCCGGCGGACTCTCGCGCAGATCCTCGGCGACGAGGGGTATCGCGTGGAGGAGTTCGAGGACGGAACGTCGGTCCTCGAGAGGCTTTCCGAGCCGGGCGGCGCCCCGGTCGGCGCGCTCTTTCTCGACGTCTGGCTCCCCGACGTCGACGGCCTCACCGTCCTCGACCAGATCCGCGCGCGCGGCCACGACCTCCCCGTCGTCATGATCTCCGGGCACGGGACGGTCGAGACGGCGGTCCAGGCGGTGAAACGCGGCGCCGACGACTTCCTCGAGAAGCCCCTCGCCCTCGAGCGCGTCCTCCTGACGCTCGAGCGGGCTCTCGAGAGGAGCCGGCTCGCGCGCGAGCGCGACGTCCTCGCCCGCGAGGTGGCGCGCCAGCGCGAGCGGCTCGAGGAGGAGGAGACGCTCCTCGGGGAAGGGCCCGCGATGACGCGCCTCAGGGAGGAGATTCGGCGGGCCGGGGCCTCGGACGCGCGCGTCCTCATCACCGGCGAGAGCGGCGTCGGCAAGGAGGTCGCCGCGCGCAGCCTCCACCGCGCCTCGCCCCGCTCCGCCGGCCCGTTCGTCGAGGTGAACGGCGCGGCGATCCCGGAGGATCTGATCGAGAGCGAGCTCTTCGGGCACGTGAAGGGCTCGTTCACGGGCGCCACCGAGGACCGCAAGGGGAAGTGGGAGCTCGCCGACGGCGGGACGCTCTTCCTCGACGAGATCGGCGACATGTCGCCGCGGACGCAGGCCAAGATCCTGCGCGCCATCCAGGACGGGAAGATCTCCCGGGTGGGCGGGACGCGGACGATCGGGACCGACGTGCGGATCGTCGCCGCGACGAACCGCGACCTCCCGAAGATGATCGCGGCGGGAACCTTCCGCGAGGACCTCTACTTCCGGCTCGCCGTCGTCCCGATCCGGGTGCCCACGCTCGCCGCGCGGCCGGAAGACGTCCCAGCCCTCGTCGCCCACTTCGCCGGTAAACTGGCCCGGCGGCGAGGCCGGCGCGCCCCTACGTTCTCGCCGGAGGCCCTCGAGGAGCTGAAGCGGCGCCCCTGGCCGGGCAACGTTCGCGAGCTGCAGAACGTCGTCGAGCGCGCCCTCCTCCTCTCCGACGAGACCGTCATCGGGCCGGAGGAGCTCCCGGGCGACGTCCTGCGCCTCGTTCGCGCGGGGGACGGGGCCGGGCCCGAGGCCGAGCTCCTCCCCGGTCAGACGCTCGCCGACGCCCGCGACGCCTTCGAGCGCCGCCTCGTCACCCGCGTCCTCGGCGAATGCCGCGGAAACGTCTCCCGCGCCGCCGAGCGCCTCGGCCTCGATCGCACGACGCTCCACCGCAGGCTGAAGGGTTGGGGACTGGGGGACGAAGGGGTCAGGTCTTGAGTTTCTATTATAGCCTCTGGCTATAATAGAAAATCAAGACCTGACCCCAATTCTAAGTCCTGGCCACCGGCCTCGCGACCCAGCGGTCGTAGGCGAGCAGGGCGGCGGTGGAGACGAAGCCGAGGGACGCGAGGATCGTCCAGGCCTTCTCGGGCTGCATCGACTCTTTCAGGTACGTCTGGAGGAGGAAGCCGCCGAGGGGACCCGCCAGGAGCGCCCCGAGCGCGATCGGGAGGAACGCGAAGCCCATGAAGGTGCCGACCTGCTCCTTCGGGGCGAGGTCTGCGACGTACTCGTAGTAGCGCGGCGCCTGCATGACCTCGCCGAGGGCGAGGAGGAACATCGCCGCGGCCGCCGCCTGCCAGGACTGGAAGAAGATGAGGAGGAGCCAGGAGCAGCTCCCGACGGCGAGGCCGAGGGTCATCTGCGGCACGGCGCGCACCTTCTTCATGAGCGCCGCGACGGGGACGGTCAGGAAGATGACCGAGAACGACTCGAGCGATCCGATGAGCTCGAAGCGCTCCACCTTCAGGACGTCCCGGACGTAGAAGGGGAAGAGGTCGTAGATCTGCCAGAACATGACCCAGAAGCCGGTGAAGATGACGAGAAAGCCGATGAACCGGCCGTTGCGGAAGACGAGCGCCGCGTCCTTCAGGACCTTGCCGAGCGTCCGCTCCTCGGCGTCGGGGTCTCGTTCGGGATCCTCGAAGAAGACGAGCGTGGCAACGAAGAGGACGAACGAGGTGAGTGAGGCGCCGACGAGGACCTGCGCGATCCCGAGGCTGACTCGCACCTGGCTCGCGAGGACCGGCCCGAGCCAGCCGCCGACGTTCACGAGGGTGTAGTAGATCGAATAGCCGAGCGCTTTCGTGTCGTGCGTCGTCGTCCGCGCGACGGTGCCGACGATGCACGGCTTGATGAGCGACCCGCCGATCGCCGTGATCAGGAGGGCACAGACGACCCAGGTCTTCGTCCCGACGGCCGCAACGAGCGGCTGCCCCATCGGCATCCCGGAGAGCCCGATGAGGAAGTAGCCGAGGGAGAAGATGCCGAAACAGGCGGCGAGGCTCTTCTTGAAGCCGAAGCGGTCGACGAGCGGCCCCGCGAGGATCGGGAGGAAGTAGACGGCGAAGCCGTAGAAGCCGACGAGGCTGACGCCGAAAGGCCCGAGGCCGACCGTCTCGGCGAGGAAGACCGCGAGGACGATCTTCGAGCCGTAGAAGGAGAATCGCTCGAAGAGCTCGAGCACGTTGGCGACCCAGAACGTCCGGGCGAACCCGGACTTCACTTCGGAGAGACGTGCGGCGAGGTCCACGGGCGCTCCTTCTCGGGCCTTCGGGAACGCGGCATCTTCCGGGGCGCGCCGCGGTGCGTCAACCGCGCTCCGCCTTTGCTAGCCTCCCGCGCAGCGGAGGAACGCCATGTCCGATGCAGAACGGTACGACCTCGTCGTCCTCGGAGCCGGTCCGGCCGGAGAGAAGGGGGCCGCGGTCGGCGCCTACTTCGGCCGGCGCGTCGCCCTCGTGGAGCGCCGCGCGGCTCCCGGCGGGACCTCCGTCCACACCGGCACGCTCCCGTCGAAGACGCTCCGCGAGGCGGCGCTCTACCTCACCGGCTTCCGCCGCCGCGAGCTCTACGGGATGACGCTGCGCCTCGACCGCAGGAGGAGCCTCAGGCAGCTCCTCGGGCGGCTCGCCGACGTCACGCAACGCCAGACGCACCAGATCGACCGGAACCTCGAGCGCCACCGGATCGACTGCGTCACGGGCCAGGCCCGGTTTCTCGACGCCGGGACGGTGGCCGTCCTCAACTCCGAAGGGCGGGAAACCCGGCGGCTCTCGGCCGGAGCGTTCCTGATCGCGACCGGCTCGGCTCCCCTCCCTCCCCGCGGCCTCACGTTCGACGACCCGGACGTCGAGGACTCCGACCGGATCCTCGACCTCGACCGGATCCCCCGCAGCCTCGCCGTCGTCGGCGGGGGCGTCATCGGGTGCGAGTACGCGTCGATCTTCGCCGCGCTCGGCACGCGCGTGACGCTCGTCGAAGGGAGGGACAGGCTCCTCGGGTTCCTCGACGCCGAGCTGTCGGCCGCCCTGAAGGTGTCGCTGGAGAGAATGGGGGCCGACGTCATCCTCGGCGACGCCGTGGAGGGGCTCTCGCGCGTTCCGGGTCTCCCCGACGACGCCCTGCGCCTCTCCCTGAGATCGGGCACCGAGCTCGTGGCCGGAAAGATCCTCTTCTCGGCCGGCCGCCGCGGCAACACCGAGGGGCTCGGGCTGGAAGCGGCCGGCGTGACCTTCGACGAGAAGGGACGCATCCCGGTCGACGCCACGTTCCGGACGAACGTCGAGGGCATCTACGCCGCCGGCGACATCATCGGCTTCCCCGCGCTCGCGGCCACCTCCATGGAGCAGGGGCGGACTGCGGTGAGGAATGCCCTCGGCCTCGCGGGGCCCGACGACCGGAAGCTCCCCTTTCCCTACGGCGTCTACACGATCCCCGAGATCTCGATGATCGGCGCGACCGAGGAGGAGCTGAAGGAAAAGGGAGTCCCGTACGAGGCCGGCCGTGCCCGTTACGAGAACAACGCCCGCGGGCAGATCAACGGGGACGTGGACGGCTTCGTGAAGCTCCTCTTCGACCCGGCGACGAAGCGGCTCCTCGGCGCGCACCTCCTCGGGACGAACGCGACCGAGCTCGTCCACGTGCCGCAGATGGTGATGGCGCACGGCGGAGGGCTCGCCGACTTCCTCGACGCCGTCTTCAACGTGCCGACCCTCTCCGAGTGCTTCAAGTACGCGGCCTATGACGGCCTCCAGCGCCTGTCGCACCGGGGCCGCGCCGTACCGGTGGAGTTCGCCTCGCCGGTCGCCGAGGGCGAGGTCCTCCCGCCCGGCGCGCGCGGCTGGTTCGTCGGCGTCGACCTGACCGACCTTTCCGCCGCGTCGCCGCGCCCCGTCGACGTGGCGTTCATGGATCGCTGGCGCCGCGTGGCCTTCTCGACCTGGGCCTTCGACTCCTCTGGCACCGGCCTCCTCCCCCCGGAGAAGCTGCGCGAAGGCGCGGTCGTCGCGATCGACGGCCCGCAGGGGCTCGCCGCGCCCGGCCGGAAGGTGCGGGACGCCGAGCGCGAGCTCCGCTGCGCCGGGAAGACGCCCGACGCGCTCCCCACCACCGGCTCGGCGCCGTACGCCGGGTTCCTGCGCGGGAGCGTCCTCCTCTTCTCGGCCCTGCGGGCGAGCGGGCTCGGCGTCTTCGGCGAGGTGCCGCAGGACCGGGCGATGCTCCTCGAGGTCTACCCGGCCGATCTCTGGAAGAAGTGGGCGGGACGCGCTCTTCCGAAGAAGCAAACCGCCGAGGGGCGCAGGGCGCGCTGGGACCTCCTGCGCGGGCAGGGGCTCGAGCTGCCGGTCGACGCGACAGCGATCACCCACGACCAGCTCGACGCCGCCGCGGCGGCCCTCGCCGCCTATCTCTGGGCCACGGGACGGACGAACGCCTGGGGCGAGCCCCCGCGCTGGGACGAGGCCGCCGGCGTTCTCCGGGAGGGGTTCGTCGTCAGCCTCTGAGCAGGTGCACCGGGGAAACCCGGCGGACCGGGTTTCCCCGATCCGTCCTCATGGGCGCAGCAGCCGCCCCGCGCGGAAGGGGAGGCGCCGGAGGCGCCGAGGGGAAACCCGGCGGACCGGGTTTCCCCGATCCGTCCTCATGGGCGCAGCAGCCGCCCCGCGCGGAAGGGGAGGCGCCGGAGGCGCCGAGGGGAAACCCGGCGGACCGGGTTTCCCCGATCCGTCCTCATGGGCGCAGCAGCCGCCCCGCGCGGAAGGGGAGGCGCCGGAGGCGCCGAGGGGAAACCCGGCGGACCGGGTTTCCCCGATCCGTGTCAGTCCCGGCGGTCCCGGGCGATGAGCCAGCCGATGAGAGCGCCGACGGCGAGCGCCCCGGCGGCCATGACGAACGCGTTCTCGCGGCCGACCCGGTCGACCTGCTTCCAGCGGCGGGCGAGCTCCTCTTTCACTTCTCTCTGGAGCTTCCGGCCCTCGGTCCCCGCCTTCTCCAGGGCGTCCTCGATCTTGTCGGCCACGTCCTCGACGGCATCTGCCGACCTCTCTCTCACGTTCGCGGCGCTCTCGCGGATGGAGCCGACGATTTTGTCCACATCGACCTGGGGCATGGGTCACCTCCGTTCGGCCCGCACCGGGCCGGATCGAGTCGATTCTCTCAGAGACGTGGGGACCCGCGAGTTCGGTAGAATCGGCCCTCCTTGGATCCGCGCACGTTTCTCAAGGCCCTCTATCGCGCCGCGGTCTCCGCGGTGGAGCCGGGGCGGCTCGTCGCGGAGGCGCTCTCACGGCGTGGTAATGCCGTCGTCATCCGCTCCGTCTCCGATCCGGGACGACGCGAGTTCGTCTTCGTCCCCCGGAGGGTCGTCCTCCTGTCGGTCGGCAAGGCCGCCGTCGCCATGGCGTCCGCCGCCCATCGCGCGCTCGCGTCGCTCGTGGACGACTCGCTCGTCATCGCCCCGGCCGGCTCGCCGCAGGAAGCGCTCCCGCCCGGCTGCCGGTACCTGCCGGCGGCACACCCCGTTCCCGACGAGCGCAGTCTCGCCGCGGGAAGGGCGGCCCTCGCCCTGGCCACGGGGCTCGGGCCTGAAGACCTCCTCGTCGTCCTTCTCTCGGGAGGAGGCTCCAGTCTCATGGCGCTCCCGGCCGAGACGATCTCCCTCGCCGACAAGGCCCGGACGGTCTCGCTCCTCTCGGCTGCCGGCGCCCCGATCGCCGACATCAACGTCGTGCGCGGCGCCCTCTCGCGCGTCAAGGGAGGCCGCCTCGCAGCCGCTGCGCGAGCCGCCGAAGTCGTCACCCTCGTCCTCTCGGACCTCGGCGACGACGGGTGGCACCTCGTCGCCTCCGGCCCGACGCTCGGTGTACCTCCTTCGTGGCGGGACGGATCGTCCATCCTCGAGAACTACCGGCTCCTGTCGCTCGTTCCGCCCCCCGTCCGCCAGTACCTTCTCTCGCCGCGCCCGGAGAACGCTCCGCTGGACGGAGGTCAGCGCTGGAGCGTCCTCCTCGGCGACATCCGGACGGCCCTCGAGGGGGCGCGGCGCGAGGCGCTGCGTCTCGGCGCCGACGTCCGCGTCCTCCCCGAGCTCCTCGCTGGCGAGGCCCGGTCGGCCTCGCGCCGGCTCGCGGTCGCGGGCGCCTGCGCCGGGAACCTGGTGCGTCGCGCCGGGACTCCCCAGCGGCGCCTGGTCACTTTGTTCGGCGGGGAGACGACGGTCACCGTGAAAGGGAAAGGGAGCGGCGGGAGAAACCGGGAGCTGGCGCTCGCGACCGCCTTCCACATCGACGGGGTGCGGGGAGCGCATCTCCTCGTCGCCGGGACCGACGGGATCGACAACACCGCCGACGCCGCCGGGGCCTTCGTCGACGACACGACCCTCGCCCGCGCGACCGCCCTGGGCCTCGACGCCTCCGCAGCTCTCGACGCCAACGACTCGGGACCCTTCTTCGCCGCCCTCGGCGACGCCTTCGCCCCTGGTCCGACCGGGACGAACGTCGGCGACGTGGCCTTCGTTCTCGCGCCCGGAGGCGAAGCCCTTCCCGCGACGCCCTTGCTCGAGGAGGAGGGGATTCCCCTCCCCGACAGGATCTGATCCGTGGTGAGACCGTCCGCCCCTGCCGACGACGCCGGGCACCAACGCTCGGTCCTGACGGTCGAGGAAGGCGGCGTGAGGCACACGTTCCACCTGGACGGCGCCACCACGATCGGGCGCGAGCCCGGCTGCGACGTCCTTCTCGCATCGCCCACCGTCTCCCGTCGCCACGCCCTCGTCGCCCCGAACGGCGAAGGGTGGATCGTGAGGGACCTCGGGAGCGGCAACGGGACGTTCCTCGACGCTCGGCGCGTCGACGAGGCCCCCCTCCCGAACGGCGTCGCGATCCGCTTCGGAAGCGTCCCGGCCTGGTTCGAGGAGGAGCCCGAGGCTCCCCTCACCTCCAGCCAGCGGATACAACGGACCCTGACGCAGACGCTCTCGATCCAGCCGGCGAAGCGGACCCGAAAGAAGGCCTGCGTCGCCTGCCTGGCAGGGGGCGTCGCGATCCTCCTCGGCGCGTCGATGTGGCACCGCGGGTGCAGCTCGCGGGGAAGCGGCGCCGTGCGCCCCGCCGACTCCTCCCGTCCGGCCGCTTCCGCGCCGGCAGGAGGCGGAACTCACGCGGCACGCTGAGCCGCTCCGTCGTATAACCGCGTCAGAGCACATCACCCGCGGGGAATCCCCCCGGAAGGAGACGCCCAAGATGGCCACGAAAGTCGGGATCAACGGGTTTGGCCGCATCGGCCGCCAGGTTCTCAAGGCGATTCGCGACAAGTACCCCACCGAGCTCGAGGTCGTCGCCGTCAACGACATCGGCGACCTGAAGACGATGGCCCACCTCCTCAAGTACGACTCGACCTACGGGCGCTTCGACGGGACGGTCGAGGTATCCGGTGAGGATCTCCTCGTCGACGGCAAGCACCTGAAGATGCTGAAGGAGACCGACCCGGCGAACCTCCCCTGGAAAGACCTGGGCGTCGACATCGTCATCGAGTCCACCGGCCTCTTCACGATCAAGTCCGACGGCGTGAACAAGAAGGGGAAGACGGTCCGCGGAGCCGAGAACCACATCACGAAGGGGGGGGCGAAGAAGGTCATCATCTCCGCGCCGGCCGAGGGCGAGGACCTGACGATCGTCCTCGGCGTCAACGACGGGGTCTACGACCCCGCGAAGCACCACGTCGTCTCGAACGCCTCCTGCACGACGAACTGCCTCGCCCCGGCCGCCAAGGTCGTCCACGACAAATGGACGATCCAGCGCGGCTTCATGACGACGATCCACTCCTACACGAACGACCAGCGGATCCTCGACCTACCGCACAGCGACCTGCGCCGCGCGCGCGCCGCCGGGCTGTCGATCATCCCGACGACGACCGGCGCCGCGAAGGCGGTCGCCCTCGTCATCCCCGACCTGAAGGGGAAGTTCGACGGCTACTCGCTCCGCGTCCCGACGCCGACCGTCTCCGTCGTCGACTTCACCGCGCAGCTCGCGAAGCCGACGTCGACCGAGGAGCTCCACCAGGCGTTCCACGCCGCCGCCGCCGGCCCGATGAAGGGGATCCTCGCCGCCATCGACGAGCCGCTCGTCTCGGTGGACTTCAAGGGCGACCCGCACTCCTCGTCCGTCGACCTGCCGTTCACGATGGTCCTCGGAAAGGAGAAGAGCGACTTCGTGAAGGTCGTCACCTGGTACGACAACGAGTGGGGCTACAGCATGCGGACGGCCGACCTGGCCGCCCTCATGGCGAAGAGCCTGTAGGTCAGACGCCTGCGCGGCAGGAACGCCGCGCAGGCACCGGCATCGTACATGCGAAGGGGAGGCCGCGAGGCCTCCCCTTCGAGTTTCAGGATCTGACGATCGTCCGCTTGATCAGGCGCCGGCTCGACCGCGCGCCAGGAAGAGGACACCCGCCGCGGCGATGAGCGCGACGAGGGCCGCGAGGCCGGGGAGGCTCAGGCCGGGAACCTGCGAGGCGGCCGCCGAGGCCGTGACCGACGTCTGCGCGGGCGAACCCGCCAGGGTCGAAACACCGGTCCCGGCGATCGAGTAGGTGCCGTTGACGATCACGCCCGAGGCGGCCGTCACGGTGACGGTGAACGTGACCGTGAGGCCGGTCGTGTTCGCGGGGATCGTCCCGATGTTCCAGGTCACGACCCCGCCCGACAACGTCCCGCCTCCGGTGGCCGAAACGAAGGCCGTCCCGGCCGGCACCGTGTCGGTGATGACGACGCCGTCGATCGGAGCGGCCGTCGTGTTGCCGTACGTGATGGTGTACGTGAGCGAGCCCCCCTGCGGGACGGACGCGGGCGCCGTCTTGGCGATGGCGAGGGGCAGCTCGCCGGTCATGCAGAACGGATCGACGCCGGCCAGGAAGATGTCTGCGGGCATGTCGGACAGGGTGACGCCGATGCAGGGAGCCGCCGTACCGATGGGGCCGGCCCAGGTGACCGAATCCGTGAAGGTCTGGGTCTGTCCGACGGCCACCGAATAGGTCTTGAACGCCTTCTTGGTGCCGTCGTCCCAGATCTGCAGCTCCACGCTGTCCCCGCCGCCGCCGTCGTTCGTCGTCCCTGTGACCGTGAAGGTGTAGTTGACCGTGCTCGTCGTCGTCAGGTCGGAGACGCCGGTCAGGCTATTGAAGAAGCCGTTCGACGCGGCCGGCTCGTCCGGACGGGGCTGAACAGGAGCGTTCTGGGCAGTGGCCGGCGCCGCGGCAACCAGGAGGGCCAGTGCGGCGGCAACGATGACGGTGGCTCGCGTCTTGGTTCTCATGTCCTTTCCATCTCCTATATGTCTCATCTATGTCTCATCGCCTCGAGGCTCGGGTACGGCAATCCGCAATTTCGAGAGGTTTCAACACAAGAGTACACGCCCACGCCCAATTCCGTCAAATTCCGTCAACTGGTGCCGGCCAGCCGGTCAGCATCGTCCTCAGCACCAGGGACTGCGCGGCGCGCGGCCGGTCAGCGGGCTTCCCGATCCGACGGTCGGCGGTCGAGATCCACGATCTCCCAGAATCGGTACCTGACCTCGGCGTCGTACGCGAGCGAGGTCCCGCCTCCCCCGGCCAGGCCGATAGAGACAGTCGTCACGGCCTTCGAGGAGAGCGGCTCCCGGCGCCCCGAGACGAGGAGCGCCATGTCGAGGGCTCCTTCTACCGAGGGAGACAGCAGGAAACCGGTCGTCCCGGCCATTCGGCCGAAACGCCAGCGCGTCACGCGACCGTCCACCATCCTGAGGCGCACCTCAAGCTCGGGGACTTTGTAGAGGAGGGCGGACACCCGCCCCATCGTGGTCGTTTCCACGCGCGCCGTCACCCAGATGGCCGCCTCAGCCCCAAGGGGAACCGGCGTCTCCTCTCCGAACCGACGCGTCTCCACGCCGGCGGGGGACAGATCGAGGCGTCTCGGGACCTCCCGGAGCCTGAGAAGCGCGAACTGCTCGGAAACGGCCTCGACATCGTAACGGCGGAGGAGCTCGAGCCAGGCGAGGCTGTCGTCGAGTGCTGGAAGGCGGCCGTCGATCGACCACACCTCGAAAAGGACTCGCCCGGCGGCGCGCGGTCCGGCGAGGTGACGCGCGTTCAGGAGAGACAGGTATCCCCCCGTGGCGAGATAGCTCTGGAAGACCGGGCGCGGCCGGTAATCGAGTCCGTGGGCCAAGACGACCGACTGCCGATTCTCGAAGAGGTCGACGGTGCCCGGTATCAGCGGGAGTGGGTTCCGCCTGCGGATCGCCTCGATGTCCGCGGTGTGTCGAGCGTCGCTTGCCCTTTTCGCTTCGAGCGGGTGGGCTACCGCCGACACCTGTCGCCCCAGCTCGCCGAACGGCACGAGCGGAACGAGAACGAGGGCCGCTATTCCGGACCCCAGCGCGACGACACGCGGTGCACGTCGCTCCCGCCCGAAGGCCACGGCCCACGAGGGGAGGCGAAGGAGTGCGAAGGCCGACAGGCCCGCCACGGCGATCTCAAGGTGCTCCGGATTGCCGGCCCGCACAGCGCCCGACTTGAAGAGGACGAGAGCGACAGCCGCCGTCCCCAGCGCCTCGAAGACTGCGGATCGGTCGCGTCGCCGATATACCGCGAGGGCCTCCAGCGCGAGGATGACCACGAGGAGCGTCACTGCGGGGAGGGCGCCGGTGGTGCCCGGCTCGACCGGGATGGACGCCGCTTCGGTGTAGGATGCGACGATCGCGAATGCGGACGCGAGGTAGGATGGAAGGTCGGCGAAACGCTGCCCCGCGAGGAGCCAGAACCCCACGACGGCGGAGGCAAAGGCGAGCGGCTCCCAGCCTGGCCGGCGTCCCGTCACGACTCGTCTCGCGACGAGGACGCCGAGAGCGATCAGCGCGAGGGCAAACGCATTGTGCTTGACGAGTGCGGCCAGACCCGCACCGGCGCACGCGAGGAAACGCGCCACGCGTGCTCCCGTGCCCTCTTCGTCGGCTCCCCCGGCTGCGAGGCCAGAGGGCAGAAGGAGGAGCGTCAGCTCCCGCGGCAGGGCGGCCACTCCGGCGAGCAGCGCGGCCAGCCAGAAGACCATCGTGCCGGACCGGTTCGAAAGTCCCGCGCGAGGCGAGCTACGTTACGCCGGCGAAGGACACCCCCAGGAACAGCCACGCCGCGACAGTGAGAACGTAGGTCGCCAGCGTACAGCCACGGTAGACGAATCCCCAGGGGCCGTACGTCGAGACGAGGACGGGCAGGCCTCTTGCGCCCGCGGCGACGCGGTCGTGCATGACGAGGAAGTACGAGTAGTCCGGCTCGACACGCCACCACGAGCCACCTCGCACGAGGCTGATGGCCGCATCGTCGTACGAGGCCGCTCCGCTCGAGGGGGGAAGGTCGCCGGCGCTGCCGAGCCGGTCGAGGACGCCCTGGACTGGAACGACGAGAACGAGGACGCCAAGGGCGAATGAGAAGAGGGCCACACGCCCCCAGGTCGGCCTCAAGTGCCCTACAACCCCAGCTTCATCAGCTCTTCGTACGCCGACAGGGTAAGGAACTCCGGCAGCTCCTCGCTCCGGATCATCCGGTCGAAGAGCTGCGCCGCGAGCTCGTAGCGCCCCGCGCCGACCCCTTCCTCCGCGAGGCGCGCGCGGACGGCGCCGACCTCCTCGTCGAAGACCTGGCTGTAGAGCTCGGGGGTGAGCGTCCGGCCGTCGGCGAGCGTGACGCGGTTCTTCAGCCACTGCCAGACCTGCGTCCGCGAGATCTCGGAGGTCGCCGCGTCCTCCATCAGGTTGTAGAGCGGGACGCAGCCGTTCCCGCGGAGCCACGCCTCGAGATAGAGGATCCCGACGTTCAGGTTCTGCCGGAGCCCCTTCTCGGTGACCGGCCCCTCGGGGACGGTGAGGAGGTCCTTCGCGGTGATCGCCGCGGCCGGCATTGCGGTCGCGATCTGGTTCGGCTGCGGCATTCCCGCGTCGAAGATCTCGAGCGCGATCGGGACGAGGCCGGGATGGGCCACCCACGTCCCGTCGTGACCCGCCTTCACCTCGCGCAGCTTGTCGGCCTTCACCTTCGCGAGGGCCACCTCGTTCGCGGCGGGGTCGTTCTTGATCGGGATCTGCGCCGCCATTCCGCCCATCGCGTGAATGCCGCGGCGGTGGCAGGTGCGGATGAGGAGCGTGACGTAGGAGGCGAGGAAGTGCTTCTCCATCGTCACGAGGCCGCGGTCGGGGAGGAGGAACCCGGGGAGGCGCCCGAGCCTCTTGATGAACGAGAAGATGTAGTCCCAGCGGCCGCAGTTGAGGCCCGCCGAATGGTCCTTCAGCTCCCAGAGGATCTCGTCCATCTGGAAGGCGCCCAGGATCGTCTCGATGAGGACCGTCGCGCGGATCGTCCCGTTCGGGATCCCGAGGTCCTTCTGCGCCTTCACGAAGACGTCGTTCCAGAGGCGCGCCTCGAGGTGGTGCTCGAGCTTGGGGAGGTAGAAGCAGGGCCACGCCTCTTTCGCGAGGAGCCGCTTGCCACAGTGGAAGAGGTAGAGGCCGAAGTCGAAGAGGCTTCCCGAGCAGGGCTCGCCGTCCACGAGGAGGTGTTTCTCGAGCAGGTGCCAGCCGCGCGGCCTCACCATGAGGATCGCGGTCTTCTCGTTCAGCCGGTACTCCTTGCCGGTCTCGGGGGCGCGGTAGTCGATCGTCCCGTCGATGGCGTCGCGAAGGTTTCGTTGCCCCTCGACGCAGTTCGCCCACGTCGGCGAGTTCGCGTCCTCGAAATCGGCCAGGAAGACGCTCGCTCCCGAGTTGAGGGCGTTGATGACCATCTTCCGGTCGACAGGACCGGTGATCTCGACGCGCCGGTCCTCGAGCCCCGGCGGAATCGGGGCGACCTTCCAGTCGCCCTCGCGGATCTCCGCGGTCTCCTGGAGGAAGTCGGGGAGGACGCCGGAGTCGATCTTCTTCTGCGCCTCGACGCGGCGGGCGAGCAGCTGCTCGCGGCGCGCGCCGAACGTCCGCTGGAGGGAAGCGACGAAGCGAAGCGCCTCGGACGTGAGGATCTCGTCGTACTGCGGACCGATCGGGCCGAGGACCTCGATCCCTTCCGTTGCGAGAGCGGCGATGGGGTTGGCTTCGGCCACGGAGACCTCCTCGTCCGGGGGCGTTCGGACGGACGCCCGAGTCTAAGGCGTTGCGCCGCAACGCGGCACGCAATACGACCGACCGAAGCACCCCGGCGTCTATGCTCTCATTCGCCCGTGCCGGCTCCTCACGCCCCGTTTCGCACCAGCGCCCTCTCCGCGCTCCGCCTCGGCGCGGCGGCTCTCCTCGCCCTCGGGGCGCTGGTTGCGCCCGGTGCGACCGCGGCGCCGGTGCCGCGGGGCCGCCTCGAGCCGGCGTTCGGCGTGACGCCGGGAGGCCTCGTATGGACAGTGGAGCCCCTGGCCCGGAGGCTCGTCCTGCGCGACCCCGAGGGCTCGCACCGCGCCGCCTTCCCGCTCGGCGACGAAGGCCACGTCCTGGGCGTCGCCGACTCGGGTGCTCGCGTCACCGCGCCGACCCCCGACGGCTTCCGCCGCAGGCTCGGCCGCCGGGGCGAGGAGCGGCAGGTGGAGGCGCGGTACGTGTTCCGGTTCGCCGACGGCTCGGTCCGCACCACCGTGGCCACGACGGCGCTGCGCGGTTCCGAGCCCGCATTCTTCGGCGACGAGGCCTGGCTCCTCCGGCGGGAGGAAGGGCTCTTCCGCGTCGTCCAGGTCGCCCCCGACGGAGCGACGTCCATCGCGGCGTTTCCCGTCGCGGAGGTGCGGCGTCGGGTGGGCCGCCCCTCGTCGCCGCGGGTCTTCATCGGTGCCGGGGGAGCCATGGTCCTCTTCTCCGGCCCTCGGGGCGAGGCGGCGACGCGCGTCGGGCCGGGAGATCCGGGCGTCGTTCTCGACCCGCTCGAAGCTTGCGGCGAAGGACGCACACGGCTCCTCCTCCACCACCCGGAGGGGATCCTCCGCGTGTCGGTCCGGACCGCCCCCTCCACGGGCGGCGAGAGCTGGGGCGAGCCGCTCGCCGTCGCGGAGGTTTTCGACGGAAACGGGCGCCTCGCGAGATCGGCGCCGCTCGGCCCGTGGAACGAGCTCTTCCCGCTTCCCGACGGCGGGCTCCTCGGCCTCGACGGGCGGGAGTCCGCCCGGTTCGACGTCCACCTCACCGAGATCTCGCGCGGGGGGATGCCGCTCGAGGAGGGCTCGGACCCGGCCGCCGCCGCGCGCGTCGTCGAGCAGCTCCGCCGGCTCGAGAGACTCGGGCCGCGCGCCACGGGGGCCGACTGGGCCGACCTCGCGCTCCTCCCCGGGGCGCCCGTTTCCAAGCACCTCGAGCGGGCGATCGAGGACCCGTCCGGCGCCCTCGAGCGGCTCTGTCGCGTTGCGGACGGCGAGCCGGCGGCGCTGGAAGGGGCGAAGGCGGTGCCGACCCTCCTCTGGGCACTCCGTCCAGACGCACGCGACGCCCTCCTGGGGCAGCTGAAACAACGGGTCGAAGACGGTGGCCCTTCCTGGCTCCGGCGCGTCGCGGCCCGGGCCCTCCTCTCGGCCTCGCCGGCCGAGGCCCCCGCGTGGGCTCTCCCGGCCGTTGCCGAGGCCGTCGCATCCGGTGCGGAGGGGGGGACGTCTCCCTTCCCGACGAGGCGTTCACGCTCGAGCTCGCCGAGCTCGTCACGGCCGTCGACAGGGCGCGCATCGACCGGATCGTCCGGGAGAGACCCGAAATCGCCGACGAGCTCCTCGCGGGGAACCTGGAGGACGCGCTCTCGGGCTCGTTCGACGAGCTGCGGTTCCACGCGCCGGCAAGCCGATTCGCCCGGACGCTCCTCGACTGCACGGCCGGGCCCCCGTCCGCCGCGGGGCTTCTCGCCCTGGCGCGCCTCTCCGAGGCGGCCCTCGAGGCTTCACCGTCTCCGGCCGGGCTGGCGCGTGGAGACGCGGAGCCGGGCGGAGCGGTCGAGGCGCGCGGCGGTCTCGCGCAGGCTCTTCTTTCCGCGCAGGGTTCGCCCGACGCGGGCCTTCGGGCTTCCGCCCTCGCCATCGGCCCGCTCGTGGGCCTTCCTCTCGACCCGACCCTGTTCGGGACCGATGTCCTGAGGCAACCCCACCTCGCGGCGTTCGGCTTCCTCGGCCTCATCGCCGACCGCTCCCTCTCGCCGCGCACGTGGATGGGTCTCTTCACCGAGCTCTTCGCCGGCGCCCGCTCCGCCTCGCGCGACCCGTCCGCCTGCACCCTCTCGGGCTCGCCCGTTCTCCAGGCCGACGGGGACAGCAGCCTCGACCGCTACTGCAACCTCTTCGCCATCGTCCACTTTGCCGCGCTCGACCTGGGCGACGACGAGGACCCGGTCTTCGTCTCGCGGGAGCGGATCGGCCTTCTGGGCGAATTCGCGCGGTCGTCCTCAGCGCCCCCGGAACTGAGGCTCGACCTGAAGCTGGGTCGCGCGCTCCGGGGAACGGCGAGCGAGGAGGACGTCGTCGAGATCCTCGCCGAACGGGAGCTGGCGCCGGTCTTCCGGCGGGTCGTCCTCGGGAAGCTCCCCGCGGGCTCGGCCCGCCTCGCCTCCTGTCTCGAGCGGGAGCTTTCGTCGGGAAGGGTCGCTCCGTCCGAGCGGGGCGTCTGGCTCGATGCCCTGGCGCGCCTCGACGCGGCGGCCGGCGACCGCGTGGCGGCGGAGGCGTGGACGCGAGGCCTCGTCCCGCTCGACGTCGACGACGGCGACGCGGGCGCCTTCGCCCGGGCCCTCGACCCGGAGCGCGTCCGCGCCAGCGAGCCCCTTCGCGCCGCGCTCCGCCGGGCACGCGAGGTCCCCGCGGCGAGTCTCGAGGCCGCCACCGCCCTGGCGCGCGTTGCGGATCCGGGTTCGGCCGAGTCGCTCGTGACGGCCCTCCTCGAAAGCTGCCCCGCCTGCCAGCCCCCGGCCGAGCTCGCCGCGCTCTTCGGGCCGCTCGGCGACGAGGGGCTCGAGGCGCTCGCCCGCCTCGCCGCGGTGACCCTGCCGTTCGGCGTCTCCCCCCTCGAGGCCCTCTTCGAGCTGGCCCCGGCGCGCGCGGAGGAGCTGGGGCGCTCGCAACTGGCGGCCGCCCTCTCCCGCGGGTGCGTCCCCGAGCCGCTTCTCCCCGCTCTCTTCGCCCACGGCATCGACCCTTTCCCGGACCTCCTGGCGACCCTGCAGGACCGGGGGTGCGACCGGTCGCGCCTGAAGCCCGGCGAGCCGGTAGCGGCAGGGATCGCGCGAGCGGCCGGGACCGACACGGGCCAGGCCGCCCGGCGCGCGCTCCAGGCCGCCGGCTCCGCCTCCTGCCGCACCGCCCTCGCATCCCTCCTCGGCATCGATGCCCACGACGGCGACGCGGAGGGTCCGTGACATCGCCCGAGTCCCGCCGGACCCGGATCGTCGTCGTCGGAGGGGGCTTCGCCGGCCTCACCCTCGTCCGCGCGCTGCGCGGCGCGCCGGTCGACGTGACGCTCGTCGACCGACGCAACTTTCACCTCTTCCAGCCGCTCCTCTACCAGGTGGCGACGGGAGGCCTCTCTCCCGCGAACATCGCCACACCGCTGCGCGCCCTCGTGAAGCGGCAGCCGAACGTCCGGGTCGTCCTCGCCGGGGCGTCCGGCGTCGACGTCGTCGGCCGCCGGCTCCTGCTCGAAGACGGGGAGGTGCCGTACGACTCCCTCGTCCTCGCGACGGGCGCCCGGCACTCCTATTTCGGCCGTCCCGAGTGGGAGGTGCGCGCTCCGGGCCTGAAGACCCTGGAGGATGCGACGAGCATTCGCGCCCGCATCCTCTCGGCCTTCGAGGCGGCGGAGCGGGAGGAGGACGAGGCGCGGCGGCGCGCGCAACTCACGTTCGTCGTCGTGGGGGCGGGGCCCACGGGGGCGGAGCTGGCGGGGGCCCTTGGCGAGATCGCCCGGCACACGCTCCGGGACGAGTTCCGGCGGATCGACCCCTCCGCGGCGCGGATCCTCCTCGTGGAGGGAACCGACCGGGTCCTGGGCGCCTATGCCCCCGCCCTCTCCGCCCGGGCCGCTCGCGACCTGGCCCGGCTCGGCGTCGAGGTCCGCACGAAGACCCTCGTGACGGACGTCCGCGAGGACGGCGTCACTCTCCGGTGTGGTGAGGAGCAGGAGGTCGTGAGGGCGCGGACGGTCCTCTGGGCCGCGGGGGTCGAGGGTTCGCCTCTCGGACGCGCCCTCGCCGCGGCGGCCGGCGCCGGGACGGACCGGGCGGGACGGGTCGCCGTCGAGCCCGACCTGACGCTTCCGGGGCACCCGGAGCTCTTCGTGGTCGGGGACCTCGCCCTCTTCACGCACCAGTCGGGGAAGCCGCTCCCGGGCGTCGCCCCGGTCGCGATGCAGCAGGGGCGGCACGTGGCGCGGACGATCCGGGCGCGGCTCGCGGGGCGCGCCGGGGGGCCGTTCCGGTACTCCGACAAGGGGAGCATGGCGACGATCGGGAGGGCCTCGGCGGTCGCCGAGGTCGCGGGGCTGAGGTTCGGCGGGTACCTCGCCTGGCTCGCCTGGCTCTTCATCCACCTCCTCTACATCGTCCAGTTCGGCAATCGGGTCCTCGTCCTCGTGCAGTGGGCCTGGAGCTACCTCACGTGGGCGAAGTCGGCCCGCCTGATCACTTACCCCGCCGGGGCGACGCCGTCTTCACCTCCCGCGGGAACTTCCGCGGTCAGGCGACGTACATTCCCTCCAGGGTGATTCCACACTTTTCCGAAGGCAAGGAGGCCTCTGAGATGTTCCAGCCGTCGTTCCGGCCGCGCTTCGCGCGGCTCGTTCTCGTTTCGGCCCTCGCGGTCCCGATGGCCGCGTTCGCCCAGACCCCCGCCGCCGCCCCGGCGAAGCCCGCCCCGGCAGCAAAGGCCCCCGCGGCGAAGGCCACGGCCCACGTGGGCGTCCCCCCCGTCCTCGACCGCGAGCTCTTCTTCGGCAACCCCGAGATCGCCGGCGCCCAGCTCTCCCCCGACGGGAAGTGGACCGCCTTCCTCAAGCCCTGGAAGGAGACCCGCAACGTCTGGGTGAAGAAGACGGGCGATCCGTACTCCAAGGCCCGCCTCGTCACCGCCGAGCCGAAGCGCCCGGTGGCCGGCTTTTTCTGGAGCCGCGACAGCAAGTACATCCTGTTCGTCAAGGACAACGACGGCGACGAGAACTTCAACGTCTGGGCCGTCGCTCCGGCCGCGACGGCCGAGGCCGGCAAGGACGCACCGGCCCCCCGCAACCTGACCGCCGCGAAGGGGGCGCGCGCGCTGATCTACGACGTTCCGAAGACCGACCCCGACGTCGTCTTCGTCGGCCTCAACGACCGGGACGCCGCCTGGCACGACCTCTACAAGGTGAAGATCTCGACGGGCGAGCGGACCCTCCTCTGCAAGAACACCGAGAAGATCTCGGGCTGGGTCTTCGACCTCACCGGCCAGCTCCGCCTCGGCTCCCGCATCGCCGACAACGGCGACACGGAGATCCTCCGGGTCGACACGGAGAGCCTCACGAAGATCTACTCCTGCAGCGTCTTCGAGTCGTGCGGCCCCGTCCGCTTCCACAAGGACGGCAAGCGGTTCTACATGGAGTCGAACAAGGGCGCGCCGGACCTCGCCGGCCTCCTCCTCTTCGACCCGGCGACAGGGAAGGAAGAAGCCGTCGAGACCGACCCGAAGGGGCGCGTCGACTTCGGCGACGCCATCTTCTCCGAGGCGACCGACGAGCTGGCCGCCACGTCCTACGAGGACGAGAAGACGCACATCTACTTCCGGAACAAGGAGTGGGAGGCCGACTACCGCCTCCTCGAGAAGAAGCTCCCGAACCGGGAGATCATCCCCGCCGGCGCCACCGCCGACGACAGGCTCTGGATGGTGACGGCCTACTCCGACGTCGACCCCGGCACGCGCTACCTCTTCGACCGGAAGACGAAGAAGCTCTCCGTCGAGTACGTCTCCCGCGAGCGGATCCCGCGCGAGCACATGGCGGAGATGAAGCCGATCCGCTACCCCTCGTCCGACGGGCTGATGATCCCGGCCTACCTCACCCTCCCGAAGGGCGTCCCGGCGAAAGGCCTTCCCCTCGTCGTCTTCCCGCACGGCGGCCCCTGGGCACGTGACGGCTGGGGCTTCAACAACTACGCCCAGTGGCTCGCGAACCGCGGCTACGCGGTCCTCGCCCCGAACTTCCGCGGCTCCACCGGGTACGGGAAGAAGTTCCTGAACGCCGGCAACAATCAGTGGGGCCTGAAGATGCAGGACGACATCACGTGGGGCGTCAAGCACCTCGTGAAGGAGGGGATCGCCGACGCGAAAAAAGTCGCCATCATGGGCGGCTCCTACGGCGGCTACGCCACCCTCGCCGGCCTCACCTTCACGCCCGACGTCTACGCGGCCGGCGTCTCCATGGTCGGTCCGTCGAACCTCCTGACTCTCCTCGAGACGATCCCGCCCTACTGGGAGGCGATTCGGATCATCTTCCACGAGCGGATGGGAAACCCGAACACTCCCGAGGGGAAGAAGCTCCTCGAGGCCGCCTCGCCGCTCAACTCCGCCACGAAGATCTCGCGGCCGCTCCTCGTCATCCAGGGAGCGAACGACCCGCGCGTGAAGAAGGCCGAGTCGGACCAGATCGTCATCGCCCTCCGGGACCGCGGTTTCCCGGTGGAGTACATCTGCGCCCCGGACGAAGGCCACGGCTTCGCTCGCCCCGTCAACAACATGGCGGCCATGGCCGCCTCCGAGGCCTTCCTCGCCAAGCACCTCGGCGGGCGGTTCCAGGAGGGCGGAACGCCCGAGGTCGTCGCCCGGCTGAAGGAGATCACGGTCGACCCGAAGACGGTCGTCCTCGCGAAGAAGGTCGACGCGGCCGCCGTCGGCGCCCCGAAGCCGGTGGCCGACCTCGCGGCCGGGACCTCCAGCTACGCGGGCACGATCGCCGCGGGCCCCCAGACGATGCAGCTCTCCTCGACGCGCGTCGTCAAGGAGGAGGGCAGCACCTGGGTCGTCACTGACACGGCAAAGGGGCCGATGGGAGAGGCGGTCGACACGACCACCGTCGAGAAGGGGACGCTCATCCCGGTGAAGCGGGTCATCAAGCAGGGCCCGATGACGATCGAGCTCGCGTTCGCCGGCGGCAAGGCGACCGGGACGATGGCGATGGGAGCCGAGCCGAAGCCGATCTCGGTCGACCTCGGCGGCCCGCTCTTCGCCGACGGGAACGTTGCCCACGTCTCGATCGCCGCGCTCCCCCTCGCCGAGGGGTACCAGGCGACGTTCCGCAACTTCGACGTCCAGAGGCAGAAGCCCGCGCTCAAGCAGGCGAAGGTGACCGGGGCCGAGGAGGTCAAGGTCGCCGCGGGGACGTTCCAGGCCTGGACGGTCGAGCTCACATCGGCCGAGGGGGAACCCGGAGCGACGACGCTCTGGGTCGACAAGGCGACCCGCAAGGTCGTGAAGACGTCGACGACGCTGCCGCAGATGGGCGGCGCGGTCGTTACGTCCGAGCTTCAGCCGTAACGGGAAGACGGAGCGGCGCGGTCCAGGTGGGCCGCGCCGCCTCCCATCCCCTCTGCGCCGGAGCGGGCACAGGCCGCCCGGGAAGCGGGCGGGTGACCTCGAGCTCGACGGCGGACGCGAAGCCCGTCACCGGAACGCGGGCGGCCAGCGCCGCCTCCTTCATGTCCATCAAGCCCAGGCGGTACTGCCGGATGGCCCAGTCGAACCGGATCTGTCTGGCGACCGCGTCGCCCGGGTCATTCCTGCCGTACACCTGGTTTTCCATTTCGTCCTGCTCCCGGGGGCATCCTGCCTGCCCCTCGCCGCCCTCTACGCCGCTGTTCGCCATCCCGGATTGATCGCCGCGCCGCGGCGCCTCCTCGCCCACTCCGGGAAAGGTATCGTCCTCGCGGAGGTTCCCGTGACGCGAACCGCGAGATGCATCCCCGCACTCGGCCTCGTCCTCGCCACTACGCCGCTGTCCTCCATCGGGTCCACCGCCGCGCTGCCGAAGGAACCGTCCTTCGACAGCCGGATGGAGGGGATGCGGTTCCGTTGCATCGGGCCGTTCCGTGGAGGCCGCGTCACGGCGGTCACCGGGGTTCGCGGGCAGCGCAACGTCCACTACTTCGGCGGAACCGGGGGCGGCGTCTGGAAGACGAACGACGGTGGGACGAGCTGGGACGCGGTTTCCGACAAGGACTTCAAGGCCGGTTCCGTGGGCGCGGTGGCGGTCGCGGAGTCGGACCCGAACGTCGTCTGGGCCGGGATGGGCGAGGCGCCGATCCGCGGGAACGTCTCGCACGGCGACGGCGTCTGGCGCTCCACGGACGCCGGGCGAGCGTGGAAGCACACCGGCCTGGCGGCCACGCAGCGGATCTCGGCGCTGAGGGTTCACCCGAAGGACCCCGACGTGGCGTGGGTTGCGGCGCAGGGAAAGGTCTGGGGGCCGAACGAGGAGCGCGGGATCTACCGGACGAAGGACGGCGGAAAGACGTGGACGCGCGTCCTCTTCGTCGACGCCGCGGCCGGAGCGAGCGACCTCGTCCTCGACCCGTCGAACCCGCGAATCCTCTACGCCGGCTTCTGGCAGGTCGTGAGGCGCCCTTGGGAGCTCGTCTCGGGCGGCTCCGGGAGCAGCCTCTTCCGTTCGGACGACGGCGGCGACACCTGGAAGAAGCTGACGAAGGGGCTCCCGGACGGGACCTGGGGAAAGGTCGGCGTCGCGGCCTCCGGCGCGAAGCCCGGGCTCGTCTGGGCGCTCGTCGAGGCGGAGAAGGGCGGTCTCTTCCGGTCGGACGACTACGGGGAGAGCTTCAAGCGGGTGAACGAGGAGAACGACCTGCGCCAGCGGGCCTGGTACTACACGGGCGTCTTTGCCGACCCGAAGAGCGCAGACACCGTCTGGGTCACGAACGTCCAGCTCTGGAAGTCGGTCGACGGCGGGAAGAGCTTCGCCTCGATCCCGACGCCCCACGGCGATCACCACGACCTCTGGATCGACCCCGACGACCCGGCTCACCTGGTCGTGGGGGACGACGGCGGCGCGTACGTGGCGTACGACGGCGGAAAGACGTGGTCGTCGATCGACAACCAGCCGACCGGGCAGTTCTACCGGGTCGCCGTCGACGACCGCTTCCCGTACCGCGTCTACGGGGCCCAGCAGGACAACACGACGGTGGCGATCGCCAGCCGGACTCGCGGGCGGGAGATCGGGCGCGAGGAGTGGCACTCCGTCGGCGGCTGCGAGAGCGGCTGGATCGCCCCGAAGCCGGGCGAGCCGGACGTCGTCTACGCCGGCTGCTACGGCGGGTCGATGACCCGCTACGACCATCGGACGGGCGAGGAGCGCGAGATCACCGCCTGGCCGCAGCTCGCCATCGGCCGCCCCGCGAGCGACCTGAAGTACCGCATCCAGTGGAACGCGCCGATCCTCGTCTCGCGGCACGACCCGAACGTTCTCTGGCACGCCGCACAGGTCCTCCTCGAGTCGAGGGACGAGGGGCAGAGCTGGAAGGAGATCTCGCCCGACCTGACGCGGAACGACAAGGGCAAGCAGGGTTCCTCGGGCGGCCCGATCACGAAGGACAACACCGGCGTCGAGGTCGACGGGACGATCTTCACCCTCGCCGAGTCCCCGCCCCAGACAGGGCTCCTCTGGGCCGGCACCGGCGACGGCCTCGTCCAGGTGACGCGCGACGGTGGGGCCACGTGGAAGAACGTCACGCCGAAAGGGCTCCCGGAATGGACCCAGGTGAACTCGATCGAGGCGTCTCCCCACGCCGCCGGGACGGCGTACCTCGCCGGGACGCTCTACAAGCTGGGCGACCAGCGCTTTCAAGGTGACCATTTCCTTTGTGGTCGGCGGCCGCAACCCGCATGGTGAGTGACTTTCCGCGTCTGGGAAGAACTGAAGCTGCCCGTCACGAAGGCCGGAAAGCCAATGGCAAGCGCCTGTTCTTACGGTAAGTCACCAGTTTACAATACTTTACCACCTTGAAAGGGCTGGCTGGGCGACTTCACGCCGCACGTCTGGAAGACGGCCGAGTACGGGGCGACCTGGACGCGGATCGACGCGGGCATTCCCCGCGACGCCTTCACGCGCGTCGTCCGGGAGGACCCGGAGCAGAGAGGCCTTCTCTTCGCCGGGACGGAGACGGGTCTCTTCGTCTCCCTGGACGACGGGAAGGGCTGGAGGAGGTTCCAGCGGAACCTCCCCGTCGTGCCGGTCACCGACCTCGCCGTGAAGGGCGGGGACCTCGTCGTGAAGGCCGGCGACCTCGTCGTCGCGACGCAGGGGCGCGCCTTCCGGATCCTGGACGACCTCTCGCCGCTGCGGCAGTGGAGGAGCGACGTGGCCGCGTCGAAGGTGCACCTCTTCGCACCGAGAGACACCATCCGGTTCCAGGGCGGTGGCGACCCGGCGAAACCTCCGAAAGGGGCGGGACAGAACCCTCCTCCCGGCGCGGTGATCTCGTTCCGGTTGAAGGATGCGCCGAAGGACGCCGAGGTCGTCTCCCTCGAGATTCGGGACGGTGAGAGGGTCCTGGGCAGCTTCACGAGCGAGAAACGCGACGAGAAGGCCGTGGAAGAGGCGGAGAGCCGGGTGGAGAAGCCCCTCGAGCCGGTCGCTGGCCTGAACCGCTTCTCGTGGGACCTGCGGGGCCTGAAGCCGTCACTCGTCCCGAAGGCGGTCCTCTGGGGGTCGAAGGAGGGGCCGCTCGTGGCGCCGGGGCGCTACGGCATCGGGCTGGCCGCCTTCGGCGAGACCCGGACGGCGAGCGTCGAGGTCGTCCCGAATCCCGTGGTGGAGGTGTCTCCCGCGGACCTCGCGCGACAGGCATCCGTCGCCGAGACAGCGAAGACCCTCGAGAGCCGTCTCCTCGCCGCCGCCGGCGTGCCGCTGGTCCAGCCGCTCGGCCCGAAGGTGCCGTAGGGAGGCGCTCCGGGCAGGCCCCCGGACCCTCGACCTTCAGGCCGACGGCGGAGCGGCCAGGTCGTGCAGGGCGCCCTTCTCGTCTTCGTAGACGTGGAAGACGGGAAGGAGGGCCGCCAGGTGGAGCGTCTCCTTCACCCTCCTCGGGAGGCGGAGGAGGCGCATCTGGGCCCCGAACGAATGGCACAGCTTGTGGCTCGCGACGAGCTCGCCGATCCCCGCGCTGTCGACGACCTGGACCCCCGAGAGGTTGAGGAGGATCTTCTTCCACCCCTCGGCCAGGAGCTCGTTCACGACCTCGCGCAGGATCTCGTCCCCGACACCGCCAACGAGCCTTCCGGTCAGGTCGGCGACGACGACGTCACCCTTTTTTCGGACCTCGACGTGCATGGTGGGGTGATCCTAGCAGCCCTGTGGGTACCGTGTGGTCCCTTTCCAGTCATCGGGGGTCTGGGGGGTCCGGGGGGCGCGTCTCGCGTGTCCCGGCCTGACGCCGAGGGGGATCTCCGATTCACGGGTTCTGGGGGGTCCGGGGGACCGCGAACAGCGCCCCCCGGAGAGCGCGCCCCCCGGCGAGGCTCGCAGGCCCGGTGGTCAACCGGGGGGACGAGCCGTGATGACCGTCGTGACCGTCGTACCTCGGAGGGGCCCGCCCGGTGGCGGAAAGACCCAGCCCGCCCCGCGGGCGGGGAGCCCTTCGAGGGCCGCTGCGAGCGCTTCGGCCCACGCCTCCACGTCCCGCGGGCGACCATCAGGATTCTTGGCGAGGGCGGCCCGGAACCCCTCGTCCACCTGCGGCGGCACCCCCGGAAGGAGGGTCGAGACGAGGGGAGGCGGGTTCCTGACGACGTCGACGAAGACCCGGTCGAGGTCGGTCTCCACCGTCACACCCCGACCCACCAGGGCCTGGTAGCAGACGGCGGCGAACGAGTAGACGTCGGTCCGCACGTCCACCTCCCGGCCCGAGATCTGCTCCGGTGGCATCCAGGCAGGGGTTCCGACGATGAGGCCGCTGTGGGTGAGCTTCCGGTCGCCGTCGACCCGCTTGGCGAGGCCGAAGTCGAGGAGCCTCACGCGGAAGCCTCCTCCCTCCGGGCACAGGAAGACGTTCTCGGGCTTGATGTCGCGGTGAACGATTCCCTGCCGGTGGGCGGCCCCGAGGGCTGCCGCCCCCTGCCGGAGGAGGGTGGCGACCTGTGCCGGTCCGCCGCAGCCGGAGAGCCGGACGAGGTCGGCGAGGTCGCGGCCGTGAAGCCGCTCCATGACGAGGAACATCGACCCGTCGCCGAGGTCTCCCGATTCGAAGAGGTCGACGACGTTCGGGTGCCGGATGGCGGCGATCGCGAGCGCCTCCTGGACGAAGCGCCGTCTCACCGTGGCGTTCTGGAAGTGTTCCGGTTTGACGACCTTCACCGCCACGACGCGGTCGAGCTTCTCGTCGTGCGCCTCGAAGACGGTCCCCATCCCCCCTTCGCCGAGGACGCAGACCAGCTGGTAGCGGTCGAGGATGCGGTGGGGAAGGCTGCGCGGCTCGCAGAGGGGCGTCCCGTCGTCCTCGCATTGACGCGCATTCGACCCGTAGCAGCGCGAACAGGTCGGGCAGACGTAGAGGATCTCGAGCGTCGCCGTCGCACCCGGGAAACGCGACGATTTCTGCCGGGCCGCCGCGAGCTGCTCCTTCATCCTGTGGAGCTCGAGCGCCCCGCCGAGCTGGTGCGCGAATCCGAGGAGGAGGCCCCGCTCGACGTCGTCCCAGCCCCCTTTGCCGTCCGCGACGAGGGCTCCGAGGAGATCGCCCCGCGCGCCGCGGATCGGGGCGACGGCGCGGGCACCGGAAACGTGGAGGCCCTTCCCTGCCGGCAGGAGCGCGACAGCCGCCGGGACGGGAGGGAGGGCGGACGAAGCGGCGACCGCGACGAAGGTCTCCTCCTGCAGGAGCCAGACGGAGACCTCGCCGGCGCCGAGCGTCCCGGCGACCCCTTCGGCCATCGACCGCGCCCAGCGGCCGAAGTCGAGGAACGCCTCTCCGCCCGTCGCGAGGAGGGTCGAGATTCGCTCTTGCGCCGCCTTGAGCTGAGCCGCGAGCCGGCTGACCTCTTCGCTGGCCCGGCGGAGGGCGAGCTGCGTCCCGACACGGGCGAGGACGACCTGCATGTCGAGGGGCTTGGTGACGTAGTCGTTCGCCCCCAGCCGGAGCGCCTCGACGAGGTCCCGGCTCTCGCCCAGCGCGCTCGCCATGATGACCGGTAGCTCCGTGACACCGAAGCGGGCACGGATGCGCCGCAGCACCTCGAGCCCGTCCATCTCCGGCATCATCACGTCCAGGAGGACGACGTCGAACCGCCCTTCGGAGAGCGCCGCGAGCGCCTCGGGGCCGGAGGAGACCGCCGCCACCGCGAAGCCTGACGCGACGAGGCGCCTCGAGAGGAGGTCGCGGTTGTCCTCGTTGTCGTCGACGACGAGGAGGGCGGCACCCCGGTCCGCCCGGCTCCCGCCGTCCTCGCGCTCCGCCTCGAACGCCATCGGTCTCCTCTCCTCCGGTCGGAGCGGCGACGATAGCACCGGGAAGCAGGCCTATTTCCCGAGGAGCGAGGCGAGGACCTCGACGCCGCGCAGGACGACGTCCGGCGGCGCCGAGGTGTAACAGATCCTCGCGTGCGTGGGGCAGGGCCCGAAGCTCGGACCGGGTGAGAGCAGGAGGCCGCGGTCGGCGGCGTCCTCGAGGAATCCGTTCAGGCCGCGGGCGTCGAGGTGAGGCGCCACGTCGAGAAACAGGAACGTCGACCCCTCCGGCCGGGGCACGCCGAGCCGGTCGGCGGACGCCTCCCCAAGGCTCCTGTACGCGTCGCGCGTTCGGGCGATCCAGGCGTCTCCCGCTCCCTCGAGAATCCGCAGCGCCGCCAGCTGCGCGGCGGTCGGGGCGGCGTAGACCGTGTGCGTCGAGATCTTCAGCGCCTCGGCGATGGCCGCGGCGGGGCCGGCAACGTACCCGATGCGGTTTCCCGCCATGCCGTAGGCCTTCGAGAAGGAATGGACCGCGAAGGCGCGCTCGGGCGCGAGGGACAGGCCCGGAACGTGCTCGCCCCGGTAGACGTAGTCCTCGTAGACCTCGTCGAACAGGAGCCAGAGGTCGTGCCGCCGGGCGAGGGCCACGAGCGCTTCGAGCCACGCCCGGGGAATGACACGCCCCGTCGGGTTGCTCGGGGTGTTGACGTAGAGGGCGACCGTGCGGGACGAGAGCGCCGCCTCGACGACGGCGGCCGCCGTCGAGGCCGAGTCCGCCACGCCGAAGAACGGAACGTCGACGGGAACGCCGCCGGCCATCTTCACGTGCCCCTCGATGAGCGGCCAGTGCGGAGCCAGGATCAGGACCTCGTCTCCCGGCGAGACGATCGCCCCGACGACCGACGCGAGCCCGGACGTCCCTCCCCCCGCGACGAAGACGTTCGACCTCTCGACAGGGACGCGGGTTCGGACGCGGATGCGGTCGACGACGGCGTCGACGAGCGCCGGGAGGCCCTGCGGCGGCGCGTACCTGTGCATTCCGGGATGCGCGGCGACGGTGAGGTCCTCCATGCGGCAGCCGTCCGCGGGCTCCAGGAACGTGTCGCCGACGTGGAGCGGGTAGACCTCGCCCCCGTACGCCGCGAGGCGGTGGAGGACCGACGAATAGACGGAGCCCTTGATCGACGTGGCGGCCGGCGAGAGTTGGGGGGGGCGCGGCATGGAAGCGGGATGTTAGCCGCCCCGCTCCCCTAGACTCTCCCTGCCGCGAGAGCCGCGTCGATGCACCACGAAGAGAGCGACCTTCCGTTCGAACCCGCCCCCGCCCTTGGCCACCGGCACGTCCAGACCTTCTGGGGCCGCCTGACCCGCCCGCGGCTCCTCGTCCCGCTTCGACGGGAAGTCCTTCCGACCCCGGACGGCGACGAGCTGGTCCTCGACCACCTCGACGGCCCGGCCGGCGCGCCGCGCGTCGTCCTCCTGCACGGTCTCGAGGGAAGCGCCCACTCGTGCTATGTCCAGGGCCTCTTCGCCCAGCTCGCGTCGCGCGGCCTGCGCGCGGTGGCTCTCAACTTCCGCTCCTGCGCCCGCGATCTGCCGAATCTCGGCCGGAACCTCCCGAACCGGACCGCTCGTCTCTACCACTCGGGGGAGACGACCGACTTCGACCACCTCGTGAAGTTCCTCGTCGCCGCCGAGCCGGGTGTCGCGCACGCGGCGATCGGCGTCTCGCTGGGCGGCAACGTCCTCCTCAAGTGGCTCGGCGAGAACCCGGGCCAGCCCCACGTCGCCGCGGCCGCGACGATCTCGGTCCCCTACGATCTGGAGGCGGGCGCCCGGAAGCTCGAAGCCGGGCTCGGGCCCGTCTACACCGCGACGTTCCTGCGGGGCCTCAGGAAGAAGACCCGGCAGCTCCTGCACCGGCACCCGGAGGCGGCTTCCCGTTTCGACGTCGCGAGGATGCGGTCGGCCCGGACCTTCTTCGAATTCGACGACGCCGTCACCGCGCCGCTCCACGGCTTTCGGGGTGCGAAACACTACTACGACACGTCGAGCTCGCTGCACTGGGTCGCCCGGATCACCACGCCGACGCTCTGCCTTTCGGCCGAAGACGACCCGTTTCTTCCGGCTACGGTCCTCGACCGCCTGGCCGCGAACGCCTCCGGCGCAGTTCGCCTCGTGGCGACGCGGCACGGTGGGCACACCGGATTCATCGGCGGGACGAGCCCGCTGCGGGTCCGTTACTGGGCCGAGGAGCGGGCGGCGGAGTTCGTCGCGGGCCGGCTCGCGAGGTCCCGGGACTAGGTCTTGACGAGCGGCCGGCCCTTGGAGTCGGTGACGTTGCCGACGGCGATCAGGATGACGTCGATGAGCCACCAGATGCCACAGCCGCCGAACGTCAGGAGCTTGCCGATGCCGAGCCCCACGTGCCCGAGGTAGAAGCGGTCGACTCCGAAGATTCCCAGGAAGATCGACAGGAGGAGCGCGACGAGCCACTCCTTCGGCGAGTCAGAGGTCACCGGCATGGGGCCGGCGGGCGGTCCGACGGGCGGGACGGCCGCGGAAGGCACCGCGAGGACGTCCGCGAGCTCGGACCGGTCGCGCAGCGGAATCCACTGTGCCTCGCCCGTCCGGAAGGAGAGGCTCGCCGCGGCGATCCGGCCTTCGCCGAGCCATCCGCGCACCGTCGCCTCGTCGATCGGTCCGTACTGCTGTCCGTCGCCCCCGATGACGTAATACATGGCGTTCCTCTCACTCCCCGAAACGTCAAACGCGCGAAGAAGGTTTCCGCGCCGGGCGGAATCGTACCGGAAGGCGCTCCTTCGACGTGACCTCCGTCTCGGTTGAGAGCTCGCCGGGCCCGAGAACCTCGGCCTCCGGGGGGCCGGGGTAGCATGAGACGTCCTCGCAGGACGACCAGATCATGATCCGCCGCCGCTCCGCCGCCCCCGTCTCACCCGCCGAGCGGCGCCAGAAGCTCCTCGGCGCCGAACGGCCGACGGAGGCGTTTGGCCGCCCGGGACGTCACCGGGTCGCGCTCGGCTTCCCGAGCTCCTACGAGATCGGGATGTCGAACCTGGGGTTCCAGTGGGTCTACCGCCTCTTCCAACGAGAGGAGGACCTGTCGTGCGAGCGCTTCTTCTTCGAGGCGGACGAACCCGGCCGGCGCGGGCCGCGGACTCTCGAGACCGAGACGCCTCTCGCCGCCTTTCCCCTCGTCGCCTTCTCCATCTCGTGGGAGATGGACTACGTCCACCTCCTCCAGCTCCTTGCGGGCGCACGCATCCCGCTCGACCGGCGGGAGCGGACCGATGGCGACCCGATCGTCCTCGTGGGCGGCGACTGCGCGCGGATCAACCCGCTCCCCCTGACGCCCTTCGTCGACGCGTTCACGATGGGCGACGGCGAGAAGCTCGTCCCGGGCATCGCCGACGTCCTGAGGGCGAACCTCCCACGGGCCGCCAGGCTCGAACGGCTCGCCGCTCTCAAGGGCGTCTATGTTCCGGCCGTCCACGGCGAGCGCGCCGAGGGGGCGGACGAGGGGAAGGTCGTCGTCGACCAGCTCCGCGGCTCGGAAGGAGCGACGCGGGAGCCGCCCCACACGACGATCCTGACGCCGCACACCGAGCTTTCCGACAAGCTCCTCATCGAGGTGGCCCGCGGCTGCTCCGAGATGTGCCGTTTCTGCTGGGCGGCCTACGCGATGGCCCCGCAGGTGCGGATCCCGGCCTCGAGCATCCTCGCCGTCGCCGAGCGGTGCCGGCCGCTCACGTCCCGCGTCGGCCTCATCGCGACCGCCGTGGCCGACCACCCCGAGATCCTCCCGATCCTGAACGGCCTTTCGGGACTCGGGTACCACATCGCCCTCTCGTCGATCAAGATCGACGCGCTCTCCGAGGAGCTTCTCGCAATCCTCGCCCGGCAGGGAGAGAAGTCCCTCGCGATCGCACCGGAGGCGGGGAACGAGCGGCTCCGACGCGCCATCAACAAGAAGGTCTCCGACGAGATGCTTCGCGACAAGGTGCGGCTCATCGCGAAGGCGGGCTTCACGAACCTGAAGCTCTATCTGCAGGTGGGGCTCCCGGGCGAGACGGAAGAGGACGTCGACGACCTCGTGGGGATGGTCGACGACCTGCGCCTCGTGATGCTCGAGGAGGGGCGGAAGCTCGGGCGGCTCGGGACCCTCGTCCCGAGCGTGAACGCCTTCATCCCGAAACCCCACACGCCGTTCGAGACCGAGGTCCTCGAGGATCCCGACGAGCTGGCGCGAAAGCTGAAGAAGCTCGACGCCGCCTTCCGGAAGATGCCGAACGTGACGTTCCGGGGAATGCCGGTGAACGAGGCGATCTGGGAGGCGTACCTCGCAAAGATGGGGCTCGAGTCGGGGCCGATCCTCGCTCAGGCGGCGGCCGGAGCCCCGGTGAGGACGCTCGTGCGGGAGCACCGCGACACGCTCCTCGCCGTCGCCCGACCGGCCTCGCGCATCGACGCCGGCCGGCGGGGGGTCTTCGACCTGGCCTCGCGCCAGGCTTCGCCGTGGGGGTTCATTTCCAAGTCATGAGGCACCTCGCCGCTGCAAGGCTCCCGCTCGTCGCGCCGCTCCTGCTCGCGGCCGCGGTGGGCGCGCCTTCCGCCCTCGGCCAGGCGCCTGCGCCTCTGGCCGGGCGACCCCCGAGCCCGCAGCCCGTCGTCGCCCTCGGTGACGTTCCGACACCGAGAGATGCCTCCGCCGTCGGGGTGGTCCCCGGCGGCGGCGTCCGGTGGGCGGGCGAGGGAATCACGCGCTGCGGCGACGCTCGCGAGACCTGGCCACCCCTCGACGGGGCGTGCTTCTACCCGGTCGACCTCGGGCAAGAGGCGGGAACGCTCGAGATCTTCCGCGAAGGGGAAGGCTGGCGCGAGATGGCAATGGTCCGGGTCCTCCCCCCGCCCTACGCCGAAGAGAAGCTCGAGGTCGATCCCGGGAAGGTCCACCTGTCCAGGAAGAACCGCCTCCGGGCGGACCGCGAGCGGGAGGCGGTCGTTCCGCTCTTCTCCCTCCGGACGAATCCGGCGTTCTCTCTCCCTCTCGGTTCCCCGCTCCGGAACGCCCCGCCACCGAGGAACTTCGGAAAGCGGCGGCTCTTCAACGGCGAGCCGCGCTCCGCGCACGGAGGGGCCGACTACCGGGCACCGACCGGGACGCCCGTCCTGGCCGCCGAGGCGGGCCTCGTCGTCCTCGCCGCCCACCACTTCTTCGCCGGGAAGAGCGTCTTCGTCGACCACGGCGGGGGCCTGATCTCGATGTACATGCACCTCTCCCGGCGCGACGTGAAGACCGGGCAACGCGTGGCGAAAGGCGATCGCCTCGGACTCTCCGGCGCCACCGGACGGGTCACCGGCCCACACCTCCACTTCGGCCTGAGGTGGCGCGGCGCCCGGGTCGACCCCGCCCTCCTCCTCGGCGACCCCGCCGCCCTGCCCTCGCCGTAAGACGACGCATCCCGTCAACGGTCGGGAACCCCCATTTTCGTGCCAGGCGTGCAATCGTGTATTGTTGTAAACAATACACGATTGCACGCCTGGCACCACGTCCGGTATGGCACCACGGCTGGTCGTTTCCGGTTCCCGCGTGGCGCGGGTGGCCTCGGCCACGGCGCGGCGAGCTTTACTTCGGCGGGGGTCCGTGAGACTGTGTACGGTTCGCGCGGTCACGGGCCGCCGGAAAGTGATTTCGGAATGCCCTTCTCGTCCTTCGGACTCCACCCCGACCTCCTCCGCGGCGTCAAGGAGCTGGGCTTCACCCGGCCCACCCCGATCCAGTACGACGCGATCCCCCCCGCCCTCGCCGGCAAGGACCTCCTCGCCTGCGCGATGACGGGAAGCGGCAAGACGGCCGCCTTCATGCTCCCGATCCTCCATCGCCTCATCGGGAAGCCGCGCGGGTTCACGCGTGTCCTGGTCATCACGCCGACGCGCGAGCTCGCCGCCCAGATCGACGAGCACACCCGCGAGCTCGCCGTCCACACCCCGCTCACGAGCGCTTCCGTCTTCGGTGGCGTCGGCATGGGGCCGCAGGAGCACGCCTTCCGCGCCGGCGTCGACATCATCGTCGCGACCCCCGGCCGCCTCCTGGACCACTTCCGTTTCGGCTACGCGAAGCTCGACAGGCTGGAAGTCCTCGTGATCGACGAGGCCGACCGGATGCTCGACATGGGCTTCCTCCCCGACATCAAGCGCGTGCTGAGGCACCTCCCCGCCAAACGGCAGAACCTGCTCTTCTCGGCCACGATGCCCGGCCCGATCGCCGAGCTCTCGCGCGACATCCTCCACGCCCCGGCGACGATCAACCTGGAGCGCAAGTCGGCCCCGGCCATCGGCATCACGCAGGCGGTCTACCCGGTGGCGCAGGAGCTGAAGTCGCAGCTCCTCCTCGAGCTTCTCTCTCGGGGCGAGATCCGGAGCGTCATCGCCTTCACGCGGACCAAGCACCGGGCCAACCGCCTCGCCGACTTCCTGAAGAAGCAGAACGTGGCGTGCGAGCGGATCCACGGGAACCGCTCCCAGGCGCAGAGAACCGAGGCGCTCGCCGGCTTCAAGAGCGGCAAGTACCGCGTCCTCGTGGCGACCGACATCGCCGCGCGCGGCATCGACGTCGAGGAGCTTTCCCACGTCGTGAACTTCGACGTGCCGCACGTCCCGGACGACTACATCCACCGCGTTGGCCGGACCGCCCGGGCCGAGGCGACCGGCGATGCGTTCACCTTCGTCGCACCCGACGAGGAGGGAGACCTCTTCGCCATCGAGCGGGCCGTCGGCAAGCGTCTCCCGCGCGTGACGCTCCCCGGTTTCGACTACACGAAGCGGCCGCAGGAGCGGCTCGAGATCCCCATCGCCGAGAGGATCGCCCAGATCCGCGCCCAGAAGGCCGGCGAGCGGGCCCGCGCGAAGGAGAAGGTCGAACGGCGCAACCAGACCGAGGCCGAGATGAACGCCCGCATCGACGACAAGGTCCGGCGCCAGGCGGGCGCTCCGGCACGCAGGCCCTCGGGCCCGCCGCGCCCGGCGGGCGGCCCTCGTCCCGGGACGCGTCCTGGCGGATCTCCGGCCGGCGGTCCCCCGCGCCGCCCGGGCGGCCCTCCGCCCCGCCGGAACGGCTGACGACGCTCGAGGGCCGGCATCGCCGGCCCTCGTCGTCTTGCCCCCGGTCGCGGCCACCCAACCCTTCTCCGCTCCCGTACGTATCATCGCGCTAGACTGGTCCCCCCCCGGGTTTAGGAGGAGAAGAATGGGCCTGCTCGACAACATCAAGCAGCAGATCGGCTCGCAGTTCATCGAGATCATCCAGTGGCTGGACGAGTCGGACGACTCGCTCGTCTACCGCTTCCCGGTCTACAACCAGGAGATCAAGATGGGCGCACAGCTGACGGTGCGCGAAAACCAGGCCGCCCTCTTCATCAACGAGGGGAAGGCCGCCGACCTCTTCGGGCCGGGCCGGTACGAGCTCTCCACGCAGAACATCCCGATCCTGACGACGCTGCGTGGGTGGAAGTACGGCTTCCAGTCCCCGTTCAAGGCGGAGATCTACTTCTTCAATACCCGGACCTACACGGACCTGAAGTGGGGGACGACGAACCCCGTCATGATGCGGGACACCGACTTCGGGATGATCCGCATCCGCGCCTTCGGGACCTACGCGATGAAGGTCGCCGACCCGAAGGTCTTCTTCAACACGATCGTCGGAACGCAGGGTCTCACCACGACGGACGAGATCACCGGCCAGCTCCGGTCGATCATCCTCTCGAAGCTCTCCGACGCGATCGCCGAATCGAAGATCCCCGCGCTCGACATCGCCGCCAAGTACGACGAGCTGTCGGCCTTCGGAAGGGGGAAGCTCGGCCCCGAGTTCGGCAGCTTCGGCCTCGAGCTCTCGAAGTTCTTCATCGAGAACGTCTCCCTCCCCGAGGAAGTCGAGGCGGCCATCGACCAGCGGACGAAGCTCGGCATCCTCGGCGACAAGATGGGGCAGTTCACTCAGATGCAGGCCGCAGAGGCGATCAAGATCGCCGCGGCGAACCCCTCCGGCGGGCTCGCCGGCGCAGGCGCCGGCCTCGGCGCCGGGATGGCGATCGGCGGCGTCATGGGACAGGCGTTCCAGCCGATGATGCAGCCGCAGGCCGCCCCGCCCGCCACCGCGGCGCCCGCGCCTCCGCCCCTCCCGGGCGGGGCCGCTCCCCCGCCGCCGCAGGCCCCCGCGGCGCCCCGCTGGTCTCTCGCCATCGACGGCAAGACCTACGGCCCCTACACCGACGAGGCGCTGAAGCAGATGATCGCCGCCGGGCAGGTCGCCCCGTCGACGCTCGCGTGGCACCCGGGCGCCGCCGGCTGGGCACCGGTCCAGACGTTCCCCGGCTTCGAGGGAACGAACCCGGGGGTCGCTCCCCCGCCGCCCCCTCCGCCGCCGACCCGCTGATCGGGGTCGTCCATCGCCCGTGCTGCCATGCCGCCGATTCCTTCTCCCCGCCCGACCACGGGCGGGGAGCCCATCTCCGCGAAGGCGCGCAAATTCCCGTGCGGCGCCTGCGGAGCGGACGTCGTCTGGCACCCCGGTGCCGCGGCGCTGAAATGTCCCTACTGCGGAAGCGAGACAGCCCTCCCCACCTCCTCCGAGGAGATCTTCGAGCGGCCGCTCGAGGAGGCGCTCCAGGCGCCGCGCAGCCTCGGGTGGGGGGCCGAACGCAAGAGCGTGAAGTGCACGAAGTGCGGGGCGACGACGACGTTCGACCCCGGCGTCGCCGCCTCCCGTTGCGCCTTCTGCGCGACGCCGGCCGTCGTCGAGGCGCCGGCGGCGTCGGACCACGTGAGGCCCGCGGGCGTCCTCCCGTTCCAGGTCGACCGGAACTCCGCCGCGCAGCGCTTTCGGAGCTGGGTCTCGGGCCTCTGGTTCCGGCCGAACGACCTGAAGACGAAGTCTTCCGTCACCGAGATGCAGGGGGTCTACGTCCCTTTCTGGACGTTCGACGCCCTCACGCACAACCGCTGGACCGCCGAGGCGGGCTTCCACTACACGGTCCAGGTCGAGGCGGTCGAGAACGGCCGGCGCGTGATGCGCTCCGAGACGCGGACGCGCTGGGAGCCGGCCTCGGGCTTCCTCGAGAAGGCCTTCGACGACGTGCCCGTCCCCGCCTCGAAGGGGCTCCCTCCCGGCCTCGTCCGCGGGATCGAGCCCTTCCCGACCGGGGGCCTCGTCCCGTACGACCCGCAGTACCTCTCGGGCTTCCTCGCCGAGGAGTACGCCGTCGACCTCCCCGAGGCCGTCTCCGCGGCGAGCGACCGGATGACGCGGGAGATCTACGCCGCCTGTGCGGGAGAAGTGCCGGGCGACACGCAGCGGAACCTCCGGGTCTCGACGGCCTGGTCGGGACTCACCTGCAAGAACGCGCTCCTGCCGGTGTGGATCTCGGCCTACCAGTACGGCGGGAAGCCCTTCCGCTTCCTCGTGAACGGCGTCACCGGGAAGGTCGACGGGAACGCGCCGTTCTCCGTCCCGAAGATCGCGTTCGCCGTCCTCGCGCTCCTCGCGCTCCTCTTCCTCTTCTCGAAGCTGGGCTGACGTCTCCGCCGGAACCCGCCGAAAGAGAAGCCGGCCCGCGCCCCCGAAGGGGACGCGGGCCGCTCGCTTTCGCGAACCGTTTCGGAAGGTCTACTCGATCCCGACCTCGTCGAGGAGGTTCTTCGCCCCCTCGACGGCGTCCCAGGTCCAGAGGAGGTAGCGCGTGTCGACCTGGATCGACCGCGTCTTCTCGGTGTCGAAGAGGAAGTCCGACGCGACCGTCTCGAGGGTGCCGTCGAAGAGGAGCCCGACGAGCTCGCCCTGCGAGTTGAGGACCGCCGAGCCGGAGTTGCCGCCCGTCGTGTCGACGTCGGACATGAAGTTGACCGGGACGTCGCCGAGCTTCGCGTCGAAGTAGGGGGTCTTCTTCCCGGCGCGGAGCGCCTGGATCGCCTCGAGCTCGCGGGCGGGGACGTTGAACTCGCCCTCGCCGGTGTTCTTCTCGACGACGCCCTTCAGCGTCGTCTGCGGCAGGTAGAGCATCCCGTCGCGCGGCTCGACGCCCATGACGCGGCCGAACGTGACGCGGAGCGTGGAGTTCGCGTCGGGGGGGACGAGGCCGCCGCCCTGCGCGAGGAGCGCGCGCATGTATTGCGGGCGCAGGCGCGAGCGCTTGCCGTCGTTCGCCTTCTCCCGCTCGCGGTTCGCTTCCATCACCGGGTGGAGGGCCACGGCGAGCTGGATCGCCGCGTCCTTCGTGTCGAGGATCTCCTTCGTCGACTTCTCGAAGAGCCCGAGGCGGACGTCCTTCTCGTTGAGCTTCGTGCCGGCGTAGAGGCCGTCGAGGTAGGCGTCGATCTTCTTCGCCGCGTCGTCCTTCGACATCCCGGGCGCGAGGCCGAGGAGCGTGTCGAGCGGCGCGATCCGCTGCCCCTCGGGGAGCGCGGTCGCGCCGAGGAGGGCGTAGCGGAGCATCGGCCGGTCGAGCCGATTGTCGTAGGTCCGCTGCATCCTCTCGAGGCCTTCCTTCATCCGCGTCCAGTTCCGCTCCTGGAAGGCCGGCTCGCGGTCCACGTCCTTCTTCGGACGCTCGAGGGAGAGGCGGTAGAGGTTGTCGGCGGTGCCGAGGAGGCTCGAGCCGAAGGAGATCGTGCCGAGCGCCGTGTCGCGCTCGCGCGTCTTCAGCGACTCGGCCTGCATCGCGGCGAGCTCCGCGAGGAGCGGACCGTACTCCTCGTTCCGCTGCGGGTCGGCGGCGATCCAGGCCTCGAGGGCTTTCTGCTTCGCTTCCTTCCGGGCGAGGATCCCGCCCTTGAGGAGCCCGGCGAGGACCCCCTCGTTCTTCTTCATCCCGTTCTGGAGACCGCGCATCCTCGGCTCGGCCTTGATCGCGAGCTCCTTCGACCCCTTCGTCGTCTCCTCGAGGATCGCGATCATCTCCTTGCTGCGCTTCACGGACTGCGGGAGGGCCCACTCCGTCCGGTCCTTGACCTCGGCGTAGGTCTCGTGGCGCTGCGTCCGGCCGGGGTAGCCGGCGACGAAGATCAGCTCACCCGGGCTCGCCCCCTTCGGGGAGACTTTGAGGAAGTGCTTCGGGTGGTACGGGACGTTCTCCTTCGAGAAGGCGGCCGGCTTGCCGTCCTTGCCGACGTAGGCGCGGTAGAAGGAGAAGTCGCCCGTGTGGCGGGGCCACTGCCAGTTGTCGGTCTCGCCGCCGTAGTTGCCGATCCCCTGCGGGGGGGCGTAGACGAGCCGGACGTCGTTGATCTCGAGCTGGGCGATCTCGAAATAGCGGAGCCCCTCGAAGAAGGAGGCGACGCGGCAGCGGAGGCCGTCCTTCTCGCAGGCGGCGGTCCGCTCCTTCACCCGGCGGTCGATGACGTCGTAGCGCTGGCGGTCCGTCAGCTTCGGGTCGATCTTCCCGGTGACCTGGTCGGTGACCTCCCGGACGGAGACCGTCACCCAGACGCGCGACCCGGGGCCGTTCGAGAGCTCCTGCTCGCGGGTCCGGGCGAGGTAACCGTCGACGATGAGGTTCTTCTCGGGGGTCGAGTTGTACTGGAGCGACCCCTGGACGCAGTGGTTGTTCGTCGCGATGAGGCCGTCGGGCGAGATGAACGAGGCGCTGCAGCCGCCAAGCGAGACGATGGCGTTCATCGGGAAGCCGGTCAGGTCGGCCCACATCTTCGCGTCGCCCGTGAAGCCGAGCTCCTTCAGGCGGGGGGCGAGGTCGGGGATCTGCTGCGGCATCCACATCCCCTCGTCGGCGGCGAGGGGGAGCGCGGTGCAGAGCGCCGCCACGAGGACGACTGTGATTCGGAACGCTTTCTTCAAGTGAAATCCTCCCTCCGAGTTGAACGGAAATCTCATTATCGCGCCGGGGCCGGCGCATCTTTCATGTACGAGAGACGGCCCGCCCGAGTTGCCGGATCGTCTTCTCCGGGTCGTCCGTCAGGACGGCGTCGCAGCCGAGGAGGCGATAGAGCCACAGCCGGGAGTCGGGAGCCGGGTCGAGCGGCGCCACGGCCTGCCCGCGCCGGTGGGCCAGGGCGACGTAGAGGGGATTCGCGAGGAGGAGCGGCCACCACGGCCCGAGGAGCTCGACGCCTCGCGCCGGCCGGGCCTCCTTCAGCGTGATCCAGCCGGACGGGAGCCCCGGCGCCCCGAGCCGCGTCGCGTCGAGGCGGGCGCGGGAGAAAGAAAGGGCGACGCTGCGGCCGAGGACACCGTGCGCGAGGAGCTCCTCTCCCAGCCTGCGCCCCAGTTTCGAGTCGAGGAAATGGGTGCTCTTCAGCTCGAGTGCGAGCCCCCGGTCGGGCGGCAGGAGCGCCGCGACCTCGGCGAGCGTCGGAATCCGTTCCCCGGAGAATTCCGGCCGGCCGCACGACGCCGAGAGCGCCTTCAGCTCGGGAAGCGTCCGCGCCTCCACCGGGCCCTTTCCGTCGGTCGTCCGGTCGAGGGTCCCGTCGTGGATGCAAACGAAGGTGCCGTCGGACGAGAGGTGGAGGTCGGTCTCGAGGATGTCGGCCCCGTCCTCCAGCGCCCGCCGAAAGGAAGCGAGCGTGTTCTCCGGGCAGGCGACCCGGTTCCCGCGATGCGCCATGACGTAGGGCTTCTCCCGGCCCGGCAGGGTGAGCGAGAGGCCGGGCGGGGACGCGGGAGACGCCGGAGCCGGGGACTTCATCCTCGGACGATTCTGTCAGTCCCGCCAGCAACGGGCGCCGGCGACCTTCCCTCCGCCCCTCTCCTCCGGAACTGTTCGACAGCTTCGCGATCTTTCACCGGGTCCCTGTCCGGAACCGGGCGTCGTGGTCGACTACACTCCCGGGCCTCATGATTCCTGGAGGCCCTTCCCTGCGTCGGATCGTCGTGGCCGGGGCGCTCGCGCTCTCCGTCGGCTGCGCTCGCCAGGCCGGCCGCGTGGCACCGCCGCCGCCCGTGCGCCCGTCGCTGCTCCTCGTCACGCTCGACACCACCCGGGCCGACGCTCTCGCGCCCGAGGTCGACGCCACGGTGACGCCCGCCTTCGCCTCGCTCGTCGCGCGCGGCGTGCGCTTCACCCAGGCCTACGCGACGGCGCCGACGACGGCCCCGTCGCACGTCTCGATGCTCTCGGGACTCTACGCAGGCGAGCACGGCGTCCACGAAAACGGGCGCCACCTTTCCGATCGCGTCCCTCTCGTCGCCGAGCGCCTGCACGAGCTCGGCTACGCGACGGCCGCGTTCGTCTCGGGGTTCCCGCTCAAGAGCCCGTTCGGCCTCGCCCGGGGCTTCGACCTCTACGACGACGAGTTCGGCGGCGGCAAGTCCGAGCGCAGCTCCCGGGAGACGACCGACCGCGCCCTCGCCTGGCTCGCGACGGCCGGCACCCGGCCGCGTTTCCTCTGGGTCCACTACTACGATCCGCACGACCCGTACGAGCCGCCGGAGCCGTTCCGCAGCCGGTTCCCGGCGAACCCCTACCAGGGTGAGGTCGCGGCGATGGACCACGACCTCGGGCGGCTGCTCGCCGCGTTCGAGGCGGCGCCGGGAGGACGCGGGGCGGGGATCGTCGTCGCTGCCGACCACGGCGAGGGGCGCGGCGAGCACGGCGAGATGCTGCACGGGAACCTCCTCTACCAGGGCGTGATGCGCGTCCCGCTCGTCGTCGCCGGCGCCGGCGCCGGGTCCGGGACGCGCTCCGATCCGGTCAGCCTCCGCCAGATTCGCGCCACGCTCCTCGGCCTGGCGGGCGACGGCGCGGACGGAAGCCTCCTCGCGCCCGGAGCCGGGCCGGTCCTCGGCGAGGCGATGCAGCCGTTCCTCAACTACCGCTGGCAGCCGCAGGTGATGGGCGTCGCGGGCCGCCAGAAGCTGATCCGCTCGGGACGCCTCGAGCTCTACGACGTCGTGGACGACCCGGCCGAAACGCGTGACCTGGCGGGGACCGTCGCCCCCGACCGGGCTCTCGCCCGGGCCGTCGCCGGCTATCCGATGCCGGGCGCGGCCGCCGCTCCGGCGGCCGCGCCGTCCGGCGAGGAGGAGCGCCGCCGCCTCGCGAGCCTGGGCTACCTCGTCTCGGGGGAGACGCCCGGGGCGATCCCCAAAGGCGCCCCTCGCGCGGCGGACATGGCGCCGTTCTTCGCCGACCTCGACGCCGCCGCTTTCGCCTTCGGCGGCGGGCGCTACGCCCTCGCCGCGCGACACTTCGAGCGCGTCCTCTCGCGCGACCCCGGGAACCTGATGGCCGCTGTGCAGCTCTCGGCCTGCCGGTCGCTGCTCGGGCAGGAGCAGGCGGCCCTCGCCGGCTTCGAGGTCGCGCGGCGCATCGACCCCCGCTCCGTCGAGGTGCGTCACTACCTCGGCCTGCACCACCTGACGTACGGCCACGACGAGCTCGCCGCACCGCTCCTGGAATCCGTCGTCGAGGCGCAGCCCGATCGCCTCGCGGCGATCGAGGCGCTGGCCCAGGTCCGGGTCCATCAGGGACGCATAGCCGAAGCCGCGGCTCTCCTCGAGCGAGCCGTGCCGCTCTCCCGCAACCCGGGCGCGCGTCTCGTCGAGGCCGGCCTCCTGCGGATGGGGTTGGGCGAGACCGGGCCGGCCCTTGCCGCGCTTGAGAGGGCCCGCGAGATCCAGGGGGAGGCGTTCCAGAGGCACCTCGAGCTCGGCGTGCTCTATCTCTCCGCCCGGCGCCTGGACGATGCCCGCACCGCGCTCGATCGCGTCCCGTCCGACCACCCGGCCGTGGCGATGGCGCTGTTCAAACGGGCGCAGGTCAGCGTGCTGCTGCACGAGCCCGACAGCCGCGGGCGCGTCCGTGCGGCATGGGAGCGCGCCGACCCGGAGACTCGCCGGCTCATCGCCGGCGAGCGCCTGTTCGCCGGCATGGTTCCGTGAGTACGGACGGCATTCCGAGGCTGCCAGGCGCGCGCCGTCGGCCCCGGGAGCCGTGAAACCCCGGTGCTAGACTCAATTTCCATACCCCGTCCGAGTTCCTGGTCCAACTTGTATCGCGCCCGGAGGCGCGACCTTTAGAGAGGGAGGAGAGACGAAATGAAGTGGCTCCTGAGGGCATTGCTGGTGGTGCTGATCGCGACACCGGCGTTCGGTCAGCAGACCGGGAACATCGTCGGCAAGGTCACGATGGCCGATGGGTCGACCCTGCCCGGGGTCTCCATCCAGGCCACCTCGAACGTGCTGCCGCAGCCCCGCAGCACCGTTTCGGGAAATGGCGGCGAGTACAAGCTGCCGCTGCTGCCTCCCGGCAAGTACCAGGTGACGTTCTCCCTTTCGGGCATGGCGACCGTGAAGCGCGCGGCCGACGTCGTCCTGCGCCAGGACACCATCCTCAATGCGTCCCTCGCGCTCGAAACGCTCAAGGGAGAGGTCACGGTCGTCGCGCAGGCCACCCTGCTCGACACCGAGTCGTCCGCGCTCAAGGCCGCGGTGACCGACTCGGTGATCAAGGCCCTGCCGGTCGGCCAGGACTACCGCGACCTCGTGAAGCTCGTCCCCGGCGTCCAGTACACCGAGGACGGCACGCGCGGACCGAGCGCCGGCGGCAGCGGCCAGGACAACGTGTACGCCTTCGACGGCGTGAACGTGACGCTGCCGCTCTTCGGCACGCTCTCGGCCGAGCCGTCGTCGCACGACATCGAGCAGGTCGCGGTCGTCAAGGGGGGCGCCGACGCGACGGACTTCAATCGCTCCGCGGGCATCTCGATCAACACCGTCAGCCGCTCCGGGACGAACGCCTTCCACGGCAGCCTCTCCTACCAGGTCCAGCCCGAGAGCACGGTCGCCACGCGCGAGACGACCAGCGCCTCCGTGTTCGACGAGGACAAGAGCTGGGCGATCGCCAACATCGGCGGTCCGATCGTCAAGGACCGGCTCTTCTTCTACGGGTCCTACTACCGCCCGGAGAGCACGCGCCAGAACCGCGCCAATCTCTACGGGGATGTCCCGGCCGACTACGAGAACTCGCGAGACGAGTTCTTCGGCAAGCTCACGTACTCGCCGACCGCCTCGATCCTCCTCAACGGCTCGTACCGGACCTCGGACCGCGAGGAGCAGAACAGCGTGGCGGGCGAGGCCTATGCCGCCTCGACCAGCAACGGCTACGAGGCGAAGCAGAAGATCGCGATCCTCGAGGGTTCCTGGATCATCAACGACCGCAGCTACGCGACGGCCAAGTTCACCGACTTCCGGAACCCGAACGTGGGCAGGCCGGACAACGGGCTTTCCCTCGTGCCGGCGCTCGACGGAAGCGTCGACATCGACCCCATGGCGCTCTACTCCATGGGGCTCGCGCAGATTCCCGTGCCGATCGCCGGCCAGACGGCCTACAACGAGTTCATCGCCCCCATCATCAGCCGGTACGGGTACGTCCAGGACGGCGTCAGCAAGGGCGGCGGCTACGTCGGCAGCGGCTCGCTGTACGACAACGACGACTTCTACCGCCAGAGCTTCCAGCTCGCCTACGACGTCTCGTTCGGCAAGAAGGTGACGCACAACCTGCACGTCGGCTACCAGTACTCCAAGGACGAGGAGGACCTCTACCGGACCTCCAACGCCTGGGGCGTGGTCACCGTGCCCGGTGGCCGCCTCAGCTGCCCGAACGGCACCACGTGCGCCGGCCAGAAGATCTACTACCAGGCCGCCGTGCAGCAGCAGGGCATCCTCGACGTGCCGACCATCAACTCGCAGTACGTGTCTCACAACATCGAGCTGAACGACTCGATCCGGTGGGCCAACGTCACCGTCAACGTCGGCCTGCTGATGAGCAACGACGAGCTCTACGGGCAGGGTCTGAGGGAGAAGGACGGCACCGTCTCGGGGTTCGAGGTCGCCCAGGGGAACAAGTACCTGATGCACGAGATCGGCTTCGGGGACGCGCTCCAGCCGAGGCTCGGCATCGTCTGGGCGTACAGCGGAGCGAACACCGTCTACGGGAACTTCGCCCGCTACGTCCCGACGGCGGGCTCGCTGCCGCGGGCCGCGTCGTGGGCGCGCAACTCGGCCGTGACGGTCAACGCCTACTTCGACGCCGACGGCAAGTTCATCGGCTCGAGCCCCGAGGCCTCGTCGTCGGGCAAGATCTTCGCGGACGGTCTCGACCCGCGCAAGACCGACGAGTACATGATCGGCACGACGAAGGACCTCGGAAAAGGCTGGAACGGCCGCATCCACGGCCGCTACCGCAAGTCCGACGGGTTCTGGGAAGACACCAACAACGACGCGCGGCTTCTCTACAACCCGCCGGCGGGGATCCCACGTGAGCTCTACGTCCCGAACCTGGCTGCGATCCGCGCCGAGATCGGCGGGTCGACGTACGTCATCGCCGCGCTCGACGGCGCCTTTACGAAGTACTACGAGGCGGGCCTCGAGGCCGAGTGGCACGGCCGCAACGCCTACGTCCGCGGCTCCTACGTCTGGAGCCACTACTACGGCAACTTCGACCAGGACAACAGCGCCGGCACCGGCACCGCGAACGACAGCAACGTCTTCATCGGCTCGTCGAACATCGGCGATGGCGCCGGCCGCCAGCTCTGGGACTACAAGTACGGCAACCTCCGCGGCGACCGCCGGCACCAGTTCAAGGTCTACGGCTCCTACATCCTCCCCTGGAAGAGCTCCGTCGGCGCCTACGCGATCTACCAGTCGGGCCAGCCGTGGGAGTACCACAGCTACGAGCCGTATATCACTCAGACGACGAGCACGAGCGACACCAATCGCTACATGGAGCCGGCCGGCACGCATACGACCGACGACCACTACCAGCTCGACCTGAACTACACGCACGCCTTCCCGATCGGCGATACCTTCCGGATCGAGGCGCGTGTCGACGTCTTCAACATCTTCGACAACCAGACGGGCTACAACGCCCAGCACAACATGCACACGGCCAACCCCGGGACCTACCAGTCGTTCTACGACCCGCGCAGATTCCAGTTCGCGCTCAAGCTCGAGTTCTAGGCGAGCTCAGTCGAAGTCCAGAGGCCCGGGGAGCGATCCGCGGGCCTCTCCTGACTCGAGGGCCCGGCGGCAACGCCGGGTCCTCTCGCTTCCGGGCCCTGTCGAGATCCCCGCGCCCGGGGAGGGCGAGCCGGGCGATGGCCTTCCGGCGCTCCCCGAGGCGTTACGATTCCCCCATGCCCAGCCTCTACGTCGGCGTCGACGGCGGTGGTACGCGGACCCGCGCGATCGTGACCGCTTCCGACCTCCTCGCCCTCGGCCGCGGCGCCTCCGGCCCCGCGAACGCCACCACCGTCCCCGTTCCCCGTCTCGTCCAGTCGGTCGCGGAGGCCATCGACGACGCCCTCGAGGCGGCCGGCGCCTCCCGCTCCGACGTCGCCGTCATCTCCTGCGGCCTGGCGGGCGTCGAGGCCTCGGCGATGAAGGGCCGGCTCGTCGTCGCGCTCGAGGCGGTTTACGGAGCCGGGCGCGTGCGGATCACGACCGACGCGAGGATCGCGCTCGCCGGCGCCCTCGCCGACCCCGTCGCCGATTCGGGAGCGGTCCTGATCGCCGGCACCGGAGCGATCTGCTTCGGCCGGAACTCCCACGGCCTCGAGGAGCGGGCCGGGGGCTGGGGGGCGCTCATCGGCGACGAGGGGTCGGCTTCCGAGATCGCCCGTCGCGGCCTCGCCGCCGTCGCCCGGGACGTGGACGGCCGCGGCCCTCGGACGAGGATGCGGGAGGCCCTTCACTCCACCGAAGGAACCCGATCCGCCGTCGAGATGGTCCAGAAGCTCTTCCGCCCTGGTGCGGGTCCGACCGATACGGCGGCCTACTTCCCCGTCGTCCTCGACGCGGCGCGGGACGACGACGAAGCGGCGCTCGAGATCCTCCGCTGGGCCGGAATCGAGCTGGCTCTCACGGCGCTCACCGTCCTGCGCAAGCTGGGCATCGCCGCCGACCCCGTGACCGTAGCGACCGTCGGCGGGGTCTTCGTCGCTGGCGAGCTCGTCCTCGCGCCGCTCCGTGCCGGGCTCCTCGCCGGCGCACCGCTGGCCCGGCTCGGCCCGCCCGCCCACATCCCGGAGATCGGCGCCATCCGCCTCGCCCTCGCCGAAGGAGCGGCGTGATCGACACGCTCGCGTCCCTCACGGGGATCCACGAGGCCGACCTCGAGGCGGTCCGTGCCGTCGGTCGCGTGCTCCCGGAGGTCGCGCACGCGGTCGACGCGATCGCCGCGCGTCTCGATGCCGGAGGGAAGTGGATCAACGCCGGGGCGGGGACGAGCGGGCGGCTCGGCGTCCTCGACGCGTCCGAGCTGCCCCCCACGTTCGGAGTCGAGCCGCGCCTCGTGACGGGCCTCATCGCAGGCGGGAGCGAGGCCCTCGTGAACGCCGTCGAGGGGGCCGAGGACGACGAAGCCCAGGGGGCCGAGGACGTGAAGATCGCGGGCGTCACGTCGCGCGACGTCGTCCTCGGTATCGCCGCGAGCGGAGCGACCCCCTGGGTGGCCGGCGCCCTCCGCTGCGGGAAGGGGATCGGCGCCCTGACGGTCGCCCTCGTCTGCGCGCCCCGCTCGCGCCTCGCCTCGATCGCCGATCTGGCCATCGTCGTCGAGACTGGCCCGGAGGTCCTCCGCGGCTCCACCCGGATGAAGGCGGGGACGGCGCAGAAGCTCGTCCTCAACATGCTCTCCACCGCCGTCATGGCGAGGCGCGGCCTCGTCTACCGGGGAGAGATGGTCGCCATGCGCCCGACGAACGCGAAGCTGAAGCGGCGCGCCATCGACATCGTCGGGCGGGTCCTGGCGCTCGGGCCCGAGCCCGCCGAGCGGCTCCTCCAGAGTGCCGCCTGGGAGCTGCCCGCCGCGCTCGTTTCCGGGAAGTGGAGCCTGCCGGCGGAGAAGGCGAGAGAGTGGATCGCGGCGAAGAACGGGAACGTGGCGCAGGCCCTCGACGGGGAGCCGGCATGGCGCTGACCGGGGCGAACGGCCTGATCGACCTCCACATCCACGGAGCCTTCGGCATCGACGTCCTCACGGCGGGCGACGCCGATCTCGACCGCCTCGCCCTCGGCCTCGAGGAGCGCGGTGTCGAGGGCTTCGTCCCGACGCTCGTCCCGGTCCCGCTCGCCGATCTCGCGCCGCTCCTCTCACACCTCTCCGCCTGGGTCCGCTCGCGCCGCCCGGGCGACGGACGCGGCACGATACCGCTCGGAATCCACCTCGAGGGGCCGTTCGTCTCGCCGAGCCGGGCGGGCGCCCTTCACCGCGACTCTCTCCTCGACGGGAGCGACACGCGACGCGTCGATGCGTTCTTCGAGGCCGTGGGCGACCTCCCCGGCCGCTCGATCGTCACGCTGGCGCCCGAGATCCCCGGCGGGCTCGACCTCGTCTCCGCGTTCGTGAAGCGCGGGTTCCTCGTCGCGATCGGGCACACCGAGGCGGACGTCCCGACGCTCGACGAGGCGCTGAGGCGCGGCGCGCGGCACATGACCCACTTCGGAAACGCGATGAGGCCGCTTCACCACCGCGACGCCGGGCCGGTCGGCTGGGGTCTGCTGCACGACGAGGTGACGGTCGACGTCATCGCCGACCTCCACCATCTCTCTCCCCAGATGCTCGCCCTCGTGAAGCGCTGCAAGGGACCGGAGGGCTTCGTCCTCATCAGCGACGCGGCGCCCTGCGCCGGCCTGTCCGACGGGGACTACCTCGTCTGGGGCGAGACGCTCACGGTCTCGGAGGGCGTCGTCCGAAACGCCTCGGGGGCCCTCGCCGGGAGCGCCGCGCTCCTTTCCGACTGCGTCGAGCGGCTCGCCTCGTGCGGCGTCGCAACGGTGGAGGAAGCGCGTCACGTCGCATCCCTGACGCCGCGGCGTCTCCTGGCCTCCGGCTGATCGGACCGCTCCGGCCGGTCAGGCCTTCCAGTACCACCCCTTCTTCTCGCAGGTCCGGAGAACGGCCCAGCAGACCGCGAGGACCGCCAGCGCCTGCAGGTGCGACGCGAGGTACGGCTCTCCCACCCGCGAGAAAACCCCGTCGAAGAGGAGCGTGTGGAGGGAGACGACCTTCCCGCTGCCGACGGTCACCTTCACGAGGCCGAGGAGCTTGGCGAGGAGACCCGAGAGGACGAACGCGAGGAGAGGGTTCGTCCCGAAGGTGAAGAGCGGGGCGAAGGGGCGCTTCACGCCGAGGAGGTCGACGACGACGAGGGCGACGAGCAGGGAGAGGCAGGCCGCTCCCGACGAGAAGAGGACGTAGGAACCGGTCCACAGGCCCTTGTTCAGCGGAAGGCCGAGCTCCTGCCACGCGAGGCCGCCGGCGACGCCGGCCGCACCCGCGAGACCGAGGGCCACGAGGCGCGTCTTCAGCGGCGTCTTCGACGTGAGGAGGAGGCCCGTGAGGGCCCCTGTCAGCATCGTGGCGAGGGCGGTGAGGGTCGAGAGGGTCCCTTCGGGGTCCCACGCCGGTTTCCAGAGGTGACCCTTCAGGAGCGTGAGGTCGATCGCCGTCTGAAGGTTCCCCTCGAGGGTCAGGTCGTAGCCGGGGAGAAAGAGGAGCGCCGTGTGGAGAGCGAGAAGGATCGCTGCCGCCGCCGCGAGAAAGGCCGTCTTTCGCCGCGCGGGGGCGGCGATAAGGAGGAGCGCCCCGAGGGCGTAGACGAGGCCGATGCGCGGCAGGACGCCCGGGATCCTGAGGTGGAGGAGCCGGTGAAGCGTGAAGGGGACGGCGGCGAGCGCCCAGCCGACGAGGACGATCGTCGCCCCCCGGCGCAGGGCGTGTCTCGCGAGCTCCGCGCGAACGGCCCCCTGCGCGGCCCGCTTGCCGAGAGAGAGGACCGAGGCCGTTCCGACGATGAAGAGGAAGAAGGGAAAGACGAGGTCGGTCGGCGTGCAACCGTGCCACTGGGCGTGTCCAAACGGCGGGAGGACGAAGGCCCAGCTCCCCGGGTTGTTGACGAAGAGCATGGCGGCGACCGTCGCCCCCCGGAAGAGGTCGAGGGCGGCGAGTCGGCCGGCGGGGGACGCGGGGAGTGTCACGGAAGAGGTCAGATCCCGATTTTAGTGAACCGTTCGGGAGGCGGACGCCTTATCCTTTTCATGTATGTCTGTTGCGAACGGATTCAGCGCCCGGGGAGAGATCCTCGCGCGCGCCTTCGCCTCGGTCGATACGGCTCTCGCCCTCGCCGACGCCTCGGGACGCATCACCTGGGCAAACGCCGCCTTCCACAGCCTGCACGGCATCCCGGACGGCTCCTTCCAGGACGTCCTCCTGCGCGACCTCGTCGTCTCACGCCCGGGCGCCCCCTCACCGCTCCCCGATTCCCTCGCCGGTGGGTTCCGGGGGGTCGTGCGGCACCGCCGGCTCGACGGTTCGATCTTCCTCGCCGAGCTTTCCGTCACCCCGGTGACGGGAGGGCTCGCGATCGTCGCGAGGGACGTCACGACCGAGCGGAAGGCCGCAGCCCTTCACGACTGCCTTCTCGCCCTCCTCCGGGCCGTCCGCGAGTCGCCGGCCCCCGAGGAGCTGTTCCCGGTGGCCCACGCCCTTCTCGCCCGGCTCCTCCCCGCGCAGTGCTTCGCCGTCGTCGGCCCGAACCCCGGGACCGCGCGGGTCGAGCTCCTCTATACGGCACCCGAGCCGCTCGGGGACGACGTGAAGGATGCGATCCGGGCCGTCGCCGCGCGGGTCCTGGCCCTCGGGAAGCCGATCTGCCTCGGGCCGTCGGCCGGGGGGCTGAAGCACGCCGCCGGCCACCTCGGCTCCGCGGGATTCCCCGGGACGTCGTGGCTCGGGGCGCCACTCGGTGACGACCTCGGCGCCCTGGTCGTATGGGCGTCGGGGGGTGCCGAGCACGACGAGGCCGACGCCGAGCTCCTCGGGACGCTCGCCCCCCAGGTGGGACAGGCGCTCCAGCGCAGCCGGGACGAAGCGAGGCGGCGGGCCGAGCTCCTGGAGAAGACGGCGCTGATGGACGCCCTGTCCGACGCCGGACAGGCGCTCGTCACGCTTCGCGACGGCTTCGTGGTCCACGCCAACGATGCGGCGGTCCGCTTCGTGGGAACGACGCAGGAGGAGCTTGCCGGACGACGCCTCCTTCTCGAGGTCGTCCCCCCTTCCGAGCGGCCTCGCCTGGCCCGGCTCCTCGCCTCACCGTCGCCCGAGGCGTTCGAGACGGCGCTGAACCTCCCGGACGGCCAGCGGCGGGAGGTTCAGATGGCGATCCGGGCCATCGACCTCCCGGAAGGTCTGCTTCAGCTCGTCGTCTTCCACGACGTGACGACGCTCGTGACCTCCGCCCGGACCGACTACCTCACCGGCCTCCCGAACCGCCGCGCCACCGAGGAGGCCCTCGCGCGCGAGTGGGAACGTTTGCGTCGCCGCTCGGGGGCCTTCGCGCTCTCGCGGGGCGAGGCCACCGGGACCCAGCCGGCTCCGCCCCTGTCGGTCGTCATGATCGACATCGACGACTTCTCCGTCTTCAACGACGAGCACGGCCACCACACCGGAGACGAGATGCTCCGCCGAACGTCGCTCGTCCTGCGCGCCGCCCTCCGCTCGTGCGACCTCGTCGGCCGTTGGGGGGGAGAGGAGTTTCTCGCCATCCTCCCCGACACGGACGCCCAGGGCGCCATGATCGTCGCCGAGCGGATTCGACACGCCGTCGAGGCCGACGCCTTCTACGATGTCCCGCACTTTCCACCGGCAGCGGCAGGAGCGGCGGTCGAGAGCGTTCGGCTCCAGGTCACGATCAGCCTCGGCGTGGCGACGGCCGTTCGCCCGGCCTCGCCGAAACCCGACGAGGTCGTTCGCCGGGCCGATGTCGCGCTCTACGAGGCGAAGGCGACCGGAAGGAACCGCGTCCTCTGCGCCACGCCCGAGGAGGAGCCCCCGGCGTGAGGCGCGGTCCCGTCGCGGCGCTCGCGGCGATCGTCCCTCTCCTCGCCTCCTGCGCGACCGCCCCGGCCCGGGACCTGCGGGTCTTCCCATCGTCGGAGCCGCTCGCCCGGCGCGTCGCGCGGCACGCGGAGGAGAGCGGCGCGCGGATGGGAGTCGTCGCCCTCCACGTCGAGAGCGGACGCGAGCTGAGATGGCGCGACACCGAGACGTTCGAGGGGGCGAGCGTCGTCAAGCTCGCCCTCCTCGTCGAGGCGCTCGCGCGGAGCCGCGAGGGGACGTTGGAGCTGTACGAGCGGTGGCTTCTGCCTCCTCGCGCCGTGGCCGCCGGCTCGGGCGTCCTCGACGAGTTCGGTCCGTGGCTCGCGCCGACCAAGCGCGATCTCCTGCGCCTGATGCTGGCGCTCTCGGACAACACCTCGGCAAACCACTTCATCGACGCCTTCGGCGCGGAAGCGGTGAACTGCCGGATGGCCGAGATCGGACTCGCCGGGATCGAGCTCGTCGGGAGGATCCCCGACCTCGGGTCTCCCGAGGAGAACGCGGCGTGGGAGCCCCTCGGCAGGATGACCCCGCGCGACACCGCCGAGCTCTGGCGCCGGGCCGCCACGGGAACGCTCCTCGACAAGGAATCGAGCCGTCTCGCGATGCGCCTCGCAGCGAACCCGCGAACCGCGAACCGGATCCCGCGGCTCCTCGCCTCGAGGCCTGGAAGCGCGTGGGCGGGCAAGACCGGCACGATGAGCGGCGTGAGGGCCGACTCCGGGGTCCTCACGACACCGAAGGGAACGTTCGTCTTCGCGATCTTCGCCGACGAGATCCCCGCCGGCGGCTCGCTGGCGGCGAACAACGCCATGGGGGAGATCGCCCGGGACGTCGTCGACGAGTGGTCGAAGGACCTCCCCGACCGCCCCCCGATCGACCTCTCCGAGGAGCGCCCGCGCCAGGAGGCCCTGCCCAGGGTGGAGCTGACACCGCTCGAGGCCCGCACCGGCGGGCCGCACCTCGAACGCGTCTACCGCGACGCCGACCGCCTCTTCTGGGAGCTGTGGGAGAAAGCAGGCGGCGACCTCGGGGACGCCTGCCTCGTCCCGATGCCGAACTCCCTCTGGGACGGGTGGCTCCCGCGGAAGATCGAGCCGCTGACGTCGCTCGTCCTCCATCACACGGCGATGGAGGACGACGAGTCGTGCATCTCCTTCTTCCTCGAGCCGTCGAGCTTCGTCTCCTCGCACTTCCTCGTCGGGCGGGACGGCCGGCTCTACCAGTTCGTCTCGCTCGAGCACCGGGCGTTCCACGCGGGCGTCTCGTACCTCCACGGCCGGTCGGTCCTGAACCGGAGCTCGGTCGGCGTCGAGATCACCGGCGACGGGAACCGGAGTCCGTTCACGCGCGCGCAGATCGAGACCGTCACGAGGCTCACGGGCGTCCTGACGGCGCAGTTCGGTCTCGAGGTGCCGTGGATCGCCGGGCACCAGCACGTCGCCCCCGACCGCAAGAACGACCCGGGCGTTCTTTTCCCGTGGAACGAGGTCGTTCGGCGCGGCCTCGCGCTCGCGGAGGAGCTCCGGCCGTTCGTCCCGCCCCCTGCGGAATCGGAACGGTAGCCGGCCGCGGCTCGCCCGCCCGCCGGCTCAGACCGGAACGACGCCGAGCCCCGGGGCGGAAGGGAGCTCCCATCTCCCGTCCTTCAGGACGAGCCCCTTCCACGGGTCGTTCGCGACGAGGAGGTTGCCGTCCAGGTCGAGCCAGTCGTAGAGGGGCGCCACCGCAACGGCGGCCGCGATGCCGAGGGACGACTCGATCATGCAGCCGAGCATCAGCTTGAAGCCGAGCGCGCGCCCGAGGGCCGCCAGCTCGTACGCGCGCGTGATGCCGCCGCACTTGGCGAGCTTGGCGTTCACGCCGTCGAAGAGGCCGACGAGGGCCGGGACGTCCTTCACGTGGAGGACGGACTCGTCCGCGACGAGCGGGAGGACCGACGCCGCCTTCACGGCCTTCATCTCCGCGTTCTTCGCGACGGGCAGCGGCTGCTCGACGAGCTCGATCCCCATCGTCTTCAGCCAGGCGATCTTCGCGAGCGCTTCCTCCGCGGTCGCCCACCCCTCGTTCGCGTCGACGCGGATCGGTTTCTGCGTCACCGAGCGGATCGCCGTGACGTTCGTCTCGTCGCCCGGGAGGCCCACCTTCACCTTCAGGAGCGGGTAGGGCTCGGCCTCCTTCACCTTCTCCTTCATCGCCTCGGGCGTGTCGATGCCGATCGAGAACGTCGTCTGCGCCATCCGCCCCGTCGGGACGCCGAGGAGCTTCCAGACCGGCTGTCCGACCGCCTTCCCCTTCCAGTCCCAGAGCGCCATGTCGAGCGCGGCAACGACCTGGGAGTCGCCCCCGGCCGCTTCCTCGGCCCTCTCGAGCCAAGCGAGATGCTCCCACGGGGAGAGCCCGGCGCAGGCCGCCTTCACCTTCGCGAACGCCGCCTCGCCGCTCTCCCAGCTCTGGCCGTAGCGGACGTTCGCCGCGGTCTCGCCGTATCCGGTGACCCCGGCGGCCGTGAGCGTGAGGAGACCGTTCTTCTTCTCGCTCGAAGAGTTGCGCGAGATCGTCCAGGTGTGCCGTAGCTTCAGGAGCATCGGCGCGAGGGAGAGCGTCGCGCCCGTCGCGCCCGCGATCTTCGGCGGCGCCGCGGCGGCGACGCCCGGAAGGAGGGCGGAAGCGGCGAGGGACCCCGAGACGGCGAGGAGGTCGCGGCGCGAGAGGGAGACACTCATGCGAGGATTATGGGCACGATGAGCCCTCTCAGCGCCTCCCGGCGCCTCCCGGCGATTCTCCGCCCCCACCTTTCGCTGCACCGCCGACGAGCCGCCCCTCTCAGCGCCTCCCGGCGCCTCCCGGCGATTCTCCTCGGCCTGGTCTTCGCCCTCCCCGTGGCCGGCCAGCCGGCGGCGGCCCCCTCGGCCGCCATCGTCGTCGTCCCGGTCGCGAACGTCCTCGCTCGTCCCGAGGCGGCGGCGCCCGTCGAGGACCAGGCGATCCTCGGAGAGGCGGTCGAGACGTCGCGCGCCGAAGGACGCTTCCTCTTCGTGAAGACCCGCTCCGGCTCGCGGGGCTGGATCGAGGCGACGGCCGTGCGGAACGGCCTCGCCGACCCGTCCGCCGAGCGGCTCGAAGTGACCTCGAACCTCGCGCACGTCTACCGTGAGCCCAGCTTCATGACCTCTGCGCCACTCGCGACGGCGCCGCTCGGGGCGCGCCTCGGAGGGCTCCGAACGCTCGGGAAGGACGGGTACGTCTGGCGGGACGTCGTCCTGCCCGACGGGCAGACCGGCTATGTCGCCGGCGAGGACATCGCCCCGGAGAGGGCACGCGACGCGCCGCCCGTCCTCGATCCCGCCTCGTGGCTCGCCATGACCAGACGATTCCTGGGCGCCCCCTACACCTGGGGCGGGACGACGCCCTGGGGGTTCGACTGCTCCGGCCTCGTCTGGCGGGTCCTCGAACGGCACGGGGTCCTCCTCATGCGCAACAGCCCGGAGATGTGCTTCCGCGACCCGCAGCTCGTCCCGGTCCGCTTCGAGGAGCTCGCGCCGGGCGACCTCGTCTTCTTCGGAACGGAGACGAAGATCGACCACGTCGGCTTCTGGACGAGTGAGGGAAACGTCCTGCAGGCGACCAGCCACGGCGTCCCCTCGACCCAGGAGATGCCCTGGGCGAGCGAGCGGATGGCCCCGCGCTTCCGATACGCCCGTCGCCTGGCCGCCCTTCCCGGCGCCCCCCGACCCTCCGGACTGGCTCCGGCGAAGGCTGCGGCGCTCGGGAAGGCCCTCGACGCGCTCGCCGCGGACGGCAAGGCGACGTTCGGAATCGTCGTGAAGGACCTCGGGACGGGCGTGACGGTGAAGCGAAACGCCACGACGACGATGCATGCGGCGAGCACGATGAAGACCGCCGTCCTCCTCGAGGCGCTCCGGCGCGTCGACGAAGGGACGCTCTCGCTCTCGACGGGCGTCCCCGTCGTCGACTGCTTCACGAGCATCGTCGACGGCTCGCCGTTCCGCGTCGAGCTCGAAGCCGGAAGCGACGGCCGCATCGCCCCGTACCTCGGGAAGCACGCGCGCCTCGATTTCGTGGCCCGCCAGATGATCGCCCGCTCCTCGAACGTGGCGACGAACCTGATGCTCGGCCTCTGTCCGCCGAAGGACGTCCAGCACTTCGTCGACGAGCTCGGCGCGTCCGGCGTGAAGGTGCGCCGGATGGTCGAGGACACGAAGGCCTTCGAGGCCGGGATCTCGAACGAGACGGACGCGGAGGGGATGGCCGTTCTCATCGAGGCGGCCGTGAGGTCGCCGAAGCTCTCCGCCGAAGCCCGTCGGCTCGCCTTCGAGATCCTCGCCGCGCAGGAGCTCAACGACCAGATCCCCGCGGGCATCCCGACGCAGGCGGGCGCGGTCGTGGCGCACAAGACCGGGAGCATCTCGACGGTGCAGCACGACGTGGCCTTCGTCCGGCTCCCCGACGGCCGCGAGTACGTTCTGGTCCTGCTCGCGACCGATTTCGGAGCGAACGAAGAAGGGCGGAAGAGGGTCGTCGAGACGACGAGGAAGATGTCGCGTGCCGTCTGGGAGACGATGATCGCCCCCTGAACGGGAGCCGGCCCCGCCCGCGGTTTTCGACGCGGGCGAGGCCGGGAACGGGCCCGTGCCGCCTACTTCTTCCGCGTGTAGACCATCTCCATCGACTTCGCCATCTTTCCGTCGGGGCCCGACATCCACATCTCGAAGAGGAGGTTGTCGGCGTCGACCTCGGTGTCGACCGACCGGAGCGCGACCTTCTTCCCGTTCGTCGTCGGGTCGAGCATCGAGCCCGTATAGACGGTCTTCTTTCCCGACTTGTCCGGGGTGCCGCTCATGATCATCATCCCGGTGCCGGCGGAATCGATCCAGTAGGACTCATACTTCTTTTTGACGTTGTCGTAGCCGGTGAAGCCGATTCCGGAAAAGGGCTGCCCCATCATCGACCCCTCGAACCGCTGCTCGAGGTAGCGGCCACCGAGGACCGTCCGGAACTCGCAGCTGCCCGTCGTCTCTTCCGGCGGCTGGGCCGGGTCCATCCAGGATTTCGTCTTCGTCGTCCAGCTCCCGGCGAGCTTCGCGAAGCGCGCGTGCGGTTCGCCCGGGGTCATGTAGGCCGTCCAGGCCTTCATCATCGCCTCCTGGTCCGGGGCGGCGGCGGGCTTCGAAGCCGGCTTCGTCTCCTTCGTCGGCGTCTTTGCCTCCTGGGCGGCGGCAGGAAGGGCGAGGGCCAGGGCGAGCACGGGAAGGGTCATCCAGCGGGCGCAGGTCATGCGGCCTCCTTTCGGTCGGGGGATCTACCGGGATTCGTGCCGTGGAGTCTCGCACGCCGAAGCGCTCGGGTGAAGGGCGGGCGGAGCTTTCGCGCGGGCGTGCCGGAGGTTACCCTCGGGCCGTGCCGCCCGGCCCCGGCGCACGCCGCGCCATCCTCGTCTCCACGGTCTCGGTCCTCGCGGGGGGCGGCGCCGCCCTCGTCGGAAGCCTCGTCCTGCGTGTCCTCATGGCGCGCGCCCTCGAGCCCTCCGCGCTGGGGCTCGTTCTCCTCGCCATCGCCGTCGTCACGCCAGTCGGCTCGATCGCGGGTCTCGGCACGAACCCCGCCGTGGCCCAGGGGGTGGCCGAGCGGCGCGCCCGGGGTGACGAGGAGGGGGCACGGCGCCTCGCGCGCCAGGGAGAGCGACTCGCCCTTGGGGCGGGGATTCTCGCGGCGGCTCTGCTCGCCGCGCTCGCGGGGCCGCTGGCCGTCCTCCTCGGCCAGCCCGGCCTCGACCGCATCCTCCTTCCGCTGGCTCCCGTCGCGCTCGGCCTCGCTGCCGGAAGCGCCGCGCTCGGCGTCTCGCGAGGATTCGGGGACTCCCTCGGACGTGCGCTGTTCCGGGACACCGGGGGCGGCGTCCTCCGCGTCGTGGGCGTCGGAGCCGCGTTCCTCGCCGCAAAACCGACGTCGTTCGGCGTCGCCGCCGGGTTCGCCGCGGGCTCCCTGGCCGCCGAGCTCCTCTTCGTCGGCTACGTCGGGGCAAAGGGATGGCTCTCGGCCGGCTCCCGCACGCCCGCGGAACCGCTCCTTCCGGTCCTGCGCCCATACGCGGCGACGGAGGTCCTCTCCCAGGCGGCGCTCTGGCTCGACGTCGTCGTCCTCGGCGCCCTCGCTCCGCCTGTCGTCGTCGGGCTCTACGGGATCGCGCGGGGCCTGACGCGCGTCCTCGACCTCGTCCGGCAGGCCTCCTCCCACGGCTATCTCCCGTCGGCGTCCGCCGCCGTCGCGAGGGGCGAGGGCGACCACATCGCCTCGCTCCACGTCTCGACCCGCCGCTTCGCCTTCGCCCTCGTCTGGCCCATCCTCGCCGTCTGCCTCCTCGCTCCCGCCCCGCTCCTCGGCCTCCTCTTCGGTCCGGCGTACGAGGCGGCCGCCCCGACTCTCCGTCTTCTCGCCCTCGCGAGCTTCCTGTCGTCGTTCTTCGACTACCTCGACCTCGTCCTCATCGCCGAACGCCGCCCCGGGGACGTCCTGCGGGCCGGGGTCGCCAGCATCGCGGCGCTCGTGGCCCTCCTCGCGGCGCTCGTCCCGACCTACGGCGGACAGGGCGCCGCCCTCGCCCTCCTCGGTTCCTCTCTCCTGCGTGGGCTCCTCCTCCATCGCTTCGTCTTCCGTTCGCGCCCCTTCCGCCCCTTCCTTCCCGCGGTCGCCGGACCGGCTCTCCTCGCGGCGGCGTCCCTCGGCGTGGGAGCGATCGCCCTTCGGGTCCTGCGCCCCTCACCGCTCGCCGCCCTGCTCCTCGCGGCGACGACCGGCGGAGCCGCGGCGGCCATCGCGCTCCTCGCGTTCTTCCGGAAGCGGGCGGGTGGAGCCGAGGCGCTCCCCGGCACCGGCGCGGACATGGGATCCTCCCCTCCGTGAACGGCTCCCCGGACCTGTCGGTCGTCGTCGCCGTCTACCTCTCCGAGACGACCCTCGACGGCTTTCTCGACGCGCTCGCACGGCAGACGTTCCTAGACTTCGAGACGATCCTCGTCGACAGCGGGCCGACCGAGGCGTGCGAGCGAATCGTGGCCCGTCGCGACGAGCCGCCCGTCTACGTCCGGAGTACCGGGCGGCTCTTCCCCCAGGCGGCCCGCAACGTGGGGGTCGGACGTTCCCGCGGCCGGCTCCTCGTCTTCACCGACCCCGACGTCTACGCGGCACCCGACTGGCTCGAGCGGCTCGTCGCCGTGCACGACGAGACGGGGGACGTCGTCGTGGGCGCTCTCGCCTGCCACGGCTCGAAGTGGCTCGATCGCGGCGTCCACCTCTGCAAGTTCAGCAAGTGGCTTCCGGGCGGAGAGCGCCGTCCCATCGACATGAGCCCCACCGCGAACATGCTGCTTCCACGGACCCTGTTCGAGGAGACCGGCCGCTTCCACGGCGACATGCTGATGGGGGACGCGACCCTCAGTCGCGACCTCCTCGGGGCGGGGCGGACGCTCCTCTTCGAGCCGCGCGCCGTCGTCGCGCATCACCACCTGGTGACCGTGCGTTCGTTCGTCCGCGAGCGCTGGTCCCGCGGAATCCGCTACGGGCAGCTCCGCGGGAGCTGGATGCGCGGCAGGAAGCCCCTGCTCCTCGGGCTGCTGCTCGGGAGCCTCTTTCCGCTGCGCGTCGTCTCGAACATCGCCCACTGTGCCCGGCACACCGTTCGCGCCGGCTCGCTCGGGACCTTCCTGTCGACGCTCCCGATCGTCGTCCTCGGCTTCAGCGCGTCGATCCTGGGAGAGGCGAAGGGCTATGCGGAAGCGCTTCTCGGCGCCTCGCGCGGCTCCGACAGCTCGTAGACGGTGAACCGGGCTTCCGCGTCGCCGGGACCGAACAGGAGCCCGTGGGCCTGCCCCCACGCCGCGCGAAGCTGGACCGCGTAGACGAACGGCGCGTTTCGGAGAAGAAGGCGCGCCCGTTCGGGGCGGCTCTTGCGGTATCTGCGCACCGCGAGGAGGAGGGCGTACAGCGGGATGAGCGGCGTGGCGGCAACGTAGAGCGTGCGGCGTCCGAGACCCCACCGACCCTCGGCCGCCCGGAGCGGCCCGTAGATACGGTAGAAGAGCTCCACGCCGAGCCCGATGCTCCGGAGCGACGTCTCGTTGAGGTGCTCCATGACGGCGCCCTTCGCCAGGACGAACCGTCGGCCCTCGCGGAGCATCCGCTCGTGGAGGACGAGGTCGCACGCGAGGAGGCGCGGCAGCTCGGCGCCGAAAGAGAGCAGCGCCTCGGTCCGGAAGCTCGCGTTGTGCCCGGGGAGGAGCCGGGTCTCCCCGCCGGCGAGGGGAGGCTCGAAGAGGCCGTAGCTCAGGAGGCCGATGACGTCGGCCTTCCCGACGCCCGGGTTCGCGCAGACGACACCCCACCCCACGCCCGTCACGCCGGAGTCCCGGAAGGCCGCGAGGACCGCGTCGGCCCAGCCCGGACGTACGCGGGTGTGCTCCTCGAGAAACGCGACGACCGGAGCCCGTGCCTCGGCAACGGCGCGGGCTCGGGATGCCGAGAACGTCGTGCCGGGAGGGAATCGGAGGACCCGGACCGCCCCTTTCTCCGACCCGGGGACCGGCTCGGCCCCCTCCGGCCCGAGGTCGACGAGCAGGACCTCCAGCCGCTCCCTCAGCCCCTGCGCGTCGAGCGACGAAAGGCACGGCGCCGCCCTCCCGCGGAGGGGACCGACGACGACGACGACGGAGAGATCCGGAATCACGATCTGAAGCCCAGCCTGTCGAACGCTGCTCCTCCCGCCCAGACGAGGAGAACCGCGAGCGCCGCGAAGTAGAGCACGGTCAGGACGAGCGACACCATCGCCGCCACGATCATCAGGCCGTCCTCCTCCAGCTCGCCGAGGGCGACGAAGACGACGGCCAGGGCCGGGAGCGCGTTGTTGAAGGGGATTCCGGCGAGCGGCAGGGAGATGAGCAGCCCCGCCGCGGCGATCACGAGACCGCCGATGCGGCGTCCCTTCTCCCCCGTCACCCAGGCCGTCCGCCGGCGTCGCGTGAAGCGGCGGCAGAAGCCGAGGACCCTCGCGGCAGCGCCGAAGAGCCTTCTCCAGACGGCCGGGCTCGGCGCCCAGGCGGCGACCTTCGCCGGAAGCCAGGGCGAAGGCCGGCCCCGCGCCATCTGCCAGCCGAGGATCGCGAGCGAGAGGCCGAGGGCGGTCGAGACGGGGCCGAGGGCCACCGGCTGGAGAAACGGGAGCGCCTGGAGGAGGCAGACGAAGACGAAGCCCGACTCCTTCAGGCTCGAGAACGCCTCCCCGAGCGCCAGCGGGCGCAGCTCGGCCGTCTCCCGGCAAGCCGCGAACGCCTCGATCAGCTCCTCGTATCGCCCCATCACATCCCCAACGGTTCCTTCGCCCGGGCGATTCCCGCAACCCGCAGGAGCCGCGGACGATAATCGACCGTGCTGCCGGGCGCTCACGCCGGACGGCCAAGAGGGTCTCATGACCAAGGGTGGAAAAGGTCTTCTCGTCGTCGTTCTCGTCATCGCGGCCTTCGGCGTCGTCCTCGTCGGAGCCGGCATCCTCGTCAGCGGCATGGGGACGCCATCGGTTCCGAAGAAGGCGATCCTGGAGCTCGACCTCGAGCGCGGGATTCCCGAGACACCTCCCGACAACCCCTTCGCCGCGTTCGGGGGTGAACGAGCGCTCGCGCTCCGCGACGTCGTCGACGCGCTCGAGACGGCGGGGGACGACCCGCACGTCGTCGGGCTCGTCGCTCGTCTCGGCGCCGCGCCGATCGGCGTCGCCGAGATCCAGGAGATCCGCGACGCCGTGAAGTCCTTCCGGGCGAAGAAGAAATTCGCGGTCGCCTACTCGGAGACCTTCGGCGAGTTCGGGCCCGGCAACGGCCCCTACTACCTTGCCACGGCCTTCGACGAGATCTGGCTCCAGCCTTCGGGCGACCTCGGCCTGAACGGCCTCGTGGGCGAGAGCCCCTTCCTGCGCGGCGTCCTCGACAAGCTCGGCGTCAAGCCCGAGTTCGGGCAGCGGCACGAGTTCAAGAACGCGATGAACCAGTACACGGAGACCAAGTTCACCGACGCCCACCGGGAGGCGACGACGTCGCTGATCGAGTCGATCTACGGGCAGATGGTGAAGGGGATCGCCGAGGGGCGGAAGATGTCGGAGGACGACGTCCGCGCCCTCGTCGACCGGGGGCCCTTCCTCGGCCCAGAGGCGCTCGAGGCGAAGCTCGTCGACGGCCTCGCCTACCGCGACGAGGTCCACGCGAAGCTGGTGATGAAGGGGGGCGCGGACGCGAAGTTCTTCGGTCTCCCGGCCTACCTGAAGGAGGAAGGCCGGCCCCACGCCGAAGGAAAGCGGACGATCGCCCTCGTCTACGGCATCGGCGGCGTCGTGCGCGGGAAGAGCAGCGGCAACCCTCTCACGGGCGGCCAGACGATGGGCTCGGAAACGGTGGCGAAGGCGATCCGGACGGCCGTCGAGGACGACGACGTCGCGGCGATCCTCTTCCGGGTCTCCAGCCCCGGCGGCTCCTACGTCGCCTCCGACACGATCTGGCGGGAGGTCGTCCTCGCGAAGAAGGCGGGCAAGCCCGTGATCATCTCCATGGGAGACGTGGCGGCCTCGGGCGGCTACTTCGTCGCCATGCCGGCGGACAAGATCGTCGCCCAGCCGGGAACGATCACCGGGTCGATCGGCGTCCTCGCCGGGAAGATGGTCACTCCGGCGATGTGGGAGAAGGTCGGCCTGACGTTCGACCAGGTCGAGGTGGGCGCGAACGCGAACATGTGGAACGCCTCGCGGAGCTTCTCCCCCGCGGAGTGGACCCGCTTCAACGCCTGGCTCGACCGGATCTACGAGGACTTCACGTCGAAGGTCGCCGACGGGCGGAAGCTGCCGAAGGAGAAGGTCCTCGAGATCGCGAAGGGGCGCGTCTGGACCGGAGAGGAAGCAAAGAAGATCGGCCTCGTCGACGAGCTGGGGGGCTACGCCACGGCCCTGAAGCTCGCGAAGGCGGCAGCGAAGATCCCGGCGGACGAGAAGGTGAAGGTCACGGTCTTCCCGAGGGAGAGGAACCCGTTCGAAACGCTCGCCGCGAGGCTTTCGGGCGAGGAGGAGGACGAGAGCTCCTTCACCTCGATCATCAGGCTCCTCGAGCCGATTCGGCCCGTTCTCCGGCAGATCGAGGCCGAGCAGCAGAAGGGGGTCCTGACGGCCCCGCCGGTGACGATCCGGTAGTTCTCCTCTCGCCCTGCTGTCCCGCCTACTCGATGCTCGCGCCGGCGCCCGCCTCGGCGACCCGGCGACGTGCGTCGAGCGTCCAGTCGAGGCGGCCCCGCGCCTGAGAGGCGAGCTTGCCGTCGGGCCCGAAGAACATCGTCTCGAGCGGACGCCTGTTGTTGAATTTCAGCGTCGTCTTCCCCTCCGGATCGACCGTCAGGGAGGCCGGAATGGGAGGGACGAGTCCGTTCCTCGCGAGCCAGGCATCGAGCGCGGCGAAGGACTCCGTCTTCACGAGGACGACGATCTCCGACGTCGCGTCCTGCCTTCGGGCGTCCTGGTAGGCGAAGAGCTCGCGGAGCTCGTCGGCCGCGGCTCCGTCGTCGGGGTCGACGAAGTGGACGACCAGGACCTTTCCGGGCGCGCCGACGAGGTTCCGCCCCTTCCCGTCGCGGGTCTCCACGTCGAGGTGCCCGCCCGCGTCGATGTTCAGGAGCCCGTGGTCGTGATCGGCGTGGGTCGCCGGGACGAGGGCCGAGCGGTAGGCGAGGACGAGGCCGGCGGAAGCCACGGCGAAGGCCACGGCGAAGACGAGACGGCGCTTGGAGGGAGTCACGGGACGGATTGTAGGGAAGGGGGGCTCCCCGCGCCCATCTCGGTCTCGACCTCCACGGAGTAGCGGGCGTAGCCCGAGAACTCGAACCGGAACGCGCTGTCGAGGCGGAAGAGCAGGGCCGTCCGCCCGGTGAGCCTCAGCTCCACGACGCACGGGAGCCAGGCCCCCTCGGACACGCGCTGCGCGAGGTAGGAGATCCTCGCGCTCTTCACGTTCACGGCGAGACCCCCGCCCACCCTGACCGGCGAGACGAGGTGCGCCTCGACCGAGACGACCTGGAGGTCGGTGGCGTCGACGACGACCCGCCCCGCGAGGGCGTTCAGCGCGCGGTCGCCGAGCGTGCCGGCCGGCAGGCCCGGCTTCGGCCGGAACCCGAGGGCGTAGGCGGGGCGGCCCTCGGCCCGGACCTCCTCGACCGGCCCGTACGAGAAGCGGGCGATCAGGTCGGAGAGCCGCCGCGCCCCGATGAGAGGGTCCTCCTCCTCGCCGCGGACACCGGGCGGACGCGCCGCGCGTTCCTTCGCCTCGCGCTCCACACGCCTCCGGCGGGCCTTCGCGTCGCCTTCGGCCTCCTCCCTCTTCTCCGCCGCCGTCGGCGGCCGCCCGTCCACCTCGACGAGCTCGCGGGTCGGGCGGCTCAGGTCGTCCCCCGAGAAGTACTCGTAGCGGCGGCGGCGGATCGTCTTCGGCCGCCCGTCCTTCCCGAAGTCGGTCCTCACCTCGACCTGGTCGAATGTGGACGCGGTGACGGCGAGGTCGGCGCGGCGCTGGGCCCGGGCGACGGAGCGGATGAGCCCCTCGGCGTCGAACGGGGCCGGGAGGCGCAGCGCCGCCCCCGCCGGCTCCTGCGCCGCAGCGGGCGGCGCTGCGAGGAGCAGGGCGAGGATCGACCCGGCAGCGGGATTCGGGAGGCGGCGGAGCACCGTGCAACATTAGTATGCCTCCATGTCGAATGCACCGAAGTCCGCCCTCGATCTCGCCATGGAACGCCTCCGCGCGGCCGACACCGAGGCCGGCATCGAGGAGACGACCCTCTCCGACAGCCAGAAGGCCGCCATCGCCGAAGCGCGGTCGGTCGGCACGGCCCGCCTCGCCGAGAGGGAGATCCTCTTCAAGGACGCCCTGAAGAAGGTCTTCGACCCCACCGAACGGGAGAAGGCCGAGGAGGAGTACCGGGTCGACCGGTCGCGCATCGAGGCCGACCGCGATCGGGCCGTCGAGAGAATCCGCCGGGGAGAGGGCTGACGGAAGCTCGTCGATGATCGTCGTCACCGGCGGGACCGGTTTCCTCGGGCGTTCCCTCGTCGCCGCCCTTCGCGAGAAGGAGCACGAGGTCGCCGTCGTCACGCGCGACCCGGCGCGGGCGAGGGTCCCGGACGGCGCCCGTGCCGTTTCCTGGAGCGACCTGGCGACGGCCGTCGACGGCGCTCGCGCCGTGGTGAACCTCGCGGGCGAGACGATCGCTCGCCGCTGGACCGCCGACGCGAAGGCCGGGATCGTCGAGAGCCGCGCGGAGGCCGCCGGGATGGTCGGCGCGGCGCTCCGGGCCGCAAAGGCCCCGCCGGGCGTCCTCGTCAACGCCTCGGCGGTGGGCTTCTACGGCGACCGCGGGGACGAGGAGCTGACCGAGGCGAGCGGGCCGGGCACGGGCTTCCTCGCCGAGACGACGGTGGCCTGGGAAGAGGCCGCGCGCCGCGCGGCGCCCGAGGGGGTCCGGCTCGTCCTCCCACGCATCGGAATCGTCCTCGGCGAGGAGGGAGGGGCGCTGTCGAAGATGCTCCTCCCGTTCCGCCTCGGCGTCGGCGGGCCCCTCGGGAGCGGGAAACAGTGGATGCCGTGGATCCACCGCGACGACCTCGTCGCCCTCCTCGTGGCGGCGATCGCGGACGACCGCTGGGAGGGCCCGGTGAACGCGACCTCCCCCGCTCCCGTCACGATGCGGGAGTTCGCCGGGACGCTCGGGAGGGTCCTCCACCGCCCCTCCTTCGCGCCCGCCCCCACCTTCGCGATCCGGGCCGCGATGGGAGAGATGGCCGCCCTCGTCCTCGACGGCCAGAAGGCCCTCCCGGCCAAGGCCACGGCGCTCGGCTTCCGGTTCCGGTACGAGAGCCTCGAGCCGGCCCTGCGGCAGATCCTCGGGAGCTCTCCGGGTGCCTGACGGCAGGGCGGGGAGGGACCGCGCGTCCCGGACCGCCCCTGGCGTGTCGCCTGGCTCCCGTCGCGGGTAGACTCGCTCGATGGCGCCCTCTGTCGGAAAGTCCGTTCCCCGCGTCGACGGCCCCGCCAAGGCGGCCGGATCGGCGCGTTACGTGGACGACCTCGTCCTCCCCGGCATGCTCCACGGCGCGACCGTCCGCAGCGACGTCGCCCGCGGCCGCCTCCTCGGGGTCGACCTCGATCCCACGTTCGACTGGAGCGGGATCACGGTCGTCACCGCCGACGACGTCCCGGTCAACTCCGTCCCGCTCATCGAGAACGACCAGCCCGTCCTCGCGGGGGACGAGATCCGGCACGCCTACGAGCCGGTCGCCCTCCTCGCCTGCGAGGACCGGCTCCGCCTCGAGAAGGCGCTGCGGCACGTCACGCTCCGCGTCGATCCGCTCCCGCCGGTCCTGACGATCGACGACGCCCTCGCGGCGCGCGAGGTGATCCGCCCGCCCGACAACGTCTTCAAGCGCTACCTCATCACGAAGGGGCGGGGTGCGAGTGAAGTCGAGGCGGTCGACGGATGCGACGTCGTCGTCCGCGGCGTCTACGAGTCGGGCGCCCAGGAGCACGTCTACATCGAGCCGAACGGGATGATCGCCTTCTGGGACGGGGAGGGCGCGCACGTCGAGGGCTCGCTCCAGTGCCCCTACTACGTCCAGAAGGGGATCAAGGGAGTCTTCGGACTCCCCGACGACGGTGTCGACGTGACCCAGGCCGTCACGGGCGGGGCCTTCGGAGGCAAGGAGGAGTACCCGACGATCGTCGCCCTCCACGCCCTCCTCCTCGCGAAGAAGTCGGGCCGCCCCGTGAAGCTGATCTACGGCCGCCAGGAGGACATCGAGGCCTCGACGAAGCGGCACCCGTCGCGCGTCGAGATCGCGTCGGGGTGCGACCGGGACGGGACGCTGCGGTCCCTCTCCATCCGCATCCTCTTCGACGGCGGCGCCTACACCACCCTCACGCCCGTCGTCCTCTCGCGCGGAGCCCTCCACTCCTGCGGCGCCTACCGCTGGGAGAACGTCCGTGTCGAAGCGCTCGCCGTCGCGACGAACACGCCGCCGAACGGCGCGTTCCGCGGTTTCGGCGCCCCCCAGACGATCTGGGCGATCGAGCGGCACCTCGACCGCATCGCGCGGACGCTCGGGGTCGGCCCGATGGAGCTCCGACGCAAGAACCTCCTCCGCCTCGGCGACACGACGGCGACCGGACAGACACTGAAGGAGTCGGTCGGCGTCCAGGAGTGCGTCGAGAAGGCGATGGCGGCGAGCGGATTCACGGAGAAGCGCGCCCGCGGCCCGGTCGTCTTCGGCCGCACCGCGCGTGGCGTCGGCACCGCCGTCTTTCTCCACGGCGCCGGCTTCACCGGCTCGGGAGAGAAGTATCTGAAGGGGAAAATCGCCGTCGACCTTCTCCCCGGCGGACGCGCCTGCGTCCGGACCGCGTCGACCGAGATGGGCCAGGGAACCGAGACCGTCTTCCGGCAGATCGTCGCCGACGCCCTCGGCATCGAGCCCGGCGCCGTCGACTTCGCAGTCCCTTCGACGAAGAACGTCCCCGACTCGGGACCGACCGTCGCCTCCCGGACGGTCATGATCGTCGGGTCGATCGCCGTCGAGGCCGCCAGCGAGCTGCGGGCGCGCGTCGACGAGGAGGCGAAGGCGCACGGCCTCTCTCGCGCCGACGCCTGGGACCGGCTCGCCGCCGACTCCGGACGCGCAACGGCCCTCGTGCAGTACGAACCACCGCCCGGCGTCGTCTGGGACGACGCGACCTACTCGGGCGACGCCTACCCTGCGTACGGCTGGGCCTGCGACGTCGCGGAAGTAGAGGTCGACCTCGACACCTTCGAGACGAAGGTGACCGGCTTCTGGGCCGCGGTCGACGTCGGCCGCGTGATGAACCCGATCCTCTGCGCGGGGCAGGTGGAAGGCGGAACGCTCCAGGCGATCGGCTGGGCGCTGACGGAGAAGCTCGTGACGAGAGACGGGAAGGTCCTGAACCCGAGGATGACGAACTACATCGTCCCGACGAGCCTCGACGCGCCCCCCTTCACGACGATCCTCGTCGAGGCCCCCTACTCCCGCGGCCCCGGCGGGGCGAAGGGGGTCGGAGAGCTGCCGATGGACGGCGGCGCCCCCGCGGTCGCCGCGGCGATCGAGCACGCGACCGGCCTCGTCCTCGACCGCGTCCCCCTCCTGCCCGAAGACCTCTTCGAAGCCTCGCTGAAGGGAGCCGCGCGATGAGCGTGACGCTCACGGTCAACGGCTCCCTCCTCACGCTCGAGGCGGCCCCCGCCGCCCGCCTCCTCGACGTCCTGCGCGAACGGCTCGGCCTGACCGGGACGAAGGAAGGGTGCGGCGAAGGCGAATGCGGCGCCTGCACCGTCCTCCTCGACGGCGTCCCGGTGAATTCCTGCCTCGTCGCCCTCGGCCAGTGCGCCGGGCGCGAGGTGACCACGGTCGAAGGGCTCGGCGACGCGCAGCACCTGTCGCCGCTCCAGGAGGCGATGGTGACCGAAGGAGGCGCGCAGTGCGGCATCTGCACGCCCGGGATGCTCCTCTCCGCCGAGGCGCTCCTGCGCGAGAAGCCCGCGCCCACCGACGGGGAGATCCGCGAGGCGATCGCCGGCAACGTCTGCCGCTGCACGGGCTATCAGCGGATCGTCAACGCCGTCGTCGAGGCGGGGAAGCGCCGCGAGGTCCGCCCGTGAGCGTCGCCGGCCTCGCCCTCCATCCCTTCGCCGCGCCCCGGGACCTCCCGGAGGCGCTCGGCCTCCTCGCCGAGCGCGCCGCGCGAAACGAGAGGACCGTCCTCCTCGCCGGCGGCACCGACTGGTTCGTCGAGCGGCACGTCGCGCTCCCGGAAACGGAAGGGACGCTCCCGCTCGTCGTCGACGTCTCGCGCCTCGAAGGACTGCGCGGGATCTCGCTCGACGGCGACACGCTGCGAATCGGCGGCGCCGTGACGTACCTCGAGCTGAGGAAGGACGCGCGCGTCGCCGCGCGCGCGCCGCTCCTCGCCGCGATGGCCCGCGACGTCGGCGCGCTCCAGATCCAGGCGCGCGGGACCCTCGCCGGGAACCTCGCCTCCGGCTCCCCCGCCGCCGACGGCGTCTGCGCCCTCGCGGCCCTCGACGCGACGGTCCTCGTCCGCAGCCTTCGCGGTGCGCGCCGCGTGCCGCTCGCCGGTTTCTACACGGGCTACCGGAAGAGCGTCCTCGCCCCCGACGAGCTCGTCGAGGCCGTGGAGGTCGCGCTCCCGCCGGCCGGCTCTCCCATCGCGTGGAGAAAGGTCGGGACGCGGCAGGCGCAGGCGATCTCGAAGGTCGCCCTGGCGGGCGTCGCCATCGTCGAGAACGGGCGCTGCGCGCGCCTCGGCCTCGGCATGGCCTCCGTCGCGCCGACCGTGGCCTTCCTCCCCGCGACGCGGACCCTCGGCCTCTCGCGCCCGCTCGCGGAGGTCACTGTCGCCGACCTCGAGCGCGCCGTCCTCGCGGACGTCGCGCCGATCGACGACGTCCGCTCGACCGCCGCCTACCGGCGCCATGTCGCCGTCGCGCTCGTGACGAGGTTCTTCGAGGGGCTCCGGGTCGGCTGAGCCCGGCCGCCGGGTCCGACCCCCCCGGACCGGAGGCGCACGAAGATGCCGCATCGGCGGGAGGGCTGTGAGAGTCTTCCGCGATGCTCGAGGTTCCCTGCCGTCTCGGTCCCTACGAAATCGTCGCCCCGCTCGGTGCCGGCGGAATGGGGGAGGTCTATCGCGCCCGCGACAGGCGTCTCGGGCGAGACGTCGCCGTGAAAGTGCTTCCCGAGGCCTTCGCCGGCGATCCCGACCGCATCGGGCGTTTCGAGCGCGAAGCCAGGGCGCTCGCCGCACTCTCCCACCCGAACATCCTCGCCATCCACGACGACGGTACGCACGAAGACGTCACGTACGTCGTCACATCCTCATCCGCGACCACATCGCGCCGAACGCGGGTCCTACGGTACGCACGAAGACGTCACGTACGTCGTGACGGAGCTCCTGGAGGGCGAGACGCTTCGCAGCCGGCTCGCCGCGGGACCACTCCCGTGGCAGGAGGCGATCGAGGTCGCCATCGGGGTGGCAGAGGGCCTCGGCGCCGCCCACGCCAAGGGCATCGTCCACCGGGACCTCAAGCCCGAAAACCTCTTCCTGACGGCCGACGGACGGGTGAAGGTCCTCGATTTCGGCCTCGCCCGCGTGGATGCGCCCCCGGGCGCGGATTCGGACACGAGCCCCTTCGTCGCGGCGAGGACGGACGCCGGGAGCGTGATGGGCACGGTGGGCTACATGTCGCCCGAACAGGTCCGGGGCCGGACGGCAGACGCGCGTAGCGACATCTTCTCCTTCGGCTGCGTCCTCTACGAGATGGTGTCCGGGCGGCGGGCTTTCCAGCGGGAGACGGCCGCGGAGACCCTGACGGCAATCCTCCACGACGATCCGCCCGCCATTTCCGGCTCGAACGCCGCGCTCCCCGCCGACCTGGAACGGCTGATCCGGAATTGCCTGGCGAAAGGGCTGGAGGAGCGGCCCCGGTCGGCGCGAGACCTCTGCCTCGCGCTGCGCGCGGCGAACGACTCCGACGTTCAGAGAACCGAACGGCGCGCCCCTCGGGACGTTGAGGGCTCGGGGCCGATCGAGGCGGTGGCGGTCCTCCCCTTCGAGAACGTCGGGGGGGACGCCGCCGTCGAGTACCTCAGTGACGCCCTCGCGGACCACCTCATCATCAGCCTCACCGAGGTTCGCCGCCGCGGCTTCAAGGTTCGGCCCTTCACCTCGGTCCTGCGGTACAAGCGGCAGCCGGCGGACGTCCCGACCATCGGGCGCGACCTGAGAGTCCAGGTGGTCGTGACGGGCACGCTCCACCAGCAGGGGGACGAGATCCGGGTGAGCGTGTCCCTCGTGGACGCCCGGGAAGACGACCAGCTCTGGGGCAAGCGGTATCAGAGCCGGCTCGGGAAGATCCTCGATCTGCAGGACCTGGTCGCCCGGGACGTCGCCGCCAACCTGCGGCTGAGGCTCACCACCGAGGAGGACCGGCGCCTCACCCGGCGCGACACGGAAAATCCGGAGACCTACCTCCACTATCGCGAGGCGATTCACCACTGGAACAGGTTCACGGAAGAAGGCCTGAAGACGGCGATCGAGAACTGCCGGCGGGCCCTGGCCCGAGACCCGGACTACGCCATGGCGTACGTCGGGCTCGCCCAGTGTTACGTCCTCCTCGGCAACCTCTACCTGGGTCCGAGGGAGACCTTCGCGGAGGCGCGGCGGTGCGCGGAACGGGCGCTGCAGATCGACGACGGCCTGCGGGAGGCCCACACTTTCCTGGGGGCCGTCCACCTCTTCCACGACTGGAACTGGCCGGCGGCGGAGCACGAGCTGAAACGGGGCGTCGGGGGGGACCCGCACACGTCGGCCCTGACGCTGTACGGCTTCTGTCTCGCGGCCCTGGGCCGCCTGCCGGAAGCCCTCGAATCCCTCCGTCGCGGCCAGGAGATCGACCCGCTCAGGGCCGCTCACCGCAACGAGCTCGCCATGGCCTTCCACTGGCAGCGCCAGCACGAGCGGGCCCTCGACGAGGCCCGGAAAGCTCTCGACCTGGACCCGACCTTCCCCCTGGCGTACGCCGAGCTCGGGACGGCCCTCGTCCACCTCGGGCAGGCGGAGGAGGCGATTGCGCAGCTGGGGCGGGCCTTCGACCTCGGGCAGAGACATCCCGTGGTCCTCGGGACGCTCGGATACGCGTTCGCCTCGGCCGGGAAACGAACGGAGGCTCTGAATCTCGTGGAACAGCTGGCAGCGGCGGCCCCGGGACGCTTCGGCTTCGCGCTCCCGATCGCCCGCATCCTCGCGGCCCTCGGCGAGGCGGATCGGGCGTTCGCCTGGCTGACGCGGGCGTGTGACGAGCGGGCCCCGTTCGTCATCTGGCTCCGGGTCGACCCCACGTTCGACGCCCTGAAGACGGATCCGCGTTTCGCGCAGGTCCTTCGGGACATGAACCTGCCGGCGTGACGGGGGCGAGGCCGGCCCAAAGGCCGAACGCTCCCTGCTCGAGGTGGAGGTGGTGCCCGACGGCCGGGAAGAGGAGGAGCGCGGCCGCGTTCCGCGTGAAGACGGTCGCGAGCGAGACCGCGATCTCGTCGCTCTTCGCCTTCACGACGGGGGCCATCGCCGCGATCGCGCTCCCCCCGCAGATCGCCGTGCCGAACGAGATCAGGGTTGACAGGGGCCCGGACGTCCCGGCGAGGCGGCCGAGGAGGGAGCCCGCTGCGAGCGTGAGCGCGATCCCGACCACCGTGTAGGCCGCCGACCGCGCGCCGACGGGCACGATCGACGCGAGGCTGAGACCGAAGCCGAGCCCGACCACCGACGCCTGGAGCAGCGCCTTCCTCCAGACCGCCGTCCGCGCCGGCGCGGGGTTCCCGAGGAGGAGGCTGAAGCCGATCCCCGCCGCCAGCGCCGCAGCCGGAGAGACCCACGGGAGGAGAGAGGCGGCGGCGAGGGCGAAGAAGATGCCGGCCCGGTTCCGGTCCGACACGGGCAGCCTCACGCGTCCCTTCTCAGCGCGCGAGGAGGAGGACGAGGACCTCCGCCGAGACGATGCGGAGGATCATCGCGAGCGGGTAGACCTGGACGTAGCCGAGCGTCGGCGCGTCCGAGCCGGCGAGGCCGTTCGCGAAGGCGAGGGCCGGCGGGTCGGTCATGCTCCCGGCCAGCACGCCCGTCAGCGTCAGGAAATTGATGCGGAAGGCGAGACGCCCGACCGCGCCGACGACGAGCATCGGGACGACGGTGATGACCGCGCCGATCGCCATCCAGGTGAGGCCGGGCCCCTTCACGAGCGTCTCGACGAAGCCCGAGCCCGAGCGGAGCCCGACCGCGGCGAGGAAGAGCGCGATGCCGATCTCCCGGAGCATGAAGTTCGCGCTGATCGGGAGCCAGAAGACGATGGGCCCGATCCGCCCGATTCGGGCGAGGACGATCGCGACGAGGAGGGGCCCTCCCGCGAGGCCGAGCTTCACCGGCGCCGGCATCCCCTGCAGGTGGATCGGCACGAGGCCCACGGCGATGCCGAGGGCGATCGTGAGGAAGACCGGGACGAGGTGCGGGTAGTTCAGGTCGCGGGGCGAGTCGCCGAGCTCGGCGGCGACCTTCCGGATCTCCTCGGGGCCACCGACGGCGAGGATCGCGTCGCCGGTCCGAAGCTCGAAGCCGGGGAACGCCGCCATCTCGAGCTCGGAGCGGGAGACGCGCGTGATCCTCACGCCGAAGCGCGCGGCGAAGTTCAGCTCGCCGAGCGTCTTCCCGACGATCTCCTTCCTCGTCACCATGAGCCGCTTGCTGGTGATCGGCGTCGGCAGGCTCCTCAGGTCGAGGTCGCTCTCCTTCCCGACGAGGAGCCGCAGGTCGTCGAGGTCCTTCCGCAGCCCGACCGCGAGGAGGACGTCCCCGACCGCGAGCCGCGTCTCGGACCCCGGGACGAGGAGCTCGCCGCCGTGGTAGACGCGAGAGACGACGAGGCCGGATCGGTCGGCGATCGGGAGCTTCTCGAGGAGGAGGCCGTCGAGGTTCCCGTTCGTCACCTCGAGGTTCGCGCGGTGGAGCGGCGGCGCCTCGCTCCGGAGCGTCCGCTGGAGGAGCTTCTCCTCGGTCGGGATGGAGACGCGGAACGAGACCTTCAGGGCGACGATCGCGAGGATGATCCCCGCGACGCCGAACGGGTAGGCGACGGCATAGCCGAGAGGCGGGATCGTCGCGCCCCGGGCGACGGACGCCGCGTCGGTCGCGACCTCCCGGAGCGCCTGCTGGGCCGCGGCGAGGCTCGGGGTGTTCGTCGTCGCGCCGGAGAGGATCCCGACGACGGCCGGGAGCTCGACGCCGAGGAGGAGGTGCGCGGCGGCAGCGAGCGCGACGCCCGAGAGGACGACGGCCGCCGCGAGGAGGTTCAGCTTCAGGCCGCTCCGGCGGAGCGAGGAGACGAAGCCCGGGCCGACCTGAAGACCGATCGAGGTGACGAAGAGGATGAGGCCGAAGTCCCTCGCGAACTCGAGGACCTCCGGCTCCACGGCCACGCCGAGGTGCCCGAGGAGGAGGCCGACGAAGAGGACGCCCGCCGTCGTCAGGCCGACGCCCCGGACCTTCACCGACCCCAGGGCGAGCCCGAGACCGGCGACGAGCGAGAGGACAAAGGCAGCAGAGGCCCCGGGGAGGAGCATCCGGGCATTCTCCACCCAAGTCCGGGGAGTCCATTGCTCGGGCCTCGAACTTTCGGGCCGGGCGGCCGTATCGTCCGGCTGAGGCCCGCACGATGACCGTTCGCCGAATCCGCCCCTCCGTCCTCCTCGCCTGCTTCGCCGCCTGTCTCGCTCTCCCTTCCGACGCCGTCCCGGCCCGCTTCGTGAGGACTCCCGACGTCCGTGGCGACGTCGTCGTCCTCGCGTGGGAAGGGGACCTCTTCCGCCTGCCCCTCTCCGGCGGAGCCGCCGTCCGAATGACGACGCACCCGGGAAACGAGGAGGCGCCCAAGCTCTCGCCCGACGGGAAGTGGCTCGCGTTCCGCGCCGGCTACGACGGCCCGAACGAGGTCTACCTGATGCCGATGTCGGGCGGCGTCCCGAAGCGCCTGACCTACACCGGCAACGCCTCGCCCGTCACCTGGACGCCCGACGGGAAGAAGGTCGTCTTCCGCTCCGGCTTCGAGTCGACCTTCCGCCCCGTCCCGCGCCTCTACTCGGTCTCGCCCGAGGGCGAGCTCCCCGAGCCGCTTCCGCCCGAGCGGGGCGTCCTCGCCTCGTACTCCCCCGACGGGACGAAGCTCGCCTACAACCGGCGCGGCGACGAGGAGTACTACTGGAAGCGCTACAAGGGGGGCCAGTACCAGGACATCTGGCTCTATGACTTCGGCGCGAAGAGCTACACGCCGCTCACCGGCTACGTCGGGAAGAACTCCTACCCGATGTGGGCCGGGAACGGCCTCCTCTTCGTGACGGACCGCGCGTCGAAGGGGGTCGCGAACCTCTGGCGGCTCGACCCGGCGACGAAGAAGGCGACGCCCGTCACGGCGTACGAGGACTTCGACGTCCAGATGCCCGCCACCGACGGGAAGACGGTCGTCTTCACCCGGGCCGGGGTCCTCTACCGGATGGACGTCGCGACGTCGAAGGTCGAGAAGGTCGACGTCGACGTCCCGAGCGACCGATGGGCCCTCGCCGAGCGGGCCGTCGCCGCGAAGGAGACGATCCAGTCGATGGCCGTCGCCAGCGACGGCAAGTGGACCGCGTTCGAGGCGCGCGGCGACGTCTTCCTCGTCTCGACGGAGGAGAACGGGGCGACGCTCAACCTGACCCGCGCGCCGAAGAGCCGCGAGCGCTTCCCGCGCTTCTCCCCCGACGGGACGAAGGTGGCGTTCTTCTCGGACAGGACGGGTGAGTACCAGCTCTACATGGCGGACGTGGCGGGCGACAAGCCCTGGGACGCGCTCACGACCGACCTCGACAGGACCTCCTACCCCGCCGAGTGGTCGCCCGACGGGAAGAAGCTCCTCTTCGGCGACAAGGACCTCCGGCTCTTCGTCGTCGACGTGGCGACGAAGAAACGGACAAAGATCGCCGAATCGAAACAGCTCGCCAACGACGAGTTCTCCTGGGAGATCTCCGATTACGCCTGGTCGCCGGACGGCGCCTGGGTCGCCTACACGCAGATCGAGCCGAACCGCAACGGCCGGATCTGGCTCCACGAGCTCGCGACCGGGAAGACGGTCCCGGTCACCGACGGCTTCTACCATTCGGTCAACCCGTCCTTCGACCCGAAGGGCGAGCTCCTCTACTTCCTCTCCTACCGGAGCTTCACGACCCGCGTCGACGTCTTCGAGGACGACCACGTGATCCCGAAGCCGGTGATGCCCGTCGCCGTCCAGCTCCGCGCCGGGCAGAAGCCGCCGTTCGAAAAGGGGCCGAAGGAGGAAGCGAAGCCGGCCGAGGCCGCGCCCGACGGGACGAAGGGCGGGTCGAAGGCCGCCGAGGCGAAAGGCGCGAAGGAGCCTCCGGCTTCCCTCCCGAAGGTCGTCGTCGACGTCGAAGGCCTCTCCTCCCGGCTCTTCCCGCTCCCGGTCAAGGCCGGCTCCTACTTCCACCTGAAGGCCGGCAAGGGCTTCGTGACCTGGGGCGCGACCGAGGAGTACGGCGAGGACGAGATCGAGCAGCTCTTCTCGCCCGCCTTCGGCAAGGACCTTCTCGGCCTCCGCGTCTTCGACGTCGCGGCGAAGAAGGAGGTCGCGCTCGAAGGAAGCGTCGCCGACTGGCGGCTCTCGCCGAACGGCGAGCAGGCCGTCGTGAAGAAGGGCTCCGCCTTCCACGCGACCTCCCTGGAAAAGCTCTTCTCCGGCAAGTCGCTCGGCACGGCGCTCGTCCTCGACCGCGTCGTCGTCCGCGTCGACCCCCGAGTCGAGTGGCTGCAGGTCTTCGACGACGCCTGGCGCTGGTACCGCGACTTCTTCTACGACCCCGGCATGCACGGCCGCGACTGGAAGGCGATGGGCGCGGCCTACCGGGCCATGGTCCCCGAGCTCAACTCGCGGAGCGAGCTGAACTGGCTCCTCTCGCAGATGGTCGGCGAGCTCTGTGTCTCGCACACCTACGTCGGCGGAGGCGACTCCGGCCCGAAGAAGGCCCCCGAGCCGCTCGTCTTCACCGGCCTCCTCGGCGCCGACCTCGCCGCCGATGCGAGCGGCCGGTACGCCTTCCGCTCCGTCTTCCGCCCCTCGGGCTACACGGGTGACCTGACCTCGCCGCTCGCCCGCCCCGACGCGAACGTGAAGGACGGGGAGCTCCTCCTCGCGATCGACGGCGTGGAGCTGAAGGTCCCCGAGAACCCCCACCGCCTCCTGCAGGTCGCGAAGGGGCAGAAGGTGCGGCTCACGGTCGGCCCGAAGGCCGACGGCACGGGAAGCCGCGTCGTCGAGGTCGAGCCGCTCCGCTCCGAGTCCGCGCTCCGCTACGACCGCTGGGTCGCGAAGAACCTCGCGACCGTCGAGAAGGCCTCGAACGGCGAGATGGGCTACCTCCACCTGACGGCGATGGGGGCCGAGAACATCGCGCAGTTCGACCGCTTCTTCCGCGCCTTCCACGACCGGCAGGGGATCGTCGTCGACGTCCGCGGGAACGGCGGCGGCTGGACCGAGTACTTCGTCATCGACAAGCTCGAGCGGAAGGTGACGGCCTTCAACGTCCTCAAGAACATGGAGCCGTTCCCCTACCCGCCCGGCGCCTCGAGGGCGCACTTCGCGCTCCTGACGAACGAGTACAACGGCTCGGACGGCGAGGCGTTCGTCGAGCACTGGAAGGCCGCGAAGCTCGGGACCGTCATCGGGGTCCCGTCGTGGGGCGGCCTCGTCGGGATCGTCAACGGGCAGGCGACGGTCGACGGCGGGACGGTCCACCAGTCGAACAACTCGTTCTACGGGAGCGCCGGGACGTGGCTCGTCGAGAACCACGGCGCCGATCCCGACGTCCTCCTCGAGAACGACCCCGCCTCGGCCTCCGCCGGCAAGGACCTCCAGCTCGAGAAGGCGGTCGAGGTGCTGAAGAAGGAGATCGCCGAGAGGCCGTTCACGTTCCCGCCGAAGCCGGCGTATCCGGTGAGATAGGGGAACACCCGAATCGGCGGCGGAGGTGAACGCCCCATGTTCCCTCCGCCGCTGCCGATCGGCTCCTGTCGCCCTCTTTCGTCTTTCGCGCCAGGCCCGGAGGCCTTAGATTCCGCGGATGCGCCGCGGGCTCCCTCTTCTCGGCCTCGTCCTCCTCCTCGGCCTCGCGTTCCCCGTCGCGGCCCAGAGCCCATTCCGCCCCGTTGAGACGCCCGCAGAGATCGCTCGCCTCTCCGCGACGCCGGTCCGGGCTACCGCCCTTCGCCCGTTCTTCTTCGACGTCCTTCTCTTCGCAGACGCGGTGAAGGACGTCGCCACCGAGCGGACCGACGAGGTCGGGACGCCCTCGACGCTCCTCGAGCTCCCCCATCCCGACGGCGGCCTCTCCCTCTTCCGGGTCATCGAGTCGCCGGTGATGGCGCCGGAGCTCGCAGCGAAGTTCCCGGAGATCCGCACGTTCCGCGGCGAGGGGGTCGACGACCCGACCGCCTCCGTCCGTTTCGAGCTCTCGCCGCGCGGCTTCTCGGCGATGGTCCTCTCGGCGTTCGGGGCCTGGTACGTCGAGCCGTGGTCGCGGGAGAACCGGGCGTACGTCGCCTCGTTCCATCGGCGTGACGCCCTCCGCGACCCCGAGAGCCCGTTCGCGTGCCTGGGACCCGACACGCGCGACGGAGGCGAGGTGCCCGTCGTTCGCTCGGAGGGACCGGGCCTCGGGCCAGCCCCGTTCCCGCTCGCCTCCGTCGGCCCGACGCTTCGGACCTATCGGCTCGCGCTCGCGACGACCGGGGAATACTCCGAGGCCGTCTGCGGCGCGAGCCCCACGAAGCCGTGCGTCGCGGCCGAGCTCGTGGTCGCCGTGAACCGGGTGACCGGGATCTACGAGCGCGAGGTCGCCGTGAGGATGACGCTCGTGGCGAACAACGACCTCCTCATCTACATCGTCCCCCCCCCCTACACCACCGATCCCTACGCCAACGACGACGGCGGCGCGATGCTCGGGGAGAACCAGAGCAACCTGGATGCCGTGATCGGGAGCGCGAACTACGACTTCGGACACGTCTTCTCGACCGGAGGAGGAGGCGTTGCCTACCTGAAGGTCATCTGCAGCCCGAGCTCGAAGGCGCGCGGTGTGACCGGCAGCCCGAACCCGACCGGCGACGCCTTCTGGGTCGACTACGTCGCCCACGAGATGGGGCACCAGTTCGGCGGGAACCACACGTTCAACGGCAAACAGGGAAGCTGCAACGGCAACCGCGCCAGCTCAGCCGCCTACGAGCCGGGGAGCGGATCGACGATCATGGCCTACGCGGGGATCTGCGGCTCGCAGGACCTCCAACCCCACAGCGATCCCTACTTCCACGGCAAGAGCTTCGACGAGATCGTCGCCCACATCACGACGGGCGGCGGCGCTGCCTGCGACGTGAGCACGGCCACGTCGAACTCGGCGCCGACGGTCGAGGCGGGCGCGGCGTACACGATCCCCTCCCAGACGCCGTTCGCTCTCACGGGATCGGCGACCGACCCCGAGAGCGATTCCCTGACCTTCGGATGGGAGGAGTTCGACCTCGGCACCATCGAAGCGGCGCCCCCGCTCGTCGACGACGGCTCTCGCCCCATCTTCCGCAGCTTCGATCCGACCGTCGGCCCGACACGGACCCTTCCGAAGCTCTCCGACATCCTCGCCGGGACGACGATGTACGGCGAGACGATGCCGACGACGACCCGGACGATGACGTTCCGTCTGACGGCCCGCGACAACCGGGGCGGCGGCGGCGGCGTGAACTCCGACACGACGACGGTCGCCTCCGTAGCGACGGCCGGTCCCTTCGTGATCACCGCCCCCGCGTCCGCCGTGTCCTGGCCCGCGGGCTCGACGCAGACCGTCACCTGGAACGTCGCGGGCACGAACCTCGCTCCGATCTCCTGCGCGAGCGTCGCGATCTCCCTCTCTTCGGACAGCGGCGCCTCTTTCCAGACGACGCTTCTCGCCTCGACACCGAACGACGGCTCGCAGGCCGTCGCTCTCCCGAACACGCAGACCTCCGGCGCGACGGCCCGCGTGAAGGTCGCGTGCGTCGGGAATGTCTTCTTCGCGATCTCCCGGCCGTCGTTCACGATCTCGGCGCCCCTGCCTCCGCCGACGGTGTCGGCCATCGATCCCGTGTCGGGCACGACCCTGGGCGGGACGTCCGTGACGATCACCGGGACGAACCTCACCGGCGCTACCGCGGTGACGTTCGGCGGCACGGCGGCCACGTCGTACACGGTGATTTCGGCGACCCGGATCACGGCGACGACCCCCGTGCACGCGGCGGGACCGGTCGACGTCGCCGTCACGAACCCGGCCGGCGCCCAGGGAACGACTCCGGCGGGCTACACGTACGTCGCCGGGCCGACGGGTTCCGCCTTCTACACGGTCACGCCCTGCCGGGTCGTCGATACGCGGAACCCAGATGGGCCGTTCGGCGGCCCCGTCCTCGCGGCGTCACCGGCAGAGCGGGAGTTCGCACTCGCGAATTCGTGCGGCGTCCCGGCCGACGCGAGGGTCGTCTCGACCAACGTCACCGTGACGGGCGGCACGGCGGCTGGGAGCCTTCGGATCTACCCGGCCGACGTGACGCTTCCCGTCGCCACGACGATCTCCTTCGCGGCCGGGAAGACGAGGGCCAACAACTCCCTGCTCCTTCTCTCGGCAACCGGGGATGCGGGACGCATCACCGTGAGGAACGACTCGCCCGGCCCCGTCCACCTCATCGTCGACGTGAACGGCTACTTCCGGTAGGGCTCTGGGTCACGCCTCCCAGCGGTGGAACCAGACGGACTGTCTCGCCACGGGTTCGGCCTTCGTCTCGAGCGCGGCCATCTGAGCGCGCGTGAGGGGCGTGAAGCCCCGCGCGATCGCCACGTTCTCCTCGAGCTGCGACACGGAGTCGCAGCCGACGATGACGGTCGAGACCGGAAGCGCGAGGACGTAGCGCATCGCCTCGGGCATCGAGAGCGTCCCGGGGCGCGTCGCCGTGATCTTCCCGCGCTGCTCCTCGAGCGGGGGCGGGACGTAGCCCGCGAGGAGCCGGCCGCGGGCCGGGACCTTCATCCCGATGATTCCCATCTCCTTCTCGACGGCGAGCGGCAGGAGCTCGCTCCCGAACGGAAGGTGGTGCGGGTCGGCGGCGTTGATGGCGAGGAGGATCGCGTCGAACGGAAAGCGCCGGATCGCCTCGGCGAGGACGGCGGGGTCCGTGTGCCCCGAGAGCCCGAGGAAGCGGACGAGCTTCTGCTCGCGGGCCTGCTGAAACGCCTCGAGCGCCCCCCCTTCGCGAAGACCTTCTCGACGTCGTCCATCGTGCTCATCGCGTGGAGCTGCCAGAGGTCGACGTGGTCGGTCTTCAGGAGCTTCAGCGACGTCTCGAGAAGCTCGAGCGAGCCGTCGCGCGTGCGATCGTGCGTCTTCGTGGCGAGGAACGCCTCGTTCCTTCTCCTCGCCATCACCGTTCCGAAGTACTGCTCGCTCCAGCGCGCCTCGCCCCCGTAGCGGGCCGAGGTGTCGACGTCATTCACGCCGAGGTCGAGCGCCCGCTCGATGAGCGGCACGGCGACGGCTTCGTTCGACGGCTTCTCGAGGGCGGCCTGGCCGCCCAGGCTGAAGAGGCCGACCCGGAAGCCGGTCTTCCCGAGATTGCGCGTCGGCATCGCTTCCGCGGTCCGGGGGTTCCACGGGAGCGCGCCCGCCTTCGCCTCGGCGCCCTTCGCGGGAGGCGCCGGGGCCGCCCCGAGCCGCCCCGTCACGAGGCCCGCGGCGGCCGCCGCTCCGAGCTTCAGGAGATCGCGCCGCTCCATGGCAACGTCCTTCGTCGTCTCGTCCCGTCCGGCCATCGCGCACCTCCTGCCGGAGCCCCGGCACACCGAGTATCGCCCGGCCGCAGCCCCTCCTCAGAGGCGCGGCTTTCGACCGCCTCCCGCCTCGATCTCCGCGACGTGGGCCCGTGCCCGCGCGGCGAGCGAGGGGTCTTCCGTTGCCGCCGACACCTCGCGGAAGAGGCCCAGCGCCACGGCGCCCTGCCCCGCGTTCAGGAGCCCGACCGCTACGTTGAACCGGCGGACGAGCCGGTTGTGCGTCACGAGCCGCCGCAGCTCGCCCACGTCCCAGCCGAGGGCGCTCTGCATCTCGGGGTCGTATCCGAGCGACGCGTGAAGCGCTTCGAGGCGCGTGAGGGCCTCCTCCTCGCGCCCCGCGTCGATGAGACGGTTCACGAGGTCGACCTCCGCCGGTACGTCGCGCCGAACGCCGGCGGATGCGCCCGGAAGCGTCGACGTGAGGAGTGGGGCCGGGGGCGGAGCCGCCGCGGGCGCGGCCGCTCCCGCCGACGCTTCGGCCTCGGGCAGACGCCGGCCCTTCACGACGCCACCGAGGACTCCCGCGGCCCCTGTCCGGGTCAGCGGCAGGAGGCGGCCGACGGGCGGGGCGCCTGCGGGAACGTCGACGACGCGGGCAAGCGGCCGCGACTCGACGACGTGTCTTCGCGCCCGTTCGAGAAGCGCCCGCTCGCTCTCGCCGAACGCGTCGCGGACGGCGGTCGGCCCCTCGCGTCCTTCCCTGGCGAGCTCGACGAAGCGGCGGAGCTGCCCTTCGCCATCGGGGGCCCCCTGCAGCAGGACGTGGACGACGGCCCAGGCCTGGGCGCGGAAGAGGGCGGCCGACTCGCCTTCCCCGTCGAGCGCCGACGCGGAGAAGAGGTGTGGGCGCCCGGCCGGGAGGCGTGCGGCGCGAAGGAGAGCGATGTGCTCCGGCACGAGCCACCCCATCGTGGCCCGCTCCGGGGTTGCCGAGAACGTGGAGAGGTACTCGCCGAGCCCCGCCACGAGCCACTCCGGGAGCGGTACTCGCGACCGGCGGGCGAGGACGATCGCGGCGGAGCGGAGGAAGCCGGCGCGGGCCTCCTCGTCGCTCGTCGCCGCGACGACGATCCGGCCAGTCGTGGGACCCGCCGGCGGATAGCCCACCCGGGCGAGATGCCCGGCGTCGTGAACGACGACGGCGACGAGCGGCGGCGAGGCGCCGAACGCTCCCGGAACGAGCCCCGGCATCAGGGCGACGAGCGCCCTCATCGTGACGGCCGTCTCCGCGAGACGCGCGTCCGAGGCCGTCCCGAGGACCGTGACGCTCCCCGCCTCCACCTTTCGCCACGCCTCCCGGGTGGGGGCGGAAGCCGGGGCGGGAACGGAAAAAGCCAGGGCGCCACCCAGAAGGGACGGAAGGAGGGCGGCGGCGAGGCGAGGCTGCGATGGCCTCCACGGCCTCCGGTCTTCGCACGTGCCCTCCGGGTACGGCGTCACGTCGTTCTCCTCCGCCGGCTAGTATCGCCCGCAAGGCCGGTTGCCGGCTCCCGTCGGTGTGACCGCGAAGTCCAAGAACGGCCGCGCGACGTCGCAGGGAGTGGAGATCCCCTCGAGCAGCAGACCGGACGTTCGCCCATCCCGTCCGTCGCAGCAGCGGCCCTGGCAACCCGCGGTGCGCCGCTCTCGGCTTCGTCGCCGACACGACCTGCGAGCTGACGAACGGGGCGGTCCCGAGGGACTGGCCGGCATCGACCGTCCCGATCGACATCGCGTGGGGCGTCGTCCTGACCGCCGCCGCCGCACTCGCGGGGAAGCTCGGCCAGTCGATCGTCCAGGCCCTGGCTCCGAGTCCGAAGTAACCAGGCCGACGGCGAATCAGCCTTTCCGAATCCCGCGCGACGAGGAGGACGCGCCCACTCCCGCACGAGCCCCGGGCGAGGCGATTCTCGACGCCGTCGTCCGCGAGGTCCGGGAAGAGACAGGGCTCGACTTCACCCCCACCGGCTTCGTCGGCGTCTACCAGCTCCTCGCCCGCAATGGCCGCGACGACTGCCGCTTCTGCTTCGCCGGCACGGTCCCGGACGGCGTCGAGGCCCGCGCCGAGGATCCCGAGGAGATTTTCGCCTGCCACTGGTTCACTCGCGACGAGATCGCCGCGGGACACCCCCGCTCGAGCGCCGTCGTCCGCTGCATCGACGACTACCTCGCGGGCGTGTGCCTCCCTCTGGGCGTGGTGGCGCACTTCCACTCCGACCGGTCACGCCGCCGCTCGAACAGAGGCCGCGCCGCCCCTGGGGTGGTTCCGGCTCCCGGTCGCCATCCAGGCCGGGCCGAGCGATTCGTCGCGCAGGTGCGGGTCGTCTCGTCCTGGAGGGGGCTGGGGTCATCTCTGGTTCGAGCGGTGGTACATTTCTGCCATGAAGGCCACCATGGACGCTGCTGGCCGGATCGTCATCCCGAAGCCCCTCCGCCTGCGGCTCCACCTCGTCGCTGGCGAGGCGCTCGTTCTCCGCGAGCGGGACGGGCGTCTCGAGATCGAGCCGGCGCCGACCCCGATGTCGCTCGAGATGAGGAAGGGCGGGGTGGTCGCCGTTCCGCAGAATTCACTCCCCCCGCTGACGGACGAGATCGTCCGGGAGACACTGGAGAGGTCGCGGCGGTGATCGCCGTGGACACGAGCGTCGTCGTCGCCGCGTTCGCCTCCTGGCACGAAGGGCACGCTTCCGCAGTGTCGGCCCTGGCGCGTCGGCCCCGGCTGCCTGCCCACGTGGTCGTCGAGGCGTTCTCGGTACTGACGCGGCTTCCGCCCCCGCACCGTGCACCAGCGGACATCGTGGAACGATTCCTCAGGGAGCGCTTCCCGGAGCCGCTCCTGGCCCTTCCGGCGGAAGCGCATCGCGCTCTCCTCGGGCTCGCGGTCCGAGCGGGCCTGTCCGGAGGCGCGATCTACGATGCCCTGGTGGCGGCGACGGCGAAGCGGGCTTCCGCCTCGCTCCTCACTCGCGACCGGAGGGCCGTGCCGACCTACGAGGCCGTCGGCATCCGGTACGAGCTTCTCTCGTGAGGACGAGCTTCCCGTGAGGGAAACGCGGGACCTCGTCGTCGTCCTCGGGGACCAGCTCGACGCCGAGTCGGCCGCCTTCGAGGGCTTCGACCTCGAGCGCGATCGGGTCGTCATGCTCCGTGCCGTACCCTCCCTCGAGATCCGCCTGGGGCGCGCCCGCCGCCGCGAGAAGCCCCGGGCCGGGAACTCTTCGGTGACGACGAGGTCGGCCCTCCGGGCGAGGTCGAGGAGCGCTCCCGCGGGGTCGGCCGGCCCGCGCTCGAGGCGGAAGAGGTGCGTGACGCCCCGGGCCGCGAGGTCGCGCGGCGCGGCCGGGACCCCTCCGAGGGAGAAACCGGAACCGGCGGTCCGTCGCCCACCGCGCGCGCCAGGTCGGTTCCTGGTCGACGACGACCGGGAGCTGCCGGGTGTTCTCCTCGGCGATCGCCGCCTCGAGGGCCGGATTCTCGTCGGCCCGTTGCCGGCGGTGGAGAACGGCCCCGGCGCACGATGGCGACGTGACGGACGCGCCCGGCGACCCCGGCCCCGGTCTCACCCTCCTGACGGGCGCGACGGGCTTCGTCGGCGGCCGGCTCCTGCGCGCGCTCGCGGAGCGCGGCCGCCGCGTTCGAGGAACAGGACCGCCTCGCTGCCCGCAACTTCGGCGAGGCGGCCCGCGCCGCGGGGGTATGGAAGATCGTCTACCTCGGCGGTCTCGGCGAGGCGGGGGCGGGCCTCTCGGCCCACCTCCGCAGCCGCCAGGAGACGGGCGACGTGCTCCGGTCCGCCTCCGGCACCCCCTTCGTCGAGCTGCGCGCCTCGATCGTCCTCGGCTCGGGGAGCCTGTCGGTCGAGCTCATCCGGTTCGAGGTGACCCAGGACGGGGGCGGCGCGACCATCCGGCAGACCGCCGGGTTCGACCCCTCCGGGCTCGCCGGACTCCTCTACTGGTACGGCGTCACCCCGCTGCACGTCCTCGTGTTCAGAGGGACGCTTCGGGAAATCGCCGCCCGGGCGACGCTCTAACCGCCGTCGCGGCTCACCAGCGCCGCAGAGGACATCAGCTCCTCGAGGAGCGCGAGAGCCGTCTTGCCGCTGAGCTGGAACGGGTCGAGGACCGGGCTCTCCGAGAACCTCAGGATGGTGCCCATGTTGACCCGGTTCAGGTTCACATTGCCCATCCGCCAGGTCGCAAAGCGCCGTTCGCCGATCTCGGCGTAGTCGAGAAGCGTGACCTCGCGGTGGCGCGGGTCGCGCAGGATGTGACCATACAGCTCGTTCACCGCGGCGCGCCCTCCCTCGAGAACCTGGAGGAAGACGCCCCCCTCGGAGGAGGTGCAGAGAATGCCGGTGAGGCCGTGCGCGGCGTTGTACGCGTGGGCCTTCTCGAGGATCGAGGCGACGAGCGCCTCGTCGATCGGACCGGTGGAACGGCTGGCGTAGAGGAGGCGGACGAGCATCTCGGCTCTCCCTATTTCGTCCGGCCCGCCAGAAGCGAGAGGAACTCGCGCCTCAGGTCGGGGTTCTTCAGGAACGAGCCGCGCATGATGCTGTTCGTCATCTTCGAGTCCGCGTCCTTCACGCCGCGCCACTTCATGCAGTAGTGGTCGGCCTCCATGACGACGGCGAGGCCGTCGGGCTGCATCTTGTCCTGCAGCAGGTTGGCGAGCTCGGTGATCGCCTCTTCCTGGATCTGCGGCCGGGCCATCACCCACTCCACGAGGCGGGCGTACTTCGAGAGCCCGATCAGGGCGGAGTGCTCGTTCGGCATCACCCCGACCCAGATCCGGCCGATGATCGGACAGAGGTGGTGCGAGCAGGCGCTGCGAACCAGGATCGGACCCACGATCATCAGCTCGTTCAGGCGGCCCACGTTCGGGAACTCGGTCACAGGAGGCTGTGCCCCGTAACGGCCCGCGAAGACCTCCATCAGGTACATCTTCGCCACACGGCGGGCCGTGTCCCTCGTGTTGTGGTCACTCTCGGTGTCGATGACGAGGGCCTGGAGCAGGTCCTCGACCTTCTCCGCGACTTCCAGCCGGAGCTGGTCGAGCTCCCCGGCTTCGACGTACGCGGCGATGTTGTCGTTGGCACGGAACCGGCCGCTTGCCTTTCGGATGCGATCCCGGATCCGGTCGGCGACGGGCGTCCGTCCGACGCGGACCTCGCTCCCGGGCTCTACCGCCCCGGCCTGACTTGCCATGGACGACGTGATCTCCTGTGGGAAAAGGCTACCACGCGCTCGCGGGCGCCTTTGCGGGGCCTCGTCGCTCGAGCGGACGTCGCGGGCGGACGCCCCGCCGCCATCCCGCCGTCCGCCGGCAGCACGGCGCCGGTGACGTTCGCCGCGCCGTCCGAAAGGAGGTCGAGAACGGCCGCCGCCGAGCCGAAGAGGACGACCGCCCCACCCCGCTGCTTCCGCATCGGGACGAGTGCGGCGTGGAGCGCGCGAAAGGCGGAGCCGGCGTTGAGGTCGAGCTGGCGTGCAAAGTCGTCCTCGCTCGTCACCGAGAGCGGCTTCAGGAGGATCGACCCGACGGCGTGGGACCAGCCGTCGAGGCGGCCGTGCCGCGAGACGGCCTCCGCGGCGGCAGCCGAAAGGGCGGCCTGCGACCCGGCGTCCGCGGCGAACGCGCTCGCGGCCCCCGTCCGCTCCGCGAGGGCGTCCAGGTCCGCAACGCGCTCGGCGAGCCTCGCCTCGTCCCTGGCGACGAGGAGGACGCTCCCCCCTTCGCGCACGACCCCGCGGGCCACCTCGCTCCCGATTCCGCCGGTTCCCCCGACGACGACGAACGCCTTCCCGGCAAGCCCCATGGTGCTCACTACGCCGCGCCCGCAAGGCCGGACTGCGCGGCGACGGCCGGTTCTACGGAAGACGGCCCGGTTCGGTCGCGCGCGGACGCGTCAGCCCTGTGGCTTGTAGCGGTGCTCGTCGCAGAACGTGGATTGCGGCGTGTGGGCAGGGCGGAAGCAGACCCGGCACGTCCCGGCGACGGGGGGCGGGCCCGCAGCTTTCACCGGGTTCCTCTTCATCATCTCCGCGAGGAACCCGATGCCGAAAACGCCGGCCGCTACGAGGACGCCGAGGGGGACCGCGAGGAGGGCGGTCACTCCGGCCAGTGCGAGCCCGACGCCCGCGACGAGGCCGGCGGCCCCGGCAGTGAGGAGCGGAATCGTCAATCCCCTCCCCTTCGCCTGCTTCTTCCGCTGCTGCGTCGCGAGCGCGGCCCGGACGTGCTCCTCCGGGATCCCGAGCTCCTCCGCGATCGCGAACACGCTGCCCTCGCTCTTCAGCGACGGGACCTCGGACTCCAGCTTCAGGGCCTCGCCCTGGAGGCGGCTCGCCTCCTGCAGGACCGCCGTCAGCTCGCTCCCCGAGAGGTCGATCGACGGCGGGGCCGGTCGCGGACGCTGGCTGGGGGGCTCTTCGGCCATGCGGGAATTCTAGAGGAAGCGCGTCGCCCCGGCTCTTTCTCCCCTACCCCGTCGCCAGCTTCCGGTACTCGATCCGGTGCGGCTGGTCGGCGGCCGAGCCGAGGCGCTTGTGCCGGTCGGCCTCGTACTCCTGGTAGTTCCCCTCGAACCAGAACGTCTTCGAGTCCCCCTCGAAGGCGAGCATGTGCGTCGCGACGCGGTCGTCCGACCGCGCACGCACTCCCCCATGTCCGCATCTCACATTGGGTTACGCTTCCTAGCAGCCATGACAGGCGGCGCAACGGACATCGACCTCGACATCATCCTTGCCCTGCAGCTGACGATTGCCTGGGCCGGCGAAGCCCTCTGCCAGCCACGCCGTCTGGGATGGTGGCGGACGGACCTCGTGGACGAGAAAGGAGGCGGAGACCTCTTTGCCCGTCTGACTCCCCGGCTCCAGCGCTGGTCGGCCCTCGAGGCGGCGCGCGAGACTGCCCGGCGGGTCGATGAACAGAGCCGTCGCGAGGTGGCCGACCCGGAGAAGGTCCGGACGCTCTTTCACCTCGGCTTCCGCATGGACGAGAAGCTCGGAACGCGCCTCTCCACCTTGAAGAGCTTCGAAGCCCCGCCGGACCAGGTTCTCCCATTCCCACTGGACCCAGAGTCGGGTTTCTCACGAGAGTCTCTTGCAGTCGTCCTGACCGCGCTCCACCCGGGTGTGAAGCACGCGGCCGTCCTCGGGGGAAGGGAGATCGCCGGCCCCGCCCTAACGGAGGCGGTCACACTCGCTCGACAGCTCGCGGCGGCCCTCGTCCCGTTTTCGGAGCATTACCCGATGCCCTTCGCGAGGGCTTCCTCGTGAATGGCGAGGAACGGCGATTTCACACACGTCTCCAGAAGACGACGCTTGCCGTCGCTGAGGCGAGGTCCTACTGGACGCACTGGACACCCGACGAATCCAAAGACGTGATCGCGACGCGTGCCTTCGAGGAACGGTGGTTCGGTGCGCGAAGCGCCGTCCGGGTGCGCGTCCTCCTGGAGAGCCTTCGAGCCCGCTTCGACGCCTTCCCCGAGGCGTTCTCGGTCCTCCGTCGGTGGAGAGAGATCGACCCGGGGACGCGGACACTCGTCTGCCACTGGCACCTTCAGCTCTCCGACCCTCTCTACCGGGCCTTCACGGGAGAGCTGCTCCCCTCGCTCCGGCGGACGGGCCAGACGAAGACCAGCCGCGGGGAGGTTCTCCGCTGGATGGCCGCAATTGAGGCGACCCGTTGGGGACCTGCCAGCCGTATCCAGCTCGCGAGCAAGCTCCTGACGTCCGCCCGCGACGCCGGACTGGTCGGCCCCGGTCAGGACACCAGGCCGATCCTCATGCCCGTAGTCCCTGATGTCGCGCTGGGCTACCTGCTTCACCTCCTCCGAGGAGTTCGCATGACGGGCACGCTCACCGAAAACCCGTACTCGGCGTCTGTCGGCCTCGCGGGTGAAAGCCTCGAGGACAGACTTTCGCGGTTGCCCGGGCTGAACTACCGAAAGCAGGGGGGCGTGGCGGAGTTCGAGTGGGCGGCGCCGAGTCTCGACGCATGGGCAGAAGCACTCCTCATTCCGGAGGTGGCGTGAGCCCGGCAGAAACGGCTGGAATGCAGCTCGACGAGGCCCTCGCGGCCCTGGAACGCGACCTCCTCGCTGAGGGTGGGCCACGCATCAGTACGATGCGGAACTACAACTTCGCCATCGTGCCCTACCGCCCGTCGGACGAGCTCGTCCTGAGACGAAAGGTGCGGGCGCTTGCCGACAGGCTCCGGGCCTCCGGCTTCCGCGTCCTCGCCATATCGCTCCATCGGCTTCTTCTCGAGCGCCTTCGGTCTCTCGGCCCCGAGGCCCTCTCGACGACCGCCGCCCGCGAGAAACGGCTCTGGGCGAAGGACCCGGGCCGGTCGCTCGCGCACCTCGGCGAGGTCGTCGGCCCGTTGATCGAGGGGCCGGATGGCATCGCTGCGGACGTCATCCGTGAAATCGCGGCCTTCGTCGAAGCATCGCCCGTCCCGGACGAACGAAGCGTCGTCCTGATCGGGCGCGCCGGCGCCCTCTTCCCCTTCTTCCGCTCCTCGGCCCTGCTGAAGCACATCGACGGCCACACGGGGAACCTGCCGGTCGTCCTTCTCTACCCAGGTGAACGGCGCGGGCGCTCGTCCCTCTCGTTCATGGGTGTCCTCGCCCCCGACGGGGACTATCGGCCTCGTATCTATCCTTGAGACACGGCCCTGACGCGGAGGTCCCTTGCTCATCCGAGAGCTGTTCGCCGCAGACGTCACTCGCGACATCCCGCCCGTCGTCTACTTCCACGAGCAGAAGCCCGAGAAGCTCGCCGACGAGGTTCGCGAATACATCTTCACGGGTGGTTTCCCCGAAGGCGACCCGCGCGGAGCCCGTCTCGGGTCGGGCATTCACGAGGAGCTGGTTCGACTGCTGCGCGGGATCGGGCGGGAGCTCGACAAGGCCGGCGGGCCGGCGCTTCCCGCCTCCTGGATCTCGGGGTTTTTCGGCTCCGGCAAGTCGAGCTTCGCCAAGCTCCTCGGGCTTGCCCTCGACGGGGCCGTCCTCCCGAGCGGGGCTCCGCTTTCCCAGGCCTTCCTGGCGCGCGACGAGTCACCGCTCGCACCCGAGCTTCGAAAAGCCTGGGACGACCTCCTCTCGAAGATCTCCCCGATGGCGGTCGTCTTCGACATCGGGAGCGTCGCCCGCGACGGTGAGCAGGTTCACGCGGCGGCCAAGCGGCAGATCCAGAAGCGCCTCGGCTACTGCCCGGTGAGCAACCTCGTCGCCGACTGGGAGGCGAAGCTCGAGGCGGATGGGCATTGCGAGGCCTTTCTCGCCGCGGCTCAGACGGCCCTTGGCCGCCCGTGGGACGTCGCGAAAGGCGAGCAGCTCGCCGCCGACCACTTCTCCCACGTCCTCAGTGTCCTCGATCACGAGCGTTACCCCGAGCCCACGGACTGGTTCGACAGTCACGCCGGCGACAAGTCTGCCGCGGGGACCTCCGTCGAAGAGGTGACCCGCGACATCGCCGCGATGCTCGACCGACGGGCCCCGGGAAAGACTCTCTTCCTCGTCATCGACGAGGTCAGCCAGTACGTCCACCACGACGAGAACCGCATGCTCAAGCTCCAGTCCTTCGTGTCGGACCTCGGGCAGCGGCTCAAGGGCCGCGCCTGGATCCTCGCGACCGGCCAGCAGAAGCTCGAGGAAGAAGCAGCTGCGAATCCCCTCGCGAAGCTGAAAGACCGCTTCCCCGCCTCCCTCCGCGTTCACCTCGCCACCACGAATATTCGCGACGTCGTCCACAAGCGCCTCCTGAAGAAGGACCCCGCGCGCGAACCCTTCCTGCGGGATCTCTTCCAGCGGAACAGGACGGACCTGAAGCTCTACGGGTACGAGTGCGCGGAGATCACCGAGGAGGAGTTCGTCGAGGTCTACCCGATGCTCCCCGGCCAGGTGGACCTCGTCCTGAGGCTGACGACGAGCCTCAGGAGCCGCTCGTCGCGTGCCCGCGGCGACGACCACGCCATCCGCGGCCTGCTCCAGCTGCTCGGGGAAGTCTTTCGAAGCTGCGGGTTGGCCGACGCGGAGGCCGGGGCCCTCGTCACCCTCGACGCCATCTACGAGGTGCAGCAGTCGGCCCTCGACGCCGACGTCCAGACGACGCTCGGCCGGATCGTGGACCACGACATCTGCCGCCGGGATCCGCTCGCCGTCCGCGCGGCGCAGGCCGTTGCGCTCCTGGAGCTGATCCAGGAGGAGACCCCCACGACGGCGGATCTCGTCGCCCGCACGCTCTACCAGAAGCTGGGCGAGGGGAACAGGATCGAGCCGGTAACGGCCGTTCTCGAGGCCCTGCGGAATGCCGGGCTCCTCGGCTACTCCGAGCGGACGGGCTACAAGATCCAGAGCTCCGCCGGCGGCGAGTGGCAGAGGGAACGCGACGACATCGGGGTCCCCGGCGAGCAGGTGAGCGGCATCGTCGCCGAGAAGCTCAAGGAGCTCCTCGGCGACGTCGACCGGGGACGTCTCCAGGGCCGGTCGTTCCCCTGGTCCGCGCTCTTCTCGGATGGCCGCCACCTCAAGGACAAGCAGCTCCTCTCGTCCCGTGACGACGCCACCGTCACCGTCGATCTCCGATTCCTCGGAAGCCGGGAGGACCGGCTCTCCTCGAAGTGGATTCCCGAAAGCGGGAAGGAAGAGCTCCAGGAACGGCTGCTCTGGGTCTCAGCCGAGCCCGCCCCGGCCATCGAAGTCGTCCGGGAGCTTTCCCGGTCCCACCAGATGGTCGCAAAGCACGCGGACCGCGAGGCCTCTCTTCCTCTCGCCAAGAAGCGGCTTCTCATCGAGGAACGGTCGCGCCTGAACGACCTCGAGACGAAGCTCGGGTCGGCTCTTCGATCGGCCTTCATCGAGGGAGCGTTCTTCTTCCGGGGACGCGAGCTGAGGGCCTCCGACCTCGGCTCCGGCTTCTCAGGAGCCCTCCAGGGGGCCGCCGACAGGATCCTGCCAGACCTCTTCCCTCACTTCGTCTCCATCGCCGTTACCGAGGGGGAGCTGCTCCAGCTTCTCGAACCGGTCCTCGCGGGCCCTTCGACGAAGTTCCTCGAGCAGGGCCTCGGCATTCTCGCCCTCGACGCGGGCAAGTACGTCCCCGCCTGCTCGGGCACCGTCCCGACTCGGATTCGGCAGTACATCGAGAAGGAAAACGGGCTTTCCGGCGCCACCCTCGTGTCGGTCTTCGGCGGGCCGCCCTACGGCTGGCCGGCCGATGTCGTGAAGGCCGCGGTGGCGGGCCTCCTCAGAGCCCATGCGATTCGCATCCGACCGGAAGACGGCCCGGAGATCTCCTCGCCCCGCGACGCCGGGGCGAAGGACCTCTTCAAGCGCGACCGCGATTTCCGCCGTGCGGACTACTTCCCGGCGGGCGAAAGCGAAGTCGGGCCTCGCGACCGCGTCGCCATCTGTCAGTTCTTCAAGGAGCGATTCGGCCTCGACCTCGACCGGGAGGACGAAGCGATCGCCGACACCGTCTTCTCGCATTTCCCGTCGCGCCGGGACCGGCTCAACGAGGTCCGTACGCGCCTTTCCGGCGTTCCCGGCCCCCCTCCCGTTCCGCCGCCCCTCGTCCGCCTGGAAAAGGCGCTCAATGAGTGCCAGCGCTCCCGACAGGTGGCTGAAACCGTGGCCGCCGTCAAGAGACACCTCGATGACCTGCGCGACGGCCTCGAAACGCTCGACCTCCTGCGTGTCGAGGCGACCGACGAGGCGATCGCAATCCTCGCGGACGCCGCTCGCGCCGTGTCCGGAGAGATCCGGCAGCTGGACGAAGCTCAGTCGCTCGAAGAGGTCGTCGGCGACGCGGAAACGCTCCGGGAGCATCTTCGGAGGGAGCGTCCCTGGCGGGACGCCGTGAGCCTCCGTCCTCTCGTCGACCGCATCCGGCAACGGTACGTCGACGCTCGCCGCCTCCTCCTCACGGCGCAGGAGGAGCAGGCCGAGGCCGCGAGACGCCGTGTCATGGCACGGGATGGCTTCTCCCGCCTCTCGGCCGACGCCGCGCACCGGGTCCTTCAGCCCATCTCGCGAGCGCTGGTCGACACGACGGTGACGGCCCTCTCGCCCCCGCTCGCGGACCTCGGTGGCGGCGTCGCCCTCCGCCTCCTCCGCGCGGAGCAGGAGGCAAACGCCCGCCTCGACACCGAGCTGGCAAGCCTGGAATCGGACGCCGTGACGGTCACGCCGCTGGACGTCCGTCTCTCCGGTCGGGAGGTGCGAAGCCGGGAAGAGCTCGACGCGATCCTGGCCGAGCTGAAGGAGAGGATCGGCGCGGTATTGGATCGGGGTGACAGGGTGCGGCTCCTCTGACGCCCGTTCTTCGCGGCGTACGAATGGCTTGCCGCCGGCTTAGAATCACCGCATGAGCAGCAGCCGGAAGGCTCCGGCTCCCCCGCGTGAGGCGAGGGAGGTCAGGATCGAGGAGCTTCTGGGGCGCCTCAACGAGGTCGAGGAGAGGAACAAGCCCGACACGCTCTTCACGATCGGCGATACGAGCCTGCTCCAGGGCTCCCCGCGGGCGGCGATCGTCGGGGCACGAAACGCCTCCGAGCTGGGGCTCGCCCGGGCGCGGAAGCTCGCACGTATCCTCGCCGGGAAGGGCGTCGTCGTCGTCAGCGGCCTGGCGGAAGGGATCGATACGGCGGCCCATTGGGCCGCTATCCGGGCGGGGGGACGGACGATCGGCGTCCTCGGTTCACCGCTCGATGTTCTCTTTCGGCAGGCGGATGCCGACCTCCGCGCTCTCATGGAGAAGGAGCACCTCGTCGTCTCCCAGTTCCCTTCGGGGCACCCGGTCCTCCGCTCCAACTTTCCCCGGCGCAACCGGACAATGGCCCTTCTCACCCACGCGACGATCATCATCGAAGCGTCCGACTCCAGCGGCTCTCTCTCCCAGGGCTGGGAAGCGCTTCGGCTCGGCCGGCAGCTCTTCATCCTGAAGTCGGTCGCCGACGACCCGCGCCTCACGTGGCCGGCCGAGATGGTCAAGTACGGCGCCACGGTTCTCTCCGAATCCGGCGTCGAGGCGCTGTTCGACGCCCTGCCGCCTCCCGAGGAGCCCGGCTGGCTCGAGCGGCTTGCTTTCTGAGCTGACCTTCGGCTCGTTCCTCGTCTACTCGCCCAGGGGCTCAGGCGAGGCCTCGGTCCTGTCGCAAAGCGTGATCCGTTCGATCAAGACGGATGGGGCCGGCCCGGGGAACGCACGGATGATCGACTTCGCGATTCGGCGTCTCTTGGAGGAGCTTGGTGGAAGCGCCGCGTGCATACACCCCTTGTTTCGGCAGAAGCCGCTGCTCGTACCGGTGCCGCCGAGCGCTCCCGTCCTTCCGGACGGCCTCTGGATCCCGAAGAGAATCTGCGAGGCGCTCGTATCTCGCGGTCTCGGCACCCGACGAGCGCCTCTCCTCGAGCGTCGCTACGCAATCCCGAAATCGGCGTACGCAGCCCAGGGAAGGAGGCCGACGGTGAAGGTCCACGAGGCGTCCCTCGAAGTCAAAGGGGCGCGGGGCCTTGCGGCCGGGCCGATCCTGCTCGTCGACGACGTCATCACGAAGGGCGCGGCCCTGTTCGGGGCGGCCGCCGCTCTCGCCGCCCTGATGCCCGCATGCGACATCGCCGCCTTCGCTCTCGTCCGAACCATGGGCTTCGTCCCCGACATAGATAGGCTGGTCAGCCCCTGCAATGGGACCATCCGGATGGAGCCGACAGCCGGGGACGTGTACCGGGAGCCTTGAGTGGCACCGAGGATTGAAATGCCTTCGGAGAAGCGGCTTTCGAAGGAGGAGTTCGGCCAGCTCCTCGCCGGCCGGGATGGCGAGGAGCTGAAGAAGGTGCTCTGGGAGCTCTATTGCCGGGGGAGCGCCGAGCTGAGGCGGAAGATCGAAATCGTCGCCGTCCCACGGGAAAAGCGGCCCGCGAAAGCCGGGCCGCCGCCCGTCGACGGAGCCGATCACCTCGCGTCGGTTCGCGAGCTCGTCCGCCTCGCGCGAGCGGGGGCTTACATGGGCGGCAGCCGCGACGTCTCTCGGGGCGAGCGCGCGGGCTGGAAGGCCTCGTTCCGCGAGCGTCTCGACGATTCGGGCCGCCTCCTCACCCAGGGCGACGTCGAGCACGGCGCCGAGGCCATGGACGCGCTCCTCTGCCTCGCGCTCGACTGCCGCGACACGTACTCCTTCAGGACCGAAGATCCCATAGGGGCCCTGCGGATCGTCGTCTCCGACCTCGTCGACCTCCTCTGGCGTTCGACGCTGACGGTGTCGGGCTTCCCTGCCCTCGTCGCGCGCGCTCCGCGGGACCTGATGCGGTGGGAGAGCCTCTACGGCTGGACACGGTGGGGCAACGGGAGGATCGCGCAGAAGGAACGAACGCTGGCGGATGTCCTCGCCGCGCTCCTTCCGGGGCACGACGCCTGGGTCGCGATGGCCGACGGCTGGCTCGGAGTCTTTGCCGGTGTCGAGCGCGAAAGGACGTCCCGCGACCGCCTTCTGGGTCGGGCCGCCAGCAGCTACGTTCCCCACTCGCTGTCCGAATTCGATCGCTGGCACGACCTCCTCTACCAGCGACTCCGCGGCTCCGAAGCAACGGATCGCCTGGTCCGGCTCGCGGCGATTCCGAGCCGTCCCACCTGGGACCTCTGGCTCCTCCGGGTCCGCCTCGCCCGTGACGCCGGGCGAATCGAACAGGCGCAACGACTCGCCCTCGACGGGCTGAAAGAGTGGCCCGGAAGCCAGGAGCTTCTCGCCATCGCGAGGGAGGTGGGGGCGCCCGTTCCCGACGATTCCCGCCGCGTCGGGCGATAGTCGAGCGGGACGAATCCTGGCGACAGCGGAGCGGCTCGAGGCCGTCACTCTTCAATCGTGGCCGCGGGAGGCCGCGAGCGTCTCGGCGTCGAGGAGGTCCTTCGGCCGGCCGGCGGCCCGCTTGTTTCTCAGGAGGTCCTCCCTGCCGATGACGTCGAAGGCGACGCCCTCTATGGCGCCCGGAATACGGCCCGCCCATGCTTCCTCGAAGCCGAGGCCGCTGATGCTCGTGAGGAGGTCGATCCGGACCGGAACGACCCCGATCTGGAAGACCGTCTCCGGTCGCGACAGGTCGTCGACCGAAAGGTCGAAGAGGGGCGCGCCGAATTCGCGAAGGGCACCAAGAACCCGCTGGGCGTTCTCGGGCGTCGCCCGGGCCCAGATGTCGAGGTCGCCCGTTGCCCTCGGCACGCCATGCGCCGCGAGCGCGTGAGGCCCGACGACGAGGTACTCAGCGCCCGCTGCGTTGAGTACGGACAACATCTCGACGAAGTCGCGCTCCATCGACAGGCTCTCCCTTGAACGCCCAGGCGTTCCGGGTCAGGCGTTCGACGAGGGCAATCCTCTGCGAGGGGGTCATCGCCGCCACGTCGGGGTCCATTCCGTCGTGCTCCTCGCCCAGGGCGAACCGCCGGACGGGCCAGGAAGCTCTCTCTTCGCGGCTGCTCACGCCACGGTTCTAGGGACACCGCCGGTCCGGCGCCAGGTTCCCGGGTCGAACCAAGGCCGGACGCGGCCCAGCTCCTTCGGCTCGTCGCCCGACCCTGCAACCGTATGATCCGGGAAGCGGGTTCCTCTCTCAGGTGGAACGAGGATCCGGGAGAGACGAAATGCTCCTGCGACTTCAGGTCTGGAACTTCAAGAACCTGCGGGACGTGACGGTCCGGTTCGGACCGATGAGCTGTTTCGTCGGACCGAACGGCGTCGGCAAGTCGAACCTCTTCGATGCCATTCAGTTCCTGCGCGCTCTGGCCGACAAGGACATCCAGACGGCGGCGCAGGAAGTCCGGAGCCCGCTCTCCGGGCGTTTCGGGCCGAAGGACCTCCTCTGGGCGGGGGGCGCGAACGGCGACCGCATGGCGTTCTCCGCGGACATGCTCGTTCCGCACCAGGTCGCAGACGATTTCGGCCGGCCCGCAAGTCCGGCGACGACCCTCCTTCGGTACGAGCTGGAGCTTCAGTACGTCGCGCAGCCCACCCCGCGCCTCGAGCTGACGCGGGAGAGTCTCGTCGGACTGAAGAAGGGCGACGCGGCGACCCACCTCGGATTCCCGCATTCGACGGCGTTCCGGCAGTCTGCCGTGACACCGTCCCGCAGGCTTGGCGCATTCATTTCCACCGAGAAGGACCGCGATGGAGCGGTGGCGGTGAAGCTCCACCAGGACGGCGGGAGCAGGGGCCAGCCGATTCCGGCCGGCCGGTCGCCGAGGACGGTCGTTGGCGGTACGAACGCGAACGAGTACCCGACGGTGCTCGCGGCACGGCGAGAGATGGCCTCGTGGCGCGCGCTCCACCTGGAACCGTCGATGATGCGTGCCCCGGACCCGATCGGCGGCATTTCCGACGTCGACGAGCGGGGCGGGCACATCGCCGCGGCGCTCGACCGGATGCAGCGAGCGGAGAAGCGGCCGGGTCAGATCCTCGCGGAAGCGGCGAACCAGCTCGGCGCGCTCGTGCCCGAGATCCGCTCCCTCGACATCGACCGCGACGAAGCGCGGCAGCAGCTCTCGGTGCTCGCGCGAATGGACGGATGCGCTCAGCCGCTCGGCCCGAGGTCGCTTTCGGACGGCACCCTTCGGTTCCTCGCCCTCGTCACGATGCTCCTCGACGACTCCGCGAGCGGCGTCCTCTGCATGGAGGAGCCCGAGAACGGAATCCATCCGAAGAGCATTCCGGCGATGGTCGATCTCCTCCGGGCCTATGCCGTCGAGGCTTCCGAGGCCATCGGCGAGGAGAATCCCGCCCGGCAGGTCATCCTGAACACCCACTCGCCGGAGGTCGTGAAGCAGCTTCTGCCGAACGAAGTCCTCTTCGTCGATACCGTCGACGGCCCGGAAGGGCGAATGGCGATCGTCTCGCCCGTCGAGGGAGGATGGAGGGACGAGACGCCGTTCGCGAAACGCCGTCGGGTGACGGACTTCGTCGAAGGTGCTCTGCCCGGACCGGAGATGGAGCAGCTGAAGCTGTTCGAGACGAGCGCGCGGGGATGATCCCCCTTCGCTACGCTCTCGTTGCTGACGGGCCGAGCGATCGCGCCCTTCTTCCGATCCTGGCGTGGACCCTGCGGCAACGAAGGCCGCCCCTGACCTTCGCCCAGCCGGACGTCGTCGTACGCGGCGGGAAGGCTCTCGACGCCACGATCGACGAGACGATCGCGGCGTATGGCGTCGACCTTCTCTTCGTCCATCGGGACGCCGAGAGGGTCGACCGGGAGATCCGGCGCAGGGAGATTCCCGCGAACGATCGTGTGGTCGCCGTCATTCCCGTGCGCATGACCGAAGCCTGGCTGCTGACCGACGAGAAGGCGCTGAGGAAGGCGGCCGGCAACCCGAACGGTCGCGCGGCTCTCTCTCTGCCCCCAGTGAACCGGCTCGAGTCCCTTCCGGACCCGAAGAGCACGCTCCGGGACCTCCTCGTCGTCGCGTCGAAAGCCATCGGCCGCCGTCGGAAGCGGTTCGACCAGCACGGGGCCCGCCAGCGCCTCGCCGACCTGATCGAGGACTTCTCTCCCTTGCGCCAGCTTTCCGCGTTCACGGCCTTCGAGGCCGAGCTCGAAGAGGGTCTCGGCCGCATCGGCGTCTCGTAGTCATGCGGCATCGTGCGTTCGAGTCGAGGCCCGTTTCCGAAGAAGCAGGCGGGCGAGACCCCATCGGGTCATAATCGGTCGAGACGAATCATGGCGACCGCGGACCAGCTCAAGGCCCTTCTCCGAAGCTATGCGGAGGGCGACGACGACCGATTCCCGGCAGTCGCCATGCAGGTGGCGGCGCATGCCGCCCGGCGCGGTCAGGGCAAGGTCGCAGAGGAGCTGCGGGCACTCGTCGACCAGGCGAAGGTTCGATCCGCGGCCGAGTCGGGCCATCGCCTGCGCCCTGTGCCCATTGCCGCCCCGCGGGGCGAGCTGGTCGGTCTCCTTGCGGCTTCGTACCCGAAGGCGCGGCTTGGCGACATGGTTCTGGCGCCCGGCGTTCGCGCCCGAATCCAGCGAATCCTCGGCGAGGTGCGTTAGCAGGGGAAGCTCCGTGCCCACGCCATTCAGCCGCGGCGGCGGCTCCTGCTGATCGGCCCTCCCGGCACCGGGAAGACGATGACGGCAAGCGTCCTCGCCGGCGAGCTCGGCCTACCGCTTCTGGTCGTTCAGCTCGACGGGCTCATCACGAAGTTCATGGGAGAGACCGCCGCGAAGCTCCGGCTCATCTTCGATGCCATGGAACGCACGGTGGGCGTCTACCTCTTCGACGAGTTTGACGCCATCGGCACCGAACGCGGCGCGCCGAACGACGTCGGGGAGATCCGCCGCGTCCTCACGTCGTTCCTCCAGTTCCTCGAGCACGATCAATCCAGCAGCCTCATCGTCGCGGCGACGAATCACGTCCACGTCCTCGACCGAGCACTCTTCCGTCGCTTCGAGGTAGAGCGTGTCGTCCTCTTTCGTGATCCCAAACTGGGCTCGCTCGAGCCGTCGAACGACGCCGCCGATGGTCACCTCTGCGCTCGTCGTGCGCGTCGTGCTCGTGGGCGTCGGCGCCGGCGCATCCACGCCCGTGTCGACGCTCGTCGACAACCGAAGGGCTGCTGGGCGCCGAAGCGGTCGCCTAGGAATCCGTCGCTGC
>CAVOJA010000126.1:0-3976 GCA_963696015.1 uncultured Holophagales bacterium
CTCCGAGACCGACGTCACCGCCGACTACGTCGAGCAGCTCTACCGCGACGGCGTCGTCGCAGGGTGCGCGGTGGGCGGAGAGGGCGAACGCTACTACTGCCCCGATCGCCTCGTCAGCCGGGCGGAGATGTCGGTGTTCGTTTCGGTCGGCCTCGGGCTGCCGCCGGTGAACCCGCCGACCGGGTACTTCAGCGACGTCCACGGCACGGACTACACCTGGGCCGAGGGCTTCATCGAGACGATCTTCAACGAGGGCATCACCGCCGGCTGCGGCGACAACCTCTTCTGCCCGGCGACCACCATCACGCGTGCCCAGCTCGCGGTCTGGCTGGTCGTAGGATTCAACTTCCCCTATCTCCCGCCCACCCCGTAGTCATCGTCCAACTGGCTCCACGACAGAGGCGGCCCGGGGTCACCCCCGGGCCGCTTTCTCTTTCGTGGGCCCGCCACGGAACTCGACGATCCCGGCACATCCCGGGAGGGAGCGGGATCAGAAGGCGAGGTCGAGCCCGGCGACGACGCGGCGGCCGGGAGACGGGTATCCGGCCACCTCGGAGTAGTCGCGATCGAGGAGGTTCGTGGCGCGGACGAAAGGCGACACGCGGTCGAAGAGCCTCGGCCCCGTCACCGCCAGGTCGAGACGGACGTAGGCCGGGCTCGTGACGCGGAGGTAGGTCGTCGCGTCCACGTCGTCGCGCTCGCCGACGTAGAGGCCCGTCAGCTCGGCGCTCGCGCCGCGGCCGAGGTCGCCACCCACCGTCGCGGAGGCCCGGTGCTCCGGGCGCCGGAGGAGCGGGAGCCCGGTGTCGCGGTCCTGAGCATCCAGCCAGGTGTACGAGGCGCGGGCCCACGTGGAGGCGGAGAGAGCGCCGCGCACGACGGCCTCGGCTCCCGTCATCCGTGCCCGGCCGACGTTCACGTTCGCGAAGGTCGCGAAGTCGTAGCGGATGAGGTCTTTCACGTCGCTCCGGAAGAGCGAGGCCTCGAGAACGAAGCCCGGGGCCATCGTCCACTCGGCCCCGGCCTCGTACGAGACGGATTCCTCGGGCCTCAGGTCGGGATTCCCCGAGAAGGGGTAGTAGAGCTCGCCGGTCGAAGGGGCCCGGAAGGCCGATCCGGTGGCGGCGCGGAGCCGGATCGCGGAGGAGACGGTCCACGAGAGCGCGATGCGGGGATTCGTGGACGCACCGAAGGCGCTGTTCTCGTCGCGCCTCACGCCCGCGGTGACGGCGAGCCGGTCGTCCGCGAGAGAGAGGCGGTCTTCGGCGAAGACGGACCAGGTCGTCGTCGTCAGGCCGTCGAGCTGGACCCCGTAGGAATCCTCGTTGTCGACCTTCGCCTGCTCGTAGTCGGTGCCGACGGAGATCCGGTTCGCACCGGCGACGTGCGAGAGGACGACGCGGCCGCCCGCGCGATGGGCCTTCGTCTCGGAGAAGGTGAAGCCCCACGGGTCGTCGGGGTCGGTGTACGTCGGGGAGTCGACCGCCCAGGTGCCGGCCACCTCGAGCGTCGTCCTCGCTCCGAGGAGGAGCGAGAACGGGACGGAGACGAGCGTCGTGTCGGCCGTCGTCGCGCGGAGCGGCGTGGGCGTGGAGCCCGAGAAGGGAATGCCGGTGCGCGTCGAGTCGCGGCGGACGGTGACGCCCGTCTTCACGTCCGGAGAGATCTGGACGTCCAGCGCGGCAGAGAGATCGGTCCCCTCGAAGAACTCGTTCGGGAGGTCGCCACCGATCGTCCCACGGCGGATGCCGGCGGTGACGCCGATCGCGCCGCTGCGAAGGACGGCGCTCACGCCGCCCTCGCGGGCCGAGGCGTTCCCGAGGCCGAAGTGGGCCTGCCCCTCGAACTCGTCGGGACCGGCCCGACGCGTGACGACCTGGACGACGCCCCCGAGCGCCTCGGAGCCGTAGAGCGCCGAGAAGGGCCCGCGGACGATCTCGATCCGTTCGACGTTCGCGGTGCCGAGCGAGGAGAGGTCGACGCCCCCGAAGTAGGGGCTGTTGAGCTTCACGCCGTCGACGAGGACGAGCGCCGAGTTGGAGTTGGCCCCGCGCAGGAAGAGCGAGGTGACCCCTCCCGCCCCGCCGCTCTGCGCCACGTCGACGCCAGGGACACTGCGGAGCAGCTCGGCCACGGTCGCGGCGCGGGAGCGCACGATCGTGGCGCGGTCGATGACGGTCGTCGCGACACCGAGGGTCGCCGCGTCCTCGGGGACGGCGGCGGCGGTGACGACGACCTCGGTGGCCACGCCGGACGCGCCCGGCCGCGGCAGCTGGGCCGCGGCGGGCAGGGAAAGGACGATCGGGAACAGAAGGGAACGGACGAGACGATTCACGAGACCTCCGGTCTGCTGCGCTCCGCCGTCCCATCGAAGGGAGGCGGGAGGCGCGCGCGGAGGCGTCTCCCGCGTCCTCTCGAGCCCCGGAGACGGCGCGGCGGGTTTCTATGGGCCTGAGGCAGGTCTCCTGGCTCCCGGATCGTCCGCGCAAGGACCCCTTCCCGGAGGCGTAACCCGCGTTCGCGGATCGCTCGCCGCCAGTGGGATTTCGTCCTTCGCGTCCCCGGTCACAGTGGCGGGGGCCGCGCGGGAATCACACCCGCTTCCCTCTTTCGCCCCCCGGAGGACGGGGGACCCGAGGTCCGTGGAAAAGATCGAGCCGGGGAGGATAGCACCGGGCTGCAGGGCGGCGCTGATCGCGCGGTACGGCACAGTCACCCCGGCCGGGCAGGGGAGCGGAAAGCCGGTCCGTCAGGAAATGAGGGCGCCCAGCCGCTGCCCCACGCGGACCGGGCCGCGCGGACGGCTCCAGGCGAAGCCGCTCGCCCTCGCTCCACCGACGAGGAGGACGACCGTCGAGCCGAGCTCGAAGGTGCCGAGGTCGTCTCCCGGCACGCACGGGGATCCCGGGACCTCGAGTCTGTCCCTCGCGGCGAGCTGCCGCCCTCCGAGCCAGCGAGGATCGACGACGACGCCCCCGACGTGCGTGGCCGCCACCATCACGGCCGCCACCCAGAGCCCCTCGTCCTCGCCGGACCCTTCGGCGATCCAGTACGCCCTTCGGTTTCGCACGTAGAGACCCGGCGTGAACGCCGTGGAGACCTCGTTGACCGGCCAGAGCTCTCCCTCGACCCGCCCCACCGCGAGGACCCGTCCGGCGGACGGCACGTGGATTCGGTGGTAGTCCCTCGGCGTGGGAACGCTCGACCGCCTCGGGCTCCGACGCGCGGTCCAGTCGCTTCCGCACCGCAAACTCGTCGGCCACGAAATCTGTTCGTACGACGGGATCATGATGCGCGGCCGCTTCATCAGCGTCGGCGAGCACCGGTCGGTGCGGCCGTACGGCCTCGCCGTGCGCCGGTCGCTCCTTGACCACGCGCTGTTCAGGCACGCCTGCACTTTTCCCGCCGTCACGGCGATCGAGGAACTTCCGCGTGGAAGGGCTGCTGCGCGAAGGAACGAAGTGCGCGGGCTGCACGGGACGGGCCCGGACGGCAAGCGGTCCTTCACGGCACGCCTGGTCGCCGGCTGCGACGGCGTCAACTCGGTCGTCGCCCGCGAACTCGGGCTGTCCCGCCTCGACAAACGCCTCCGCAAGGTCGCGCTGGTCGGGTACTGGCGCGGGATGGAGACCGGCAACTACGGCGAGGTCCACCTCGGCCACCCGGGGTACTTCGCGCTTGCCGGGGTGGACTCCACGACCACCAACATCAACTTCGTGGTGGACGGGGAAGTCCTCAAGGCGGCGAACGGGGATCTCGACGGGTTCGACGACGCGGACGTCCTGCGGAACCCCGGCTGGCCGGCCGGCCGCGGCACCGGTGCGCGTCGGCCCCGGTGCGCGCGACGGCTCTATGGCCCGCCGCAGCCTCGGCCGCGTCGTCCCGGGCGCCATCCTCTGCGGCGACGCCGCCGAGTTCGTCGATCCCGTCACGGGCGAAGGGATCTTCATCGCCCTCCGGTCCGGTGAAATCGCCG
>CAVOJA010000127.1:0-9950 GCA_963696015.1 uncultured Holophagales bacterium
TCCTTCGGCTGGCCGCCGCTGGGTACTTGCGCATGCTGCGCATGTACGTGGCGCAGCAGTGCTTCGGGCTGTCGGAAACGAGGGCATCGAGGACGCCGTGTACGACAGCCACGCTATTCGCCGCTTCATCGGCATCGATCTGGCCCGCGAGGCGGCGCCGGATGCCACCACGCTGCTGAAGTTCCGCCGCCTGCTGGAGGATCAGGGTCTGACCGGCGTGATCTTCGAGACGATCAACGCGCACCTGGCCGAGCAGGGCCTGCTGCTGCGCGAGGGCACGCTCGTCGACGCCACGCTGATCGCGGCGCCGCCGTCGACCAAGAACCGCGACCGGGCGCGCGCGGGCGGAGCGCTCCTCCCGGTCTCCTCGGGCGACGTCTCCGTGACCTGCCCGTGTGGCGACGGCGCCGTCTGCCGTCACGCCGCCGCCGTTCACGTCGCCCTTGCCGAACGCTTCGACCGGGACCCCTTCCTCCTCCTCCTCCTCCGCGGCAAGGGTCGCGATGAGATCCTCGCCCGGCTGCGCGACGCCCGCTCGCGGCGCACGATGCCCGCCCCGGTGGCGCCGAGGAGAGCGGAAACCGCGGTGGCCGTCCCGCTCGAGCCGCTCCCGGAGGTCCGTCCCGAGGCCTTCTTCCGACCGCTCGTCCCCCTCTCGACGCTGAAGACGCGTTTCGTCCCGCCCGAGCATCCCGAGGCGCTCCTGACCCGTCTCGGGCATCCGCCCCTTCAGGACGACGACGCCGCACGCCTTCTCGTCGACATGCACCGCGCCATCGGGCGCTCCGCCGCCGACCGCCTCACCGAGGCCGAATGGCGCCGCGTCACCCCTCGCGGGCGGGCGTCGGGGGAATAGTCGAGTCCTCCGTCCTCCAGCCCGGAGCGAGGAGGACGAGAAGGCCGACGGCCAGGCACACCGCCCCGTTCGCGATCCACGGCGTCACTCCCGAGGTCACGAGCGTCGCGCCCCCGCGCAGGACGGTGACTCCGACCGCCGTGAAGACGTAAGCCCAGGGGTCGTCCTTCAGGAACAGCGCAACGCCCAGGGCCAGAGCCGCCGCTGGCAGCCCGCCCGAGACGAGCGGCACCGCGATCTCGCCGAAGGTCCGGGCGTCGAGCGGCGCCCAGCACCCGAGAACGGCGAGTCCGAGGGTCGCCTGCGCGAAACGCGTCGGGGCGAGCTCGCGGGAGAGGAGCGCGGCGAGGGCCGCTCCGCCCGCGGCCAGGAGGGCCAGCTCGGTCCCCGAAGCCAGGACCGAGGCCGCCGGAAGCCAGCCGTCGATCCCGGGCGGAAAGCCGAACCCTCCCGTCCCCGCCGCCGACGGAAACGCCGCTCCCAGGCTCGCTTTGAGGCCCCGCGCCGCGAAGACGAGAAGCGCCGTCGCCCCCGCGGCCCGGAGCGCGCGGAGCCTGCCGCCCGGCAGCGGACGCCTCAGGAGGCCGAGGGCGTGCGGCGCGACCGCCGTCACGAGTCCCACCGCCACGAGCGCGAGCGTGTAGGAGGCGAGGAGTCCCGCCGCCACCCCGATGACCGCCGTCACGGCGTACACCGCCAGCGGCATGTCGGCGGGCCAGGTCCTCAGGAGCGTCGGCAGTTTCGAGGCGCGCTCGAGGAGCGCCGGCAGCGTCAGGAGCACGGCCCAGCGCGCCGCTTCGCGCCACCGCATTCTCCCTGCGCGGTGGGCCCGCAGCAGCGCCACGAGCCCGAGCCCGAGCACCGTACCGAAGCCCGTCACCTTCAGCACCAGCGCCGCATACGTCGCCGTCGTGCTCCGTCCCTGCGCGCGCGCCCACTCCTCGGGCAGCTTCAGAGCCGTCGCCACCAGCGAGGGCGTCGCTCCCGCCACGTTCACCGTCACGCGGCGACGCGCTTCGCCCGCGGCCTGCGACGGCACCTCGAAAACGATCCGGTGATCTCGGCGGGCTTTGCGCTCCTCCACGTTCGACGAGACGACGACGAGCGACGCCGGGTCGATTCCGCGGCCCCGCGCCGCCGCGTTCGCCGTCTCGAGCGCCTCGGCGGGCGAGAGGGACGCTCCCGCCTCTTCCTCCGGAAGGCCCCGCGAGAAGCCCGTCACACGTCGGTCCCGCGCGTCGACGACGACCCACCACCGATGCCGGTCCCGCTCTCGCGCGAAGCGCACCTGCCACAGCGGCCCCGGGAGGACCCTCGTCGCCCACGTTCGCAGCACAGGCATCCCGCCGTGCGCCAGCAGCCAGCGCTCCGCGTTGCGCTCCCAGCCGTACGGAATGAGCCCGGCGCCCGTTTCCCCCGCGTCCTCGAGCGACGGCAGCGCCGAGCCGCTCTCGGCGACGGCTCGGTAGCGGTCCGGGTCATCCCCCTGTGTCTTCACGAAGGCCCGCGCCGCTGCGATCGCGTCCGTGCGCGAAACGCGCACGTCGGCATCCAGCCCACCGCGCGGCAGGACCGCCCGCACGAGCAGCAGCACCACGACCGAGACCAGAGCCGCCGCGGCCACGTGATTCAGCGAGAGGGGCTTCGGCGCGACGACCGCCGGCGCCTCGCTGCTCGCCCCGGGCCACGGCGGCGGCGCCGAGCCGACCTCGGCGTTCGTCAGGCCGCTCTCCGTCTCGAACCCGCCCCGTCTCAGCGCGAGGACTCCCGCGACCACCAGCGGCAGCAGCAGCACCCCCGCCGCCAGCGCTCCCGACACGGCGAAGTAGGTGTTCGTCGAGCGGACCAGGATCAGCGACGTGTAGACCGCGTCCACCGTGAAGTGCCAGACGAGAAGAGGAAAGAGGTCGAGCTTCAGCATCACCACGCCGATGACGACCCCGGCGAGACCCACCTCCACGCCCCGGATCCAGAACGGCTGGTTGGGATAGCTCGAATGCGCGAAGCCCCAGATCAGCGCCGGCACGCCCACCGCGACCCACGCCGGCGCGAAGCGCCTGAGGAACGGAATCGAGAACATTCGCGACGAGAACTCCTCCGTCGTCGCCGGCACGAACCCCATCAGCAGCACGCCCAGCCACGGAAGGCTCGTCCCCAGCAGGTTCGAGTAGGGGACGTCCGCCGGCGACCAGGCCCCGAGGCGGTCAGCCGCGAGGTAGAAGAGAACCTGGTACGCAAAGAACCCCGCCGTCAGCGCGTATCCCGCCAGGAGCCCCAGGAAGACCCTCTTCGTCCCGAAGGCGCGCCGCGAGAAGATGCGCCCGAGAGCCGGCTTCTCCGGGTACGCCTCCCGGTACTCCGGCTCGCCCCCCGCCACGAGCAGGAGCAGCAGCAGGCCCAGCAGGAACGCCGCCCCGAAATCCGAGAGAAGCGCCTGCGCCAGGAAGCTCGCCCAGCTCTCGGTCGTCTCGTACGAGAAGAGCGTGATGGGCAGCTCGTTCAGCGAGGCCCCCATCTGCAGCGCCGTCCCGGTCATCGCGAAGGCGAGCGCCCAGCGCCACTTCACGTCCCGGCGCCGCAGCCGGTCGAAGAAGACCAGCACCAGCGCGAGGGCCGTCAGGATCAGCCCGAACGTCGCCACCGCCCCTGCCGCCTGGTTTTTCGAGCGGAGCGTCGCGTACGCCTGCCGCCACGCCTCGGGAACGTCGAGCCACAGCGAGGAGCGCCCCACCTGGTCGCCCTGCACCTCCACGAGGTACCGGATCGCCGCGCCGTTCCAGCGCAGCACCTTCGACTCCCACACGAACGTCCGGTCGACGCGCGCCGGCCGCTTCTCCTGCGTCGCCTCCACGAACCTCAGTACGGCCGGGTCGAGCCCGCGGTGCGTCCGAAGCGTCTCCTCCGCCATCGCCCGCGCCCGCTCCGACCCCGCGTCGGCGGCAGCAGCCTTTTCCGGCAGGATTCGCCGGAACGACAGCAGCTCCCCCGCCGGCGACACGAACGCGCGCAGCTCGCCCTTCTCCAGCGGCTTCACGAACCGGAACGACCACCTCCAGACCGGCACCTCCCGCCCCAGGAGCGGCACCGCCCTCGCGAGCCCCAGCTCCCGCTCGAGAAAGACCTTCGCTTCGTCGTCGTGGTCGAAGACCCCCAGTGCCTTCCGCCCCGCCCCGTCGAAGCCGCGAGCGGTCAGCGCCCGCTCCGCCACGCGACGCGCCTCCTCCCTCGTCACGCGGAAGTCGATCGACGCCTCCGGAAACGCCTTCGAGAACAGTGTCGTCCCGATCGCCGTCCCGAGCACGATCACGGTCACGCACACCGCGATCAGCCCACGATCCGCCCGGGACAACCGCTCAATATTCATCGTTCTCGGCCGAAGGGAGGCCGACCCACGTTGCGGCAGGTCGACGAGCCCTTCTGCGACAGGCTCCCGGACGCGGCAGGGTACGGTCCTCTACTCGATCGCCCCGACGCGGCGAGGGTCGACGAGCTCGACTCGGAACGTAGGGGTGAGGGTCAGGGTGAGGACGGCGAGGCGGCAGGGCCAGCCTTCCTTGCGGAGGCGGGCGTCGACGCGGTCCCAGATCCAGTGGGCGAGGTTCTCGGCCGTGGGGACGGTGTCGCGGAACTCGGGGATCTCCTCGCCGAGGTTGCGGTGGTCGAGGGGCCGGTCGACCTCTTCCTTGAGAAGGCGGTCGAGGTCGACGAGGTTCACGACCATGCCGTGCTCGGGGTCGGGCTCCCCTTCCACGGAGATCTCGAGGGCGTAGTTGTGGCCGTAGCCCGCGAGGTTGGACGCCGCGCCGTACGTTTCGCGGTTCCACTCCTCGGACCGGTCGCGGCGGGAGAGGCGGTGGGCGGCGTTGAAGTGGATCGTCCGCGAGAGGAGGAGCATCGCGAGGGGATTCTATCGATGCGGGCCGGACATTGCCTCCCGCTCGCTTCTTGAGCATGATGGCCGGAGTGTCGAAGGCCGGCGAATCGCGATGACCCTGCCGAACGGGACACGCCTCGGCCCCTACGCGATCCTCTCGCCGATCGATACGGGGGGCATGGGATCGGTCTACCTCGGGCGGGACGTCCGCCTGATGCGCGACGTGGCGGTGAAGGTCCTGCCGCCCGGAATGATGCAGGACGATCGCGCCGTGGAGCGGTTCCTGCGCGAAGCCCGCGCGGCGGCCGCGCTGTCGCACCCGAACATCGTCGCGATCCACGACGTGGGCGACTCGGTCGTGAGCCTGGCGGGTCCGATCGGCCCCAGGGACGTGCGAATCCGCTACCTCGTGGAGGAGTACGTCGACGGTGGGTCGCTCCGCCGGGTGCTCAAAGGGAGCTGGCGCCCCGACCTGCTGACGGTCGCGGGCTGGGCGGTCGGAATCCTCCGGGCGCTCGCGGCCGCGCACGACAAGGGGCTCGTCCACCGCGACCTGAAGCCCGAGAACGTCCTCGTCGACTCCCAGGGAAACGCGAAGATCGCCGATTTCGGCCTCGTTCGCTGGATCTACCCGCAGACCGCCGCCCCGTCACCGGGAGACGAGAAGAGGAACGGCCCGACGACGCTGACGAACATCGGTTTCGTCGTGGGGACACTCGGGTACATGAGCCCGGAACAGGTCAGGGGCGAACCGGTCGACGGGCGGAGCGACCTCTTCGGCTTCGGCATCCTCCTGTTCGAGCTGGTGACGGGGACGTCGCCCTTCGCTCGCAGCAGCACGGATGCGGCGTTCGACGCCGTCCTCAACCTCGTTCCTTCACCCCTTCAGGCTCTCGTGCCCAACGTTCCCGAACGCCTCACGCGGGTGGTTTCGTGGTGCCTCGAGAAGGAGCCCGACAAGCGCCCCGCTTCGGCGCGAGAGCTGCTGCCACACCTGGAGAGGCTCCAGGCCGAGCTGGCCGGGAGCGTCCGCACATCGTCGACCGGCCTGCCGCGCATCGCCGCCGGGCCGGATGCGCCACGGGGCATCCCCCCGATGCTCTGGCTCGCGATGGCGGGGGCGGTCCTGATCGCGTACGGCGGGGGGTTCGCCGTCGGCCGGACGCGACCCGAACCCCGCGTCTCTGCCGCCTCGGCCGCGGCCTGGACGGCGCTGCCTCTCTCGATGTCGGCGCCTCCTTCGACGGAGGTGGCGCTCCTTCCGGGCGGCCGCCGCGCGCTGCTCGGAAGCGGCGAGGTCGTCGACGCGGAGGCGGGACGGATCCGTCGGCGCGCCCTCGGCGGGACGGTGGAAGGGCCCGTCGTCGGCCGATCGGGGAGCGCCGTGATCGGAACGACCGGGGCGGGCATCGTGGAGGTGCCGCTTCCGACGGGAACGCCCGCCCGGACGCTCGTCGCCGACGGCTTCGAGCCGTCGCTCGCGCCCGACGAGAGCCTCCTGGCGTTCGTCCGCCGCGACGATTCGTCGAGCGAGCTCTGGGTCGCGCGGCGCGACGGGAGCTCGCCTCGGCGCGTCGCCCGCGCCGAGGCCGCGTTCTGGGCCTGGCCGGTGTTTACGGCCGACGGCGCGAGCCTTCTCTTCTACGACGTGGAGCGGACCGGACCGCGGGCCGGGACGGGGGTCCTCTTCTCGGTCCGACTGGCCGAGGGAACGCCTTTCCCGTTCGGGCCGGACGTTCGCCTCGAGCCGGGCGGGCGTCCGGCCATCCTGGAAGGTGGCGACGTCCTGGTGAGAACGTACGGGGTTCGGGACGCCCTGCTCATCGAGAAGGAGGGACGCGAGGCGGTGCCGCTGCCGTTCGGGGCGGGGCTCTCGCTGCTCGTCGTCTCTCCCGGGGGCGAGACGATCGCGGCCCGCCCCGAAGGGGGGCCGCTCGTCCTCTGGAGAAGGTCTCCCGGCCCTACTTGACGCCGAGGAGCTCGACCTCGAACAGGAGGGTCGCCCCGGGCGGGATGACGTTGCCGGCGCCGCGGTCCCCGTACCCGAGCTGCGGCGGGATGAGGAGCGTCCGCTTGCCGCCGACCTTCATCGTCGAGACGCCCTCGTCCCAGCCCTTGATCACGCGCCCGCGCCCGATCGGGAACTCGAACGGAGAGCCGCGGTCGACCGAGCTGTCGAACTTCGTGGTCTTCGCTTCGTTCACCCAGAGCCAGCCGGTGTAGTGCATCACGCAGGTCTGGCCCGTCACCGGGGAGGGACCGGTCCCGACGACGAGATCTTCGTAGCCGAGTCCGCTTTCGGTCTTCACCATCCTCGACTCCTTCTTCGCCTCGGCCGGAGCCTCGGCCTTCGCGGCGGCGGGGGCCGCGGCTTTCGCCTTCGGTGCTGCGGCTTTCGGTGCCGTCTTCTGCTGCGCGAGCGCCACGGGAGCGGCGAGCGCGAGAGCGCAGAGGAGCGCCGTCGTCGTCTTCATGTTCGTCCTCCTGAATCTCCCGGTCACGCCGGGAGCGGGGAGTCTAGGGGCGCCCCCGAGGAATGGGAAGCGCACCCGCCGCGGCGGGGAGCCTCCCTTCAGCCAGCGGGGGCGGAGGCGATCGTCTTCTCCAGCTCCTCGACGTCCTCGCGGCTGCCGATGTAGAGCGGGGTCCGCTGGTGGTTCTCCTCGGGGAAGATGGAGACGATCCGCTTGCGCCCGTCGATGGCCAGGCCGCCCGCCGCCTCGACGACGGCCGCCAGCGGCGCCGCTTCGTACATGAGCCTCAGCTTCCCCTCGGGCGAGCCGTCGGTGCCGGGGTAGAGAAAGATGCCGCCGCGCAGGAGGATCCGGTGGACGTCGACGACGAGGGCGCCCGAGTAGCGCGTGGAGCGCGGGCGGCCCCGCACCGGGTCGGGCGTGTGCAGCCCCTCGACGAAGCGTCGCGGCCCCTCGGGCCAGGTGGAGACGAAGCCCTCGTTACAGGCGTAGTAGGTGCCGCGGCGCGGAATCCGGATGTCGGGGTGGGAGAGGAGGAACTCGCCGATGCCCGGATCGAGAGTGAAGCCCTGGACGCCTGCCCTGGGCCCGGCGGTGTAGACGAGCATCGTGGCGGGGCCGTAGACGAAGTAGCCCGCGACGACCTGCTCCTGCGAGATGCGCGCGAGGAGCTCGGCCTCGGAGTGGATCGGGCCGGAGCCGCCGATCCGCCGCACGGAGAAGATCGACCCGACGGCGCCGTTGATGTCGAGGTTGGAGGAGCCGTCGAGCGGGTCGACGAAGACGACGTACTTGCCCGCGGAGGCCGCGACGGCCTCGTTCTCGGGGAGGCGGGCGGGAAGGTCCATCTCCTCGGTGACGACGGTCGGGACGAGCTGCCCGTAGGCGAAGGCCTCGAGGAAGATGTCGTTCGCGAGGGCGTCGAGCTTCTGCTGCTCCTCGCCCTGGACGTTCGTGTGCCCCGAGGGCCCGAGGACCTCCGCGAGGCCGGCGCGGGAGAGGAGTCGTCCGATCCGCTTGCCGGCGAGCGCGAGCTGGGAGAGGAGGGCAGAGAGCTCACCAGTGGCCTGCGGATAGCGCCGCTCGGTCTCGAAAAGGTGGCGGTGGAGGCGGGTCCCGACCGTTCCGGCGGAGGTCACGGCGTCACCTCTCTTTGCGATGCGCCGACCGCGGCGCGTGCCGCGGCCCTCGCGGCGCCGAGGATGGCGCAGGAGTCGTTGAGGACGACGCGGATCGGAATGCGGGCGAGAAGCGGCCCGAATCGCCCCTTGGCCGCGAAGGCGGTGAAGAAGCCGTCGCGAAGGAGCGGGAGGATTTTCGGCGCGATGCCGCCGCCGACGTAGACGCCGCCGGTGGCGAGGGTCTTCAGCGCGAGGTTTCCCGCCTCGCCGCCGTAGAGCGAGACGAAGCGGTGCATCGTCCTCTGGCAGACGGGGTCGGTCTCGTCGAGCGCGGCGCGGCTGACGACGGGGGCCGGGTCGCCGGAGGCGGCGATCGCGCTCGTGAGCCACTCGGGCTCGGGGAGACCGGACAGGCCACGCTCGAAGCGGTAGAGGGTCGCCAGGCCCGGCCCCGAGACGACGCGCTCCCACGAGACGTGCCCGTGGCGCAGGCGGAGGGTCTTCAGGAGCTCGATCTCCTCGTCGTTGCGGGGTGCGAAGGAGGTGTGCCCTCCCTCGGAGGGCATCGGGATGAAGCCGGTCGGGGAACGGAAGAGGAGCGCCTCGCCGAGGCCGGTGCCGGCCGAAATGAGGGCGCCGTTGCCCGTCGGGTCTTCCTCGCCCCGGTTGAGGACCTCGAAGTCGGACGGGCCGAGCTCGGCGAGGCCCCAGGCGTTCGCGGCGAGGTCGTTGAGGACGACCGCGGGAACCCCGAGGCCGGCCCGGATCTCCTCGGCGTCGATGGAGAAGGCGACGTTCGTCCCCTCGGCGCGGCCGTGCCGTACGGGGCCGGCGACGCCGAAGGCCGCCGCGTCGAGCCGCTTCTCGCCCGCGAGGAAGCCGTCGAAGGCGTCGTGGAGAGTTGCGAAGTCGCGCGTCGGAAAGCGCGCGCGGCGCTTCTCGACGAGTCGCCCGTCGTCCACCTCGAAGAGGGCGAGGCGCATGTTCGTTCCGCCGACGTCTCCGGCGAGCAGCATCGTCAGTCCTCCCCTGCGGCCGCGCGGTCCAGGAGGAAGAGCCTCTCTCCAGCCGGCGGGTCGACGCAAGCGGCCGGAAGGGCATGGTCCGAAGAAAGGACCCGGACGAGCGCTGCGCGCTTCTCCCGGCCCGAGACGACGAAGACCGCGGCACGCGCCGCGTTCAGGAGGGGCAGCGTGAACGTGACGCGCGAGGGGGGCGGCTTCGGGGCGCCGTCGACCCTCACGACGAGCCGCACCGTCTCGGCGGCCGCCGGGTGGCCGGGGAAGAGAGAGGCGGTGTGGCCGTCCTCCCCGAGCCCCAGAAGGACGAGATCGAGGACCGGGACGGCGGGTGGCGGGGCCGAGAGGCGCTCGCGCAGGAGCGCCTCGTACCTTTGGGCCCCGTCGGGCGCGAGCGACGCAACGGGGTGGACGTTCTCGGGCGGGATCGGGACGTGGAGGAGGAGCGCCTCGCGGGCGGCGCCGTCGTTGCGGAGGCCGTCGCATTCGCCGACGCAGCGCTCGTCGCCGAAGAAGACCTCGACCGAGCCCCACGGGACGAGGTCGGCCCACGGGGAGTCCGCGAGGCGGCGGTAGGCGGCGAGGGGCGTAGTGCCGCCGGCGAGG
>CAVOJA010000128.1:0-6370 GCA_963696015.1 uncultured Holophagales bacterium
CCCGGTCCTCATGGACGGGGGGAGCATCATGGCGCCGAACCTCGCGTTCTGGGCCCCGGAGGAAGGCTTCGGCGTCGAGAACGTCGGCGTCCCGCCCGACGTCGAGGTGGAGCAGACTCCGGCCGAGGTGATCGCCGGGAAGGACCCGCAGCTCGAGAAGGCCATCGAGATCGTCCTCGGGCAGCTGAAGGAGAATCCGCCGCAGACCCCGAAGCGGCCGCCCTTCCCGGTCAGGTAGGAGCTCGAACGTGAAAGAGCCGCGAATCGACCTCGACAAGCTGGATCTCTGGGCCCGCCTCCTCGTCAGCCACTCGATCGGAGGGGTCACGCCCGAGGACCGGGTCATGATCAAGGGCGAGCGGATCGCCTGGCCGCTCATGGAGCGGATCGAGTGCGCGGTCATCGCCGCCGGCGGCATCCCCGACGTCTGCCTCGTCCCTCCGAACAACGAGCGGGGGAAAGTCTGGTCCGCCGCGATGGGGATCGGGGCGAGCGAGGAGCAGCTCGCGCGGGTCCCCGACTGGCACCGCGACCGCTACGCCTCGATGACGAAGTACATCGAGGTCCTCGGGGCCGAGTCGCCCTCGAGCTACGCGGGGCTCGCCCGGGAGGCGTCGGCCGCGCTCGCGCGCGCCGACCGCCCCTTCGCCGACCTGCGCCTCGCCCGTCGATGGGTCATCACGCTCTTCCCGACCCCGGCCTACGCGGAGATGGAGGGGCTCCCCCTCGAGGAGTACGTCCGCTTCGTCGTCGACGCCTCGACGATCGACCCGCGGCCGCTTCTGGAGGCCGAGGAGCGGCTCGCGCCGTACTTCGCCGACGGGAAGCGGATGGAGGTCGTCACCTGGCACCCGGGCGAGGGACGCGAGCTCGTCCTGACGATGAGCCTCGAGCGGTCGATCCCGGTCCTCTCGCACGGCCTCCGAAACGTCCCCGACGGCGAGGTCTTCACGAGCCCCGACGCGAGCTCCGTCGAGGGGGAGATCTTCCTCGACCTCCCCGTCCTCAACGGGGGCGTCGACGTCTCGGGGATCCACCTCGTCTTCGAGCGCGGCCGGATCGTGAATTTCTCGGCGCGCGAGGGCGAGGCCCGGCTCGCGGCGATCGTCGGGACCGACGACGGCTCCCGCCGCCTCGGCGAGGTCGCCCTCGGCATGAACCCAGGCCTCACGCGGGCGCTGAAGCACCCCCTCTTCGTCGAGAAGGTCGGCGGCACCCTCCACGTCGCGATCGGCGCGAGCTACGAGACCTGCTTCGAGAAGGACCCGAAGGCCCCGGACGCCCGGGCGCGCCTCGAGGAGCTCGCCGCGCGCGGGGTCCTGAACCGCTCCGCGCAGCACGTCGACATCGTCTGCGACTTCCGGGAGGGGGGCTGCGGGCTGCGCGTCTCGATCGACGGCCGCCGGCTCGTCGTGAAGGACGGCCTCTGGGTCGCGGGCTGACGGCTCGCGGAGGGGCCGGCGCGAGTTATCTTCGGGACGGACGGAGGAGCAAAGAGACATGACACCAGCCGACGGACGCAACGCCCTCGTCACGGGGAACCGGGAGATGGACGAGGAGCACGCCCTCCAGCTCCAGCTGCTGCGGGAGCTGATGCAGAACCTCGAGTCCGGCGACGACCCCGCCGCCCTCGAGGTCTTCGAGCGCCTCGACCAGTTCACGAACGCCCACTTCCTGGCGGAGGAGCTCCTGATGAGGCACCACTCCTACCCACAGTTCGAGGCCCACGCCGCCGAGCACGCGCAGTTCGTCGAGGAGCTGAAGGCCCTCCACGAGCGCCTCGGCCGGAGCGAGGCCGGCGCGGTCCGGGACGACGCGGACGCCTTCTCGCGGCGCCTCCTCGCGCACATCGCCACCGCCGACCACGCCCTCGGCGCGTTCGAGCGTTCGCTGGCGGCCCCGACCCCCTGAGAGCGCCGCCGGCTACGGCGTCGTCCCGAAGGCGATGTCCTTGCGCTTCGCCTGCTCCTCGAGGGTCCGGGCGACCTCGACGTCGAAGGCGCTCCCCTTCCCCCCGGCCGCCGCCTTCTTCGTCTCGTCGGCGATGTAGGCCTGCCGCTTCTTCACGAGGTCGGTCACCTGCGCCCGGAGCTCCTTCCTCTGGTTCGCGATCGACCAGATCTTCGCCTTCGCCCCCTCGATGAGGCCGCCCATCGAGCCCGTCGTGTCGAGGACGACGTCGATCCGGGGCCGGCCGTCGGCCGGAACCGTCACCTTCGCCGCCGCTTTCGCGGGCTCGTTCGCGACGGGTTTCACGGCGGCCGGCGTCTTTGCCGATGCCGTTACCGTCTCGTCTGCCGGTGTCCGGGCCGCAGCTCCCGCCGCGAAAACGAGGGCCACCGACAGACCCGCTGTTCCGAGGGTCGTTCTCATCGTCGTCTCCATTCGCGCCACGCTCGCCAGCCCCGTCGGTCGCGTCCACTTCGACCGGATCACTCGACGACCTCGACGACCTCGTCGCCAAGGACGACCTGGACGTTCCTGCCGAGGGCCAGCCACGGCGCTGCCTCCGGGTGCTTCCCGAGGAGGGCGTCGTACTCCTTCGACCCGAACTTCACCTGCCGGGTCTGGGCGCCCTTCTGCGCCTGGACGTTCGCGTCGATCCAGGCGTTCCCGTTCTGGTAGAAGGTCCGGCCGTTCACGAAGCGCGACACCTGCGCGTTCACGAGCCCTTGAAGAGCTCCTGGCCGAGGTACTCGAGGAGCGCTGGGTCGCGCATCTTCCGGACGATCTCCTCGTAGATCCCGCGCGCCTTCGCGGCGTCGAGGAGCTCGGTGTCCGTCATCTTCCCGTTCACGTCCGTCGAGAAGCGGTCGATCTGCGCTCCCTTCGGGACCGGGAAAAGGTAGGTCCCCTCCAGCCGGGTCCCACTGGGGTTGTAGAAGACCTGGTCGACCTCGGTCACGGCGACCCGCCCCGTCACCTTCGCCGTCACGTGGTGGTACGTCACCTCGAGCGGCGCCCAGGCCGGGTGGTCGCCCGGGAGCGGGCGGACGCCGGGCGGGAGGTCCCGGACGACGATGAGGCCATCGGCCGCGGCGGCGAGGGAGAGGCCCAGGGAGACGAGAACGGGAGCGATGGTCCGGGCGAACCGGCGCATTCGGGACCTCCTCGGTGTCGCGGGCGATCTCATCCGCCCCGTTGGACCCTTCCGGCGCGGTCGAGTTCCCGGCGGGTGCGATCGGGCGGTCCCGGCGTGCTCGTCTGGCGTGGCCGTGCCGTTCGGCAAACGACGTCAATTCCGTGCCAGGTCTTCGCGAACGAGTCCCGAACGGTCGGGAGGACGCCGCACACCCGTTCCCGGCGGCCCGGACAGGTCGCAGCGTCAGCGGGCGGGGCCCGTCTCCCCCGGCATCCTCTCGGGCCGCACCCACTCGTCGAACTGCTCCGCCGAGACGAGGCCGAGCGCCAGGGCGCTCTCGCGAAGCGTGAGCCCCTTCTCGTGAGCGTTCTTCGCGATCCTCGCCGCCGCGTCGTAGCCGACGTGCGGGCTCAGGGCCGTCACCAGCATCAGCGAGGCCGCGAGGTGGCTCGCGATGCGCTCGCGGTTCGGCTCGATCCCCTCGGCGCAGTGGAGACGGAAGCTCCGGCAGCCGTCGGCGAGAAGGCGGATGCTCTGGAGGACGTTGTGGATGACGAGGGGCTTGGCGACGTTCAGCTCGAAGACGCCGCTCATCCCGCCGAGATTCACGGCGACGTCGTTCCCCATGACCTGCGCGCAGAGCATCGTCATCGCCTCGCACTGCGTCGGGTTGACCTTCCCCGGCATGATCGAGCTGCCCGGCTCGTTTTCCGGGATCGTGATCTCCCCGATGCCGCAGCGCGGGCCGCTCGCGAGCCAGCGGACGTCGTTCGCGATCTTGTTGAGGGACGCCGCGAGCGTCTTGAGAGCCCCGTGGGCCGAGACGAGCGCATCGTGCGCGGCGAGCGCCTCGAACTTGTTCGGCGCCGTGACGAACGGGAGCCCCGTCAGCTCCGCGAGCTTCGCCGCGGCGCGGACCGCCAGCCCGGGGTGGGCGTTCAGCCCCGTACCGACCGCCGTGCCTCCGAGCGCCAGCTCGAACAGGTCCGGCAGCGCCGCCTCGAGGCGGGCGATCCCGTGGTCGAGCTGGGAGACCCAGCCCGAGACCTCCTGGCCGAGCGTCAGCGGCGTCGCGTCCTGCAGGTGGGTCCGGCCGATCTTCACGATCCCCGCGAAGGCGGCCGCCTTCCCCGCGAGCGCGTCCCGGAGCGCGGCGACCTCGGGAAGGAGGTCCCGCCGGATCGCCGTCGCCGCCGCGACGTGCATCGCCGTCGGAAAGACGTCGTTGGACGACTGCCCCCGGTTCACGTCGTCGTTCGGGTGGACGAGGCGCCCCTCGCCGCGCGGTCCGCCGAGGAGCTCGCTCGCGCGGTTCGCGAGGACCTCGTTCACGTTCATGTTCGTCTGCGTCCCGCTCCCCGTCTGCCAGACGACGAGGGGGAACTCCCCGTCGTGGCGCCCGGCGAGGACCTCGTCGGCCGCCGTGGCGATCGCGCGCGCCCTCGCCTCGGACAGCTGCCCCAGCTCGAGGTTCACGAGGGCCGCCGTCTTCTTCACGAGGGCCAGGGCGTGGACGAGGGCGAGCGGCATCCGCTCGCCGGAGATGCGGAAGGTCTCGAGCGAGCGCTGCGTCTGCGCGCCCCAGAGCCGTTCCGCCGGGACGTCGATCACCCCCATCGCGTCGCGTTCCGTTCGCGTCTTCATGGGTACCTCCGAAGGGGCCGGCTTCGCCTCCGATTCTGCGCGAGCCCGGCCCCGGCGCGGGTCGGGTCGTGCGAAGATCGGCCCACAAAAAGCTCCCATGTCCCGTCCCCTTGCCCGCGCGCTCGCGCGCTCTGCCGTCGTTCTCGGCCTCCTTCTCCCCGTCTCCCGTGCGGACGCCCAGCGCCCGAAAGCCGACCCGGCGGCCCGCGCGGCGGAGGAGCACGACCTCGTCCTCGAGTGCCGCGACGCCCTCTGGAAGCTCACGTTCGACGACGCGACCGCCGCCGGCCTGAATCCCGTCGCGACCCCCGTCTCGTTCGACGGGGCGAAGGCCCGGACGGCGCGCGGCGACGGGACGCTCACCGTCGCGGGGACGGAGAAGTACCTCAGCCGAGCTTGCTTCAATGGAGCCCCGGCTTGGTCGCCGGGGAAACGTCGCGGCCACGGGCGACGCAGCGGTGGGCGAGGTCGTGCTTCAATGGAGCCCCGGCTTGGTCGCCGGGGAAACTCCCGGTACTTCTCGGGGCGCGCGCCCTTGAGCAGGGCTTCAATGGAGCCCCGGCTTGGTCGCCGGGGAAACATGCCCCGCGTCCTAGTAACCCGCTCATCGACGAATTGCTTCAATGGAGCCCCGGCTTGGTCGCCGGGGAAACTTTCACCCCGCCGAGAGACTTCGCGGCGGTGTCCGGCTTCAATGGAGCCCCGGCTTGGTCGCCGGGGAAACTTTCGGGACCGTCGGCGGCGAAGCGGCCGAGGCCGTGCTTCAATGGAGCCCCGGCTTGGTCGCCGGGCAAACGGGAGCGGCGAGGAGGACTACCTTCGCATGATTTGCGCTTCAATGGAGCCCCGGCTTGGTCGCCGGGGAAACCATCGAGTTCGCCGTCGGGGTGGTGCAGAAGAGGACGCTTCAATGGAGCCCCGGCTTGGTCGCCGGGGAAACATGCCAGAACTTGCTATCCCTTCCCTACTTGACTTGCTTCAATGGAGCCCCGGCTTGGTCGCCGGGGAAACGAGGAGACAGAACTCGCGGGCGTCGTCGTTGTTCTGGCTTCAATGGAGCCCCGGCTTGGTCGCCGGGGAAACACCGTGGCGGACTCGCTGCCGGAGGACCCCATCCCCGGCTTCAATGGAGCCCCGGCTTGGTCGCCGGGGAAACGCTACAGGCTCGGCATCAGGTACGCCCCCTCGCTCAGCTTCAATGGAGCCCCGGCTTGGTCGCCGGGGAAACGGGACCGTCACGACCGTCTCGCTCGGGTCTACGGCTCGCTTCAATGGAGCCCCGGCTTGGTCGCCGGGGAAACCTGACGAGCCAGACGGAGAATAGCCAGCCCTTGAATGGCTTCAATGGAGCCCCGGCTTGGTCGCCGGGGAAACGGTGTGGCCGGTCTGCCCGGGGTGTGGTTCTCATACTGGTCACGCCAAAGCCCGGACCGCCTGGCGCAGCGGACGTAGTGTGAGTTCGACCGCTGGTCCCCACCTGTCACTGAGGGCCAGTGCTCGCAACTGGACGATGTGCTGGCCCGTCTCTTCCTTCCATCGAGAGCCGCAGCGCTTGAGGCGCACCTCAAAGAGGCTCTTGCAGGTCGCTTCGACGTTGCCGCTGCCCAGCGCCAGCCCGAGCCGTCGAGCTTGCGCGTAGTTCAT
>CAVOJA010000129.1:0-3940 GCA_963696015.1 uncultured Holophagales bacterium
TTTATGTAGACCTACTCGTTCAGGTTGGTCTTGCTGGCCGGGATAGAAGACGTTCACGTCGGGCCGGTAGAAGCCGTAGCAGTCGACGAGAGCGTTGTTCAGGTAATACTCGCGCCGGCAGCCGAGCGTTCCGAACGCGCCGCGGGTGTCCTTGAGGACGGTTCCGTCCATCTCGAGGAAGACGTGCGAGACGCCGCCGCGCTCGGCGTAGATCGACGTGTCGAGGGCCCAGCCGGAGACGAACATGATGTAACGGGTATCCCGGATCTCGCCTCCGGAAGGAAGGCCGCCAGGGATGCTCAGGCAGTTTCCGAACCACGTCGCCTGGAGAAGCGGGTGCTCGACCTCCCCGAACGGCGGGAGGTTGGGTGCGTTGTTGAACACCTGGAAACGGCGGGTCGCGAGGAGGCCCTGCTGCCCCTGGTCGTCCGTCGCCTTGACGGTGAGCGTGTAGACACTGTTCGTCCAGCGCGTCGAGTCGATGAAGATCACGAAGCCGGAGTCCGTCGCGCCGGGCACGTTCGGGTAGTAGGCGGCGACGTCGGGGCGGTTCACCCCGAGGACGGCCTCGCGCTCGAGACGACCGTCGATGAAGACGTCGACGTGCTCCACGCGCCGGTCGTCGAGGGCCCAGCCGGCGACCGCGAGGACCCCGTTGGCGTGGATGGACGACTCGGGGAGCGGGACGTCGACGACGCCGAACGGCGGCTGGTTCCGCGCGTTGTCGATCCGGATCGTCCGCGCGGCGAGGAAGTAGCAGCAGCCCGTGACGTCGGTGATCCGGACGTAGAGCTTGTGCGTTCCGTTCGAGTAGTTCGCCGCGCGGAACGACATCTCGAAGCCGGGAGCCCCGCCGGGCGTTCCCGCGTACTGCGGGAAGGCCTGCATGACGTCGGGGCGCGGCGTGTTGATGTTCGCGCCGCCGGCCGGCGTCACGCGGTTCGCCTCGTCCGTGCCGTCGACGTAGAGGTCGACGTTCGAGACGAGGTTCCCGTTCAACGCGAATCCGGCCACGCGCACGTAACCCGAGACGAGGGCGCCTTCCGCCGGGACCTCGATCGTCCCGACGGTCTGTGCAGGACACCCTTCGGTCGGGCACTCCGCGTCCGCGGGCGCGCCAAGCGTCAGGAGGACCGCCGCCATCGTCGGAAGGACCAGAGCGTTGAGCTTCATCAGTCTTCCTCCCCTGGGCTCACGAGGTCTCTGTTCGCAGTTTCCGGCCGCTACGCGGAGACGTCCGGGAACCAGGAACGTTCGATCTTTTGCGGCTGATTCTAGGAGGGGGCCAAAGCCCTGTCAATGCTGGGGTTCGGCGGATTCGGCCAGAACCCTGGCGTGGACGAGCGCCCCTTCGGCCGTTCCGTCCGGGTCGTACCCCCCCTCGAGAACCGAAACGAGGCGTCCGGAGGCGAAGGTGTCCGCGGCCGCCGCGAGCGCCCGCGTCATCCGGTCATAGCCCTCCCCGGACAGGCCCATTCCGCCGAGAGGATCCCGGCGGTGAGCGTCGAAGCCGGCGCTCACGAGGACGAGGTCGGGCCGGACACGGCGGAGGAGTCCGTCCAGTGCCGACTCGAATCTCCCGGCGTAGGACTCGTCTCCCGCACCGGCGCCGAGCGGAACGTTGACCGTCAGGCCGAGGCCCGGTCCGGATCCCGTTTCGAAAAGGCCCCCGGTCCCCGGGTAGAACGGATAGCGGTGAACGGACAGGTACGCGACGCTTCCGTCTTCCCAGAACGTCTCCTGTGTTCCGTTTCCGTGGTGAACGTCGAAGTCGGCCACCAGGACCCGACCGGCACCATGCCGCCGCTGGGCGTCTCGGGCCGCCACGGCGAGGGCGTTGAAGAAGCAGAAGCCCATCGCCGCCGCGGCCCGGGCATGGTGTCCGGGCGGCCGTGTCACGACGAAACCGCGCCGCGCCGTTCCCGTCATCACGTCGTCGACCGCCGCGATCACCAGCCCGACCGTCCGCTCGGCGACGTCGAAGGTCGACCGCGACATCGGGTTGTCCGGGGAGTCGAAAAGAGTGAACGGGCGGTCGGCCTCGTCCGGCCCGAGGGAGGCCGTATCGCGGAACCGTTCGACATAGCCAGGGTCGTGGACGAGGGAAATCGAGGTCCGGGTCCGCGCCGGTGACGGCGGCCGACACATCGAGAAACCCGCGTCCTCGAGGGCCCCCACGACCGCAGCGACCCTTCCAGGCCCCTCGGGATGGAACGCCCCGGTTCCGTGCCGGAGGACGAAGGGGTCGTGGTAGAGGCGCAGCGGGTCCGTCACCGGAGGTCGTTATACGACAGGGATCCGCGGGACCCGTGCATTACCATGCGTCCGTGACGAAGACCGCCGCCAATGCGCTCCGGATATCCGTCTCCCTGGGGTTGGCCGCTCTTCTCCTCTGGCTTTTCTTCCGGAATCTCGACCTCGGAGAGCTGACGAAGACCCTCTCGGCCGCCCACCCGGGCTGGCTCGCGCTCGCATTGGCGATCACCTTCTTCAACTTTCCCTTCCGCTCGTGGCGGTGGACGCGGCTTCTCCACCACGTGCAGCACATCTCCCAGCGCGAGGCGTTTTCGGCGACCTGCATCGGCTTCGCGGCGTCCGTGCTCCTCCCCGCCCGGGCCGGGGAGATCGTCCGGCCGGCCGTCCTCTCCCGCCGGACAGGTCTTCCCTTCGCGCCCGCCCTCGCCTCGATCGCGGTGGAGCGGCTCATCGACCTCGTCGCGGTCGTCTTCCTGTTCGTCGTCTACGCCGTCGGCGGCTGGGCGCCGGCCGATCTCTCCGCGGAGGCTCACGGCAGGCTCGAGCTTCTCCGGCGTTCCGCGTTCCTCCTCGGCGCAGCGACGCTCGTCGTCTTCGCCGGACTCGGCCTCCTGGCGGCCCGGCCGCACCTGGCCGACCGGGTCCTCGGCCCGCTCGAGCGCCGGCTCCCGGCCCGGATCGCATCCCGCGCCGTCGCAATCCTGCGCTCGTTCCTCGGCGGGCTCGCCTCGATCCGCACGGGAAGCGACGTGGCCGTCATGAGCTCCTCGACGCTCGTCATGTGGCTCCTGAACGTCCTCCAGTTCTACTCGGTGGCGAGAGCGTTCGAGGTGGTCCTGCCGTTTCCGGCGTTCTTCTTCGTCATGACGTGGGGCGTCCTCGGCCTCGCCATCCCGACTCCGGGCGGCGTCGGCGGCTATCACACGGCGGTCGCCTACGCTCTGACCGGCTTCTACGGCGTCGCCGCCGCGCCTGCGGCCGCCACGGCGCTCGTGACCCACGCCATCGCCTTCGTCCCCGTCACGCTCGCGGGCGTCGCGTTCCTCGCCACCAGCGGGCTGACGCTCCGGCGCCTCGCCGCCGGCGCTCCCAACGACCCCGGCCCGGCCGGGAGTAGTCTTTCCCCGTGAAGTGTCCCTTCTGCGGCGGCGTCGCCGACAAGGTCGTCGATTCCCGCGAGAGCCGGGAAGGAGAGGTGATCCGCCGGCGGCGCGAGTGCCTCGCCTGCCAGCGGAGGTTCACGTCCTACGAGCGCGTCGAGGAGGCGCCGCTCGTCGTCGTCAAGAGCGACGGGAGGCGCGAGGAGTTCGACCGCGCGAAGATCCTCAGGGGCCTCCGCAGGGCCTGCGAGAAGCGGCCGGTGGAGCCGGCTCGTCTCGAGGCCCTGTGCGACGAAGTGGAGGGGCTCTTCCCCACTCGCGAGCCGCGCGAGCTGAAGACAGGCGAGATCGGGACCCACCTCATGGACCGCTTGAGGGAACTCGACCAGGTCGCCTTCGTGAGGTTCGCGTCCGTCTACCGGCGCTTCGAGGACGCGGGCGACTTCGTGGAGGAGGTCGAGACCCTCCTGTCGGACGAACGCGGCTCAGTACGGAGGATCCGATGACGAAAGGACGACCTCCGGCCCGATGGGCCTTCGGCTACGGCGCGGGCGAGCCGGGGGCTCCCCCGCCCCACCTTCCCC
>CAVOJA010000130.1:0-28048 GCA_963696015.1 uncultured Holophagales bacterium
ACGCATCGGCTTGGCTGCGCTCCTCGGGCGAGAGGTCCTGACGAAGGACTATGAGACCGTCCGCATTCGGATCGCGTTTCACCCGCTCGAGGAAAAGTTCGAGGTCGCGAACCCCGCGATCCGGAAGGACGCCGCCTGGATCGAGGACGTCGCGGAGGTCTTCGCGCCGGAGGCGGACCTCATCGAGCTGACCGAGGGCTACGTCGAAAGGAACCCCGACGCCGACCGGAAGAAGGTCGGCAAGGTGCTCCAGAGGCTGACGAAGATCGTCAACAACCATGTCGGGATCATCGAGCTGGCCGAAGACCTCGACATCGAGACGGTCACAGAGATCTTCATCCGCGTGAACTCTGCCGGGGCCGAGCTGTCACAGGCCGACTTCGCGATGTCGAAGATCGCCGTCAACGAGAGCTACGGAGGGAACCTCCTCCGGAAGGCGATCGACTACTTCTGCCACCTCGCCGTCGCGCCCGAGTTCCTCCCGGCGATCCAGAAGGGCGATAAGGCTTTCGCGGCGTCGGAGTTTTTCCCGAAGATGTCGTGGCTGAAGGATGTCAACGACGACATCTACGACCCTGCCTACACCGACGTGCTCCGGGTCGCCTTCACCTCGGAGTTCCGGCGCGGGAAGCTCCAGGACCTCGTCGCCCTCCTCTCGGGGCGCAACTTCGAGACGAAGCAGTACGAGGAGACGATCGCCGAGGAGGCCTTCGCCGGCCTCAAGCGCGGCGTCCTCCAGTTCATCAACAAGACCCACTTCGACCGGATCACGATGATCCTCCGGTCGGCCGGATTCGTGACGAAGGATCTGATCGGCGGCCAGAACGCCGTCAACTTCGCCTACATCCTCTACCTTCGGGGCCGGGCCGACGGCCTCCCTGCAGCGGACCTCGAGCGGCTCGTGAGGCGCTGGTACGCGATGTCGGTCCTGAAGGGGCGCTACACCGGCTCCCCCGAGACGACGTTCGACTACGACATCCGCCAGATCGCCTCTCAGGGCCTCTCGGCCTACGCAGACGCGGTCGTCGCCAACGAGCTGCCTGACACGTTCTGGACCGGAATGCTCCCGACCGTCATGGACACCTCCTCCGCCCAGAGCCCCTACTTCCTCGCCTACAAGGCCGCGCAGGTGAAACTCGGGGACAAGGGATTCCTCTCCCGCGACATCACCGCTCTCGACCTCCTCCTGAACCGGAGCGACGTCCACCACGTCTACCCTCGGAACCACCTCAAGAAACAGGGCCTCTCCCGCGGCCGCTACAACCAGATCGCGAACTTCGTCCTCGCCCAGAGCGAGATCAACATCGCTATCGGGGACAAGCCTCCCGAGAAGTACTTCCACGAGCTGGCCGAGCAGGCCGCCGGCGGAACGAAGAAGTACGGCAACCTGATCACCCGCGAGGAGCTCGCCGCCAATCTCCGGATGAGCTGCCTCCCCGAGTCGCTCCTCGACGGCGAGATCCCTTCGTACGATGACTTTCTCGCCGAGCGGCGGCGGCTGATGGCTCAGAAGCTGAAGACCTGGTTCGAGGCTCTCTGAGATGCTCGACGGCCTGAAGCCGTATCCGGCGTACAAGGAGTCAGGGGTGCCGTGGCTGGGGAAGGTGCCGGAGCACTGGGAGGTGCGCAGAGGGAAGGCGCTGTTCGCGAGAATGGACCGTCCGCCACGAGAATCCGATGACGTTATCACTTGCTTTCGGGACGGCGCTGTCACTCTACGGAAGAACCGTAGGGTCAGTGGATTCACCGAGTCATTGAAGGAGATCGGCTACCAGGGCATCAGACGGGGCGACCTGGTCATACACGCCATGGATGCCTTCGCCCTCTGTGCCAACGTGCGTGAGACACCGACCCCACCGGCTCTGCCGTCCGCCGCCTGGATCAACCCCCCGAACAACGACACCATCGAGAAGGAACCGGCTGTTCCGTAAATTCAACCCGTCGCTGTCTCAAAGTCGTTGACACGTCCCGCCGTCGAGGCGGCAAGGCGCGAGATCGTGCTAGCGACCGAGCTTCGGACTCGACTGACAGCGGATGTAGTCACGGGCAGGTTCGATGTCCGAGAAGCGGCGGCCTCTCTCCTGTTAGACGCCCATTCCGCAGGTTCGCCCTCTGCCGACGAGGACGTCGAAGCTGAGGAACCTGAAAGCCTTTTCGGAGACGATTTGGGCCCCGAGACCGACCCATGACCTTCAGTGACGGTGGCGCCGAAATGCCTTGTCGGTCGGTGGCTCCGAATTCAGGAGGTCCCGCAGAGGGCGTGCAACCGAGAGGGAACGGCAGCGAAAAGAAGAAGATGGACGGCGGTGGACCGTGTCCGGGGGAGCCCGTCGCATTCGGGGCCAGGACCGCCACAGGCCATTCTGGGCCACCCGTCACTGACGATGACGACGACCTTCCATTTCGACCGCCCCTGGTCACGCCTTACGGCCGCCGTCCGCGAATCCCGCGTCCCGGCATCTGCCGCTGTCGCCTACTACGGGAAGGGTGCAGGCCAGCTCCTCCCGCTCCCGAAAGGGAGCGCCCTCGTCGTCGATGCGAGCGAGCACGCCGTCGCGAGCGGCCAGACGAGCCCGAAGGAGCTTCTCGCGGCCTACCGCAGGGGCGTGCGGATCTACAGCGTCCGGAATCTCCACGCGAAGGTCTTCGTCGTCGGGCGGCGGGTGTTCGTCGGTTCGACGAACGCCTCGACGCACTCAAAGACCGGCCTTGTCGAAGCAGTCCTCGAAACCTCCGACCCTGGCGCGGTCGCCGCGGCGAGGGGATTCGTCCAGAAGAGCTGCGTCGAGGAGCTCGGCCCGAGGGCGCTCACCGTCCTCCAGAAGGTCTACCGCGACCCGCTCATCCCCGGTGCTTCAGCACTCGTCGGAAAGTGACCACCCTCGCTCGTTTGTTTGTTGCCAGCCGGGTGGGGCCTCCGATCGGCGCCAAGCCACGTGCCCTCAGCATCATCCCGCGCCGGAGGCGCGGTCGGGCGCGGCGCGCTTCTGACAAGCACACCCGGCAGTTTCCGAAAAGCGCTGAAGCCGGTGGGCGAAGGGCGCCGAAGCGACGCGCCAAGAGCGTCACCGCGCTGCACTCCCCGCTCCGGCTCGCGCAGCTCCACGTCGAAGAGTGGACTGAAGCACACCAGAAGACGCATGACGCTGGATTCTCGGAGGCGAAACGCCGGCGGAAGAAGCGCGGGACGGAGGTCGACAGCGACCGGCTCACCGGTTCTCGGTTGCCGTCACTGATCGACGACGTCATCCAGATCACGGACGAATGCGACGGCTCACCGCTCGTCGCACCACCCGGGAAAGTGATCTATCTCCGGAAACACCGGGCCGGACCGCGACCCTGCACCTTTGTCTACCTCGAGCTTCCCGCCGGCATTCGTCGAATGAGGCTGGATGCTCTCGCGAGGCGCCTGGGCCGCGGCGCAAAGAAGTTACTCGCAAAGGACGGGCTCGTCCGCGACGAAGTCTTCGCTTCGGCCCTCAGGACGGCGCTTCAAAGGAAGTAAAGCTCGAAGAGGCAGTTCGTGGAAGGGGCCCCGCATCGACCCGTCGAGAACGTTCCCGAATCGGGTATGATCATACCCGAAATGGGAACGATATCGATACCAACCCGGACAGGACTCGCCGACGCGCTCTTCACCCCGGTGCAACAGCGTGTCCTCGGCCTCCTGTTCGGCCAGCCGGAGCGACGCTTCCAGAGTGGCGAGCTGATTCGACTCGCTCACGGCGGCACGGGAGCCGTTCATCGTCAGCTCGCCCGACTCGCCGACTCCGGCCTCGTAACGGTGACGCGGACGGGAAACCAGAAGCACTACCAGGCCCGTGAGGACAGCCCGGTCTTCACAGAGCTCCACGGGCTGGTCGTCAAGACGGTAGGACTCGTCGAACCGATCCGGAAGGCGCTCGAGCCGCTCGCCCCCCGCATTTGCGCGGCCTTCGTCTTCGGCTCCGTCGCGAAGCGGAACGAGACGGCCGGGAGCGACGTCGACCTCCTCGTCCTCTCGAATTCGCTCACCTACTCCGACCTCTTCGAGGCGCTCCAGGCCGCCGAGACCGTCCTCGCCCGCTCGGTCAACCCGACGGTCTTCACACCTTCCGACTGGCGCCTCCGTCGCGCCGAGCCCGCCTCGTTCGTTTCGCGCATCGCCTCGCAGCCACGCATGTTCGTAATTGGAAGCGACGATGACCTCCGCTGAGCGATGCCGACCGCGACCCGCGGGAGACGGATTCCGCTCGACCGTGCGTATGATTCAACTGTCGGTTCAGACCGCTGGCCCTGGTCGGCCGAGATGAAACCCGCGAGGGGTTACGAGATGCCATTCTCAGACACCGAGCTGGACGCGATCCTTACCGACGCGACGAAGCGCATCGAGGGCGATATTGCGTGGGCGGACGATGAGGATCACTCCCCCTCGGCGGAGTTCAGAGTCGAAGTCCGGTCGAGCTCGGGCTGGCCCCTCTTCGTCAGAGGCAGCATCAATCCTCACGCGGGGACGCTGACGTTTGCTCTCATCCTGAAGACAGAGGGGCGCATCTACGCGCTCGATCTCGGGAAAGACCATCACAACCCTCAGTGCAACCAGGTCGGAGAGAAGCACAAGCACAGATGGAACCAGCGCAATAGCGACAAGGAGGCGTACGTCCCGTCTGACATTCAGGCCCCCGTGAATGACCCATGCGCCGTCTGGACCGAGTTCTGCAAGGAGGCGCGCATCACGCACAACGGAGCGCTCGCCACCCCTCCGGTCCGGCAGCAGGAGCTGTTCTGATGAGCGAGCAGTCGATCTGCAGGGAAATCGCGGCCGGCATCGGCGAGCTGTTCCAGTGCTCGCCGCACGGCGACTACGAGCGCGTTCGGACACCATTTCTCTATCCTGACGGAGACAACATCGACCTCTTCTGCCAGCGCTCCGCCGAGACGCTCACGGTCTCCGACCTGGGCGAGACGACCCGATGGCTCCGGATGCAGTCCGTCTCGCCACGGCGTTCGCCGAAACAGAGAGCCCTGATCGAGGACACGTGCCTCACGCACGGCGTCGAGTTCTATCGCGGTATGCTCGTCGCACGGGTTCGGCCGGGGGAGGCGATCGCGCCGGTCATCACGCGCGTCGGGCAGGCCGCCCTCCGAGTGGCGGACCTGTGGTTCACCTTCCGGACTCGCTCCGTAGAGTCGATCGCCGACGAGGTATCGGACTTCCTCATCGAGCGGAACCTCCGGTTCGAGAGAGGAAGTAAGCTCGCTGGTCGCTCGGGCCGGATCTGGTTCCCCGACTTCCACGTCCGTGCGCCGCTCAGGAGCTCGCTCGTCTATGTGCTGAGCACCGGAACGCGGTCTGCCGCTCGATCCGTCAGCGAACATGTACTGGCCGCCTGGTACGACCTGAACCACCTCGCAGCCGGGCCGGAGGCGCTTCGGTTCGTCTCTCTTTTCGACGACACCGCCGACGTCTGGGCCGCTGAGGACTTCTCGCTCGTCGAGGGTCTGTCGACGATCGGTCGCTGGTCGCGACCAGACGAGTTCGCGAACCTGCTGGCCGAGGCCGCGTGACCGTCTGCAAGTTCGTGATCGGATCGGACAATGCCCTCGCCTGAGCTCGGGAACCCCGCGCAAATCGGCGAGCTGAAAGCGAAGCTGCCCTCGCTCCGCGAGAACTCAGGGCTCACCGCCCTGCGCGCGCTCGGCCCGTTCGGCGGAACCGAGAGGCCGTGACCGACCCCGGAAGGCGGAACACCGCGAGATGGCAACGATCGCGGTACCTGACGGGAGAGCGTCCTTTCGACGCAGCGGCGCTCGACCGCGAGCGCAACTCAATGTGTTGCAGGCGGATACGCGGAGCGTCGGTACTTGACGGGTACTTGATGGAGTGTCAGGGGCCGAGCCGATGAGTCCGCATACCGACACCTCCGAGAAGGGCCTCGAAGCCCTCATCGTCAGAGCCCTGACGGGCCTGGTCCCGCCCCCGCCGCCGACGGGCGGGGAGGCCGTCGAGCGGCCGGCCGCCTGGGATGCCGGGTGGCTCCTCGGGGACGCGAGCGAGTACGACCGCGAATACTGCGTCGACCTCGTCCAGCTCCGGGCGTTCCTCCTCGCCACGCAGCCGAAGGCCGCCGAAGCCCTCGAGCTGGACAAGGACGGCCCGGTCCGACGGAAGGCCCTCGCGCGGATCTAGGGCGAAGTGAGCAGGCGGGGGGTCCTCGACGTCCTGCGCCATGGCGTCAAGCACGGCCCGATCAGCCTCGACCTCTTCTACGGCTCGCCGTCGCCCGGCAACGTCGCCGCCGCAGAGCGCTTCCGGAGAAACCGGTTCTCCGTCACGCGACAGCTCCGCTACAGCCGCGACGAGACACAGCTCGCCCTCGACCTCGCGATTTTCGTCAACGGGCTCCCCATAGCGACCTTCGAGCTGAAGAACAGCCTGACGAAGCAGACGGTGGCGGACGCCGTCCAGCAGTACCAGCGGGACCGGGATCCGCACGAACGGCTCTTCGAGCTGGGGCGCTGCGCCGTTCACTTCGCCGTGGACGACCACGAGGTCCGGTTCTGCACTCACCTGAAAGGGAAGTCCTCGTGGTTTCTCCCGTTCAACCGGGGCTGGAACGACGGCGCCGGGAACCCGCCGAACCCGAACGGCCTGAAGACCGACTACCTCTGGAAGAAGGTCCTGACGAGGGAGAGCCTGACCGAGATCCTCGAGAGCTACGCCCACCTCGTCGAGAGCAAGGACGAATCGACCGGGAAGAAGAGCCGGAGCCAGGTCTGGCCCCGCTACCACCAGCTCGACGTCGTGAGGAAGCTTCTCGCCGACGCCCGCGGGCACGGCGCCGGCCGGCGTTACCTGATCCAGCACTCCGCCGGGAGCGGTAAGTCGAACTCCATCGCCTGGCTCGTCCACCAGCTCATCGGCCTGAGGCGCGAGGGCGCGCCGGACGCAGCGCACGTCTTCGACTCGATCCTCATCGTCACCGACCGGAACCTCCTCGACCGGCAGATCCGCGACACGATCAAGTCGTTCGCGCAGGTCGCCGCGACGGTCGGACACGCGGAGAGCTCCGGAGACCTGCGGAAGCTCATTGAGTCGGGGAAGAAGATCATCATCTCGACCGTCCAGAAGTTCCCGCACATCCTCGACGAGATCGGGACGGAACACAGGGCGCGGACCTTCGCCATCGTCATCGACGAGGCCCACTCGAGCCAGGGCGGACGCACCTCCTCGGCGCTGAACATGGCCCTGTCCGTCGAGGGCGAGAAGGACGAGGAGGAGACGACCGGGGACCGGATCAACCGGATCATGGAGGGGCGAACGCTCCTCCCGAACGCGAGCTACTTCACGTTCACGGCGACGCCGAAGAACAAGACGCTCGAGATCTTCGGGGAGCCTTTCCAGGAGGGTGGAGAGACGAAGCGCCGCCCCTTCCACGTCTACACGATGAAGCAGGCGATCGACGAGAGCTTCATCCTCGACGTCCTTCGCACCTACACCCCTGTCGAGAGCTACTACCGGCTCGTCAAGACGATCTCGAGCGACCCGGAGCTCGACACGAAACGGGCACGGAAGAAGCTCCGGCGCTACGTGGAAGGGCACGAGCACGCCATCCGGCTGAAGGCCGAGATCATGGTCGACCACTTCCACGAGCAGGTACTCGACCTGCAGAAGATCGGTGGGCAGGCCCGTGCGATGGTCGTGACGACCGGGATCGAGCGGGCGCTCCAGTACTTCCACGCGATCCGGGACTACCTCGCCGAGCGCAAGAGCCCGTACCGGGCCATCGTTGCCTTTTCGGGAGAGCACGAGTTCGGCGGAGTCCCCGTCACGGAGGCTTCGCTCAACGGCTTTCCGTCGAACAGCATCGCCGAGAGGATCCGGACGGACCCGTATCGTTTCCTCGTCTGCGCCGACAAGTTCCAGACCGGCTACGACGAGCCGCTCCTCCACACGATGTACGTCGACAAGGTCCTCTCGGGGATCAAGGCCGTCCAGACCCTCTCACGGCTGAACCGGGCGCACCCGTTAAAGCACGATGTCTTCGTCCTCGACTTCATGAACGACGCGGAGACGATTCGCGAGGCGTTCGCCGACTACTACCGGACAACGCTGCTCTCCCAGGAGACCGACCCGAACAAGCTGCACGACCTGAAGGCCGCGCTCGACGGGGCAGACGTCTACACCGCCCGCCAGCTCGACGACGTCGTCGAGCTCTACCTCGGCGGCGCCGACCGGGACCGCCTCGACCCGATTCTCGACGCTTGCGTCGCCACCTACCGCCAGGAGCTGGATGAGGACGGGCAGGTCGATTTCAAGGGGAAGGCGAAGGCCTTCGCCCGAATCTACGCGTTCCTCGCTTCCGTGCTTCCCTACAACAACCCGGAGGGGGGAAGCTCTCGATCTTCCTCGGCTTCCTGATCCCGAAGCTCCCGGCGCCGCAGGAGGACGACCTCTCGAAGGGAATCCTCGAGCTGATCGACATGGACAGCTACCGGGTCGAGAAACGGGCATCGGTGAAGATCCAGCTCCCCGACGAGGACGCCGAGATCGAGCCCGTCCCTGCGAGCGGAGGTGGCCACAGGCCGGAGCCCGAGCTGGACCGCCTGTCGAACATCCTGAAGACGTTCAACGACCAGTTCGGGAGCACTCCCTGGACCGACAGCGACAGGGTCCACCACCTCATCACGACCGAGATCCCGGCCAAGGTCGCCGCCGACGTTGCCTACCAGAACGCCACGAAGAACTCCGACCGGCAGAACGCGAGGATCGAGCACGACAAGGCCCTCGGAAGGGTCATGACGGCGCTCCTCAAGGACGACACCCAACTCTTCAAGCAGTTCAGCGACAACGACTCGTTCCGGCGCTGGCTGACGGACACGGTGTTCGGGTTGACCTACGCACCAGGAAGGCCCGAGGCGGGGGTGGGCGTCTCAGCGGGGAGAGTGAGTGGTGGGAGGCGAGGGGATCGAACCCCCGACCACCTGCGTGTAAAGCAGGCGCTCTGCCACTGAGCTAGCCTCCCGGCCTCCCGCACGCTAACCGCGGCACACCGCGGGCGTCAACCCGGGGAGCCGAGGGAAGCGGTCAGTCGATGACTCGCGGCTGGACGGTGAAGTCGACGACGCCGAGAGAACGGCCGATCGGATCGAGGACCTCGACCTTCCACCGGCCGGGCTGGTCCTTCACCCGCTTCAAGGACCAGGTCCTGTAGCGCGAGGTCCGGATCGGGAGCCTGGCGCGCTTCACTTCCTTCCCCTCGAACGACCAGACGTGGAAGACAAAGGCCTCGCCCGTCGCTCCCTCCACCTTCGTGAGGAAGGCGACGCTGTCGACGTCGGGCCCGAACGTCCGGCCCTCGCTGTCACACCCCCGGTCGACGATCTCGCGGCAGACGGCCATCTCGGTCGCCTTCAGGGGCGACGCCTCGACGACCGCGACGGGGGCGCCGAGAAGCGCCGGGAGACCGAGGAGAAGTAGGTGCAGCATTACGTCCGCAGCCCGGCATGATAGCGAACCGGCGCCGGAATTCCCGCCGCGGGGCCGCCGGACCGGACGGGACCGGAACGGCGGGGGGAGGAAACCCGCCACGCCCCGGACCGTAAACTCGGTTGGTGACCTACGCCGGCTACGTCCTTCGGCACCTCACGGCGCGGCCCCTCCGGGCCTCTCTGACAGCCGGGGCCTTCGCGTTCTCCATCGGGCTGCTGGGGTTCCTCTGGCTCCTGCCGGCGGCGCTCGAGAAGGAGTGGTCCCCCTTCATGGCCCAGCGGGTCATCGTGACGGCGAAGACATCGTTCTTCGACAAGCTGCCGATGGCCTATCTCGCGAAGATCGAAGGGACTCCCGGCGTCGCGCAGGCCGTACCCTTCGATTTCGTCCTCGCGTACTACCGCGACGCCCGCCCGGAGAACATGGTCCCGGTCTCCTCGGCCCCGCCCGCGCCAATGCTCGCGATCTACCGCGAGGCGGACGTCCCGCCCGAACAGGCGAAGGCGTGGACGGACGACCCGACGGGAGCTCTGGTCGGTCCGCTCCTCGTCGAGAAGTACGGATGGAAGCTCGGACAGCGGATCGTCCTGAAGGCCCCGGTGAAGGGGGGCGTCATCGAGACGACCATTCGCGCGGTCATGGGCTACCGCCTCGACAGCGGGCTCTACATCCACCGGCGCTACTCCGAGCAGCTCTTCGAGGCCGAAGGGCTGACGAACATGTTCTGGATCCTGGCCTGGAGCCGGGGCGAAGTGGACGGGATCACCGCGGCCCCCGGAAAGACGTTCGAGAACGCGCCGGTTCCGGCGCGCGCGATGACCGAGCGGCAGTGGCAGCTCCAGTTCCTCGAGATGCTCGGGAACGTGAAGGCCCTGCTCGGGAGCCTGGGCCTGGCGACGGGGTTCGCTCTGCTCCTCATCACGGCCAACAGCCTCGCGATGAGCGCGCGCGAGCGTCGGGCGGAGACCGCCGTCCTGAGGGTCCTCGGCTTCCGGAGGCGGATGATCGCCGGGTTCCTGCTCGGCGAGGCGCTCGTCTACGGCCTCGCGGGGGCCGTTCTCGGAGGAGCCGTCATGTCGGCCTTCGCGCACTTCGTCGGGACCGCGCTCGACAAGACCCAGGACGCCGGGATGGGCGGGCTCCTCGTCCCCGACGCCACCGCGCTCGTCCTGGCGGCCGTTGCCTCGACGCTGCTGGCCGTCATGGCCGGCCTCGCCCCGGCCCTCAACCTCGCCCGCCGGCCGATCGCGGCGCTCCTTTGCGAGACCGGCTGAAGGGCTCCGACCGCAACTCCCGCCCCGCGGCTGCGTACTTTCCCCGAGGCGGGTCCGCGTCCCGGGCAGGTCCGGCGAAGGCCGGGCCGCGACAGGAGGAAACCGATGAACGGCAAAGGCAGGGGCTTCACGCGCAGGGACTTCCTTGGGACCTCCGTGGCGGCGGGGGCGGCTCTCGGCCTGGCCGGAACGGGGCTCTCCGCGCTTGCCGGGCAGGAGCAGGGAAAGAAGGCGGACAAGAGCCTGCTGATCCTCGGCGGAACGGCGTTTCTCGGCCCCCAGCTCGTCGAGGCGGCGAAGAAGAAAGGGTGGACGCTCACCCTCTTCAACCGCGGGAAGACGAACCCCCAGCTCTTCCCCGACGTCGAAAAGCTCCGCGGCGACCGGAAGAACGACCTGAAGGCCCTGGAGGGGCGCGCCTGGGACGCGGTGATCGACACCTCCGGCTACTTCCCGAAGGACGTCACCGCCTCCGCCACCCTCCTTTCGAAGAAGACGGGCCTCTACGTCTTCGTTTCCACCATCTCGGTCTACGCCGACACGTCGAAGCCGGGCATCGACGAGAGCGCTCCCGTCGCCACCACCCCGAACCCGGCCGCCGAGAAAGTGACGGGTGAGAACTACGGTGCCCTCAAGGCACTCTGCGAGCGGGCCGCCGAGCAGGCCATGCCCGGCAGGGTGACCGTCGTCCGCCCCGGGCTCATCGTCGGCCCCGGCGACGGGAGCGACCGCTTCACCTACTGGCCCGTCCGCGTCGCCCGCGGCGGCGAGGTCCTCGCGCCCGGGACTCCGGGCGACCCGGTCCAGTTCATCGACGTGCGCGACCTCGCCGAGTGGACGATCGCGATGGTCGAGAAGCGGACGACCGGCGTCTACAACGCGACCGGACCGAAGGAGAAGCTCGGGATGGGGGCGATGCTGGCCGCCTGCAGGGAAGCGTCGGGATCCGACGCGACCTTCACCTGGGCCGACGAGAAGACGCTCGACGAGCTGAAGGTCTCCCCTTGGAGCGACATGCCGGTCTGGCTTCCGGCCTCGGGAGAGACGGCGGGAGCGAGCCTCGTGAGCGCCTCCCGGGCGATCGAGAAGGGGCTGACCTTCCGGCCGATCCGCGTGACCGCGAAGGACACGCTCGACTGGTGGAAGACGCTCCCCGAGGAGCGCCGCACGGCCCTGAAGACGGGCCTGACTCCGGAACGCGAGGCCGCTGCGCTGAAGGCGCTCCGCGAGAAGAAGGCGAAGGCCTGACTTGAGTCGATTCCGGGTCCTGCTCGCGCGGGCGGTGGAGCTGCGCGAGGGCGAAGGTCCCGCACTGGGGTGGGCGAGCGCCTACTTCTTCCTCCTCCTCGCCAGCTACTACGTCATCCGACCGCTCCGCGACGAGATGGGCGTCCGCGGGAGCGAGAACGCTCTCTCGTGGCTCTTCGTCGGGACTCTCGCCGGCACGGCCGCGCTGAACCCGCTCTTCGGGGCCCTCGTCTCCCGCCTCACCCGGAAGGTCTTCGTCCCCGTCGTCTACCGCGTCCTCGTCGGAACGCTCGTTCTCTTCTGGGCGCTCCTCTCCTTCGCACCACCGGCGTGGCGCCTTCCCGTCGCCCAGACGTTCTTCGTCTGGGCGAGCATCTTCAATCTCTTCGCCGTGTCGGTCTTCTGGGGCTTCCTGGCCGACCTCTTCCGTCCGGAGCAGGGCCGGCGGCTCTTCGGCTTCGTCGCCGTCGGCGGGACGCTCGGCGCCGTCGCCGGGGCCGCGCTGACGGCGGGGCTCGCCAGCCTGCTGGGTCCGACGAACCTCATCCTTCTCGCGGCGCTCCTCCTCGAGGGGGCCGTCTTCTGCGTCCGCGGCCTCGTGAAGCACTTCGGCGTCGACGACCCGTCGCGGGCGAGACCCGGGAACGATTCCGAGCCGGAAGGGGTTCCGCCCGGCAGCGGTGTCCTCTCGGGTCTCGCGATCGTCTCGCGCTCCGGCTATCTCCTGGCCATCTCGCTGTTTCTCCTCTTCTTCACGATCAGCTCGACGTTCCTCTACTTCGAGCAGGCGCGCATCGTGAAGGCCGCGCTCGCCGACTCCGCCCAGCGCACCGCGTTCTTCGCCCGGATCGACCTCTGGGTGAACCTCCTCGCCGCGTTCACCCAGGTCTTCCTCTCGGGGCGGATTGTCCGGGCCCTCGGCGTCGGCGGCACCCTCGTCGCGCTCCCGGTCCTCACCGCCGCCGGTTTCCTCGCTCTCGCCGTCTCGCCGACGACCGGGGTCCTCGTCCTCGTCATGGTGTCGCGGCGCGCCGGCAACTTCGCGCTCTTCCGCCCCGCGCGCGAGGTCCTTTTCACCGTCCTCCCGCGCGAGGAGAAGTACGCCGCCAAGAACTTCGTCGACACTTTCGTCTACCGTTTCGGCGACGTCGTCGGCGCCTTCGCCGACAAGGGGCTGAGGGCCCTCGGTGCCCTGGGCGGGACGCTTGCAGGGCTCTTCCTCCCCATCGCCGTCGCCTGGGCGCTCCTGGCGGCCTGGCTCGGGCGACGGCAGATCCGTCTCGCCGAGGTGCGCTCGGCCCCGCCTCTCCGGGGTTGACGCCCGGCGCCGGGCACGCCCTCAGCCGCTCCCGACCTGCCGGCCCTGCCGGCGGACGAGCACGTCGAGGCCGATCGCGACGATCAGGACGACCAGGAGAAGCACGTCACCGCCCCGCCGGGAGAACGGGCCACCGGGCCGACTCCCGCACGAGTCGCTCCAGGTCGAACCCGAAGCGCCGCTCCGACGTGATCCTCGCCGCCCGAGCCGCGAGCTCCTTCGCGTCTGCAACTGCGCCGCTGTAAAGGGCGATCGTGACGAGGTTCGCGGCGTTCGGGACGAGGAAAACCTCGACCGACGGGAACTCCCCCCGCATCGTCGAGAGGAGCTTCCTCACCGAAGGAGCGAGCGCCGGCGCGGCGAGGTTCGCGACGAGGATGCCGCCTGGCGCCAGGAGGTCTCGGAAGGATCGGAAGAACCCCGGCGTCGCGAGCCGAGGCGGAGGGTCCGGTCCGAAACAGGCGTCGAGGACCACGAGGTCGTAGGGCGCCTGCGGCAGCCGCACAAAGTCCGCGGCGTCGGCGACGACGACGCGCAGGCGAGGTCCGGGCCGGAAGCGGAAGTAGCGCTCGGCGAGGGGCTGGACCTCGGGGTCGATCTCGACGACGTCGATCTCCACCGCCGGATAGCGCTCGGCCAGGAAACGCGGCATCGAGCCCGTCCCGAGTCCGAGGAAGAGAACGCGGGCCGGAGACCGGTCGAGAAACGCGAGGGAGACGAAGGCGCTCCGGGTGTAGTCGAGGACGAGCGCGGACGGGTCGGAGAGCGACATCGCGCCCTGGACGAACGCGCACTCCCGGTCGCAGAGCAGCCTCTCGGCGCGGGTCGGGTCCTCTTCGACGCGGAGGACCTGGAACGGCGTCTCCTTCAGGACGAGCGTGACGCGGGAGCCGGCGACTCTCGGCGGGGGCCCCCCGGCCCGGACGGCGGAGGCGAACGCCAGAATGGAGGCGAAGGCCAGATGAACCCAGCACGGCAGCGAGCGCGGCGATGGGAACGGATCCGGTCGCCAACGCGGCCGAGAGGCGCCCTGGAGGGACCTCGCCGTCATTCCAGCGCCATCGGGACGTACGCCCCGTCGCCGGAGCGCTGCCCCGGCTGGCCCCCGTCGTTGACGACCGCGTAGGCGACGAACGGCGACGTGCCCGAGACGAGCGTGACGCGGGCGTACGCCGAGGTCGTGCCGAAAGCGTAGCGTTCCAGCACCCGGTCGATCTGCCCCCAGCCTCCCGCCGCCAGGGTCGTCTCGGCTCCTTCGATCGTCCCGACCGGCGCACCGTCTGAAGCGCGGAAGAGCTCGACGCGGAGCCGGATCGCGGCCCCGGCCGGATCCGCGTTCACGAACGCGAGGTTGGAACGGTTCGTCCCGTCCTGCACGAGACCGTAGATCCACGCGGGCGTCGTGGCAGCGTCGCGGCGAGGAAGAGCGGTCTGGAAGAGCCCGTACCGCCCCTTCACGCTCCCAGGAGCGGACGTCCGTCCGCTCACGACGACGCCGTCGAGACTCCCGATCCCCGTCGGCTTCACGAAGAGGGCGCCGGCGTACGTCGGCCCCGCCGCGCCCACTCCGGCGAGGCCGCGCCGCCGGAGGTCGTCGACGAAGGACGGGACGATCTTCTGCTGGAACGGCGCGAGGGTCACCGAGTCGCGGACCGTCGCTCCGGGAGTGCTGCCGAACGTCGTCACCCAGGCGAGATCGAGGACCCTCTCCTCGGAAGAGGTGTTCGTGAAGACGACCTCGGTGGTGAAGGGCACCGCCGAGCCCGTTTCGACCACGACCGGGAGGACGAGCGCCTCGTTGAGGTAGAGGGAACCGTCGGAGACCGGAAAGACGAAGGACCCGTCCGAGCTCCCCTGGTCGTTGACGACGCCGTAGGCGTAGAAGGGGGCGGAGCCGCCGAGCGGCTCGACTCGAACGGTGACGTCCGGGTTGGTCAGCGTGAGGCCCGCGCGGGAGACGAGGTCCTCCAGCGTGTACTGCCGGAAGCCCCCGGGCCCGAGCGGATCGGCCTCGAACGAGCCGGTCGCAACGGCCGCCGGCGACCACGAGGTGACGACGACCTTCAGGCGTGCGTCCTTCGAGGTCGAGCCGTTGATGACCGCCACGTTCGAGCGATCCGAGGCGCTCGAGCGGAGGCCGGTCAGCGTGACGGCCGTGTCGAAGAGCCCCGTGTCGCGCACCGCCGGGTAGGCGAGGCCGGCACGCCCCTCCGGGACCGGCGTCGTCGTCCGGGCCGTCACGGCGACGTCGCCGGGCTGCGGCCCCGAGACGTCGAGCCGGAGCGTCCCGAGAAAGCGGCCCGAGGCCGGAATGGGGACGCCGAGCGACCGGAGCCAGGAGATGGCGTCCGGAACCGTCGTCTGCCGGCGGGCCTCGAGCGAAGTGGTCGCCGACCCGCTTCCTCCTCCCGAAGACGCCGTGTAGGTGAGCGTCAGCGAGGCGGCCGTTGCCGAGCGGTTCGAGAGGGTCAGCTCGGTCGTGAAGAACGAGCCCTGCAGACCGTCGAGCGAGAGGACGACCGGCACGAGGAGCGGCGTCGAGGCGCCCGCGTCGGGCTGGAACGTCTCGGAGACGAGGCCGGGCGTGATTCGAATCTGCTGCAGTTGCGAGACGGGGTTCATCCACTTCCCGAAGAACGCCCGGACGTGGCTCCTCGAGAGGCCGTCGACTCGGCTCGCGAGAGGAAGGCACTCCATCTCGTAGGAGTACCCACCCATGTCCGACCCTCCGTCGAAGTCGAGGAAATAGTCGCCCCAGAAGAGCCCCCGGGAACGGTCGGCGCCGACGAGCTCCCCCATCCGGTAGCGAGGATCGGGCCCAAGGTCCAGGGCCTCCCGCGGCAGCGCCGGAAACGAGAACCACGCCGGGTCTCCGAGGAACGCGGTCGTCGTCGGAAGCGGGTCCTGGATGTAGACGTCGAAGTAGGTCTGCGAGAGTCCGTTGCCGGTCCCGCGCGACCGGAGGATGGCGAGGTGCCCCGAGCCGTCACTCACCTCGTACTCGACCGCCTCCCACCGGAACGTCCCGTCGTTCGCGGCACTCCTCTTCGAGTATGTGTACGTCCGCCTCGTCACCGTCACACCGGAGAAGCTCTCCACGACGCCGAGCGGGGCCACCCCGGAGACGTTCCGCGTCTCGTACTCCTGTATCCGCTTGCCGGTGCGCTCGTCGACGAAGTACATGTGCGCCGCAGTCTCGTTCGTGACCCACCGCTCGCCGTTCCAGAAGAACGTGCCCCTGGCGGCAGGAAGGTTCGAGGTCGGATGCTGATCCGTCCCCACGATCTCCCCGCGCCCCTGGGTCACGACTCTGACGACGGTCGTCCCGGACAGACTGCGCGGCGCGTACGGCAGGAGCGCGGCGAGCGCGACCAGGAGCGGGAGGAAGAGGTGAACGAACGAGACGGAAGAGAACAGGTTGCGGCGCATGCGTCCTCCTTTACGGCAGAAGGCCCGCAAGCGCCGGGCCAGTCCCGTCTCGATCGAATCCCGGGAGTGACCGCGGCAGGAAAGCCCGTTTCCGCGCCCCGGCTACGGTCGAAGCGGGGCCAGCCGGCACGCGCAAGGGCGCGCCTGCACCGTCCGCTGCCGAACGGCGCGCCCGAACCGTCCGCTGCGGCGCCCGGTCAGCCCGCGATCCTCCATCCGCACCTGGCCGGATCACGCCGACCTCCTGCTCGTCCGGCATTCGCAGGCGTCCCATCAGAGCGGCGTCGCCAGAGACCACGAGCACGCGGCGGGCGTTCGTTCCACCCGGCGATTTCCGGCGACAGACCGGACCGCAGGGCGCCCGTGCTCCAGCGCCTCGCGGCGCTTTTTCCCTCAGGCCAGGTCCCGTCTGCGCCTCAGAAGGTCGAATCCGATCAGGACCATCAGCAGAACGAGCACGAGCCGGCCCCACTCGCCGAGCGCCGGGATCGACGCCGCGGCCCCGTTCACCTGCAACGTGAATGGGGCGGAGCCTGTGTTGCCGGCAGCGTCCGTGACCTGCACCGTGAAAGAGAAGCTTCCCGGCGTGGTCGGGTCGCCGCTGAGCGCGCCGCCCGACGACAGCAGCAGCCCGGCGGGCAGCGTGCCGGAGACCACGGTCCACGAGTAGGGCGGGCCTCCGCCGCCGGTCGCGGCGAACGTCTGGACGTACCCCTGGCCCACGAAACCGGCAGCCAACGGCGAGGTGGTGGTGATCGCCAACGCCGCCAGGCAGGACCGGAACACTTCTGCCGAGGAGTCGCTCACGACGCTGTTCCGATTGTCGGCATGGGGGTTCGTAACGCTCTTCACGATGAAGTAGTAGGAAGCCCCGGGGTCGAGCCCGGTCACCCACCAGCTTCCTGCGGTCTTGTCGGCGGTTGTGCCGGAGAGCGTGTAGGGCCCCCCCGAAGCGGTGGCGACGAACACCTGGTAGCCCCCCGTGTCGCCGGTGTAGGCGATCGGCGTCCAGGTGAGGGCGACCGAAGAGCTGGTCGCCACCCCGGCCGTGAGCCCCGTGACCGGTACGGTCTGTGTGCTCTGCCAGTCGCCGCCCGTCTGCGCGCCGTCGAGGAAAGCCACCACGGTCGGGTCAGAGCTGTAAACGCCGTTCCAGCGGAAGTCGGTGACGTTCCAGGCATCGGACCTGAGGCTGGTCAGCCTGGTGATGCTGCCTGGCACCGCGCCCGTGAGCTGGTTGGAGTGCAGATCGAGGTGCCAAAAGAGATAGCTCGTGAGGTTGCCGAGCTGCGCGGGGATCGTCCCCGTGAGGCGGTTATTGGCCAGATAGAGCTTCCCCAGCTTTGCCAAATTGCCCAGCTCCGGTGGAATCGAGCCCGTGAGCTGGTTGTCGGACAGCACGAGGTACAGCAGGTTCGTGAGGTTGCCAAGCTGAGGTGGAATCGGCCCCGTGAGCTGGTTGCCGGTCAGCACGAGGCCTTCCAGGCTGGTGAGGTTGCCGAGCTGAGGCGGGATCGAGCCCGTGAGCTGGTTGGCATCCAGGAAGAGCTCCGTCAGGTTCGTGAGGTTCCCCAGCTCCGGCGGGATCGAGCCCGTGAGCTGGTTGGCGCTCAGGGAGAGCTCCGTCAGGCTCGTGAGGTTCCCCAGCTCCGGCGGGATCGAGCCCGTGAGCTGGTTGCCGGTCAGGGAGAGATCCGTCAGGCTCGTGAGGCTGCCGAGCTCCGGCGGGATGGAGCCCGTGAGCTGGTCGACGTCCAGACCCAGGCGCTGCAGGCTCGTGAGATTCCCCAGCTGGGCGGGGATCGAGCCCATGAGCCGGTTGTTGCTCAGGTAGAGCTCTGACAGGTTCGTGAGGTTGCCAAGCTCGGTCGGGATCGGGCCCGTGAGCTGGTTGTTGTTCAGGTAGAGCTCTGACAGGCTCGTGAGGTTGCCAAGCTCGGTCGGGATCGAGCCCGCGAGCTGATTGGTGCGTAGGAAGAGCATCGTCAGGTTCGTGAGGTTGCCGAGCTCCGGCGGGATCGACCCCGTGAGCTGGTTGACGTACAGGTAGAGACCCGTCAGGTTCGTGAGGCTACCGAGCCCGGGCGGGATCGACCCCGTGAGCTGGTTGTAGGACAGGTTGAGGAGCTGCAGGTTCGTCAGGTCGCCAATCCGAGGAGGGATCGAACCCGTGAGTTGGTTGTCGGACAGCACGAGGCCCTGAAGGTGCGTGAGGTCGCCGATCGCGTCCGGGATCGATCCGGTGAGCTGGTTGTCGAACAGTTGGATCCACTCCAGGTTCGTGAGGTTGCCGAGCGTCGACGGCAGCGTTCCGACGAGGTTCGACCCGTTGAGGCGTAGCTGCAGCACGGTTGTCTGGCCACCATCGCAGACCACCCCGAACCAGGCGCACTCGGTCCCCGGCGCGTTGAAGTCGGTGTCCCCGGCGTTGCGCCAGTTGTCCCGATGGGTCCACCCGGCGCCGTTGGTGGAGTCGTACAGATCGATGAGCGCGGTCCGCTCCCCTGCCGGAATCGCACTGCCGTCGAGGACGAGCGACTGCCTCGCCGCGTGCGACGTCACGGGCCGTGCGGGAGCGCTCAGGCGCGAGCTCCGCGCCTGCTCGGCCAACACCTCGTGGACCGTCCTGCGGATCGCGTCCCGGACCACGCGCGCGTCGCGGGTTTCACCCGTTCGCGACCGCTCGGCGGCAAGCCTCGCGCCGACCCTGCGCACGATCGCCTCCCGCTGCAGCGCCAGATCGCCGGCGCCGGCCAGCCGGGTGATTTCGCGCTGGACCGTCTCCTGGATCATGACCGGCGAGGCCTGATCCGAAGCCCTTTGATCAGCAGAAGCCGCCGGCGCTCCGGGACCGGCCGCCGATCCCGCGGCGGCGCTCGCCTGACTCGTGCCGATGAGCTGCAGACCGGTCGAAAGGACGACGGCAAACCTGACTTTCATGCTCTCTCTCCTCACCTGTCCCGGCTGGCCGACGCCCGGACACGCTGGATTCGCCTCGTATCCTCCGATCGGCCCCGCGGGTCGCTCGCAATCACCGAGCCAGCTTCCCCTGCGTACGCCTCCACCTCCGATTCGACTGCGCGAAGGGAGCTCCTGCGCAGAGACGGCGAGCATCGGCAGGCTGCGGATGCGTCTGCTGGTTTCAGACGTGGCCTGTTCGCCGAAGACGGCTCTTCAGGCCTCGGGCCCGACTGAGCCCGTCCTCAGGCCGGGCGCCACGCCACCGGCCGGCCCCCGCGAAAGCACCGGCTTCTGAGCACCGGCGTCTCGCTCCCGACTGTTCCGCCGGGGCGGCGCGTTCCTGGGCGGCACCCGCCCGTGCATTCCGGCACCGTCCCGTGCCGGACGGCGGCCTTCCGTCAGCCGCGGCGTCCGGTGAACCCATGCTCCTCGAGCCGCGCCTCGAGGATTCGCCGGCTCGTCCCGAGCCGCGCGGCGATCTCCGCGTGTGGCAGCTCCGGCCACTCGGCCAGAGCGCGTGCGAGGAGGTCACGCTCGGCGAGCTTGTACGACGCCTCGAGAGCTGGCAGACCGTCCCGCAGCGGGAGCGTTTGCGGGGTTGCCCCGGTCCCTCCGGCCGAGGGCGCTGGGGCGAACGCCTCCGGTCCGATCGGCTCCCCTGGAGGAGTCGGACCGAGGACGACGGCCCTCTCGAGGAGGTTCTCGAGCTCGCGGACGTTCCCCGGGAAGGAGTGTGCCGCGAGGCGCTCGAGCGCCACGGCTGAGAGCTCGGGCCGCGGCCGCCCCAGGCGGCGGGCGATCTTGCCGAGGAGGTGCCCGGCGAGGAGAGAAAGGTCCTCCATCCGCTCCCGGAGCGGGGCCACGTAGACCGGAATCGTGCTCAGCCGGTGGAAGAGGTCGGGCCGGAAGAGACCCGCCTTCATCGCCTCCTCCAGCGGCCGGTGCGTCGCGGCGAGGACCCGCACGTCGGCCGCGCGCTCGCGCGCCCCCCCGACCCGGCGGTAGCTGCGGTCCTGCAGGAAACGGAGGAGCTTCGGCTGCAGGTCGGCCGGCATGTCCCCGACCTCGTCGAGGAAGAGCGTCCCCCCGTCCGCCTCCTCGACCCGGCCCGCCCGCGGCGCCCCCGCCCCGGTGAAAGCGCCGCGCTCGTGGCCGAAGAGCTCGCTCTCGAAGAGCTCGTGCGGGATCGCCGTACAGTTGACGACGACGAAGGGACGTGCCGAACGGGGTCCTCCGCGGTGGACGAGCCTCGCGACGAGCTCCTTGCCGGTCCCGGTCTCGCCCCGGACGAGGACGGTGGAGTCGACGCCGGCGAGACGGTCGATCACGTCGCGGAGCGCGCGGATCGACGGGCTCTCGCCGACGAGGAGGTCGAAGCTCTCCGGGTCTCCCGCACGCTCCCGGAGGGAGCGGTTCTCCGCCTCGAGCCGCGCCGCCTGGAGCGCCCGCTCCACCTGGAGAATCAGCTCGTCCGGGTCCACGGGCTTCGTCAGGTACTGCGAGGCGCCGAGCTTCATCGCCTCCACCGCCGACCGGACCGAGCCGAAGGCCGTCATCAGGAGAACGGGAAGCTCCGGCTGCAGCGCGCGCGCCTCGCGCAGGAGGGAGAGCCCGTCCCCGCCCGGCATCGAGACGTCGGTGAGAAGGACGTCGAATGGACCAGCGCGTAGCTTCTCGAGGGCGAGCGGCGCCGAGGGGACCGCTGCGACCGTCCAGCCCTTCTCGTCCTCGAGGAGGACCTGGATCGTCCTGAGGAGACCCGTGTCGTCGTCGACGAGCAGGACGCGGGGAGTCGGGGTGTTCACGTCCGAATGGTAGCCGCGGTCGGGAAGAGGACGGTGACCCGTGCGCCCCCCTCGGGCCGGTTCTCGAGGAGGACCTCGGCCCCGTGCTCCTCCGCCACCCGCTTCGCGTTCGGGAGTCCGAGGCCGGTACCGAGGCGTTTCGTCGTCCGGAACGGAACGAAGGGAGACGCGAGAACGTCGGACCTGAAGCCGGGTCCTTCGTCGTCGACCCTTACCGCGATGAACGTCCCGTCCGGCGCCGGGTTCCCGTACGCGCTCACCCGCACGCGCCCGCCCGCCGGCATCGCTTCCCGCGCGTTGAGCAGGAGGTTCAGGAAGAGCCGCCGCAGCCGATCGGGGTTCCCTTCGACCGACAATCGGGCCGGAACCTCGACCTCGACCGTGACGTTGCCGGCCTCGAAAGACGGGAGGACGGAAGCCGCGAGCGATTCAAGGAGCGGCGCGAGGCTCACGGTCTCCCTTTCCGCCGCCGATACCGGCTTCACGAACGAGAGGACCTGAGTCGCGGCGTCGTGCAGCCGCTGCGCCTCTCCTTCGATCACCTCCGTCAGCTCGCGGCCGCGCGCGTCACCGGGAAGCCGGCGGCGGAGGACGGCCGCAGTGCTCTGGATCGCGGCGAGCGGGTTCTTCAGCTCGTGCAGGAGGGCGCTCGACGCGCCCCCGACCGCGGCGAGGCGTTCCCTCAGCGCCCGCTCCTCCAGGAGGAGTCCTCGCTCGAACACGGGTCCCGCGAGGCTCGCGAGGGTGGAGAGCGCATCGAGGTCCTCGGGCAGGTACGGCACGTCTCCCCGCCGCGGTCCGAGGAGGAGCGCGCCGAGGACCGATCCGCCCCGCGTCACGGGGACGGCCAGAGCCGGACTCCGCAGCGGGAGGGCAGGTCCCGCCGGCGCGAAAGGTCCGGCCCGGCCCGAAAGGAGAGCATCGAGGGCCGAGGCCTCGGCCGGAAGGAGGCGCGACTCGACCTCGCCCGTCGCCCCGACCCGCTCCCACGCGGGCGGCTCGCCGCAGCGGACGACGGCCTCGCCCCACTCGGGCGCGAGGAGCTCTTCCACCCGGACCCGCAGGTAAGCCGCCGCCTCGTGGAGTCTCGCGAGGGAGGAGATCCTCGCGGCGCTCTCCGTGAGGGCGCGCCGGTAGTCGTACCCCTTCCGGTAGAAGAGCCTGTCCACTCCGTCCTGGACCCTGAGCCGGAGCGGATGGAAGAGGATCGCCGCCAGCGCCGCCGCCACGGCGAGCGGCACGGCCTCCGAGCCCGGAGCGAACCGCTTCACGACCTGGCCGAGGGACGCCATCGTCCCGACGAAGATTCCCGCCACCGCGATCGAGGCAGCCGTGTAAACGAGCCCGTGTCTTACGACGACGTCGATGTCGAACAGCCGGTGTCTCACGATGGCGACCGCGACGAAGGCCGGCAGAACCAGATCGAACAGCGCGAAACCGACGGGGCCGACGAGGACCCGCCCCTCCAGGTGCAGAGGGACCTCGCGGAGGAGGACTCTCGCTACGACGAGAAGCGCGATCGAGAAGAAGAGGATGCGGGCCTGCTGCCGGGCCCGCTCGGCGGTCGCGCGGGAAGCCTGAACGAGGAAGCTCGCGGCCGCGAGCGCATAGCTTGCGACGACGCTCGCGTCGAAGGCGGCCCGGATCGGGCCTCGGACGGCGGACGAGGCGAGGAGAGAACCGAACCCGGGATGGACGAAGGGGACGAACGTGACCGCTCCCGCGACGAGCGGGATCGCGTACGCGAGCGGCAGGAGGAGTCTCAACCGCGCCTGGAGCGAGCCCGGCGCGGGGAATGCGAGGGAGAGGTGGAAGAGGAGCGCCGCGCTCGGGAGACTACCGAGGAGGACGACGGCTGAGACGAAGGCGACCGTGAGGGGCGTTCCCGCCGGGAGCGTCGCCTGCCCCGCGTCGTTGACGGCCGAAGTGAGACAGTAGAGGAGGAAGAGGCTCGCCTCGGTCCTCTGCCGCCGGACGAAGTAGACCCCGATCCCCATCGAGAGGAGAACGAAGACCGGGAGCGCAAGCGCCGCCAGTGAGCCAGGAGAGAGGTTTGGCCACGTTCGGACCGTGAGCGCCAGGCTCCGTCCCGCCCTTTCCACTCCCAGCCGCGCGGTATCGCCGGGCCGGAGCGTACGGAAGCGGCGCGCGAGATCGAGGCTGCTGACGAGAGGCTGCCCCTGAAAGGCGACGAGAAGATCGCCCGGACGGAGCCCCGCGCGGTCGAAGACGTCTCCCGCCACGATGGTCGTCACCCGGAAGCCGCGCTCCTCGAAGACGGCGTAGGAGCGGGGAGGGCTCGCGAGCCGCGCGCCGTCGACGAACGCGAGGAGGACGGCCAGGACCGAGACGGCGATCGCGAGCACCGCCGCCGGCGCGGGGAGGCGGAAGCCCTCGCTCCCGGCTGGCGGGCCTGTCGCGTCTTCGCCCATCGGGCCACCGGTGACCATACCAGACGAGGGACTGCTTCGAGCGGCACGACTATCATTGCCGCTGTATGGATTGGCTGCTGAAGACCGAAGCCTCGACCTGTTCCTTCGAGGACCTCGCGAGAGAGGAGACGGCTGTATGGGACGGTGTGACGAACGCCCTGGCCAGGAAGCACCTGCGGTCGATGTCGAAAGGCGACCGTCTCGTCGTCTACCACACGGGTGACGTGAAGGCCGCCGTGGGACGGGCCACCGTCGCCGCATCGCCGCGCCCCGACCCGGCCGACCCGAAAGGGACGGTCGTCGACGTGAGGGCCGGGAAGGCGTTGAAGAAGCCAGTGACACTCGCCGACATGAAGGCGGCAACGGTCTTCGCCGGCTCGCCGCTCCTGATCTGCGGGAGGCTCTCCGTCGTGCCGCTCACACCCGAGCAGTACGCGTTCGTCACGGGCGAGTGAAATGACCCTGCGCACCGGGTACGGGGAACAGAGGAAGCCGCCCCCCGCGGCCTCCTCCTAGACCCATGCTCCTCTCCCGGGCGGCGGAGGTGGCGCTGACGGCGCTGCCGCACTTCGACCCTCGCGGGCCCGAGGCGCCCGGCCGCGAGGCGCGAGTCCTCTCCCTGGCCTGCGGCGAGCCCGCTCCGTTCCTCGGGAAGGTCCTCCAGAAACTCGCCCGCGCCGGGCTCCTGCGCTCGAAGCGGGGCCGGACGGGAGGCTTCGTCCTCGGCCGACCGGCGACCGAGATCTCGCTGGCCGACATCGTCCTCGCCGTCGAGGGTGCCGACGACTTGAACAAGGTCCTCGGGCTGCCGGAGGGGCCGGCCGAGGTGCTCCTCGGCCCCGCGCGCGACGAGCTCGCCGCGCGGCTGCGGGACACGACGCTCGCGCGCCTGCGGCGCGAGGCGGCCCACGCGTGAGAGCCCGACACGGGGTCCCGGCGCGCGAGACGGCTTCCATCGAGGTCCCGCTCCAGCTCTTTCCGCTCCTGCCGGAAACACCGCGGCCCTTCCCCCTCCTTCTCGGCCTCCACGGCTACGGGATGCACGCGGCGACGCTCTTCCCCCTGCTGGCGCGCATGGCGCCCGAGGGCTGGGGCGTCATCGCCGTCGAGGGTCCGCAGTCGGCGTTTCTTCCAGGCGAGGCGCTCGGCCCCGCGGGAGCGCGGGGCTTCCACTGGGGTGTCAGCCCACGCAACGAGGACAACCAGGCGGTCCACCGCGCGGCCGTCGCCGCGGCGATCGCCTGGGGAGTCGAGCGCGGGGCCGACGCTTCGCGCGTCTCGATCCTCGGCTTCAGCCAGCCCTGCTCGTTCAACTACAGGCTCGCCCTCGCCCCGCCGCACGGCCTGCCGCTCCGCGTCGTCGTCGGCCTCTGCGGGGGGCTGCCGGGAGAGTGGGCGGAGGCGTCGCCAGGATCAGCGGCTTCTTCCGCAGCGACCCACGCGCTCCACGTCTCGACGGACGCCGACGAGTACTACGCCCTCGATCGGGTCGCCCCGTTTGCCGCTCTCCTCTCGTCGCACTTCGGGAGCGCCCGGCACGAGATCCACCACGGCGGGCACCGGGTGCCGTCGACGGCGATCCCGGTCGTGAAGGCGTTCCTCGAAGAGCACGGCTGAACGGCACCCAGCGAGGAAGGAGACGTCCGCCTACCCATTCGCCCCCGCGCGTAGAATTCCTCGATACGCGCTGAAACGACGCAGGAGGCCGACGCCAGGTCTCGGCCACCAGGGGGTAAGCGATGCGATTCCGCCTTCCGCTCACGATCCTCGCCGCGACGTTTCTCGTATCGGCCGGCGCCCTCGCCCAGAACCCGACGCTCGTGAAGGACATCTACCCGGGGACCGCCACTGTGGCGACGGCCCCTGCGACTTTCGAATCGGTCCTCGGCGTGTCGGGCGGCAGAGTGGTCTTGAGCGGATGGGACTCGAATCTCGATGACGGAGTCTGGGTCACGGACGGGACCCCCGCCGGGACTCGGCGCATCCTCGACCTGCCGGGACTCGCGCGCGGCGCGGATCTGGACGGGACCTTCTACTTCGCCGCCTCCGCACAGGACGGCCGGGCGCTCTGGAAGACCGACGGAACCGTCGCCGGGACGGCACTCGTCTACTGGTTCAACGCCGATCCAAGCGCACACACGACGTTCCGTAACCTGACGAAAGCCGGCGGTCGTCTCTTCTTCACGGTCGACGACGGCGTCCACGGAGAGGAGCTCTGGACGAGCGAGGGCTCCGCCGCCGGTACGCGGCTCGTGAAGGACCTCACGCCCGGGCCGGCCGGCTCGTTCGACGACACCGCCTCGTTCGTCGAGCTCGGCGGCACCCTGCTCTTCTCGTGCGGGTTCAGCGCGCCCTGCGGCCTCTGGCGAAGCGACGGCACCGAGTCCGGGACCTATCGCCTGGCGGACGTCGAGATGACGCGTGAGGGCGTCGAGGTGAGCGGGGCCGTGTCCTTCTCCGGGACCGACGCGGCGCACGGAATGGAGCCCTGGAAGAGCGACGGAACGGCTGCGGGCACCGTCCTCGTTCGCGACATCGTACCGGGAGCCGCCAGCTCGTACCCGACCAGCCTCGTTCGATTCGCAGGCGGGTTCTGCTTCCACGTCCAGGACGACGGCTCGACGTGGAAGAGCGACGGGACCGAGGCAGGCACCGTCGAGATACCCACGTTCCAGAGCACGTACCCGCTGGTTCCAGCCGGGGCCCGGCTCTTCACGGCCATCGGCTCGCAGCTCTGGTCGAGCGACGGGACCGCCGTTGGTACGCAGCTGGCGCGTGACTTCGGAGCGTCCATCTCGCTCTACCCCTCGGTCGCGATCCCGGGCGCTCTCCTCCTATGGGTCGACCGCGACGCCGGTGGTCTCGAGCTCTGGCGAAGCGATGGGACTCCGGCAGGGACGACGATCGTCACGGTCATCGAGACGGGCAATGCGGTCGCGTCTTCGGGAGGAGGCGTCACGATCGCCGGATCGGCGCTCTTCTTCGTCTTCAACGGGTCGGCTTCCCTCTGACGCTCGGATGGAACGCCCGCAGGGACCTATGCGGTGCAGGAGCCGGTCCTCCGGCCGAACGACGGCCTTCCCGTCTGGCTCACCGACGTCAACGGGACGCTCCTTTTCTGGGCGACGGACGCGGATCACGGAACCGAGCTCTGGAGAAGCGATGGGACGCCCGGAGGCACGGTTCTGGTGAAGGACATCGTGCCGGGTCCGTCGGGCTCGCAGCTCAGCTTCCTCTGGCCTGTCGGATCGACGGCGTTCTTCCAGGAGTGTCCGCTTTCGACCGGATGCGAGCTGTACCGGACGGACGGGACCGAGCCGGGGACCGGAATCGTCGCGGACGTCTTTCCGGGAGCGAACGGCGGCCTCCAATTCATGCTGGGCCCCCTCGGCGAGATCTTCCTATTCGCTGCCGACGACGGTGCGCATGGATCGGAGCTCTGGCGCAGCGACGGCACCCCCGACGGGACCTACCTGATCGGGGACCTGACGGCCGGCCCGACCTCGAGCGAGAACCACCCGCTCGGCGAGCTGAAGGGCGAGTTCTACCTGTCCGTCCGGGGCGACGCGACAGCGACGCTCTGGAAGACAGACGGGTCGGCTGCGGGGACGACGGCCGTTGGCCCGATGCCGTCCTTCCAGGGCACGAGCGCCTCCCTCGGCGATGCGATACTGTTCGACGCCTCCGACTCCACCCACGGGACCGAGCTCTGGAGAACGGAAGGGACAACCGCGGGGACCGCCTTGCTCCTGGACATCAACCCGACCGGCAGTTCGCAGCCTCAGCTCGTCTCTCGGGTGGGAAATCGGGTCTTCTTCTGGGCTGACGACGGCGTGCATGGCCGCGAGCCCTGGATCAGCGACGGACCGGCCGCGGGGACGACGCTGCTGAAGGACGTCAACCCCGGCCCGGCGGAATCACTCGGCGCGCGCTGGACCCTTCTGGGCTCGATGTTCACCTTCTGGGCCGACGACGGCGTTCATGGATTCGAGCCGTGGAAGACCGACGGGACTCCCGCCGGGACCGTCCTGGTGCGTGACGTCGCGCCGGGTGCTCCGGGGTCCATGCTCATCGAGAGCTTCGCGGCCGGGGGGCACGAGGTCTTCTTC
>CAVOJA010000131.1:0-37725 GCA_963696015.1 uncultured Holophagales bacterium
ATCGCCGGCCGCGCCTCGGGCGGGAGGCGCTCTGTGAGGGAGGCGAAGAGCTTGAGGGCGATCCTCATCCCGCCCCGCAGGCCGGTACGGCCGTCTCCACGTACGCCTGCATGACCCGCGCGGGGTCGTGCATCAGCCTCTTCTTCCAGGCCCCGAGCCGGCGGCGCCCCTCGATGAGCCCCCGGAACGCACCGGCGTGGTCGCCGAAGCCGACGCCGTTCGCGCCGACCAGGCGATCGCCATCGAACTGCAGGTTCAGGTAGCGGTACCGGGACTCGTCCAGCACCTCCGCCGACTCCCCGCCCGGCACGCCCTGCCATTCCCCGAAGGAGGACGCGGCGAGGCCGAGCGTCGTCAGGACGTTGAAGACGAAGCTCCCCTTGAAGCGGGTGGGATGCCCGGCCATGTTCAGCGCCGCCGTCCGGCCCTGCTCCGCGGCGTTGGGCTGGATGGCGTTGAGCTGCCTCTTCCCGGTGACGACGTCGTTCGATTCCGCGACGTCGCCGGCCGCGTAGACGCCGGGGACGCTGCTCTGGAGGTTCGCGTCGACGACGACGCCCTGCCCGATAGCGACGCCGCTGCCCGCGAGGAAATCCAGGTTCGGGTCGACGCCGACGACGCTCAGGTAGATGTCGGCGTCGAGGGTGCGCCCCTCGCCCAGGTCCACCGTCAGGGCGTCTCCGTTCGCGGCGAGGCCCTTCGGCTGGGTGCGGGTCAGGATCTTCACGCCCTTCGACTCGCACCAGCGCCGGATGAGCCCGCTCGCAGTGGGGTTCATCATCCGCCGCACCATGAAGCCGCTCCGGACGAGGATGGTGAGGTCCGCGCCGCGCGCGAGGAGTCCCTCCATGATGATGCAGCCGACGAACCCCGCACCCATCTGCACGACGCGGGTGCCGGGCCGGATGCCGGCGAGGAGGGCCCGGGCGTCCTCGAGAGTCCAGCAGGTCTTCACGCCCGGAAGGTCGATGCCTGGAATCTTCTCGCGGCTCGGCCGGGAGCCGGTCGCGACGAGGAGTCGGTCCCAGGGAATGCCGCGGCCGTTGCCGACGTCCACGGTACGGGCGGTCGTGTCCACGGCCCGGGCGCGTGCAGGAACGAGGTCGATCCGCATCCGCCCGTAGTGGTCCCGGTCCTTGCGGATGTACGTCCCCGCCTCGTCGATGTCGCCCTTCAGGAGGTACGGGATCGCCATCCGGGCGTACGGCGGCTCCCCCTCGCCGCAGAGAACGGTGATCTCCGCGGCGGGGTCGGCCTTGCGCAGGGTCTCCGCCGCGATCACGCCGGCGGGACCGCTTCCGATGATGACGTGCCTCACGTGAGAGCTCGTCCCGGTCAGAGGCCGAGGCGCGTGTGGGTCGCGGGAGTCGGGACGCCCGCGGCGGTCCAGCCCCTCAACGCGTAGTACTCCGGCAGCATCACGTCGAGCTTCGAGACGGCCCCCTTCTGCGGGCCGGTCTTCGCCTCTTCCTTCATCAGGCGCGGCGGCAGGCAGTCGGCCTTGGCCGTGAGCCCCGCCGCGAGGTTGAACTCGCGCTCCATGTTCCAGATCCGCTCGCCGACGAGGAGCAGCCGCTCGGGGGACCAGTCCCCCTCGCAGGCGGCCTGGATCTGCGGCTGAATGTCTGCCAGACCCCAGGCGAACGTCGTGAAGAGACAGATGCCCGCGGAATCCACCACGGCCGTGAGGTCCTGGAAGGCCTTCAGCATGGCGGCCTTTCCCTCGGTGGCCTGCGGGTCCATCTTCACCGGGATGCCGAGCACCTCGGGCGACACCATGTAGCCGCGCAGGTGGCAGGCGCCCCGGTTACTCGTGGCGTAGGCGAGACCCATCCCCTGAAGGCCCCGGCCGTCGTACGCCGGGAACTCCTGCCCCTTGACGGTCATCGAGAGGTCGGGCCGGCCGTACTTCGCGCAGAGGCGCCTGCTGCCCATCCCGATTTCCTTCCCGAAGCCCTCGCCCCGGGCCGTCAGCTCCGCGAGCTTCACCATCGCTTCCGTGGAGCCGAACGGGACCTCGAAGCCCACCTCGTCTTTCGTCAGGATCCCGAGGTCGTAGAGCTCCATCGCGGCTCCGACCGTCGCCCCGAACGAGATCGGGTCGAAGCCGTGCTCGTTGCAGAGGAAGTTGGCGTAGGTGAGGGCCTCGAGGTCGTTCACTCCGTTCGCGGCGCCGAGCGCCCAGGCGGCCTCGTACTCCACGCCGCCGGAGGCGCCCTGGTACTGCGGCTTGTCCTTCACGGTGAAGTGGCCCGGGTCCATCCGGGAGATGCGTCCGCAGGCGATCGTGCAGCCGAAGCAGGCGCCGTTCGTGACGAGGTTCGCCTTGCCGTCCGTGTCCCTCTTCCTGTGCATCGCCTCGCCGGAGATGTCGTTCGCCCCCTCGAACTGGATGTCGCGGTGATTGCGTGTCGGGAGCGCCCCCAGCTCGTTGATGACGTTCATCAGGACCTGGGTGCCGTAGGTGGGGAGCCCCTGCCCCGTCACGCCATTCGCCGCGAGGACCTTCTTCGCGGCTTCCGTCGCCGCGAGGAACGCCTTCGGGTTCGCGAGGGGGTAGGAGTCGGTGCGGGTGCCGCGGACGGCGACGGCCTTGAGGTTCTTCGACCCCATGACCGCGCCGACGCCGGACCGCCCGGCGGCCCGGTGGAGGTCGTTCACGATGCCGGCGTAGAGGACGCCGATCTCGCCCGCCCGGCCGATCGCCGCGACGCGGATCTGCGGGTCCTGGTGAGACTTCTTGATCTCTTCCTCGGTCTCCCAGACGGTCTTTCCCCAGAGGGGAGCGGCGTCCACGAGCTCGGCCTTCCCGTCCGTGAGGAGGAGGTAGACGGGCTTCGGCGAGGCACCCTGGAAGATGAGCATGTCCCAGCCCGCGAACTTCAGCTCGGCGCCGAAGTAGCCGCCGGAATTGGAGCAGGCGATGGCGCCCGTGAGGGGGCCCTTCGTCACGACGGAGTAGCGGCCCCCGGTCGAGGCCATCGTCCCCGTGAGCGGGCCGGTCACGAAGATGAGCTCGTTCTCGGGAGCGAACGGGTCGACCTTCGGGTCGACCTCGCTGACGAAGTACTTCGTGGCGAGGCCCCGCTGGCCCAGGTAGTCCTGCGCCCAGTCCATGTTCAGGGGCTCGGCGGTGCAGGTGCCGGCGGTGAGGTTCACGCGGAGGACGTTCCGGGTCCATGCCATGTCCGTGCTCCTTACGCCGTCGCCGCGGTCGTGTCGGTCTTCCCGGCCCAGGCGCGCATCTTCCCGAGGCCGGTCCAGTCCGCGTCCACGTAGGTGATCGCTCCCGTCGGGCAGGCCTTCGCGCAGGCCGGGTCGCCGTCGCAGAGATCGCACTTCTGCACCTTCCCCGTCGAGGCGACGTAGTTGATGGTCCCGAAGGGGCAGGCGATCGTGCAGACCTTGCAGCCGACGCAGGTGGGCTCGAGGACGATCTTCGCGCCGGTGACGGGGTCGAGCTTGATGGCGTCCACCGGGCAGGCGATGAGGCACCAGGCCTCGTCGCACTGTGTGCATGTGTACGGGACGAAGCGCCCCTCGTGGTGGAACGTGAACACCTTGATGCGGGACTTCGCGATGGTGAAGGTCTCGTACTTCTCCCACGCGCAGGCCATCTCGCACTGCAGGCACCCGGTGCACTTGTTCGGATCGAGGTGGAGGGATTTCTGCATCGAGAGCACCTCCGGTCGGTCCTGTCCGGGACCGACGACTGGAGATCATAGTTCCGACGACAGGGGAAGGGCCTTCTTTTCCTCTCCGAGGGATCGGGCAGAAGACGCGGCCCGAGTCAGCCGGGCTGCCGGCGGAGGGCGCGGGCCTGCAGGAGCAGGAACGACACGGTCGTCACGACGCCCGCGAGCATCACGAAAAGCTCGATCCCGGGCCCCTTCGCGCCGTGGGAAGAGAAGACGAGGGCGACGACGAGGGGCGCGACGAACTGATTTGCGAAGAGCGCGGCGAAGACGAGCTGGTTCGTCCGGTTCTGCGCGAGGAAGCCCCACAGGAAAAGCCGCGGGTTCGAGACGACGGCGGCGATCGCGTAGAGCGCCATGAAGCCCATCTCGAGGGGCGAGATGCCGACCCGCGGGTCGGCGTGGACGCTGAGGTAGGTGGGATTGCTCAGGAGGTAGCCGAGGAGGCTGAGCCCTCCGGGGACGAGCGCGAGGTGGAGCAGCAGGTCGTCCAGGAGGAAGGGCGACCGGGGCGTCTCGCGGACGACGATCGCGAGGTCGTAGAGGCAGAAGAGGACCAGGCCGGCCGACGTCATTGCCGAGGTCAGGACGACCGCCGAGAAGCTCGGCCAGACCCCTTGCGGCATGAGCGCGAGCATGGCCATCGACGAGACGTTCCCCCCGAGCACGAGGCCCGTCATCGCGAAGTTGAGCGTCACGGGCCAGTCCCTGTCGTGCAGCCGGCCCTGGCGCACGAGGACGAGGACGAGGAGCGAGAACGCGGTGAACGGCGACATCACCGGCGAGGACGGGGAGTAGAAGAGGGGCCGCCCGAGGATCCACGCGAGGATGACGACCGTCGTCCCGACCGCGAGGGCCGCGTCGACGGTGATCGCGACACGCCTCTCGAGAGGGGCGAGCGAAGTGATGTCCCTTCGATCGTCTGCGAGCGTCATGGGGTGGCCTCCGTGCTCCGCCCGGACCCGTCGGGGCCCCACGGCGCGCCGGGCCCGCTCGCGATGTCCACGCCGAGCGCACTCCAGGGGAAACGACCTGCGAAACCTCCCCGAAGCAGCCCCTGCGCATGCACCACGAAACGCCTCCTCGATCGCCCGGTCCGGATTCCGCGGACTATACACGCCACGGGAAGGACCTGATTCTGCGGTGCGCTTGCGCGCCCGGGGGCATCCCGCCCCTCCTCCCGCTACGGAGTCCCTGCCCGAGGCGGCGGCGCCGCCGGTCGGAGCTTCGCCGACCACGACGAGACCTCGCGATCCCAGCCGCCTCCCGGCTCCGCGGCCTGCCGGGCCGAGTAGAGGGCGACGAGCGCCTGGACGCACTCCCGCGTCTCCTTGTGCTTCTCGCCGCGGCTCGAGACGAAGAGCGGGTGGGCCTCGAGGAGGTCCTTCTCGGCGGCGTCGAGGCTGCCGAGGGGTGTGCGGGCCTTGCCACGTCGCGTCAGGAGCTTGGCGACCCATCGCGCGTTGGCGCCCGTGAAGGCCTCGCGGGCCGCAGGCTCGACGCCGTCGAGGAGCCTCACGGCCTCGACGTTCCTCCCGAGGGCCTGGAGCGCCCCTCCCGTGTTGATCGTGGTGATGAAGGTGTTGGGATGCGCCTCGCCGAGGTCGCGCCGGCACTTCTCCATCGCGTCCCGGTCATACGACTCCGCCTCGGCCAGCTTCCCCTGCGCGCGCGGGAGGTCGCCAGAAGCCCCGAGCGAGCGCAGCGTCTCCTCGCTCTCCTCGCCGAGGACCCGACGGCGGGTCTCGAGCGCCCGCTGCTGCTGCGGCTGCGCGGCCTCGTAGAGTCCGAGGGCCCGGTAGAGGTCGGCGAGCACCTGGCCGAGCTGCGCGTCGACGGCCGGCTGGTCGGCGAACCGCGCGTCGATCGCGCCGACCGCGGGCCTGAGGATCGTCCGGTCGATCAGGTTCCGGGCCGCGTCGGTGGCGTTCACGCGTCCCCACTGGCGGGCGAACGACTCCCGCTGCGCGGCCCGAGCCCGCTCCGGCACCCCGGCCTGCGCGAGCGCCTTCTCGACCCTTCCGCGACCTCCTTCGCGAGCATCCGGCCCGCGGACGCCGGGTCGACCTGGGAGAGCATCGCCGCCTGGAAGTCGGAGACCTTGCGGAGGTCGTCCGCCGTCCTCCGGGCCCGGGCTTCCGCGGCCACCGCGCGGTCGCGCTGAGCGCGCGCGACCTTCGCCTGCCAGGCGAAGGCGACGGCCCCGACGACGCCGGCCCGGTGGCGCTTGACGAACGTCCCTGCGCGGTAGGCGGCGCCCGGAGGCGCGGCCACGACCGGCTCGCCGCCGAGGTAGCGCTGGACGTCCATCGCGAGGGCGTTGGCCGTCGGGTAGCGGCGCTGCCGGTCCTTCTCGAGCGCCCGGATCACGATCCAGTCGAGCTCGCCCCGGATGATCGCCGAGAGGCGCCTGGGGACCGTCTGTCGCTTCGCAGCGGAGGCGGCCGCCGTCTCGGCGGCGTGGACGATGCGGGTCGAGGGCTTCAGGGGATCGACCTCGCGGATGATCCGCCGGATCTCGGCCAGGCCGGCGGCCTGCAGCTCGCGCGTGCTGAACGGGGTCGACCCCGTCAGCAGCTCGTAGAGGAGGACGCCGAGGGAATAAGGGACGTCCGTGCGGGCGTCGATGTCGAGCGAGCCCTCGGCCTGCTCCGGGCTCATGTACTCGGGGGTCCCGACCATCGCCCCGTCCATCGTGAAGAGCGTCTCGCCCGCCGGCCGGACCGCGGTCGCCTTGGCGATGCCGAAGTCGATGACCTTGGCGTGGGGCTTGCCGTCGTGGGTCGAGACCAGGACGTTCGACGGCTTGATGTCGCGGTGGATGGGCCCCTTCGTGTGGGCGTGCTGGACGGCGTTGCAGACCTGCGCGAAGAGCTCGAGCCGCGCCTCGACCCGGAGCCCGTTCCGGTCGCAGTACTCCGAGATCGGGGCGTCCGTCACGAGGTCCATCACGAAGTAGGGCCGGCCGGTCGGCGTCGCCCCCGCGTCGATGACGCGCGCGATGTTCGGGTGGTCCATCATCGCGAGGGCCTGGCGCTCCAGCTCGAAGCGCGCCACGACCTTCTCCGTGTCCATCCCCGGCTTCAGGAGCTTCACCGCGACCCGGCGGACGATCGGCTCCTCCTGCTCGGCGAGGAAGACCGTGCCGAAGCCCCCCTCCCCGATCCTCTCCAGGAGACGGTAGGGCCCGAGCTGCGTCCCCGGACCCTCGAGGAGGGGCGTCCGCACGCCGGGTGCCGCCGCGGGGAGCGTCGCGTCGGACGAGAGGCCGCCCGGCGCTGAGGCATGTTCGACGGTCGGCTCCTCCGCCTGGAGGCTCGCCTCGACGCGGGCCCTCAGCTCCTCGTCGGCGCCGCAGGCGTCGTCGAGGTAGCGCGCGCGTGCCACCGGGTCTTCCAGCGCCCGCGCGGAGCGCACGAGGTCGTCGATCTTCTGAGACACCGTTTCTCCCCCGTCGTTCGGCGGGGAGGATAGAGCCGTCGCGTTTCACCCAGCACGCGACGGAGCAAGCGCTCGAAGGGCCCCGCTGCGGCCTTTCGCGCTTCGTCGGCGCCCTCTCCCGCCCACCCCGTCCCCTCCCGCGAATCGACACCTCTCGGCGGCGCGCCGGAGACTGGCCGGAAGAGGCCACCGCATGAGCCACGATAGCGGCCCCCGGACCACCGCCGAAGAGGCGCTCGCGCGTCTCGCGGCGGGGAACGCGCGCTTCGTCCGCGGCGAGGCGCGCTTCCCGACCGTGAAGAAGGAGGTCCTCGCCGCCCTGGCGAAGGGCCAGTCCCCGTACGCGACGATCCTCGGCTGCAGCGATTCGCGGGTCCCGCCCGAGCTCGTCTTCGACGCCGGGTTCGGGGAGCTCTTCATCATCCGCCTCGCCGGGAACGTCCTCTCGCCGGAGGTCGGCGGCACGATGCAGTACGCCGGGACGCACCTCAGGACACCCCTCTTCGTCGTCCTCGGGCACGAAGGGTGCGGGGCGGTCGAGGCCGCGCTGAAGGTGAAGCTCCACGGCGCACGCGACCGGAGCCGGATCGAGGAGCTCCTGCAGAACATCCTGCCGGCGCTGGACGGTGTCGACCTGGACCTCCCGCCCGAGGAGCGGATGCACGCCGCCGTGGAAGCGAACATCCGGTGGACGATTCGACGGATCCGCGCGACCCCCGAGGCGCAGGCGCGGGAGGCCGAAGGGATCCTGAAGCTCGTCGGCGCGATCCTGGAGCTCTCGACGGGCGTGGTCCGGTTCCTCGACGACTGAGCGCCGGCGCGGGCGGCCGTCGGTCCGGCGCACGGGGGGAGCCTCCCGGTAGACTCGCCCGACGGGGGTCCCCATGAGCTCACCGCGCCTCGCGTCCGCGCTCCTCCTCTCCTTCGCCACTCTGGCCGCGCAGAGGCTGCCCGCCGCGCCGCCCGGCCCGGCGACGTTCTCGATCGCCGCGGCCGACCCTTCGACCGGCGAGGTCGGGGTCGCCGTCGCGAGCCGGTTCTTCGCGGTGGGGACCGTCGTTCCGTGGGCGAGGGCCGGCGTGGGGGCGTTGGCGACGCAGGCATCGGCGAACACGTCGTTCGGGCCGAACGGGCTCGACCTGATGGCGCGGGGGGCCACGGCGGAAGAGGCGCTCAAGGTCCTCCTCCGGGGCGACGAGGGGCGCGACCGGCGGCAGGCCGGCCTCGTCTCGGCCTCCGGCGACTCCGCGACGTTCACCGGCCCCGGGTGCAACGCGTGGGCGGGGGGCCGTCGGGGACCGAACTACGCGATCCAGGGGAACATCCTGACCGGGGAGCCCGTCGTCGCCGCGATGGAGAAGGCCTTCCTCGCCAGCGCCGGCAAGCCGCTCGCCGAGCGGCTCCTCCTCGCCCTCGCGGCGGGCGACGCGGCGGGCGGGGACAGCCGCGGGAAGCAGTCGGCGGCGCTCCTCGTCTGTCGCGCGAAGGGGGGCTACAACGGCTTCACCGACCGGGCCGTCGATGTCCGCGTGGACGACCACGCCGACCCGTTCGGCGAGCTGTCGCGCCTCGTCGCGATGGGCGTCGTCAACGACTTCTGGAACCGCGGCTGGACGGCCTTCATGGAAAAGAGCTTCGCCGAGGCGCTGAAGTGGCAGGAGCAGGCGACGGCCCGGGCGGAGGCGCAGCCGGCGATGCTCCCCGAGGTCGTCTACGACCTCGCCGTCATCCGGCTCGCCGCCGGGGACAGGCCCGGCGCCCTCGCGGCGGCCCGCCGGGCGCTGAAGCTGAACCCGAAGCTCGCCGCGCAGGCCGCATCCGACCCCGACCTCGAGGCGATTCGGCCGGAGCTGCGGTAGGTCCGCGGTCCGGCCGGCAGGAGACGCCAGGGAGAAGGTCAACGTGAACAAGGGTCTCCTCGTCGGCGTCGCCGCCGGGTCGCGCCGTCAGCGGTCGCTTCTGCGCCACCGACGACGCCGCAACCCGCCCCGGAGCCCCGCGAATCCCGACGGCCTGAAGCTGACGTTCCGGGTCCAGGGGGACGGCTCCGTCGTCGCCCTCTTCCCGTGCCGCGAGGTCTTCCAGAGCTACCCGGAGACGCTGCGCGGCGGGATCACATCGGCCCTCCTCGACGCCGCCATGACGAACGCGCTCTTCTCGATCGGCGTCGCGGCGGTGACGGCGGAGCTCGTCGTCCGTTTCCTCGCCCCGGTGAGCCTCGCGAGAGGCGCGGTCGTCATCGGCGCGATCGAGAAGACGAGCTCCCACCCCCTCTGACTAACTGCGGTCCGAGCTTCAGCAGGACCGCAGGACGCTGGCGAGGGCCACGGCCAGGTTCCTGGTGAGGGACAGCGTCCAGGCGGCCGACGCGGCGGGGCGCAGGCTCTTCAGCCCGGGACGAGCCTCAGGTCGCGCACCGTCACGCCGACGTCGGCGAGGACGAGGTGGAATCGGCCCCGTCGCCGCCCGCTCCCCCGCGTTCCCGCGCGGCGAGGCCGATCGCCGCGAGCGCCAGCAGGAGCAACCGACGTGGCCGGCGAGAGGCCAGGGGCGCCGCCAGCCGAGGGTGAGGAAGAGCGCCGCGGCGGCCACGAAGAGGGGAGCGGACGCGCGGCGGAGGCGTCGCGTGCGGGCCTCGAGGGGCTGGTTCTCCGGCTCTCCCGCCATTCCGGCGAGGCCGCCGACGACGGCGTAAGAGAGCGCCGGGTGCGCGAGGTAGTTCGGGAGCTCCCCGAAGCGGCCGGCGTCGTCGAGGAGCCTCATCTCCTCGTAGCGCGGGACGAGGCGGCCCTCGGCCCCCTCGTACGCCACGAAGGAGACGTGGGCCGGCTCGTCCGGCGGCACGCCGGGTAGACGAGGGCGGCCGGGACGGAATGCCGGGGAGGCACGCTCCGGGGCCCGAGGAGAGGCTGCCCGCCGCCCACTTCAGGCGGAGGGCCCGGCCCCCAGCACGGCGCGGAAATGGTCGAGCGTCGCCGCCGCGGCCGCCTCGAGGTGCGGCGTCGGCCCTGCGAACGGGTGGACGGCGCCGAACGTGTGGCCGCCCCCGTCGATCGGGACGAGGCGCACGGCTCCCTTCGAAGCGCGGGCGAGCGCCTCCGCCTCCGCGAAGGGAACAGTCTCGTCGGCGGTGCCGTGGAGGAGGAGCCAGGGGACGTCGAGGCGCCGCGCCGCCGCGAGGAGGTCGAGACGGTCGAGGTTCCCGAGGACGTCGTCGAGGAACTCGACCCCCATCGGGAGGACCTGTCCCGTCCGGGAGTTGAGGACCTCGTAGACACCGGCCCGCCGCCACGCGGCGAGCGTCGTCTCGTCGGCGATCCGGTCGAAGCGGGAGACGGCGGCCCAGGTGGAGAGCGCCTTCACCTCGGGGCGCTCCGCCGCTCCCAGGAGCGCGACGCCACCGCCACGGCTGTGGCCCGCGAGGCCGAGGCGCGCCGGGTCGAGAGGTGCGCCGAGCGTCCCCTCGAGGAGCACGTCGAGGACCGTGTCGAGGTCGTCGCGTTCGATCGAGAGGGTGTTCCGCCGGAAGGCGTCGAGGTCCTCGATGTCGCCGTCCGCCTCGCGCACGCCGTTGCGCGAGAAGTTGAAGTGGACGGCCGCGAGACCCGCCTGGGCGAGGCGCGTCCCGAGCCACGGGTGAAAGCCCCAGTCCTTGAAGCCCTTGAACCCGTGGCAGACGACGACGACGGGGTGCGGACCGGGGCCGTCGGGGAGGCGAAGATCCCCGTGGATCGGATCGCCGAGGCGGCTGTCGAGGGTGAAGCGGCTGTGGATCACGCCCGGATTCTCACGCGCTCGGAAGGATAACGCGGAGGTCGATCCCGCCGTCCGGCGCGGCGGCGAGCTCCCCGCGCGGAATCGACGCGGACGCGAGGGCCACCGCGCGGGTCATCGCCCAGTGCCCGCGCCCGGAATGAACCGGGACCTTTTTGCGTTCCTTGCCGGCACGCCAGGAGACGGACCCGCACTGCCCCGCTTCTCCTCGCCACCGCCTTCTCTGCTTCAGCCCTCTCCGCACCGGCCGGCCCGCTCGTCGTCCTGAACGAGTCCGACGCCTCCGTCTGGCTCGTCGACCTCGAGACGGGCACGCGGCTCGCCTCGGTTCCGACCGGCGACGGCCCGCACCAGGCCGACGTGACGCCCGACGGCAAGCTCGCCGTCGTGACGAACGACGGTTCGACGACGCCCGGCTCGACGCTGACGCTGATCGACCTCGCGAAGGGGACGGCGGCCGGAACGATCGACCTCTGCAAGGGCGAGAGGACGAAGAGTGCGCGTCGTTCCCGATCCGCCTCGAGATCTCCCCCGACGGCGGGACGCTCCTCGCCTCGAACGCCCGCTCCGGCGACGTGGCGGTCTTCGACACGAAGGGGGGGAAGGAGCTTCGACGCGTGAAGTTGCCGATGGCCGCGGCGACGACCGAGGGGTGCCTCTTCGCCGACCGCTTCGGGAAGAGCCCGGTGCCGATCGGCCTCCTCGTCCCGCCCGGCGGGAAGGTCGCCTTCGTCGCCGACGGCAACGCCGACGCCGTCGTCGTCTTCGACCTCGGGACCGGCGAGATCCTCCGCACGCTCGCGAGCGGAGCCGAGTCCGACGGCCTCGCCTGGACCCCGCTCCGGCCGGCGGCGGGAGCCGGCGAGGCGCGCGGACCGCCGCGGAGCGGCGCTACTCGACGCCGGCCATCGGCCGCTCGGCGCCGTCGCCGCTCGAACGGTCGTGGACGACACCGTAGGCCGCGAAGCGGCCGTCCCCCGCGACGCGCCGGACGACGGCCCGGAGGCCGCCGTTTGCGCCCGCGATCGCGCCACCGACGTCGTTCCACTGCGCCCGTTCCCCCGGCTCGAGAGTCGTCTCCCACGTCGCGACCGTCACGCCGTCGGCCGAGCGCCGAAGCTCGACGCCGAGAGTGAGCGCCGCCGTCCCGGGCGGGGAGGCGTTCGCGACCGCCAGGTTGGAGCGGAGGCGTGCGTCGTTCGAGAGGGCCGGGACGATCGCGCGGGACGCCGCGAGCCGGCCCGCCGCCAGGCCCGGGAGGACGACGCCGAAGGCCCCCGGCACGTCCGCCTTCCGGCCCGAGACGCGGAGCTCGCCGAAGAGCGGGCTTCCTCCGGGGCCCTCCGGCGCGATCACGAGCGTCCCGACGACCGGCTGGCCGGTGTCTGCGAGACCCGTCTCGCGAACCACTTCGGCGGCCACGTCGAGACGGACGGTCTGGCTCGCGGGAAGACGCAGAGTCCAGGTCGTCTCCAGCCGCTCCCCGCCGACCTCGCCGCGGAACCGGAGCCGGACGATCGAGCCCCCGGCCGACCCGTCGTACCGCCCGAGGCGCAGCTCGCTCGACCAGGCCGTTCCGTCCCGTCCGCCTGTCCGGACCACGGCCGGGAAGAACAGGGAGCTACGGTCGACGTCGAGACTGCGGGTCTCGAAGAACGTCGTCGAGCCGTCGCCACTTTCCTGGTCGACCTCCACGGCGTAGGCGACGAGATCCCGCTCGGCGATCGACTCGTTCCCTTCGCAGCAGTTCGGGCCTCCGTAGTAGGTGGGACCGGAGAGGCCGAGGAGCGAACCGTCGGGCGCGCCCGGCTGGAGCGCCGCGAGCGGGTGCTGTTCCCACTGCCCCGGCAGGGCGAAGAAGCTGAACGGGTCCTGCCGCGACGACCCGTGGGCCTCGAGGTGGAAGTCGCTCCAGAGCGGCCCGTCGGGTCCCGCGTCGCCGGCGTCGGCCCACCCGACGTTCGTCCGCACGGAAGGGTCGAGGCGGGGGAGAGGGCCGACCGCCTCCTCGATGGAATAGCCTGGTCCGCTTCCCCACTGCGGCGCGGGGACGTGCGTTCTCGTGGACCTCCCGTTTCGGAGCGCGACGACGTCCGCGCCCGCCCAGACGTCCTCGTCCCGGGCCGCGCCGGCGAAGTCGATCTCGAGACTTCCCGTCCTGGGGGCATCCGGCGGGAAAAGGGCGAGGAGGTCTTCGACCTGCCGTCCCGTCCCGGGCGGGAGCGCCACTTCCGCATCCCAGGTTCCCGCGGCGATCCCGTCCGGCGCCCGGAGCTGGAGTCGCGCGGTGACGGGAGTCGCCCCGGAGTTCGAGAGGAGGAGCTCCGTCCGGTACGTCTCTCCGTTTCTCCCGGAGCCTCCGGCGACGACGGGAAGGAGCCGGCGCACCGACGTCCGCCCGAGGAAAAGGCCTGCCGTCGAGCCGCCGTAGAGCTCGCCTCCCGCCTCGACGAACGGCCCCTTCGGCCCGAAATCGGTCGTGCCGGGCGACCCCGCCGGCCGCGTGGACCACCAGCGCCCCTCGCCCAGGCGCGCCGGCCCCCTGTAGGTCCCCGTGTAGAGACTCCCTCCGGACTTCAGGAGCGGCCCTGTCGCGAAGAGCGGCGTCCCGAGCGAAGTCGCTCTCCCCGGGAGGAAGAGCTTGTCGGGCCAGCCCCACGCCCCGCTCTGGAGAAACGCGAGCCCCTCCGGCAGGACCACGACTCCCCGGCGCTCCGTCCCCTCGGGCTGGGGCGGGTACTCGACCCGCCCGGCGCGGTACTCGAAGACCGCGCCGGCCACGATGAAGAGACGCCCCGAGTCGCGGACGAAGGGAGCCTGGCAGCTCGCCTTCTCGAACGCGGCGGACGGCCACCCATCGGGAGTGACGAAGGCCGAGCCGGTCCAGCGCGTCAGCTGGCAGCTGGAGGTCAGGAGGAGGAGCCCGTCGTCCAGCGCCTCCATCCCGACGACCTTCACGTACGGGTTCGCCATCGGGACGAACGTGAGAACCGACCAGCTCCGCGCCGCGCGGTCCCAGGAGAGGAGCCGGATCGCCGTGCCGCTGCCCTGCGCGCTCGATTCGGCGACGAAGAGGCGGCCCGGTGTGAGGGCCACGGCGGTATAGACGGGATTCACCCTCCCCTCCGCCGCCGCGGGAACGGGAAGGGTCTCCCATTCCCCGCCGTTCCCCAGGGCGAGGCCGTGCCGGTCGCTCTCCCCGGGCCGCCAGACACGGGTGGCCACTGCGAGGTCGGAGCCGCTCGCCGCAAGGCTCAGGATCGAGCCCTCGGGCGCGCCGGGGACCTTCTCCCACGCGAGGCTGGCCTCGGTGCGCGTCGCGAGGAGGCCGAGGGCGAGGAACACCGAGAGAGAGGCAGGGACGAAAGTCCGCATGAGAACCTCCGGGGAGGAGTGGGCCGTTCGCCGACGGTCTTTCGGCGACGAGGTCCTTTTCCGCGCGCAGGACTTTCGCCGCGCTCGACGTCGCCGCCTGGATCGCCTGCATCGGCGTCATCCCCGCCTCGACGAGGTCGCCGAACTCCTTCCCGTTCTCCCCGTGCGGCCCGACGCCCGCGTCGGTCCCGAAGGCGATCGGGACACCCGCCGGCACCGCTTTCGCCGCGGTCGCGCGGATCTGTGCTCCGATGAGCGCGGCCTTGGGGCGGACGACCTCGGGGACGTAGCCCGGGAGCTTCGCGTTCTCGCCGACGAAGATCCCGGCCGGGAGGGTCGGTACGTACCAGACGCCCTTCTCCTTGAAGAGCTGGATCGCCTCGTCGTCCATCTGCGTCCCGTGCTCGATCGAGTCGACGCCGGCGCGGATCGCCCGCTTCATCCCCTCGGCGCCGTGGGCGTGGACGGCCACGGGGAGGTCGTCGTCGCGCGCCGTCCTCACGACCGCGGCGACTTCGTCCTGGGTGAACTGCGGCGCGTTCGGGCTGCGGGCGAGCGAGAGGACGCCGCCGGTGGTCGCGATCGACTTCCCGGCGGTGAAGACGCGCGGCCCCTCGACCCACCCCTGGCGGATCGCGTCGCGCAGCGAGACGGTCTCGTCGTAGCCGTCCCCGAGGTCCCTCACCGCCGTGAAGCCCGCGCGGAGCGTCGTCCGCGCGTGGGCCGCGGCGCGCAGGACGAGGTCGGCCGGGTTCCAGGTGAACCGCTCGACGAAGGCGGCCGGCGGGGACGAGGAGAGGGGGCTGAGCCTCGGCCCGTACCGGGGGGGCGAGCGTCGAAGAGAGGAGGAAGGAGCCGGCGAGGGTGGCGACGAGGGAAGGGGTTGCGAGGGTGCGGGTCCGCATGAAAGCCGCGGAGCCTGTACCCGTGACGGGCGTTGGCGGCGTGGTCTCACTCGCGCTCGAGCGTGAAGCTGAAGGTGCAGCCCGCGCCGGGCGTCCCCGCGCTCTCCACCGAGACCTCGCCCCCCATTCGCTCCACGAGCCGGCGGACGATCGACAGGCCGAGTCCATGCCCGCCGACGTCCTGAGATGAGAGCCTGCTGAACGGCGCGAACGTCATGCCGATCTCCTTCGCCGTCAGACCCCGTCCGTCGTCGCGAACCCAGACGCGGACCCGGCGCTCGTTTACGACCACGGCCCCGAGCTCGACCCGGGGAGGCCGCCCCCCGTACTTCAGCGCGTTGCTGACGTAGTTCGTGAGGACCTGCTCGACCCACGGCGCGTAACCGATCGCCGAAGGCCAGGTTTCCGGGAGGCGGACCTCGGCCTGGAGACGCTTCACCTCGTGCGCGAGGCCCTCGAGGCATTCGCCCACGATGAGGCCCAGGTCGAGAGGCTGGTTCGTGACGTCCGATCGGCGGGTCTCTCCGAGCAGGAGGAGCGCGTCGATGATCGCCAGCGTCTTTTGCGCGCTCCGCGTGATCGCCTCGAGCGATTCCCGCCTTTCGCGCTCCGGAAGCGCTTCGAAGCCCTCCTCGAGATGCTCGACGAACCCGAGGATCGCCGCGACCGGGTTCTTCAGGTCGTGGGCCACCGTGTGGGCGTAGGCGTCGAGCTCCTCGTTCCGCGCCAGCAGCGCCGCGTTCGACGCGGTGAGCGCCGCCTCCATCTCCTTGGCCGCCGAGATGTCCTCGAAGATCGTGGCGAACTCCCCCCGGGCCGGAGAGACGACGAGGATGCGGAAGTGGCGCCCCAGCGGCTCGAAGTAGGCCTCCATCCGCGCCGGCTCACCGGTCATGGCGACGCGGCCGTAGACGTCGAGGTAGGGAGCGCCTCCCGCGCCGTAGAGCTCCGAAGCCCTTCGCCCGACGGCGTCACCGCTGCGGATGCCGGTGTGGGCCTCGTAGGCCGGGTTGGCGCCCGTGAGGACGTAGTCGGCCGGCTCGCCCCGTTCGTCGAGGAGGAGCCGGTGCAACGCGACGCCCTCGGTCATCGTCTCGAAGAGCGTCCGGAACCGCGCCTCTCCCTCGTGAAACTCCTGCCGGGCGGTGTCGCTCATTCTGGCCTCCGGGACCACCGACGACATTCTCTCCGAAAGCCCGTTCCCTGCGCCCGGGTCCCGCGCGCCGAGCTCAGCGCGAGTCGATGACCCGGCAGCCGGGCAGCTCGATCGCCGAAAGAAAGCCCCCCATTCCCGCGCCGGTGTCGATGCCGGCGAGGCCGCCCGTGAGGAAGACGTCGAGCGGGTCCCCGGGGGTGAACGTCGACTGCTCCTGGGGCAGCCTCTTCACCGGCGTGTGGCCGAAGACGACCCGCTTCCCCTCGTAGCTCTGGTAGAAGGTGCGGCTCCTCTGCCAGAGGAGCGGCCTCGGGTCCTTCACCTCCGAAGGGTGGAGCCAGCGCTCCCCTTCGAACGGCAGGCCGGCATGGACATAGATGGCGTGCTCGTCCTCGTGGAAGTAGGCCAGGGTCTTCATCCACTCCACGACGTCCGCCGGAAAGAACGCTCCGGTCGCCATCGACCGCATCTCCTCGGCCGTCGGGTCCTCCTCCCGTTCGGGCGGGAGACCACCGGTGAACGAGCGGTAGGTGGTGTAGCAGCCGTTCCCCCGGGGAAGGACGAACTCGGGCGCCCCCTCGCGACAGGCCTTCAGCCAGGCGTCTTCGTGGTTGCCGCGAAGGAGGACGACGCGGGCCGCGGTTTCCTTCGGCAAGGTGCGGACCCGGCGGACGACCCCGGCCGGGTCGGGCCCGCGGTCGACGTAGTCGCCGACGAAGAGGAGCGTGTCGCCGGCGCCGAGGACCGGCAGGCGCGACAGCAGCGTCTCGAGGCCGTTCAGGTCCCCGTGCACGTCACCGACTGCGATCGTCCGCCTCGCCCCCATCTTCGTTCTCTGGCGCGGACGATACCGGAGGAGGGGCGAAGGAGCACTCCGGTCCCGGCGGGGCCTCTCGGGACCCTCCGGGCGCCGGCGGCCTGCTAACCTGTCCGGTCGGGCCGGCCCTCCCGGGGGGGTCGAGTCCCATTCGGAGGCGACGATGCGCGTTCGGGTCGGAGCTTTTCTCCTTCTCCTCACCCTCCTTCCGTCCCTCTCGCGCGCCGCCGAGGCGCCGGGCGTGGACGAGCGCCTGAAGGCCCTCGAGGCGAAGCTCGAGAGCCTCGAGCTCGACCTCGACCAGGTTCGGAAGTCCAGCGACGACGCCCTCTTCTGGCTCCGTCTCTCGGACGTGGCCGAGATCGACAAGGTCTCGATCGCCGGTCCGCCGAACCCGCGTGGAACGGCGCGCTACGGCATCGCGAACGAGCGCCACCCGATGCGTTTCGCCCAGTACGTCTTCGCGCCGAAGAAGCGCGAGGCCGGACGGAAGTACCCCGTCGTCGTCCTGCCCCACGGGGGAGTCCACGGCGACTTCGGCACCTACCACGTCCACATCGTGAAGGAGATGCTCGCGAAAGGGTGGGTCGTCCTGGCCCCCGAGTACCGCGGCTCGACCGGCTACGGCAAGGGCTTCCACGACGCCATCGACTACGGTGGCCTCGAGGTCGACGACGTCGTGGCGGGACTCGACTGGGCCGTCGCCGACCTGCCCTACGTCGACGGGAACCGCGCGGCGATCGCCGGCTGGAGCCACGGCGGGCTGATCGCCCTCCTCGCCGTGATGCACCACCCGGAGAAGTTCCGGGCGGCCTACGCCGGCGTTCCCGTGACCGATCTCGTGACGCGCCTCGGCTACCACGAGCAGTCGTACGAGGACCTCTTCGCCGCGAAGAACCACGTCGGCAAGAGCGTCGTCGAGGACGTCGACGAGTACCGGCGGCGGAGCCCGGTCTTCTGGGCCTCGAAGCTGAAGACGCCGCTCCTGATCCACGCCACGACGAACGACCGCGACGTCAACGTGCTCGAGACGGAGAACCTGGTCAACGCCCTGAAGGCGGAGGGGAAGACGTTCGAGGTCCGGATCTACGAGGACGCCCCCGCCGGGCACTCCTTCAACCGGATCGACACGCCCTTCGCGAAGGAGTCGCGCCGGGACATCTGGGACTTCCTCGAGAAGCACCTCGGGAAGTGACCCTCCTCCGCTAGACTGGACCACGGGTTTCGAACGAGGAGGTTGCATTGGCAGGAGCCGGAATCTCGGTCGGAGGGTTCCTCCTGCGGCTCCTCGCCGCGGGCCTGCTCGTCTTCGCGACGTACAACCCGGCAGGCTGTTCCTACGTCCACTGGGTCCGCCAGGCCGGCGGCGGCCCGCTCCCGCTGAAGGTCCTCGCCGGGATCTTCCTCGCGGCCGGATGGCTCTTCTGCGTCCGGTCGACGCTCCGGTCCCTCGGGCACATCGGCACTGCGCTTGCTGCGGGCTTCTTCGGCGTCCTCATCTGGCTCTTCGTCGACCAGCAGGGAGCGGACGTGAAGGGGTCGGCGATCGCCTGGTTCGTCCTTTCGTGCCTCGCCGCGACGCTCGCCGTCGGCCTCTCGTTCTCCCTCGTGAAGCGGCGCGTGACCGGCCAGATCGACGACACCGAGGAGTGACCGGCTGAGGATCGGCATCGACCTCGGCGGGACGAAGACCGAAGCGCTGGCCCTGGGCGACGAAGGCCGTGAGCTGCTTCGTCTGCGGCGCCCAACCCCGCCCGACTACGACGGGACCCTCGCGACGATCACCAGCCTCGTTGCCGAGGTCGAGGCGACGCTCGACGCGCGAGGGACGGTCGGCGTCGGTATGCCGGGGACGATCTCGCCCGCGACCGGCCTCGTGAAGAACGCGAACTCCACCTGGCTCCTCGGCCGCCCGCTCGGCACCGACCTCTCCCGCCTTCTCGCACGCGACGTCCGCCTCGAGAACGACGCGAGCTGCTTCGCCCTCTCCGAGGCGAGCGACGGCGCGGCCGCCGGAGCCGCTTGTGTCTTCGGCGTCATCGTCGGGACCGGCACGGGCGGCGGAATCGTCGTGAACGGCCGGGTCCTCACCGGACCGAACGCGATCGCCGGCGAGTGGGGCCACAACCCGCTTCCGTGGGCGCGCGAGGATGAGCGCCCCGGCCCCGACTGCTGGTGCGGCAAGCAGGGCTGCATCGAGACGTTCCTCTCCGGACCCGGTCTCGCGCGCGACCACCGCGCCGCGACGGGCGAGGAGCGCAGCGCGGGCGAGATCGCCGGCGCGGCCGCCACGGGTGACGCCGGCGCGGCCGCCACCCTCACACGCCATACCCACCGGATGGCCCGAGCTCTCGCTTCCGTGATCAACGTCCTCGACCCCGACGTGATCGTCCTCGGCGGCGGTCTCTCGAACCTCACCTCGCTCTACGACGAGGTGCCCCGCCTCTGGGGACGATGGGTCTTCTCCGACCGCGTCGAAACCCCGATCCATCCACCCCGCTGGGGGGCATCGTCGGGGGTCCGCGGCGCGGCCTGGCTCTTTTCCACGAGCGAAGACCCGGAGGTGGTCCGATGAGACGTTCCGTCCTTCGCGCCGAGATCGGCGAGCAGCCCGACGCCCTGGCGCGCCTCCTGGCCCGCGAGGGGGCGAACGTCCGGCGGATCGCACGCGGCCTCTCGCGTCACGACCTCCGATTCGTCCTGATCGCGGCGCGCGGCACGTCCGACAACGCCGCACGCTACGCGCAGTACGCGCTCGGGCTGACCTGCCGGCTCCCGGTCGCCCTCGCCGGCCCGTCTCTCGTGACTCTCTACGATAGCCCTCTCCGCCTGAAGGGGGCCCTCGTCGTCGGCATCTCGCAGTCGGGGCAGTCGCCTGACGTCGTCGAGACGATCGCCGCCGCCCGTGCGGCCGGGTCCCCGACCCTCGCGATCGTGAACGACGTCGACAGTCCGCTCGCCCGCGCGGCCGGCGAGGTGATCCCGCTCCACGCCGGGGAGGAGAAGAGCATCGCGGCGACGAAGACCTACACCGCCCAGCTCCTCGCCGTCGCGCTCCTGGCCTCTGCCCTCTCCGGCGCGCGGCGGTTCGCCGAGGGGCTCGGGGCCCTCCCCGACGCCGTCGCGGACACCCTCGGCGTGGAAGGTACCGCCCGGCGAGTCGCCGAGCGGCTGGCGCACGCGACGCGCCTCGTCGTCCTCTCACGCGGCCTGAACTACCCGACGGCCCACGAGATCGCCCTCAAGCTGAAGGAGCTCGCGCTCCTCGATGCGGAAGCCCTCTCGGGGGCCGACTTCATGCACGGTCCGATCGCCCTCGCCGGGCCGAAGCTCCCGGCCATCCTCATCTCGCCCCCGGGGACTGCGACGGAGGCCGACCTCGCCGAGCTGGCTGCCGAGCTGAAACGGCGCGGGAGCCCGGTCCTGCTCATCGGTCCCGTCGGGCGGGGGTCGCTACCGGTTCCGCGCCTCCCGGAGCTCCTGTCGCCCATCGTCGCCGTCGTTCCGGGTCAGCTTCTCGCCTTCCACGCGGCCCGCGCGCGCGGCCTCGACCCCGACGCCCCGCGCGGCCTTTCGAAGGTGACGGAGACCCGCTGAAGGCGTCGAGGAGTAAGCTTTCCAGCCCGAGCGGGTTCGCAGAAACGAACGCTCGAAGGAGACACGGAATGAAGAAGACCTTCGCCCTCCTCGCATGCGTGCTGCTGGTGGTCGGCCTCGCCGCCTGCAACACCGACAAGGGCCCCGCCGAAACCGCCATCAAGGCCGGCGACGAAGCGATCACCGCCGCTGCGCCCGAGGCCGAGAAGTACGTCCCGGATCAGCTCGCCGCCGCAAAGGACGCGCTCGCCGCCGCGAAGGACAGGTTCGCCAAGGGCGAATACAAGGAGGCCCTCGCGGCCGGCACCGAGCTCACCACCAAGGCCAAGGATCTCGTGGCCGCCACGGCCGCCAAGAAGGACGAGCTGACGAAGGCGTGGAACGACCTCGCCGCCTCGCTCCCGCAGACCGTCGCGTCGATCCAGGCGAAGATCGAGGAGCTCGGCAAGGCGAAGAAGCTCCCGAAGGGGATGGACAAGGCGACTCTGGCCAAGGCCCAGGAAGGCCTCGCCGGAATCACGAAAGCATGGGACGAGGCGTCCGCCGCCTTCACCGCCGGCAACCTCGGCGAAGCGCTCGGCAGGGCGAGCACACTGAAGGCAAAAGGTGCCGAAGTGATGACGCTCCTCGGCATGGCCCCGGCAGCCGCTCCGGCAGAAGCCCCGGCCGCCGCCCCCGCGAAGTAACGAGTCCTTCCGTCGACGCGCCCCGTGCGGCGCTCCACGGCCCCGGATCGTCCGGGGCCGTGGCATTTCCGGGCCCGGAACGAAGAGGAAGAACGAGGAGGAGGAACCAAGAGGAGACGAGGGAGACCATGGACCGGTGAGACCGGGGGGACCGGGGGGACCGAGAGCCGCGCCAAGCCATCTCAACGTGCCGCTCGAGTCGCGGGCGGCAGGGGTGTCCTACGGCGGCACCTGCGCGCGCGCGACCCGCATCCGTCGGCAGGCTCCGCAGGGTGTAGAGCGTAGACCAGACCCCCGGGTTCCTTTCGATCTCTGAAGCTCGCCGGCCGCGGGAGGGGTGGTGCGTCTCGCGAGCCGCCCCTGAGCACGGACGGGGACCCGCTCGAATTCGCGAGGACCGGGCGGGGATGAAGCCCGCGCGCGTGTTTGACGAGAACGATGCCAGCACGTCAACGGCTGTGGGATTGAAGGCTGGGGGTCCGGGGGGCACGCGAAGCTCAGCCCCCCGGCGAGGGCGAGGAGTTCGCGCGAGCGCCCCGCCCGGCCGCAGCGAATTCGGCAGCGGGTCGGCCGCGCGCAACAGGCGGCCGTGAGACGTACCGCCCCGCACGCGGCCCCTTGCCGAAGCGACGTGACATTGAAGCTGGTCCTGTCCCGGTCTCCCGGTCTCAGTTCCGTCTCACAGAGGACGGATCTCGACCCCCGCCTCCCTGAGCCGCACGGCGATGGCCCGCGCGAAGTCGACCGCGCCCGGGGTGTCGGAGTGGAGACAGAGCGTCCGTGCGTCGACAGCGACGCCTTCGCCGCTCGACGCGGCGACCTCGCCGCGAACGGCGATTGACACTGCCTGCTCTGCCGCCTCTTCTGCCGTCGCCTTGAGGGCGCCGGGTCGACCCCGCGGCGTCAGGGTTCCGTCGGTTTCGTAGCCGCGGTCGGCGAACGCCTCGCCCGCGAAAGGGAACCCTTCTTCGGAGAAGCCCTGGAGCATCACCGAACCGGCGAGGCCGACGAGGAGGACGCCCGGGGCGACACGCGCGACGCCCTCGGCGATCGCCCGCGCGAGGGCCTCGTCCTTTGCCGCCGCGTTGTAGAGCGCTCCGTGCGGCTTGACGTGCGCGAGCCGCGCTCCGCAGAGGCGCGCCACGTCGAGAAACGCCGCCACCTGCCCGGCCACAGCGGCGGAGACTTCTTCCAGGGAGATCCTCATCGTCCGCCGGCCGAATCCCTCACGGTCGGGGTAGGACGGGTGCGCCCCGACGGCGACACCACGGGCGAGCGCCGCGCGGACCACGCGTTCCATCGACGCGGCGTCTCCCGCGTGGCCGCCGCAGGCGACGTTGACGGACGTGACGACGTCGAGGAGAGCGGCTTCGACGGCGACCAGCTCCGGACTCTCTCCGACGTCTGCGTTCAGGTCGATCGTCCTCATGCGAGCTCCTGGCCCTTCGTCTCCGGGAGGAACCGCATGAGGAAGGCCCCGGCGACGTCGAAGGCCGCCGTCAGGGCGAGGGCGCTCCCGATGCCGTGCCGGTCGGCGAGGGCCCCGATCGTGAATGGCGCCCGGGCGCTCACCGCGCGCCTGGCGTTGCAGCAGAAGCCCTGCGCGGCGCCTCGGACCGCCGACGGGAAGAGCTCGGCCAGGAGCGCGCCGAAAACCGAGAAGTAGCCGTGCCCGAGGTAGCCGACGAGCGGGGCGAGAAGGAGGATCGCCGCTTCCGAGCGGGCGAAGAGACCGAAGGCGGGAACGACGACCGCCGCGCCGAGGACGAAGGCGAGGAAGACGGGCCGCCGGCCGAACCGGTCGGCGAGGATCCCCGCACCGATCCCGCCGACCGCGGACGCGATGAGCGTCACCGACGCGAGGAGGCCCGCCTGCGCGCCGTCGAGACCGAACTCGGCCCGGATCGCCGTGAGGGCGAACGCGTAGAGCATCACGTCCATCGCGTCGAGCATCCAGCCCGACGTCGTGGCGAGAAGGGCGCGCCGGGCCTCGGGCGACGCCTCGCGAAGCCAGGCGAAGCTCACGGAAGAAAGACCCCGGGCCTGCTCAGGCGTGCCTCGCGCTCGAGAAGCAACCGACGCGCCTCTTCGAAGGAGACCGGCGCGAAGCGAATCTCGTCGCCAGGACGGAGCTGGGCGAGGGCGGAGAGGTCGGCAGAGATCACGCTCGCAATCTTCGGATATCCGCCCGTCGAAGGGTGCTCGACGAGAAGGACGATCGGCAGCCCCCCTGCCGGGACCTGGACCGCCCCTGCGACGACCCCCTCCGTCACGAGCGACCGGGGGGGCGCCTCGAGCGGCTCTCCCTCGAGCCGAACGCCGGTCCGGCTGGAGGAGGCAGAGACACGGAAGGAGCGGGAGAAGAAGGACGCGAGGGCTCTCGGTGAGAACCAGTGCTGCTGGGGCCCCGGCGTGACGCGCAGGAGGCGGCGCGGCCCGTTCCAGAGCGCCGTCGCGGCGTCGACGCGCAGGCCTCGTGGGGCGTCCCCCGCCTTGCCGAACGCGAGGAGGTCTCCGGCGGCGAGCACGCGGCCGTCGAATCCTCCGAAACCGGTCGCGACGTCGGTCGACCGGCTGCCGAGGACCCGCGGGACATCGATTCCGCCGCGGACGCAGAGATACCCGCGGGCGCCGGAAACCGTACGCCCGAGGTCGAGACGGCGGCCGGCTCGCACTCGCATCGCGCTCCACGCCGGGACCACTTCCCCGTCGACCGTCGCCGCGAACGGCGCCCCGGCCAATGCGACGAGCGCCTCGCCCTCGAAGAAGAGCTCCGGCCCCACGAGCGTCACCTCGAGGGCCGCCGCCCCTTCGTCGTTGCCGAGCAGGAGGTTGCCGAGACGAAGCGCGTGCGCGTCGGCGGCGCCGCCGGGAGGTACGCCGAGAGCGCCGAGGCCGGTCCGCCCGAGGTCCTGGACGGTCGTCAGGAGACCGGGCGAGAGGACGCGGATCACCGTGTCCCCTTTGCGAGGAGGGCGAAGTCGTGCTGCGAGACCGGTACGAACCGGACCGCGTCGCCGGGAAGGAGAAGCGACGCCCCATCGCGGCCGGGGTCGAAGAGAGGGACCGGCGTCCGCCCGACGAGTCGCCAGCCGCCCGGTGTCGCGCGCGGGTAGAGCCCCGTCTGGCCTCCCGCGATCCCGACGCTTCCGGCCGGCACCCGAAGGCGCGGCGAGGGGAGACGTGGCATGGCCAGGCGGGACGGGAGTCCGAGGAGATAGGCGAAGCCGGGCGAAAAGCCGATGAAGGCGACGCGGTACGCCGCTCCTGCGTGGAGTGCGGCCGCCTCCTCGGGCGCGAGCCCCGCCCCACGGGCGACGTCCGAGAGGTCTGGTCCGTTCTCCCCCTCGTAGCAGACCGGGATCTCGACCTCGCGCCCCGCCGGTTCGAGGGCGAACCCCGGCGGAGGCAGGAGCTGCGTGACGACGCGTTCGATCTCCCCATGGGTCGTCGTCCGCGGGTCGAAGACGACGAGGAGAGACGTGTAGGCAGGCCGCAGGTCGACGAGGCCGGGCGGCGGGCTCGCCGCGAGCGCCGCGCGCAGGGCGAGGACCGCGGCGGTAGCGCTCTCGGACGGCTCGGCGGCCAGGACGGCGAGGAGCGCGGCGTCGCTCGCCGGGACGAGGCGGGACATCGGGATGGCGTCGTCGCCGCTCACTCTTCCCGCACGATACGCGCGAAGCGCTTTCCCTCGACGCCGGGCCGGACCGGAGCTAACGTAGACCAAAATCGCGCGGAGGCGACGACTCATGGCACTCGACGTTTTCCACCAGGTCCTGGTGAGACTTCATGAGCTCGCGGGCGGCAACCCGCGGCAGATGGTCTCCATCCTGGACGTCCTGAAACAGGAGAAGCTCTTCGGAAGCGCCGAGATGATCCTCGGCAAGCTCCAGGCCGAGGGCTGGGTCGCCGACGCTTCGAAGAGGGACCACGTCTACGTGACGACCTGGGGAATCGACGAGGTTCGCCGGGTGAGCGCACCCGCCCCGGCCGCCGTCGCGCCCGCCGCCGCGGCGCCCGTGGCAGCGAAGCCGGTCGAGCCGAAGAACGCCGGCGCCCTGCGCGAGGCGGCAGCGAGGGCCCGCGAGCTGGCGACGACGCTCGAAGAGCTTGCCACTGGCGCCGCAGGCACCGGCGCTCAGCGCAAGGCGAAGGCGAAGAAGGCTCTCGCGGCCGTCGCTGCGTCCGTCGAGGAGGCCTTCGAGTGACGCTCGACGCGCTTCTCCCCTCCCCGGTCCGATTCCTCGAAGGGCGCCTCGGGCAGCTGCGCAACCCCGAGGTCCTCTCCCGGTACCAGGCGTGGTTCGAGGAGCGCGGAAAGGGGATCTCGGAGGCAGTCGACCGCGCGGGCACGCCGCCGCTCCGGATGTTCGACCGCTTCGGGAACCGGATCGACGAGGTCGTCTTCCCGCCCGAGTACCGGGAGCTCGTGACGAAGGGGTACGAGGCGGGCGTCGTCTTCAAGGCGGTCGAGGAGGGAGACCTCCCCGCCGCCTACCAGGTTGGCTACGTCACCTCCTTCTACGACGCGGGGCTCTTCTGCCCGCACACCGTCTCCCTTTCCACCGCGATTCCGCTCGCCAAGTACGGCTCGGCCGCGCTCCGCGCAACGTACCTCCCGAAGCTCCTCCGGCGCGACGCGTCTGTCTGGCAGGGGGCGACGTGGATGACGGAGGCGAAGGGAGGCTCCGACCTCGGCTCCTTCGTCGAGACGGTCGCCCGCCCCGACGGCGACCGCTGGCTCCTGACCGGCGAGAAGTACTTCACGAGCAACGTCGGCGCCGAGCTGGCGATCGCCGCGGCCCGGCCCGAAGGGGCGCCTGCGGGCATCCGCGGCCTCGAGCTCTTCCTCGTGCCCAGGCAGCGCGACGACGGCACTTTGAACTTCCGCGTCCGCAGGCTGAAGGACAAGATCGGAACGCGCTCCGTCCCGACCGGGGAGGTCGAGATGGACGGCAGCGTCGGGTTTCTGCTCGGCGAGCGCGGCCAGGGAACGTACCTCGTCCTCGAGGCGCTCAACGTCTCGCGGGTCTGCAACAGCATCGGGGCCGTCGCGCTGACCCAGCGGGCTCTCCACGAGGCGTGGAGCTTCGCCGAGGGGCGCGTCGCGTTCGGGAAGCCCGTCGCCGAGCAGCCCCTCTTCGCACGTCAGGCGCGCGAGCGGCACGAGACGCTCCTCGACGCTTTCGCCCTCGCCTGGGAGGCGGTGACGCTCCTGTCGGAGGTCTGGCGCGAAACGCCGCGCTACTCCGACCGCTACCACCTCTTCCGCCTCGTGGCGCACCTCTCGAAGTACTGGACGGCGGAGATCGCCGTGCAGACGGCGAAGTGGGCGATGGAAGCGCACGGTGGCGCCGGCATCCTCGCCGACTACCCCGTCGAGCGGCTCCTGCGCGAAGCGATGATCCTCGGCATCTGGGAGGGGACACCACACCGGCAGATCCTCGACGGGATGGAGGTCGTCGAGAAGAAGCGGGTCCACGTGCCGCTCCTCGACGGCATCGCCGCACGCGGCGGACACGCCATCTCCCTCGCGATGGCACGGGCGGAGGTCGACGAATGGCTCGCCCTCCCCGCCGAGCGCAAGGAGGCCGAGTCGGAGCGCGTCTTCTCCCGTCTCGCTGCGACCGTCGCCCGTGAGCTGAGACGCGCCAAGCTCTGAAAGACCCGGGGCGACCGGGCAGGCCGGTGTCTCCCCGATCCGACCCCGGATGGAGGGGAGGCGCCGAAGGCGACGCGGGGAGGCTCGTGGCGAGCCTCCCCGATCCGCTTCAGCGCAGGACGAGCATCCGCTCCTCGGTCATCTCGAGAAACGCCGAGGCGGGCCCTTCGCGACCCGTGCCCGACGCCTTGACCCCGCCGTACGGCATCGGGTCGCTGCGCCACGTCGGGACGTCCCCCTGGATGACGGCCCCGACCTCGAGCGTCTCCCACGCGCGACGCATCTTCGTGACGTCCTGGCTGAAGACGCCGGCCTGGAGGCCGTACCGCGAGGCGTTCACGCGGGCGATCGCCTCGTCGAAGCTGTCGTACGTCGAGAGGACCGCGCCGGGACCGAAGAGCTCGCCGGCGACGACGGGCTGATCGTCCGGGACGCCGTCGAGAAGCGCCGGTGTGACCATCGAACCCTCCGCGGTCCCTCCCGCCAGGAGCCTCCCTCCCGCGGACTTCGCGGATTCGAACCACTCCAGTACGCGGTCGCGGTTGGCGATGTCGATCATCGGCCCGCAGAGCGTTTCAGGCAGGAACGGGTCCCCCTTCGGGAAGGCCTCCGTCGCCGCGACGAGGAGGTCCCTCAGGCGCGCGGCCACGTCACGGTGGGCGAGGATCCGCTGGACGCTGATGCACGACTGCCCCGCCCAGGCGTAGGCCGCGGCCGCGATCCGGCGGGCCACGTCGGGAAGGTCGCCCCAGTCGGGCTCGACGATGACCGCGGCGTTTCCGCCGAGCTCGAGGGCGACGCGCCGGTCCCAGGCCTTGCGGCGGAGCGAGAAGCCGACCTCGGCCGATCCGGTGAACGTGAGGAGCGCGAAGCGCGGGTCGGCCGCGAGCGCCTCGGCGTCGGCCGCCCGCGAGGGGACGACGGAGAGAGCCCCGTCGGGAAGACCCGCGCGCTGGAGCGAGGCGGCGAGAAGCAGCGCCGCCGTCGGCGTCTGGCTCGCCGGCTTGAGGACGACGGGGCCGCCGGCGGCGATCGCGGGCGCCAGCTTGTGCGCCACGAGGTTCAGCGGGAAGTTGAACGGCGTGATCGCGAGGACCGGACCGACCGGCACCCGTTTCGTCAGCGCGATCCGCCCCGCGCCGCTCGCGAAGCCGGAAAGATCGCGCGCGACGAGCTCGGGAAAGCGGGCGACGTGAGCCGCGGCGAGGAGCGTGTCTCCCGCGCGATCCACCTCTCCACGGGCGAGGGCGATGGGCTTCCCGGCCTCTTCGACGATCGCGCGGGCGACCTCTTCCTTGCGCCCGAGAAGGTCTGCGCGGGTCGCCTCGAGGATCGCCGCGCGCCTCTCGGCGGCGAGGGCGGCCATCACCGGGGCCGCCCTCGCCGCGGCGACCGCCGCCCGTTCGAGGGTGGGCGGGCCCGCCCGCGCCACGCGAGAGACGGGCGATCCGTCCCACGGCGAGCGGACGACGACCGCGTCGTCGCCGTCTTCCCACGCGCCTGCCAGGAAGAGCTTCATCTCTCTCATGGTCCGTCTCTCTCCGCGGTCCGGGCGTCCGGGCCGAGGCCGAAGAAGCGTTCGATCCGCGTCACGAGGGACTCGTGCGCCGCCTCGATCCGGTTGCGGCGCGACTCCTCGGAGAGCCCCTCCGTCGCCGTCGCGAGCTCCACGTGGCGCGCCGCGAGGATCCGCGACATCGCCTCGGCGATGGCAGGGCGCTCGTGGAGGATCTCCATGAACACCTCTTTTCCCAGACGCCAGCACTCCGTCTCGCCCACCGCGACGACCGTGGCACGGCGCGGCTCGCCGGTCAGCATCCCCATCTCGCCGAAGATGCCGGGGGCGGCGATCCGGCTGACGACGCGTGGCGGGGCGTCGGCTACGGCGACCCTCACGTCTCCCGCCCCGTGCGTCAGGATGTAGAGGTCGTGCACCTCGCGCCCCTGAACGACCATCGCTTCACCGGGAGCGAACGGGGCACGGACGAGTCCGGGCGCGAGGCGTTCGCGCTCCTCGGCGGTGAGCGCGGCGAAGAGCGGCACGCTCTCCAGGGCCGCGAGCCGGGCCTCGTCGTCGCGTTTCGCCTGGCGTTTCCGGTGCCCTTCCTCCTCCACCGTGACGAAGTTCGCCGTTGCCGGCCTGGAGAGGGGAATCCCTGCGCGACGGAGAGCGTAAAGGACGCGCGTCCTCACGACCGAATCGGTCGGGTCGTCCAGGAGGAGGTCGGTCAGCCAGTAGCGGACGGCGTAAGAGGCCCAGCTCTCCCGGAAATCCGTCAGGACGACGGTCGGCACGGGCTCGAGGGCGACGTTCGGGATCGGCTCGCGCGTCAGCGCCTCGCGCACGGTCTCGAGAACGGTGACCGGCGAGGTCCGGTAGTCGACTCCGAAGAAGACCCACCGCCTCTCCAGCGGCGCCCGGCGTCCTCCGGCTTTCCCGAGGAGGAGAAGGGGCGTCTTCACCAGGACGCTGTTGGGGACGAGGAGCGTATCGCCGTTGCGGGTCTCCACCGCCGTGTGCCGCCAGGCCGTCTCGCGGACGCGGCCGGACGTGTCGCCGAACTTCACCCAGTCCCCCGGTGCGACGGCTCCTTCGAGCTGGAGAGCGATTCCTCCCATCACGTTCGCGAGGGTGTCCTGGAGCGAGAACCCGATGACGGCCGTCACGACCGCCGAGGTCGCGACGATCCCGGTGACGTCGACGTGGTGGACCGAGAAGAGCCAGAGCAGGAGGGCCACGAACGAGAGCCCGACCGCGAGGTCCCGCGCGATGCGCGGGACTTTCACCCGGGCTCGGGGCAGGAACAGGTCGAAGACGACGACGGCTAGGAGGCCGAGGAAGGCGATCCCCTGCAGGAGGAGGGCAATGAAGAGGATGGTGGGCGCCGCGCTCGGGAGCTCGAGCAGGGCGAGGGCGCCGACGCCGCGGAGGAGAACGGAAGCGCCGAAGATCAGAACGAGCCGGACGAGGCGGCCCCTCGCTTCGCGCACGGCGAGGAACAGGAGCGCCGCCCCCAGGAGGAAGGCGGCCCCGAGCCGGATCGATTCCGGCGAGAAGACGGAAAGGGCGCCGGGTCCGGTCATGGGAGCGGAGGACGAAAGTAACACGGCGAAGGACGGAAGGTGTCCGGGTTCGGTAGGATCGGGCGAGAAACGGTCCCGACGGCGGGCGGCGACCGTACCGACAACGTAAGACGTCGCGGGCCTCGACGGGCACCGCGCTCGGGGAGAAGACGATGGCGGAGACGACCGTGACTTCCGGGACCTTCATCGAGCTCGAGAACCGCTACGGCGCCCACAACTACCACCCCCTCGACGTCGTCTGCACGAAGGGCGAGGGGATCTGGCTCACGGACGTGGACGGGAAGAGGTACATGGACTTCCTCGCCGCCTACTCCGCCGTGAACCAGGGGCACAACCACCCGCGAATCGCCGAGGCGATGATCCGGCAGGTGCGCCGCCTCGCCCTGACGAGCCGCGCCTTCCGCAACGACCAGTTCCCGCCGCTCCTCGAAAAGCTCTGCCGCCTCACCGGCTTCGACAAGGCGCTCCTCATGAACAGCGGGGCCGAGGCCGTCGAGACGGCGATCAAGGCGATGCGCAAGTGGGCCTACGACGTGAAGGGGGTGCCGTACCCGAAGGCCGAGATCATCGTGGCCGAGGGGAACTTCCACGGCCGGACGACGACGATCGTCGGCTTCTCGACCGACCCCGACTCGACGAGCCGCTTCGGCCCCTTCACCCCCGGGTTCCGGATCGTCGCGTACGGCTCCGTCGCCGCCGTCGAGGCCGCGATCACGCCCGAAACGGCCGCCATCTTCGTCGAGCCGATCCAGGGCGAGGGGGGCGTCGTCATCCCGCCGGACGGCTACCTCCGCGGCCTGCGCGACCTGGCCAACCGGCACAACTGCCTTCTCATCCTCGACGAGATCCAGTCCGGGCTCGGCCGCACCGGCAAGCTCTTCGCCTTCGAGCACGAGGGGATCCGCCCCGACGGCGTCACGATCGGCAAGGCCCTCTCGGGCGGCTTCTATCCCGTCAGCGCCTTCCTCTCCAGCAACGCGGTCATGGACGTCTTCACGCCGGGGATCCACGGGTCGACGTACGGCGGGAACCCTCTCGCCTGCGCCGTCGCCTCGGAGGCGCTCGACGTCCTCGTCGACGAGAAGCTCGTCGAGCGGGCCGCCGAGCTCGGCGTCCACCTCGAGGCGCGCCTGCGCGGGATGAAGACCGACAAGATCGAGGAGATCCGCGTCCGCGGCCTCTGGGCCGGCGTGCAGCTGAAGGTCTCGGCGGGACTCGCGCGTCCCTACTGCTACAAGCTGAAGGAGCGCGGGATGCTCTGCAAGGACACGCACGAGCAGACGATCCGCCTCGCGCCGCCGCTCGTCATCACCCGCGAGGAGATCGACTGGGCGGTGGACCAGCTCGACGCGGTCCTGGGCTGACCCGCCAGAGGTCCCGCGGACCGGTACACTCGGGCGCTTTGCGCGCCTTCCGCGCGGCCCTTCGGGCTCTTCTGCCGCTCCTCGCCCTCTCCTCCTCCGGTCTCGCCCAGAGGCCGGAGGAACCACTCGCCGCTCTCGTCGCGACGCGCGAGGTGGTCCTCGACGGGCGGCTCGGAGACCCCCTCTGGAGGGACGCTCCCGTCCTCGACCGCTTCACGCAGCAGGCCCCCGACGAGGGCCACTCCGCGACGGAGCGGACGGAGATCCGGGTCGTCGTCACGCCGCGGGCGGTCGTCGTCGGGGTCGTCTGCCTCGACCGCGACGCGCGGACGATCGCGGCGCGCAACTACGAACGGGATGGCGACTTCGACTCCGACGACTGGGTGATGATCGTCCTCGACACATACCTCGACCGCCGGAACGCGGCGCTCTTCGCGGTCAACCCGCTCGGCACCCAGTGGGACGCCCTCGTCACGAACGAGGGAGCCGAGGAGGTCGAGTGGGACGCGATCTGGGAGTCGCGGACGTCGGTCGGCCCTGACGGCTGGCGGGCCGAGGTCGCAATCCCACTCTCCGCCCTCCGCTCTCCCGCAGGCGCGACCTCTTTCGGCTTCAACGTTTTCCGGATGCTCCGGCGCCGCCAGGAGACCTCGGCGTGGGGCGGGTGGCGGCGCGAGGCGGGGCCGAACCGGGTCTCGATGGCGGGGACGCTGAACGGGTTCCGGCTCGAGCGGCGTCTCCCGCTCGTCCTCAAGCCGTTCCTCCTGACCGGGTACGACCACGACGTCCGCGAGGCCGGAGGCACCTACCGGAACGGCGCGCGCCTCGACGCCGGGCTCGACGCGAAGGTGGGCGTGACGCCGACGCTCGTCCTCGACGCGACGGTGAGGACCGACTTCGCGCAGGTCGAGTCGGACACCCAACGCGTGAACCTGACCCGCTTCCCGCTCTTCTTCCCCGAGAAGCGCGAGTTCTTCCTCGAGCGGATCGGCTTCACGCGCTTCGGCCAGCAGCAGCTCGGCGAGGTCTTCTACTCCCGGCGCATCGGCCTCTCTTCCGACGGGGAGCCGGTCCCCATCGTCGGCGGGGCGCGCCTGACGGGAAACGTCGGCCGGACCGAAGTCGGCGTCATCGCGGTCCGGCAGGACGAGGCCCTCGGGCTCCCCGAGACGGACTTCTACGTCGCCCGCGTGCGGCACCCGCTCGGCGCGCGCTCCTCCGTCGGCGCGATCTTCACCGACCGGGAGGGAGGGCCCCCCGGGAAGGAATGGAACCGGGCCGCCGGCGTCGACCTCGACTGGAAGCCGACGGAGACGCTCGGCTTCACCGCCTTCTGGGCCACGACGCGCGACCCCGAGGGGCGGCCCGACACCGACGGCTGGCGCGTCTCCGGCCAGTTCGACGACGGCACCTGGCAGCTCTACTCGAGCCTGAAGCGCTACGACGAGGACTTCGATCCGGGTGTCGGTTTCGTCCCACGCACGGGCATCACGAACCTCTTCGGCCGTGCGGCGCGCCGCTTCTACCCTTCGGGCGGATTCGTGAGGGAATGGAGCGTAGGGGCCGAGGTCGACTACTTCGAGGACCCGGACGGGGCGCCCGTCGGGCGCGAGATCCGGGCCGAGCTGCGCGCCGAGGGGCGCGACGCGAGCTACCTCGAGGCCGAACCCCTTTCCGACGAGTGGGACCGCCTCGACGAGCCGTTCGAGATCAGCGCCGGCATCCACGTCCCCGCGGGCGCGTACTGGAACCGGCGGCACTCGGTGGAGGCCGGCACGAGCGAGGCGGCCGCGCTCTCGGCGAGCGGGAGCGTCGAGTGGGGGACTTTCTACGATGGGCACCTCGAGACGTACGCCGGAGAGCTCTCCTGGCGCCCGAACCCGCACCTCCTCGTCGCCCTGACCGAGGAGTACAACGACGTGAGGCTCCCGGGGGGCGCCTTCACCACCTCGCTCTTCGGGCTCCGCGGCACCTGGAACTTCTCGAGGTCCCTGCTCCTGACGGCCTTCACCCAGGTGAACTCGGAGGCGGACGTCGCGAGCCTCAACACGCGCCTGCGATGGATGTGGCGGCCCGGCTCGGACGTCTACCTCGTCTACAACCGGGCGACGGGCGAGGGGCTCGAGCGCCGGGCGTGGCAGGTCGTCCTGAAGGCGACGTGGGCGATCCTGCCGTGAGAGCCGGAAGGGTCCCGGTTCAGCGGGCGTCGTGGAGGCTCTCGTGAGCGCACTCTCCATCGCCCTCTTCATCCTCGGCATCGGCCTCCTCGTCCTCGGGGCCGACCTGCTCGTCCGCGGCGCCTCGCGCATCGCACTCGCCGTTGGCATCTCGCCGCTCGTCGTCGGCCTCACCGTCGTCGCCTTCGGGACGAGCGCCCCCGAGATGGCCGTGAGCGTGAAGGCGGCCTTCGCCGGGCAGGCCGACATCGCTTACGGAAATGTCGTCGGCTCGAACATCTTCAACGTCCTCTTCATCCTCGGCCTGAGCGCGCTCGTCGCGCCGCTCCTGGTCGACCGGCAGCTCATGCGCCGGGACGTCCCCATCATGATCGGAGCCTCTCTCCTGCTCCCCGCTCTCGCGCTCGACGGTCGGGTAGGGCGCCTGGACGGGGCGCTCCTCTTCGCCGGGATCGTGGCTTACACCGCCTTCTCGGTGCTCCAGAGCAGGAAGGAGCGCGCCGCCAGGCGCGCGGAGACGGCGGCGGAGATGCCGGGAGGACCGACCGGCTCCTCGTGGGCCAACCTCCTCCTCGTCCTGGCCGGGCTCGGGATGCTCATCCTCGGCGCCCGCTGGCTCGTGGACGGCGCCGTGGCGTTCGCCCGGTCGTTCGGGGTCTCCGAGCTCGTGATCGGCCTGACGATCGTCGCCGCAGGGACGTCGCTCCCCGAGGTCGCGACGTCGGTTCTCGCCGCCTGGCGCGGTCACCGCGAGATCGCCGTCGGGAACGTCGTCGGCTCGAACATCTTCAACATCCTCGCCGTCCTCGGCGTGACGGGCCTCGTCGCACCGACCGGCGTCCCGGTCGCCTCGCAGGCCCTCGCCTTCGACACCCCGGTCATGATCGCGGTCGCCGTCGCCTGCCTCCCGATCTTCTTCACCGGGCACGTCATCGCGCGGTGGGAAGGGGCGCTCTTCCTCTTCTTCTACACGACCTACGCGTCCTTCCTCGTGCTGAAGGTGGCACAGTCCGCGGCACTGCCGGGCTTCCAGCACGCCATGACGTACTTCGTGCTGCCTCTGACCGCGATCACGCTCGCGGTCCTCGCGGCGAAGGCCTTCCGGCGGCAGCGGGCACCCGTCCGGTGAGCCGGAAGCTCGCCACGCTGACGCGGGAGATCGAGGCCTGCCGGGCCTGCCCGCGGCTCGTGGCGTGGCGGGAGGAGAGCGCGGGAAAGCCCCCGAGACGCTTCGCGGGCGAGGACTACTGGGCCCGTCCCGTCCCCGGCTTCGGCGACCCGGCGGCGGGGCTTCTCATCGTCGGCCTCGCGCCGGCCGCGCACGGTGGCAACCGGACAGGCCGGGTTTTCACCGGCGACTCCTCGGGCGACTTCCTCTTCGCGGCGCTTCACCGCGCCGGCTTCGCGAACCAGCCGATGTCGCTCCGGCGCGGCGACGGCCTCGCGCTCGCCGGCGCATACGTCCTCGCCCCGGTCCGCTGCGCTCCGCCCGACAACCGTCCGACGCCGGAGGAGTTCGACCGCTGCCGGCCGTTCTTCGTCCGCGAGTTCGCGCTGCTGCCGAACGTCGGCGTCTTCCTCGCCCTCGGGGGCCTCGCTTGGGCCTCTACGCTCCGCGTCCTCGGCGACGCACGGGCCTCGGTCCCGCGGCCGGCTCCGGCCTTCGGGCACGGGGCCGAGGCGATGCTCGACGTCCCGAACCGCGGCCCGGTGACGCTCCTCGGCTCGTACCACGTGAGCCGGCAGAACACGAACACGGGGAGGCTGACCCCGGCGATGTTCGATTCGGTCCTCGCCCGGGCCCGGGAAGCGCTCACCTCCGGCCGTTGACTGGAACCCGGGGACGCCAGCACCCGTACACGGAGCATGCGCGTCGCCGCCGGGATCCTCTCCCTCCTGCTCGCCCTGCCCGCTGCGGCCGGCCCCCCCGGCCACGACCGCGCCTTCTGGCTGGGCCTCGCCACGAAGGACTTCGCTGTTCCCGAAGGGGAATCGGCCGGCGCCCTCGCCCTCGAGGCGGCGGACCTCCTCTCTTCCCCCGACCCGGCGCTCCGCGACGGGATCGGCTACGAGGCGCTCGCACGGTGGGTCTACAAGGACGGCCTCGTTCCCCCGGCCGACCTCGAGCGCCTACGCCTCCGGCTCCAGGCCGGCCTGAAGACGGGGCTCGGGGAGGCGGACGCCGGGTCGGCCTACGGGCGGTCGTTCTCCGCCATCGGGCTCTCGATCCTCGCCGCGGCCGACCTGAAGAGGCCTTCGATGACGCAGGAGGCGTTCGACGATCTTCTCTCGGCCTCGACCGGCTACCTCGGCGCCGAGAAGGACCTTCGCGGGTTCGTCCCCGGTTCCGGGTGGGTCCACGCGACGGCCCACACCGCCGACGTCCTGAAGTTCCTCGCCCGCAACCCGAGGCTCACGCCCGCCGGGCAGGCGCGGATCGTCGAGGCCATCGCCTCGCGACTCCGGACCGCCGGCGTCGTATTCACATGGGGTGAGGACGAGCGGCTCGCGCTCGCCCTCCTCTCGCTGACCCGGCGGAAGGACTTCGACCCGAAGCCGCTCGAGACGTGGCTCGCGGCCCTCTCCGCCGAGAACACAGCCCTCTGGAAGAGCGGGCCGGCGATCGACCCGGCCGCGTTCGTCCCTGTTCGCGCGCAGAAGCAGACGGTCGTTCACCTGGCGGCCCTTCTCGCCCGCGAGGAGGCCCCGCCGGCGGCGTTCCGCAAGGCTCTGAACGAGGCGCTCGGAAAGCTCGCGGGCTGAACGCCCCGGGTTCACCGGGACCCGGGCTCAGTCCGCCTCGGCCTCGGCCGTCGCCCGACGCCGGTCCCGCATCTGGACGAAGCTGGAGACGACGAGCGCCTCGCCGATGTCCTCGGCGCTGACGAGACCGAGGAACTGTTCACCGCTGTTCACCGCGACGATCCGCTCCCCCTTCTCGGCCATGAGCCGGCGGACCTCGTCGAGCCCCTGCGATGCCTGGACGGTGAGGACGTCCCTTCTCATGATTCCCGCGACGTAGAGGTCGGTCACTTCGGTCGCGAGCGTTTTCAGGACGTCGTCGCGCGTGACGACGCCGAGGAACGCGCTCCCCTGCAGGACGGCGAAGTCGGGCTGGTAGCTCGTCAGGATGTAGTCGACGACCTTGCTGACGTGGTCGCCCGGCGAGAGCGTGAGGGCGTGCCGGTTGTAGGCGTCGCCGACGCAGAGCGTCGTCAGGACGGCTCGCGCCTGCTCCTCGGCCCGCTCCTGCCCCGCCCCCATGAAGACGAAGAAGGCGACGACGACGAGGAGGATGTTCCCGCTGAGGACGCCGAAGAGGCCGAAGGCGAAGGCGACGGCCTGGCCGACGCCGGTCGCGATCCGGGTGGCGCGGGAGAAGCCCATTTTCAGGGCGAGGGCTGCGCGGAGGATCCGCCCGCCGTCCATCGGGAAGGCGGGAATGAGGTTGAAGAGGGCGAGGGCGACGTTCGCGGTGAAGAGCCAGGCCCAGAGCGTGGTGAGCGTTGGGGGACCGTCGGTCGTCTGGAAGAGCGTCCGACCCTCGAGCGCGCCGACGCTGACGGCGAGGCCTCCGGCAAAGAAGAGGAGGATGGCGATCGCCACGTTCACGAGCGGGCCCGCCGCCGCGATGAGGAGCTCGTGGAGCGGCTTCTCGGGGTTCTTCTCGAGGCGCGCCACGCCGCCGATCGGAAGGAGGACGATCTCCCGGACGGTGAGGCCGAACTTCTGCGCGACGAGGCTGTGCCCCAGCTCGTGCAGGACGACGCAGGTGAAGAGGAGGATCATCAGGCCCATCCCGAAGACGGCTCCCGGGAGGGAGGACTCCCCCTCGAAGCCCTTCGGGAAGCCCCAGCGGAACGCGCCGTAGGCGAGGATGAGCGCGAAGGTCGCGTGGACCTTGATGTCGATGCCCGAGATCCGCGCGATGGAATACGACCACTTCATGACGATCTCCCGGCGGCACGGAGTGAACCCGGCCGTCGCTCAGT